>NZ_JBFBBR010000006.1:411821-483299 GCF_040682795.1 Streptomyces sp. NPDC051105 | reverse complement strand
CCCCGCGGCGCGCTATTGGGGGGCGCGGGGGTGTCGCCCCCGGGGGGGGGTCGGCGGGGCGCCGCGGCCCCCCCCCCCCCCACCGGGATCCTGAGGGCGGTTACCCGCCCGTCCTCACACCCCCACAGGGCAGGCGCCGTCGGGCAGTGCCGACGGGTTCCGGAGCGGAAGGGGAACGCTCACGGGCGCGGCCTCGGGGCCATCGTGGCAGGTGAAGCCGAGGCCCGCCATGGCCCGGGTGACTTCACCGCCGGTGAAGTCACGGCGGTCCTGCCCCGTAATGACCTGGCCCACCTGCTTGACGGGGTAGCGGCGGCGGCCGATGGTCACGGACGCGCCCGTGACCAGCTCGGGCTTGACGCCCTTCATCGAGGCCAGCACCCCGATCTTGGTCAGGTCGAACGGGTACCGGGCGATGACACAACGCATGATGCCTCCCAGGCATGACGGAAAGGAACTGACCCGGGCGGGGTGGATCAGCCGCGGACGGGAACAGGCCGGAGCCGGCTGCCGAGGACGTCCCGCAGGCGGATGCGGTCCGTGTACGTGGAACTGGCACGGAGAACGGCGAGCCGGGCCAGAGTGATCGAACCCGTGCTCTGGTCGTCCCCGTCGCACACCGTCAGGTACTCGACACGTGCACCCGCCATGACGGCCAGAGCCACCTCGACGG
Source organism: Streptomyces sp. NPDC051105 (assembly GCF_040682795.1). Taxonomy (NCBI): domain Bacteria; kingdom Bacillati; phylum Actinomycetota; class Actinomycetes; order Kitasatosporales; family Streptomycetaceae; genus Streptomyces; species Streptomyces sp. NPDC051105. The sequence continues at coordinate 482,626 of NZ_JBFBBR010000006.1, read as the reverse complement.
TCATGTCGTCACAGACCCGGGGCCCGTACCCTTCCATGCCGTCGACCACGGTCGTCGATGCGGGTTCCGCCGTGCGGCACTGCGTCTGCGTGGGCGTCAAAAATGCCTCCTGCGGTGCGGGTTGGTCGGCTTGGTGGCCATTGCGGCCTGGGGAGACCGCTGCGGCTCCGGGGTCGTGCTGGGCCTAGGCCGCCGAGTCGACGGCGGTGCGCCGCTCTGCCCTGCGGCGCACCGCCGCGCCGGCGGGCCGCCCCTGGCCGGTGCGGCCCTGGCCGGTGCGGCCCTGGCCGGTGCGGCCCTGACGGCCACGGGACGGGGAAGACGTGCGGCGGGGACGCTCCACGGCCGGAGCGGTGATGACGACCGGGACACCGGACGGCGCCTGGGCGCCGGTGATGCGGCTCAGCTCCGCCTCACCCGAGCGCACCGGAGTGATGCGTGGGGTGATGCCGGCCGAGGCCATCAGTCGGCTCATGTCGCGGCGCTGGCCGGGTGTCACCAGGGTGACGACGCTGCCGGACTCCCCCGCACGGGCCGTACGACCGCCACGGTGCAGGTAGTCCTTGTGGTCGCCGGGCGGATCCACGTTGACGACCAGGTCGAGGTTGTCGACATGGATGCCGCGGGCCGCGACGTTGGTGGCGACCAGCACCGTGACGTGACCGTCCTTGAACTGAGCCAGGGTCCGGGTGCGCTGCGGCTGGGACCTGCCACCGTGCAGGGCGGCGGCGCGGACGCCGCTGCTGAGGAGGTGCTTGGTCAAGCGGTCCACGGCGTGCTTGGTGTCCAGGAACATGATGACCCGGCCGTCCCGTGCCGCGATCTCGGTGGTCGTCCGGTGCTTGTCCGCGTCGTGCACGTGGAGTACGTGGTGCTCCATCGTGGTGACGGCACCGGCCGACGGGTCGACGGAGTGGACCACCGGGTCGGTCAGGTAGCGACGGACCAACAGGTCCACGTTACGGTCCAGGGTCGCCGAGAAGAGCATCCGCTGGCCCTCCGGCCGCACCTGGTCGAGCAGGGCGGTGACCTGGGGCATGAAGCCCATGTCGGTCATCTGGTCGGCCTCGTCCAGGACGGTGACGGCGACGTCCCGCAGTCGGCAGTCGCCCCGGTCGATCAGGTCCTTGAGCCGTCCCGGTGTCGCGACGACGACCTCGGCCCCGGCCCGCAGCGCACTCGCCTGCCTGCCGATCGACATTCCGCCGACCACGGTGGCCAGCCGCAGCCGGACGGCGCGGGCATACGGGGTGAGCGCGTCGGTGACCTGCTGGGCGAGTTCACGGGTGGGGACGAGGATCAGGGCCAGCGGCTCCCGTGGTTCGGCGCGCCGGCCTGCCGTGCGGGCCATTACCGCGAGGCCGAAGGCGAGCGTCTTGCCCGACCCGGTACGGCCACGACCGAGTACGTCACGGCCGGCCAGGGAGTTCGGCAGGGTCGCCGCCTGGATGGGGAACGGTACGGTCACGCCCTCGTGGCCGAGCGCGGCCAGCAACGGCGTCGGCATGGCGAGATCGGCGAACGACTCGACGGCGGGCAACGCCGGTGTGGTCGTCTCCGGCGGGGCGAACTCACCCTGTACGGCCCGCCGATTCCCGTTTCCCTTGGAGCGGCTCTGAGCACCGGAGCGGCCGCCGGCAGCACTTCCTCCGAAGCGGTCGTATGTGCGAGTTGTGCGTGTGCGAGTCGTGCGTGTGCGAGTTGTGCGTGCGCTGTTCATGGGGAACCTTCCTCGACGTGGGCGCGTATCAAGGAATTTCCGCAGTAAACGAACGGCGCAGAGAATCGCGAGAACGAGCCGAAAAAAAACAGGGCTGAATCGCCCTGAAAACGAAGCGAGCTGGGGCCCGCACCCCAAGGTGCGGGCCCCAGCTGCGAAGTATGCGTCAGTGCCGACGCGTCACGCGGGAACGATGTTCTCGGCCGTCGGGCCCTTCTGACCCTGCGCGATGTCGAACGACACCTTCTGGCCTTCCAGCAGCTCACGGAAGCCCTGGGCGGCGATGTTGGAGTAGTGGGCGAAGACGTCGGCGCCGCCGCCGTCCTGCTCGATGAAACCGAAGCCCTTTTCCGCGTTGAACCACTTCACGGTGCCAGTAGCCATTTTGTTTCTCCTTCGGAGACGGTGTCAGGAATACGCTCTGTGCGCTTTCCGTGTCGCCGTGATGATCAGCCGCCGGAAAAACAATTCTGGCAACCACACCTGCAACTGATACTGACAGTAGCACGCCGTGAGCGACCCCACGCGGTGAACAATTCCCGGCCGTCTCCCACCTCAGGAATATTTCTCGTGCGCCGTGTCGATATCTCACTTCCCGACCACAGGAATTGCTCTCCCGGGCCACACTGTTGCCGTCGAGTCTGTCCGTTCGCAGGGCCGTGACCTCCTTCGACGGCTTGGGCGCGGCTGCCGTGGCCATCGGCTGACGACATGCCGACGAACACGCCGAGACCCCAGCAGCGAGAGGAATGCCACACGGCGGTTCCGGCAGACCGGGAAGCGGTCCGGAACACGTTGGGCGACCCGGTGCTGGCGTGCCGCGTTGCCAGGGCGGAGCGCTGCTGGACCAGGCGGCCGGCGAGTCCGCACCCCTAATTGACGCGCTGTACGGGGCCCTGGCCTACATCGAGTCCTTCGCCGTAAAGGGCTGAAACCGGCACTGTGCGGCGAAGACCACGGAAGCGGAACTCGTCGCGGACACGGGTGAGCGGTTCGCGGACACGGGTGAGCGGTTCGCGGACACGGGTGAGCGGTTCGCGGACACGGGTGAGCGGTTCGCGGACACGGCTGTGCGGATCAGCGGGCGATCGAGATCGCGAACGGTGCGAATCCGCTGGACCGGATCACGTGCGGTACGAACAGGATCGCGGCCTCGGTAGCCCGCGCGGTCTCGATCCCGCCCAGGTCCGTGATCCACTCCTGGTGCCAGCCCAGGTCCACGAGAAGCCCGCGGACGATCTGCTTGGCCTCCGGGTCCTTGCCGGAGAGGAACGCGGTTGGCGTCTGGGTGAGCGTGGCGGGCGCGGTCATCACCGAGTGAAGCATCGTGTTGAGCGTCTTGACGACGCGCGTCTCGGGGAGCGCCTCCTGGAGTTGCTCCGCGAGGCTCGAGCCGGGGTAGAGCAGGTCGGCGGGCAGTCCGTCCGGTCCGTCGACGGTGGCGTTGGAGACGTCCACGAGGATCTTGCCCCGCAGCTCCGTGCGCAGTGCGACGAGCCGATCCAGAGAGCCCGCGCCCGGCGTGGCGTTGATGACGATCTGTGCTGTGCGGACGGCATCGGCGGCAGCGCCCGGCGAGCGGTCCGCCACGGTCACCTCGTGCCCGGCCCGGGTGAGGGCGGTGGCCAGACCGCCGCCGACGCGGCCGCCGCCGAGAACGGTGATGTTGCTCATGCTGAACCGGTCCTCCTGGTCTTTCTGTTTCTCGCGAGTGGTCAGGGGTGAGGGGTCAGCGGGAGAGCGTGGCGACCGCATCGGCGTGCACGCCGGATGCCGCGGCCAGGAAGCTCTCGCTCTCCGGGGTCCAGGGGCGGCCCTCGGCGTCGGAGACCCGTCCGCCGGCCTCCGCGACGAGCAGCGCCCCGGGAAGCAGGTCCGCGCGGGCCCCGGCGAACTGCCAGAAGGCGTCGATCCGGCCTGCGGCCACGTTCAGCAGGTGCAGGGTGGCGGGCACGGATGTCCGCACCACGAGCGCGTCGAGGAGCATCTCGGTGATCGAGGAACCGACGCGCCGTACGACCTTCTCGTCCTCGTCCGGCCTTGCCTGGCTCGTGGCCACGATGCCCAGGCCGAGGTCCGTGGTCCGGGACACGTGCAGCGGCCGATCATCGAGGTGGGCGCCGGCGCCGGTGAGCGCGGTGTAGGTCTCCCCGGTCAACGGCAGGTGGACCGCGGTGAGCACCGGCTGGTTCTCGCGCACCAGGGTGGCGGTCACCGCCCACTCCGGCAGGGCGTGCAGGTGGTTGACGTTGCCTTCGGCCGGGTCCACGACCCACCATTCGCCGGACGGCAGAGCACCGCCCGCCAGCTCGTCCTCCACCCAGCGGGCGTCCGGGCGCAGGGCTGTGAGGCGGGGGCGCAGGATGCCGAGAGCCGTGTCGTCGTTGGCGGCGAGCGCGCGCATCAGCTCTTCACGGCTCTGGTAGCGGACCACGTCGCCGAAGCGCTCCCGCAGCGCCGAGCCCGCAGCGCGCACGGCGATCGCGGTCTGTGCGAGCAGGTCGGCGTCGGAGGTGGCCGCGGAGTCGGCGGCTGCGGTACTACCGATGTTCTGAATCGACTCGGGCATGGCGGTACTCCCGTCTGAGCAAGGGTGATTGAGGCGGCGATCGAGGCGAGGCCAACCAGGCGGGAACCGGGTTCTGCTGCGCCCGCATCTCGAAGGTAGGAGCGACCATCGTTAACTTCAAGTGCATGTAAAGCACGACTAGGATGACTCCCATGCAATTGGATCTGAATCTGCTCGCCGCGCTCGACGCTCTCCTGGAGGAAGGCAGCGTGGCCGGCGCCGCCGACCGCCTGCACGTCACCGCCCCCGCGATGAGCCGCAGCCTCGGCCGGATCCGCCGCACGACGGGGGATCAGATCCTGGTACGCACAGGGCGCACGATGACCCCGACGCCGTACGCGATCGCCGTCCGGGAACAGGTGCACGACCTGCTCCAGCAGGTCCGGGGCGTGCTGGCGCCGAGCCGTGAACTCGACCTCGCATCGCTGGAGCGCACCTTCACCCTCCGCTGGCACGACGCACTCGTCGCCCTCAGCGGCCCTGCGCTTCTCGCTGCCGTGCGTGAGCAGGCACCGGGTGTGCGGCTGCGCTTCATCGCGGAATCGAGCATCGACACACCCGAGTTGCGCCGCGGCGAGGTCGACCTCGCCGCGAACGCGGACCGCCCGACCGCACCCGAGATCCGCGCCGACCGGGTGGCCGAGACACAGCACGTCATCGTCGTACGGCGGGGACACCCGCTCACCCGTGTCAAGGACGTCACCGCCGCGCGGTACGCCGCGGCCGAGCACATCACCGTCTCGCGGCGCGGAAGGCTCGGCAACGTGCTCGACGACGCTCTCGCGCGGCTGGACCTCACCCGACGCGTGGTGGCGACCGCGCCCACCGAAAGAGCCGCGTTCGACTTCGTGCGAGGCTCCGACCTCCTCGTCACGGGCCCCGAATCCACGGCGCGTTCGGCCGCCGCGGATCTCGGCCTGGTACTGCTCCCGCTCCCGCTCGACCTGCCGCCGGCCCCGGTGTACCTGTCATGGCATCAGCGCTATGACACCGACCCCGCACACATCTGGCTACGCGAGCTGGCACGGACCGCGCTGACCAGCGCGATGACGCGATGACGCGATGAGAGGACACGAGGGCAGAGGACGGACCCTCGGGATGTCAGGGGTTCGGCCGACCGCAGCAGGCCGCCGGGCCACCGCGAACCCGGAGACCGCACCACAGCGGACGGATGCGGTCGAGGCCATTCGGAGGCACTGCTGTGGCACCTGACGCGGGTGACTCGCACGCTGGACCCCGGATATGGACGACTCGCCGCGCGTCATGCGACGGCAGGGCCTTTCAGGAGGATCGTGTGACCGCTTCGTCGCCCGCCACCGACGCGCCGCCGGCCCGGTACGACGACCTGCGCGCCCTGGTGATCAACTGCACTCTCAAGCGTTCCCCGGAGACCAGCAACACCCAGGGGCTGATCGACCGCAGCACCGCCATCCTGGACGCACAGGGAGTGCAGGTCGACGTCGTCCGGGCCGTGGACCACGACATCGCGACCGGGGTCTGGCCCGACATGCGGGAGCACGGCTGGGAGACGGACGCCTGGCCCGACCTGTACCGGCAGGTCATGGCGGCCGACATCCTCGTGCTGGCCGGCCCCATCTGGCTCGGCGACAACAGCTCCGTGACGAAGCAGGTGATCGAACGCCTCTACGCCTGCTCCAGCCTGCTCAACGAAGCGGGCCAGTATGCCTATTACGGCCGGGTCGGCGGCTGCCTGATCACCGGCAACGAGGACGGCGTCAAGCACTGCGCCATGAACGTCCTCTACAGCCTCCAGCACCTGGGCTACACCATCCCTCCCCAGGCGGACGCCGGCTGGATCGGCGAGGCGGGCCCAGGGCCCTCCTACCTCGACCCCGGTTCCGGCGGCCCGGAGAACGACTTCACCAACCGCAACACCACCTTCATGACCTGGAACCTGCTCCACCTTGCCCGCGCGCTGAAGGACCTCGGGGGCATCCCCGCCTACGGCAACCAGCGCACGGCCTGGGACGCCGGCTGCCGCCACGACTACGAGAACCCCGAACACCGGTAGGGACACCAGTGGCCGGAGCAGCCGCGCGCAGCCCGAAAGCAGCGTCTCCGTACTGCGGCATCGCGCGACCGCCGGAACGGCGGTGCCGTGGATCAACCACCTGCGCGTCCCCACCTTCCTGTCCGGTCTGCTCCTGCTCGTCTGGTTCCCCCTCGTCTTCCGGCCTGCGGGCCCCTACCCCGGTGGCACCGGGCTGTCCTACGACGTCTACCTCGGCCGATGGCTCCTGATCACCGGCGTGCTCTTCGCGGCCTCCGCGGTCGCCTTCGCGGTGAGACTGCGCCGCGGGCGCCGGCCCGGCGACGACGAGAGCCGGCCCCCTGCCGGGCACGGCACAGCACCGTGACAACGGACGAGGACGATGTGTACGACGCCGACGAGGATCCCTACGCACTCGCCCTGCGCCCCGGCCGGGAACCGGTGTACCTGCGGCTGGACGAGGGGCGCCGCATCCGGATTCCCGTCCACCGCTGGCACGAGCAGCCCACGGCGGCCGACAACACGGTCCTGGAACGCTGCGCCGGCCCCGTCATCGACATCGGCTGCGGCCCGGGCCGCATGTGCAGAGCACTCCTGAGCCAGGGAGTCTTCGCCCTCGGGGTCGACATCACACCTCGCGCGGTCGCCCTGACCACCGCCGTGGCCATGCAATCGCAGTGGCGTGGGATGTCCTAGTCAGCGGCGACCGGCTCGGGTCGGACAGCCGGGACGTCGCGGACGCCGAGGCGCAGGTGTTCGACGTGGTAGAGGGCTTGGTCGAGGAGTTCGGCGACGTGGTTGTCGTAGAGGGCGTAGATGATCGAGCGTCCGTGGCGTTCGCCGGTGACCAGGCCGAGGTTGCGCAGCAGGCGTAGTTGGTGGGAGCAGGCTGAGGCTTCCATGCCGACGGCGTCGGCGAGGTCGCCGACTGAGCAGGGGCCTTCCTGGAGGCGGGCCAGGATATGCAGCCGGGAGGGCGTGGCGAGGGCCTGGAGGGTGGCGGCGACGTCGGCGGTGCCGACCGCATCGAGGCGCTCGCGGGTGGTGGCGCTGTTGGCTGTGGTGACGCGTCCGTGGCCCATGACCTCATCATACTGACGACATTTGAAGACCTGTTCACATGTTCCTGTACGGTGGAGGTATTGCTCCTGCCCGAGAAGGGTTGCTTTGTCATGTCTTCCGTCCTGGACCTGCGGCCGGTGCTGCCCACCGGCGCCCCGCGGCCTGTCCTGCCCCGGCGCCGCACGCGCGTGCTGGCGCTGGCCGAGGCCCGATGGGCGCTCGCAGCCCTGGTGCTGTTCCTGCTCGCCCTGCCCGTCTACCTGCTCGACGGGCCTGCGTGGTTGTGGGGAACGCTGTTCGCCGCAACCTATGCGAGCGGCGGCTGGGAGCCGGGCTTGGAGGGCCTGAAGGCCCTGAAGGCCAGGACGCTGGACGTGGACCTGCTGATGGTCGTCGCCGCCCTCGGGGCCGCCGCGATCGGGCAGATCCTCGACGGCGCGCTGCTGATCGTCATCTTCGCCACCTCCGGCGCCCTGGAAGCGATCGCCACCGTCCGCACCGCGGACTCCGTGCGCGGCCTGCTCGACCTCGCACCCTCAACCGCCACCCGGCGGCTCCCGGACGGCACCGAGGAGCGCATCGACACCGGGCGGCTGGCGCTGGACGACACCATCATGGTCCGCCCTGGCGAGCGGGTCGGCGCCGACGGCCGGGTCCTCGACGGGGCCAGCGACGTCGACCAGGCCACCATCACCGGCGAACCGCTGCCGGTGGCCAAGCAGGCCGGTGACGAGGTGTTCGCCGGCACCGTCAACGGAACCGGCGTCCTGCGCGTGAGGGTCGAGCGGGACCCGTCGGACTCGGTGATCGCCCGCATCGTGAGGATGGTCGAGGAAGCCTCCGAGACCAAGGCCCCCACCCAGTTGTTCATCGAGAAGGTCGAACAGCGCTACTCGATCGGCATGGTCCTGGCGACCCTCGCCGTGTTCGCCGTCCCGCTCGCCTTCGGCGACACGCTGCAGTCGGCGCTGCTACGGGCCATGACGTTCATGATCGTCGCCTCGCCGTGCGCGGTGGTCCTGTCCACCATGCCCCCGCTGCTCTCCGCGATCGCCAACGCGGGCCGCCGCGGCGTGCTCGCCAAGTCCGCCGTCGTCATGGAGCGCCTTGGGCAGATCGACACCGTGGCCCTGGACAAGACCGGCACCCTCACCGAAGGCACCCCCCGCGTCACCGACCTGCAGCCCCTGCCCGGCAGCGGCCTGGACGACGATGCGCTCCTTCGGCTGGCGGCTTCCGCCGAGCACCCCAGCGAGCACCCGCTGGCCCGCTCGGTGGTCACGGCCGCACGCGACAGGAACCTGCTCCTGGCCGAGGCCGACGACTTCATCTCCACCCCCGGACAGGGCGTCACCGCCACCGTCGACGGCCACACCGTCCAGGTCGGCTCGCCTGCCCATCTGCTCCCTGACACCTTCCCCGAGTCCCGCCGCAAGGCGGTGGCCGAGCTGGAGGACACCGGTCGTACCGCCGTGGTGGTGCTGCGCGACGGGGTGCCGGCGGGCGTGCTGGGGATCGCAGACCGGCTGCGCCCGGACGCGGCTGCCACCGTCGCCGCCCTCACCCGTCTCACCGGCCGCACCCCGGTGCTGCTGACCGGCGACAACGAGCGCGCCGCACGACGCCTGGCCGCCGAGGCCGGCATCACCGAGGTCCGTGCCGGGCTGCTCCCGCAGGACAAGGCGGCCGCGGTGAAGGAGTGGGAAGCCGAAGGGCATCGCGTGCTGGTCGTCGGCGACGGGGTCAACGACGCACCCGCGCTGGCCGCCGCGCACTCCGGGATCGCAATGGGCAAGGCCGGCTCCGACCTCGCCCTGGAGACCGCCGACGCCGTCGTCGTACGCGACGAACTGGCCGCCATCCCCTCCATCGTCCAGCTCTCGCGCACCGCACGCCGACTCGTCATACAGAACCTGTTCGTCGCCGGGGCCTTCATCACCGCCCTGGTCGTCTGGGACCTGATCGGCGCCCTTCCCCTACCGCTCGGCGTCGCGGGCCACGAGGGCTCCACCGTCATCGTCGGCCTCAACGGCCTGCGTTTGCTGCGCGAGGCCGCCTGGCCCCGACTCACCAAGGACACCGCGTGAGCAAACGCGCCCGCCGTGCCGCCACCGCGCCGGGGGCGGCGCAGCCCACCGTCACGGTCTGCCGCGGCTGCTGCTGCGGCACCCCCAAGACCCCCGGCCTCGACCACACCGCCCAACTCCGCGCCCTTCGCCAACAGCTGGCCGGCGTGGCGACCGTACGGGTCACCAACTGCCTGACCGCGTGCGAGCGCGCCAACGTCATCGTCGTCCAGCCTTCCGCCGAAGGCCGCAGCAACGGCGGCCGCCCCGTCTGGCTCGGCCTGGTCAACGACCCCGACGCCACGACCGACATCACCGCCTGGATCAGGGAGGGCGGACCAGGCCTCGCTGACCCGCCGACCATCCTCGATCTCTACGCCTTCCGCCCCTCGCGCCGCGTGCAAGGCGAACTCCACGACGAGTAGAGCGTGGTCACCGGCTGTCGGCGGCCCTGCGCACCTCGCTCCAGCCCCGGAAGGTCCGGCACCCGTCCGCAGACCTGAGCAGCAGCACGGCGGCCGCGTCGTGCATGGCCCGCCGCGCCTACATGCTGGACGGCGTGTCGAAGCTGGCGTTGACATCCTGCAGCGGTTGCAGGAGCCGCCCGATCTCGGCCCACTGCGGAGCATCCGGGTCGCGATGGCGCAGCCGGCGCAGGTGCCGCACGCCCAGCTCGCGAATTGCACGCTGCTCCGCCTTCGACAGCACGGGCGAGCGGTCTAGCGGCGCAGGTCGATAGGACACTGCCAGCCTCCCTCGGCGCCCACAGTCCGAACAGCCGTCGTCATCGCGCGGCTCCTCCCGCATGTCGTTCGGCGTGATCGCGGCGGCGAGCATCCGTACCCGCCAGGCGTGAATGTGGTCCATCCCGTTCTTCAGCTTCTCGGCGAGGTCCCGGCCGGAGAGGTGGATGTACCGCAAGGTCGTGTCGGTGTGGCGGTGCCCGGCGAACGAGGCGATGCGTGCACCTCCCAGCCCATCCGTGCCAGATCGGTCAGGCACAGATGCCGGGTGGTGTGGGTGGAAAACCGTTCGACACTGGCCGTCAGCGCGAGACGGCGCACCACCTTCGACCCCATCCACAGACTCAGCGGCTGACCTTGGTTGCGCCGCGACTCCGACAAGGAAAGCGGCCCCCGGGCCCGGCTGATCGCCGCCCGACGGGCGAGGTAGTCGGCCGGCAGCACGCCCGTCGGCGCGGAGTACGGCACCACACGCTCCAGCCGGTTCTTCGTCGTCTCCGCCCGCACCCGTACCGTCCGGTGTGCCGGATCCAGATCACTGATGCGCGGCAAGCACAACTCCTCCCGGCGCAGCGCAGCGTCGTAGGCGAGCGCCAGCATCACCCGGTTCCGCACCGGCTCACGCCGCGCGACCTCCAGCAGGTCCAGCCACTGCTGCTCACTCGGGATCCAGGGCAGCTTGGAAAACCGCGGCACCAGCCCCCGCTGACCACTCGGACGCCGACCAGGCGTGTACCGCCCGCGGCCCACCGGATTCGATTCGCGCAGCCCTTCCACTGACTGTGCCTGCGGCAGTAGACGCTCTTCGGTAACTCCGGTACGAACTGCGTGGCGGTCTCGCCCGGAGTCAGGGCACCAGGACGGTGCGCACGCCCGGGACCTCGGACGCGGTCCAGGCGCTTTCGACGTCTGCGAGGGGTACCGCCTCGGCGGTGACCGTGAGACCTCCGGCCTCGATCTCGTCGACGAGGGACGGCAGTTCCTCCAGGTACGTCCTCGTCGACACGGCGCCCTGGCCGTTGCCCTGGAGCCGGAAGTTCGCCGAGCGCAGTGCGACGGAGGGCAGTTCGATGGTGGGGCCGGCCATGGCGCCGATCTGGATCCAGTTCAGGGCGCGGCTGCGGTCGGCGCGGGCCTGGAGCAGTGCCATGATCGCCTCGCCGGCGGGCTTGCCCCAGAGGTAGTCGATGACCAGGTCGACCTCGGCGGCTTCCTTGGCCAGGGCCGCGGCGGTGGCGTCGGCGTCGTCGGTGAGCGCGACGGTCGCGTCCGCGCCGATTCCCGGCAGGGTTGCCAGGCGGCCCTGGTCGCGGCCGGCGCCGACGACCCGGCCCGCACCGAGGCGCTTGGCGACCTGGACGGCCATCCGGCCGGCGTTGCCGGTGGCGCCGAGGATCAGTACCGACTGGCCGGTCTCGATCGGGACGCGGCGGCGCAGCGCCACCCAGGACGACATGGCCGGGTTCATCGCCGCGGCGATCTTCACGGCGTCCGCGCCGTCGGGCAGCGGGATGCTGTGGCGGCTGTCGATGACGGTCCGGGTGGCCATCGGTCCGACGAGTTCGTCATCGGCGACGAAGTACACCAGGCGGCCGTCCGCGCGCCGGCCGACCCCGTCGACGCCGGGCACCATCGGCAGCTTGCCGGTGCTGGTGTAGTGGCTGCCGGACGCGCCGGTACGCACGCGGGGGTGCAGGCCCACCGCGAGGACGTCGACGAGTGCCTGGTCCTCGTCAGCCGGGGCGGGCAGGTCGAAGGGCTCGTAGCGGGGCGGGCTGCCGAACGAGCTGACGACGGCGGCGTGGATGTCCATGGAGGCACTCCTCAGACTTAGTACGCGACGCAAAGGTTTTGGTACGCGACCCAAATTAAATTAGTAGGTGTCACGTACCTTTGCAAGTAGAATCGGGATATGACGTCACCCCAGGACCCGCCGTCCCCGCACGCAACGCCGCCCCCAGGTGAGGACCTTGGGCTGGTCGACGCACTGGCCCAGCTGTCGTTCCTGGTGCAGAACGGCCTGGCCGAGATCGCGGGGCGGTACGACCTGTCGATCACCCAGACGCGGCTGCTCGGGATACTTCGGGACCGGGAACCGACCATGAACCAGCTGGGACGGCACCTCGGCCTCGACAAGTCCTCGATCACGGGCTTGGTGGACCGCGCACAGCGCCGGGGTCTGGTCACCCGCACCGCCAGTACCGTCGACCGCCGCTCGTTCCAGGTGTCGATCACCGACGCGGGCCGGCAGCTCGTGGAGCAGATCGCCGCGCAGTTCGCCGAGCGGATCGAGAGGTGTGCCGAGCCGCTGTCCGAAGCCGACCGGACGCGGCTGTCCCGGATGGCGACCCGGATCGTGACCGCCGACGCCCATGGCCGAGGCATCGACCCGCGCCCCACACCCCGCTGACCGGATTCCCTCAGACCGAGCTGCGCGGCACCGTCACCACGTGCTTACCCACGACGCCGCAGCGCTCGAACGCCTGGCGCGCCGCGGCGATGTCCGCGAGCGGGTACACACGGTCGATCACCGGGCGCAGTTAACCCGAGGTGACATGGCCGGCCACATAGGTCTGAGCCGAGGCGCTTTTCGGGGAGAAGAGTGCACCGTTCGCCGGAGCACCTACGGACGGAAGTGGCGCAGGGCCCGTGTCCTCGTTGGCATGCGGAGGGCTTTCGGGCTCAGCTGAGGAGACGTCACCGGTCGAGATCCCTGTACTCCGTCTCGGGCACGCCGATGTCCGAGAAGATGGCCCGCTCCTGCCACCCCATCAGTTCGGCGGCGCCCCCGTCGGTCTTCCGGTGGGCGCGGGCAAGTGCCATGAGGTGCGGGCTTCGCCGAGTCGGGTGGCCAGCATCTGATCCGTAACCCTGCCCTGCCCTGCCTCGTGCCGCCTTCACCTCCGCCCACTTCGCGACCGGAAATGACAGCGCCAACTGTGCCGCCGTCCGGGCCGTGCCGACGGAGAAGCCGGACCTGATGGGGCTGGCGGTGTACGGGCGCGGAACGCGGTGGACAAGGCGCTGAAGGGCGCACGGATGCATACGTGGCTGAATCTCCACAGCGAATGCGCAACTGCGGCACGGGTGCATTCGATTGGTGCGGAGTTGTCCTGATCGGAACTGCCGTGGCAATAGCTGTCGGTTTCCTATGCGGGGCTACATGTAGAGAAGCTGCCCTCAATTCGTGTGCATGCGCGCATGGATGAGCAGTCGACTGTTTCAACTGCCCTGCTGGGAGCAGTGAGCGACTGGATGCCGGGCACGCTCCGTGATTTGATCCTTCGCGCCGCCGGGATCGCGCCAAGGTGTCCGGAAACGGATGGCGCGGGCCTGCGGTCACGGCCCACCGGCTATCCCCAGCTTGGCCGCTCCCCCTTGTGGAACATCCATACGAAGGGCAGTTTCATCATGAACTCCGCTCCCCAGGTTCAGACCCTTGAAATCTCCGACGCCGAACTCGACACCGTTTCCGGCGGTCTGAGCCCGCAGGTCGGCATCACCGCCGGCCCCACGGCGATCAGCAGCTCGGACCTCGTGGCTCAGCTCGGCGCGGTCAAGGACGGGGTCCTGGACACCGTCGGCCAGTACCACCAGGTCGGCGTCACCGTCTCCTTCTGATCGCCGGATCGCGGGACTTCCTCATCGCGGGATCGCCGATACCGGCAGCCTGACCGCCGATCAGCGTCCACGGCGACAAGCCCCCTACCCGCAGGTCCTCGCGGGTAGGGGGCTTGACCATTTGGAGTTGCTCCTTCTTGTCCCGGGTCCTGTCGGGGATGTTGTCGAGCTGCTTGGGCAGTTTGGCCGCGTCGCCCGCGAGCCGAATGAAGCCGGCCGCTTCGAGGGTGACTCCTACCGCCTCCTTGTCCATCGCGGAGCGGCCCAGGTCCACGGCGTCGCAACCCGCGCCGGCCCCGGGGACCCAGCCACAGGCCATGAGGGCGACCTCACCAGCCACACCCCACGAGGGACCCTTCGCGGACCAGGCCGGAGCCGCTGATGACGCCCAGGTTGAACAGCCGGGTCAGCGACAGACGCAGGACTTGCCCACCTGGCACACGGAAGGCATCGGGTCCTGGCGAACGGTTCCCTTTCGTGCCGTGTACCGATCGCCGGGAAAACAGCGTCGGGGCGGCAACCTTCTCGTCCTCTGCGGCAACTGGGAACCGGAAGGCCGAGTCGAACTACCGGATGGACGGGCATGAGGGCAGCGAAACACGCCGCGCCGCAACCGTGGCGCGGGCGCGGACTGGTCATGGGCATTCCCTTGGCGCTGCTGGTCTTCGGTGTGCCGGCGTGCCGTCCCCGCGGGAGCGGAGCCGGTGTCAGGATCACCGACATCCACGGGGAGGGGCTGACCGTCGACGGCACCGCCGTGCAGCCGGAGGTCGCGCAAGCGACCGGCGTCCGGTTCGCCCGGCATTGACCAGCCCGCCGGTCAGCCTTCACCGCCCCGCAACCGAGCACGACCGCTGTTCGAATCCGGGCTGGACACTGTTAGGCTGCGCCCCCCGATGTTGTTAAACGTGCAACCAACGCGCACATCATTGCCAGGAGAGGGCGGCCGGGGGATGGTCCTCGATGACGCGTCCGCGGAGTTCCACGAGTTCTTCGAACGCCACTATGCCGAACTCGCACGTCTGGCACACCTCCTGACCGGTGAGACCGACGCGGCGGACGACCTCGCGGCGGATGCCCTGGTCGCCCTGTGGCAGCGCTGGGACCGGTTTCGGCAGGCCGACCACCCGATCGCCTACGCCCGCGGTGTGGTGGCCAACCTGGCGCGGGGACGGATCCGCAGCGCGGTGCGGGAGCGACGTCGGATCGCGCTGTTCTGGTCCCGCAGCCCCGAGAAGGTGGACGGGCCGGACGTGACGGCCGTACTGGACGTCCGCGCGGCGCTCGCCCGGCTGCCGTTCCGCAAGCGGGCCTGCGTGGTGCTGCGGCACGCCTTCGACCTGTCGGAGAAGGACACGGCGGTGGCGCTGGGCATATCGGTCGGCACGGTGAAGAGCCAGACCTCGAAGGGAATGGCCGAGCTGGAAAGGATACTGGGCGCACGAGCGTCCGGGGACCTGGTGGCAGGGAGGAGGAACCGGTGAACGAGGAGATCGCCCGTCAGCTGCGCGAGGCCGCCGAGGCCCACCGGCCCGACCGCGCGAGGATGCTGGCCCGGGTGCAACGCGGCATGGCCGGCCCCGCCGTCCGTCATCGCGCGCGGCCGTTCGCGAGGTCCTGGATCAGGGTCGCGCTCGCCGGGCTCGCCGCCACCGGCATCCTGGCGACCGGCGGCCTCGCCGTCGCCGCCATCGTCGCCACCTCGTCACCGTCGCCCACCGTGACCACGCCTGCCACCCCGTCCCCGACCGTCAGCTCCCCGCACCCGACATCGGCCCGCCCCACCCCTGTCGCGCCGGCCCCGGTCACCACCCCGGGCAGCTCACGCCCGACTCCGCCGACCGCCAGTCCATCACCATCCGCCGGCGAGAGCCAGAACGGACCGTTGTGGTCGACCGGCTCGGTGGATCCGCAGAGCACCGTCTACTGGACGCAGAGCAACCTCGTCCTCAAGACGACCCAGCCGCTCACCTCGCTCACGGTCGAGATCCGGATCGTGCAGAGCGGCGGGGTGAAGAACACCGGCACCTGGCAGACCCTGCCGAGTGATGACTTCACCGTCACCACCCAGGAGGCCGGCGGCACGCTGGTCTACCGCTGGGTCCTCAAGCCGGGCCTGACCGTGCCGGCCGGGAGCCATGAGTTCGCCGCGCAGTTCAACAACGGCACCGGCAGGCGCAGTGCCGCGGGCGACGGCTACCGCGTCGACGCGCAGGGTTCGGGCGGCTCCGCGTCGGTCCGGGGAGGGTTCGTCCCGACCCGGTGAAGGCCGGTGTGCGGCAAGGGGACGAGCCCTCTTGCCGCACAGCTCGGTGGTCGAGCAGACCTCAGTGAGGCGCTCCCGGTCGCCCCGGGTGCCCACCGGCTCCGAGAGACTTGGCGTGCGCGGCCTGGCTGCGCCGGGCGAGCGCCCACTGGTCATGCGCGAAATGCGCCCCATCGAAGAGATAGGGGCGCATTCGTCAGCTTCGCCTACTTGAGTGCTGTACCGCCCGAGTTGTGGTAGGCGATCGTCTTGTGGATCAGGTTTCCGCCGTCGGACTCGACCGTGGTCTGTTCCTGCTGCCCCGGACCGAAGAACAGGCCGGCGACATGGGCGTTCGCCACCTGGTCCATGTGTGCGAAGAACCAGTCCACCTTGTCGTCCTTGTAATGGTTGAGGGTGTTGTCCTGCGCCATGTTGCCCACGGGGATCTGCCACAGGACCACCGGCTTGCCCACGGACTCGGCCATCGTCTTGTAGAACTGCAGCGCGGCGGCGGCCTTCTGGTCGGTCCAGAAGTGGTCACTGCCGCCGTGGGCCGGCTGTGCGTACCAGCCTGCGTCGCGGTCCGACACGTCGGTGGCCAGGAAGTCGGCGTTCTTCGCCCCGAGGCTCGCGTAGTCCTTGACGCAAGCCTGAGTGTTGGTCTGCCAGTCGAAGCAGGAAAGGTGCATCCCCACGGCGGTGTTCGGCGCGTACTTGTGCGCCATCGAGATCAGGCACTGGGCGAGTCCGGCGGCGCTGTTCTCCTGCGATCCGCAGTCCGTCGGATTCGAGGCCGTGACCTGCGCGGCAACCTTGTGCGGATCGCCGAGCGACCGGACGTAGCCCCAGAAGTCGGGCTCGAGGTCGATCGCTTCGTGCGACGTGCCGATCTTCTGGAGGAAGAACCGGTAGTCGTTCAGGTACCGGGTGAGCAGGTCAAGCCGGTTGATGGCCTTGACCTCGCCCGGACCGTCGCCCTCGCCTGCCGCATCCCCGAGGTCGCGCAACGAGTACCAGGTCCACAGCATCTTCTGCGGACGCGGGCTGCCCTTGTACGTCGCCTCGGCCGCCACGCTGTCCCGCCAGGTCACGTAAGTGCCGGGCGCCGTGGTGCTGCCGTTCCAGCAGCCCCACCAACCCGACCAATCGTCGTGGCAGCGCGCTGCCGAGTAGTCGTCCGACGAGGGCGCGGGCTGGCTGTGCACATAGGCGTACCGCACGTCGAACGGCGCGGCGGCCGCCGAGGCGTCGGACATCGAGCCGCCGATGAGCACCGTGCTGCTGCCCATGAAACGTGTCGTCGAGCCGCCGCCACCGGCCACGGGAGACGGCGTGGACGACGGCGTGGACGACGGGTGCGAGCTGCTCGGAGCCGGGCTGGTGGGAACGCTGCTGCTCGGCGCGGTGGGCGTACCGGAGCTGCCGACGCTCCCGACCGGGACGAGTTTCCACTGCTGATCGGCGCCGCCCTGGTCGCGGTTCTGGACGACACCGCTCCCGTTGGCTTTGGCGGCGTTGTGGACATCGACGGCCATGCCACTGAAGCGATTGACCAAGCGCACGTAGCCGTTCGTCGACCTGGCCAGTTCGAACTGCTGGTTGGTGCCGTTCAGGTCTTTCCACTGCACGATGGCGGAGCCGGCGGTCTTCGACCAGCCGAGGTCGTCCAGCACCTTGCCGGAGTTCCGGTTCTGCAGCCGGTAGTACCCGTCACCCGCGTCGATGAACCGCCACTGCTGGTTGGCGCCGCCGTGACGGCTCCACTGCACCACCGCCGCGCCGTCGTTCTTGGCGGAGGCGCGGTCGTCCAGCACCTTGCCGCTGTTGCGGTTGACCAGCACGTACCACTTCTTCAGATCCAGGGTCTTTTGCTGCGCCGAAGCCTGGCTGACCACGACAGCCGAGCCGGCCACGACCACCATGGTGAGACCCGCCCAGAGACCCCGACGCGCGAGCAACCGACGGCCACGATGCTTCGGGCGACCACCGCGCGCGCCGCCGTCGGCACGGTGGCCGCCGACGCCGGACGCCACCGATGCCGTGGGTGGGCCGGGGACATGTCTGTGCTCTCGTTCCAGGGACACGCCTGTGCTCTCTTTCAGCTGCTGCTCTGACCGGACCACTTGGCCGGACAACGCTGAGTGGTCCGAGAGGTCGAAAAGGTTGCCGCGAAGAGCCACAGAATTTTTTTGGCAAGGACGCCCCGCTCGCATCCGCCTCGGCGGCGAAGGTCACCGTTGACATGAGGCAACGGCTCTACCTCAACCCATTGAAGATCCGGCATCCCGTTCACGTCGGCAAATGAGCCGGATCAACGGATGAAGGGCGCCGTCGCGAGTGCACAGCCGCACGGCGGGGCCGCAGGCCGTTGTGGCTGCGGCCCCGCTCGGGCGCCTGGGTCAGGACGGGTCGCCGTACTGGAGGCCCCGTCCGTTGGTGCCGATGTAGACGCGGCCGAAGGTGTCGGGGTCGCCGGTGATGATGCCGAGGCTGCCGATGGCGCCCCACTGGTGGGCGCTGTCGTTGACGCGGAGCCAGGTGGCGCCCTTGTCGGTGGAGCGGAAGACTCCGGTGACGTCGTTGACGGTGCCGATCAGGTACAGGGCCTGGTAGTTGGCGCCGGGTGCGGCCTTGCCGAAGCCGAGAGCGGAGGCGGACTGCACCGTCTTGAGTGTGGTGAAGGTGCGGCCGCCGTCGGTGGAGTGCAGCAACCCGTTGCCGCCGCCGGCGATCCACAGGTCCCCGTTGATGCCGGGGACGGCGGTGAGCCTGCCGGAGGGCAGGCCGGTGGCGCGGGGGGTGAAGGTCGCGCCGCCGTCGGTGCTGGCGTGGAGCGTGCCGCCCGTGAGTGAGTAGAAGATGTTGGCCGAGGAGCGGTCGGCGACGACCACGGCGTCGGTGCCCAGGCCGCTGACCTTCGACCAGCTCGCTCCCTTGTCGGTCGAGCGGTACGGGGCCTGGCCTGCTTCGGCCCAGACGATCGTGGAGCCGTCCGCGGCGAGGGCGACATGGCCGCTGTTCGCGCTGGGGACCGGTTCTGCGGTGAAGCCGTTCCAGGTGCTGCCGCCGTCGGTGGAATAGGCGCCGTCCTGCGCGCCGCCAGTGCCGACGCGGACCATCACCGCGGGGGCCGACTGGGCGAAATCAATGTCGGTGCTGCTGCTCATCAGCGGGTTCTTCAGCCGTCCGGCGGGCACCTCGGTCAGGGAGTCGTGGCGGAAGCCGCCTTGGTCGCCCATGGAGGTGATGACGGTGGCGCCGCCGGGAGGAGCGATCGCGTCCGCCAGCGAGGTCTCCTCCAGCCCGCGGGCCCCGGAGGTCCAGTGGCTGGTGCCGCCGCTGTCGGAGGCGTTGGCGTCCTTGCTTCGCCAGATGCCGTTGCCGGTGCCGTACAGCACGTGCCCGGAGTCGAAGGGATCGATGGCCAGCGCGGTCATCCAGTGCCCGGTGTGGGTGCCGACGTACGGAGCGCCGGAGGCGTCCCGCTGCGACTTGTCGGCCAGGGCCTTCCAGGTCGTGCCGCCGTCGGTGGTCCGGTAGATCTCGTCCTCGGGCCACCAGCGGTCGAGGGTGGTGACCATCACCGTGGACGGCTTCTGCGGGTCGACGGCCAGACCGGAGAACCCGTAACCGCCCTGCGAGGGAGAGATGTTCTTCCACGCGCCGCCGGCCGGCGTGTACTTCCACACCGAGCCCGCCGTCGCGTCCATGGGGCCGATGCTGTCGCTGTACGTCAGGTACAGCGAACCGTCACCGGAGACGACACCGTGCTGCGGCATCTGGCCGGTGGGCCGCCCGGAGACGGCCTGCCAGCTGTTGCCGCCGTCGGTGGAGCGGTACAGGGAGGTGTCCTTGTCGTTGACGCCGACGTAGACCGTGTTGCTGCCGGCCGGACCGTACGTCACGAAGGAGATGCCCGCGCCGCTGCTCGCCCCGTCCTTGACGGGGAACGAGGAGACCTGACTCCATGTCGCGCCGTAGTCGGTGCTGCGCCACAAGCCGTTCTTGCGGGTGCCCAGCAGCAGGGTGCCGTGGTCCGCGGGGTCGCTCACGAGCCGCTCGCCCGCCCCCCGGCCGGGTTCGTTGCCGCCCACCTTGAACGGCAGATCGGTCCGCTGGAAGGTACGGCCCCGGTCGGTGGAACGCAGGATCGCGCCGTTGCCCGCCCACTCGTTGGTGTAGGTGCCCGTCGCGAGGTAGAGCCGGTTGGGGTCGACGGGGTCGGTGGCCAGCGCGTCTATGCCCAGCAGGTTCCAGTCCTTCTCGCCGAGCCAGTCGGTCAGCGGGATCCACTGCTCGGCCGCGGTGTCCCAGCGGTAGGCGCCGCCCATGTCGGTGCGCGCGTACAGGAGGCCCTTCTCCTTCTGGTTGAACACCAGCCCGGTGACGTAACCGCCGCCCACCACCTGGGCGTTCTTCCACACATACGGTCCGGCCGCGGCCGTGGTCTGAGTGCTGCCGGTCCCGGACGCCTGGGTCTCGGCCGTTTGCACCAGCTTCCACTGCTGGTTGGTGCCGCCATGGCCCGGATACTGGATGATCGGCGCGCCCTCGGCCGTGGAGCCTCCGGAGACGTCCAGGACCTGGCCGCTCCTGCGGGAGGTGAAAGTGACCGCGTCGGAGCCGCTCACATCGTCGATCCGCCACTCCTGTGAAGTGGCGGAGCTGTCGGTCTGCTGCTCGGCGGCGGCCGCCTGGGCGGTCGAACCGCCCGCTATGCCCAGCACCTTGCCGCTGTTGCGGTTCACCAGCTCGTAGTAGCCGTCCCCGGTGGGTCTCAGCTTCCACTGCTGGTTGGCGGTGTTCTGGTCGGTCCACTGCTGGATGCGGGTGCCGTCGGCGGTGGAGAAGGCGTTGACGTCCATCACCTTGCCACTGCGTACGGAAACCAGCCGGTAGTAGGCATTGCCGTCGATCGTCGCGGCCTGCGAGTCCTCCTGCGCGAACAGGAGATACGGCACGACGATGGCGGGCACGCCGAGCAGCAGAGCGGTGGCGGTCCAGCGACGGCGGTGGCGCCCGCGGCGTCCGCCGGTCGTGGGGTTGTTCATGGGGAGGTGTTCTCCTTGCATGCCGTTCACCAGAAGAGGAGTGAATCCAGGCACGGGGGATGACCGGATCCGACTCCTGGTGGTCACAGACTCCGCACAGGGTTGCCGCGAGCCGGGAACTTTTTCCGTTCACCTCGTGGGGCGGTAGGCGTTGATCAGCGTCCAGGGTGGATTTGGCGCCCTTGATCCGGGTTCGTCTCGCCGAATGGCGTGAATCTTCCCGCGAAGGGGGCGCCCTTCCGGCGCAGCACCTTCGGCCGGAAGCGGCGAAAGGCCCGTGAGATCGTCGGCATGCCTGAGGGCTTTCGGTTCTACGACCACCTCCGCCACACCGGACACACCCTGGCCACCCGATCCGGTGCCACCCTCAAGGCACGATGGCCCGCGCCGGCCAGTCCTCGGAGAAAGCCGCGCTGATCTATCAGCACCCCCAGGACGACGGAGAGCAGGAAGCCGCAGCCGGCCTCGACGCCACAGTACGAAAGGCATGCCAGGATGCTGCGGCCGTGCCAGAACAGCAGACGGTCGTCCCCGACGATCACCGTTCTGACACGAACCCGGCACGTGGCAATAGATCACCGCGCACAGCAAAGAGGCCCGGGTCGATGACCTGGGCCTTCTCCATGGAGCGGGTGACGAGAATCGAACTCGCGCTCTCAGCTTGGGAAGCTGCGGCGCTTGGCGAGCAGGACCGCTTCCGACCTGGTCATATGGACTCTGGTGTGAGGCCCGGGAGCGCAGGATCGCACCTTTGTTGACCGTGACTGACCGTTCTTATGGGCACGCTATGGGCACGCCGCCCGGCCAGCAGCGAGGGAGCCCCCCGTGCGGCGGCCGAGAGGCAGCCAGGGGTCGCGTGCGAGCGCCGGTCAGCAGCTGCCGTTGCGGAAGCATACGCCAGGGAGACTAGCTCCGAACGATCAACAGTCGCTCAAATGTATGGATCGACCTGATGTCCAAGAGCTAGGTTGATCCAGCGTGATGCCGCTGACCACGGCGTCCCTCGGCACCAAGGTGCCCCGTATCAGAACACAGGAACGTGGGGGAATGCGTGAAAGCCAAACTGGCTTCGTTTGTGCTGCTCGGATCTGTGACTTTCGGAGCGGCCCCTGCCTACGCTGGCACGTCCGGCGTCGCCGACGAGCCCGCAACCTGATTGCAGGCCAGTGCTGTTGACAACTCAACGGAGGCCAGTGGAGAGGCGGGGCAGCTTTTCCTCGCTTCCAATGAACAATACGTCCAGACCTTCGGAGCCCTCAAAGCAACCCAGCAGGGGCTCACTTACGAGGCCGTAGCCGATTCGGACGCCGTAGCAGACTCCGCCGCGGCGGACGACACGGACAAGGCCATCGCCGCGGCCGACTCCGGTCTCGGGGAGAGTGCCGCGACGGCAGACGATGACGCCGCGAGCAGCCACTGGAGCGTGGTGAAGTTCGTGGCTCATGACAAGGACGGGCGCTACATCCCAACCCGTCAAGGAAACCGGTCATTCGGCTGGGTCCACTTCTCCGGACCGCACAACATCCACAGCGAGAAGGTCATCAAGGCCGCGGTGAACGAGCATCCCGAGCGAGGGAGCACCAAGACTCGCAAGGTATACGGCGCGGTGCTGTACGACACCCTTGGGATCATTCTCGCCAAGGTCAAGGTCATTGCGCAGTACCACTGGGAGACCAGCGACCACAAGTACAAGCTCGCCGACAACTCCGACAAGATCGGCGTGATCACGGCGTTCTGCCAGGGTGTCAACAAATGCCCGGACGCGTTGAACCGAGTATGACGGAGCACTCAATGACCTGGGACGAGACGAGCCTGTCCGGTCTACAGGCGCAGCTGGCGCACGAAATGCTGAGCCGTGTCACGGCCTTCACGTTCGGACCGGAAGTCCGGCTCGTCAGAGGTGTGGTGACCTCCCCAGAACGACCCGGCGCCGGCCGCATCGTCCTCTGGGACGGACAGCGGCTCGACAGCTCCGTCGCTTTCGACGTGCCACTCACGGACACCCAGGGCGGGAACATCCCCTCCGGGGACCTCGCAGCCGCCCTGCGCGTCGTGGCGACGGAATGCTCGGAACGCGAGATCCAGGAGGCACCGCGCGACCCCTTCGGGATCCCCGTGATCGACGCATCCGCCCCCGTTCACGCCTTCGTAGCCGAGCCGCACTTCAAGGTGTCGGACGCACTGCACGCCGCAGCGGCTGCGTTCTCCCTCCCACCGGAATCTGAAGAGCCCCCGGAGCTGCGCCTGCGCGGTTTCCTCCTTCTCGACCAGACGACGTGCCGCCTCTACCTGGACACCCCCGAATCACAGGACGCACCACCGTTCGGCATCGACCTCCCCATCCAGGACGAGAAAGGCTCCGTCACGGTCGGCGTAACCGCGGTGCATACCGCACTCCCGGTCCTTCTGCTGGGTGAGCTGGAACGCATGCGCAAGGACGTCCACGACCCCTACTGTCATGCCGTCTACGACTTGGCGGACTGGCTCTCGGGCAGCTGACTGCACGGTGCCGGGTACCACTTTGCGCGTATCGGCCCCCGCTCCGGGAGCCCATCGAGTCCCGGAGCGGACGGGCCCGCCACACGATGGACAGCAAAAAGGCCCGGGTCTGTGACCTGGGCCTTCTCCATGGAGCGGGTGACGAGAATCGAACTCGCGCTCTCGGCTTGGGAAGCGACGGCGCTTGGGGAGCCGGATTGCTTCTCACCTGCGCGTTTGTGCTTCAGGTCGGCGTCCGAGAGCTCGGGATCGCACCACTGTCGACCGTGGTTCTCCGCTCTGAAGGGCACGCTATGGGCAGCGGGGTGGACGAGTGTTGGGTCTACACCGCCCCGTCCGTGCTCGGGGCTCGTTGACACGTAGCCTCACAGCGGGGAGTCGTAGCGACTGCACATGAATGCTGCTTTCCTGCCCTGGTTTGCAAGATCACAAAATGCCGCTTTTACCCTGCAGACTTTGATCTCCATGACGGGCAGCCTGGTCTCCCAAGCGGTGGGCGCAGTGCGAGACCGCGACTCAAGATGGAGAGATTTACCTCTGCGGGTAAAGACCTCAGCCCTCGGGGTGAGGATCCTGCTGCTCGAGGTGAGGAGCAGTCCGATGGAGTGGATCACCGCGGGGAGCGGCGCCGTCATGGGACTGCTGGTCATCCGTGTGCTGCTCTACCAGGTGCGAGCCATCCTGATGGAAGTCGGCGCCATCGTTCGAGCATGGCGTGAGCTGCTGAGTGTGGTGAGGAATTCAGGACCTCCCACCAGGAGTGGTGGTTCATGAGGGCCCCGTCAGTGAGGTCAGCGCCGACATGGTCAGCTTGCACTGTTTAAGGAAAGCCTTAAACTCATGGTGTTGGTGTCGAGGGGAGCCGTCTTGAGCTGGGCGATCAAGGTCACCGATGAGTACGCGGAGTGGTTCCGGCAGCTGATCAAGGAGGATCTCGATTCTGCCTCCCAGGTTGCCCAGGCCGTTGCCGCACTGCGTGACGCTGGTCCCACTCTGGGCCGTCCTCTTGTGGACCGGCTGAAAGGATCGGAACTGCATCACCTCAAGGAGCTGAGGCCGGGATCGGGTGGCCGGTCCGAGATCCGGATCATCTTCGCTTTCGATCCGACTCGTTCGGCCCTCCTGCTCCTCGGCGGTGACAAGGCGGGAAACTGGGATCGTTGGTATCGCGACAACATTCCTCTGGCTGAACAGCTCTACCGCGACTACACCGGCGACACGGAGGACTGAGGAGTGAGCATGCCCAAGAAGATCCCGCAGGACTGGGAGACCCTGGAGCAGGAGCTGTACTCGGCCGGCGTGGATCCCGCCGAGGTGGAAGCCGGTTCGCGTCGACTGCTGGCGGAAGCCCGAGGGCATCAACTTGCCGAGGCGCGCAAACAGTACGGGTTGACTCAGAGGGATGTGGCTGCCCATATGGGTGTAAGCATCGCTCGCGTATCCCAGATCGAGCACGGCGAGGTCGCCACTCTCGATGTCATCGCACGTTACGTCGAGGCGCTCGGCGGCAGGTTGGACCTGGTTGCCGACTTCGGTGATCACACGCTGCGGATGCCAGCAAGTGGTGATCAGGGTAGCGCGGCAGCATAGTTGGCCTGAAAGTCTTCCGTGCGGTGATGCGACGCACCGTCCGGCGCGTTTCTCGGGGAACGCCAGGCTGAGGGCTCTTCCTGTTCGTCCCTGCAGAACTTGACGCGAAACCGCAGGTCAGAGGCGCGCGCTGGCGTGAGAAGCAGTGACTGGCCAGTCTCAACCAAGCGCCCGTGCCCTCCGCGTGCCCAATCTTCGAGTGCCCGAGGGTGCAAAAGGCGCTGAAGAGTCAGCGCCAAAGAATAAACCCCAGGTCACTGACCTGGGGTTTCACTCTGGAGCGGGTGACGAGAATCGAACTCGCGCTCTCAGCTTGGGAAGCTGATGTTCTACCATTAAACTACACCCGCGTAAGACGCCGACCGGGTCGGTGTCCGAATGCCCGCTCACTGTACCTCATGACGGACCCCCGGTGCTCGGACCGCGGGGTTCGTGCGCGTTTCAGGGGGTGGGATCGGGCTACAGGGGAACGGAGTTGGGGCGTACGGTGGGGGTGCGGGAGAGGGGTCCGGTGGGCCGGAGTGCCGCCTGGAGAGCCGTCCCTTTGATCCCGTAATGTGGCTTTCCGTCGTCACGGCAGTAAGCCCGACGCGGCTCCTGGGGAAGGGACTTAAGGGACTTGATGGAACGCACCGTCGTCCGCTGTGCCGAAGGGCACGTGTTCAGCACCACTTCGTTCCCGATGCAGCAGGCCGAGCGGCTCGGCCCCGGTCGGCTCGTCCGGTGTCCCAAGTGCGCCCGGCTGCGCAGCGTCGTGCCGGTCGCCCTTGAGAAGCACTAGCGGCGGAAGAAGCAGAAGAGGACACCAGTAACAGAGGCGCGTGGACTGTCACGATTGTCGTGGGTCCGCGCGCCTTGCGTATCCTCGGGGCGTGCTTCTCTCAGACAAGGACATCCGGGCCGAGATCGACGCCGGGCGGGTACGGATCGATCCCTACGACGAATCCATGGTGCAGCCGTCGAGCATCGATGTGCGGCTGGACCGCTTCTTCCGGGTGTTCGAGAACCACCGGTACCCGCACATCGACCCCTCCGTCGAGCAGCCGGACCTGACCCGGCTGGTGGAACCCGAGGGCGACGAGCCCTTCATCCTCCACCCCGGGGAGTTCGTCCTCGCGTCGACGTACGAGGTCATCTCGCTGCCCGACGACCTCGCCTCACGGCTGGAGGGGAAGTCCTCGCTCGGGCGGCTCGGGCTGGTCACGCACTCCACCGCCGGGTTCATCGACCCCGGATTCAGCGGGCACGTGACCCTGGAGCTGTCCAATCTCGCGACCCTCCCCATCAAGCTGTGGCCGGGCATGAAGATCGGGCAGCTGTGCATGTTCCGGCTCTCCTCCCCCACCGAGCACCCCTACGGCAGTGAGCGCTACGGCTCCCGTTACCAGGGGCAGCGCGGACCCACCGCCTCCCGCTCCTACCTCAATTTCCATCGGACGCAGGTGTGAGGAGCCGGCCATGAGCAATGACGTACGGGAGAACCTCACCTACGAGCGGTTCGGCGTCGCCGTGCGCGAGCTCGCGCAGACCATCGCCGACGACGGGTTCGAACCCGACATAGTGCTGAGCATCGCCCGCGGTGGCGTCTTCGTCGCCGGCGGCCTCGCCTACGCCCTCGACTGCAAGAACCTGCACCTGGTCAACGTGGAGTTCTACACCGGGGTGGGGACGACTCTCGAGATGCCGGTCATGCTCGCGCCCGTCCCCAACGTCATCGACTTCAGCGACAAGAAGGTGCTGATCACCGACGACGTCGCCGACACCGGCAAGACGCTGAAGCTGGTCCGCGACTTCTGCCTCGACACCGTCGCCGAGGTCCGGTCCGCGGTGATCTACGAGAAGTCCCACTCCCTCGTGAAGTGCGAGTACGTGTGGAAGCGGACCGACGACTGGATCAACTTCCCGTGGAGTGTTCTGCCCGTGGTACGTAAGTCGGGTGAGCCGGTCACCCCGTCCAAAGAAGCGCTCTAGGTCATGAGGCGACGTCCGTCGATCGTGGCAGGTTGGCGCTCACCGTACGGGCGGTGGCGGTCCTCACCCGAGACCCGCATCCGGTGCATCCGGTGCATCCGGTCGGTGCGGGTCCGTTCGTACAGCGAAATCGCCCGGCCCAGGTCCCCGGCCGTCTGGTAGGCGCCCGCGAGGTTGTTGCGCCCTCCCCTCGTGTCCGCAGATCTCCCTTGGACTCAGGTGCTGATCCATCGATGCCTGTCACCTCGTTTGTGTAACATCCAAAGCCAGGCTTCGGTTATTACTCGAGGGGTGTCTGGATGTTGGAGCTCGCGCGCTCGTGGGTCGACGGGTGGACCGTCTCGCGTCGGGCACCGAAGCCGGTAGACATGCCGTGGGGGCTGACCATCCAGGTCGGGCTGCCGGCCCAGGCGGTCCGTCACGTCCTGCTCGGCCCCGATGTCGAGACCGCCCGCGGGCTCGTCGGCGCGATCACCGAGCCAGCCACCTGGATCAAGGCCTTTCTGGCACCGGACGTCATGGAGCCGTGGTTCTCGCCCGCGTGGGAGCCGACCGATCCCGGCTTTCTGATGGCCGTCGACCTGCGTCCGTCCGTCGTGCGCGCGCCCGACGGGTACACAGCCACCGCCGAGACCGCCGACGATGTCACACGCGTACGCATTCTGGCCGCCGACGGGAAGCTCGCCGCCCGCGGTCAAATCGGTCTGACAGCCGATGCGTGCGTGTTCGACCAGATCGTCACCGAGGAGGCTCACCAGCGCCTCGGTCTCGGGACGGTCGTGATGGGCACACTCGCCAACGCGGCCATCGAGAACGGCGCGGCTACCGGCATCCTGGGCGCGACCGTCCAGGGCCGAGCGCTCTACGAAACACTCGACTGGAAGGTCCTCGCGCCGCTGACCGGCTTCATCTACCAGCCTGTCGCTCCCTGACACGCAACCAGGATCCCCGAACGGTGCCATACGCCGGGGCCGCGAGTTGCGGCGAGGTGCTCAACAGATCGTCCGACTTGCATACACAGCGGTGGAGAGGCTGTCCCGCAAGCGGGAGCTGTGCGGCGACGGCGACGCGGGTTGCAGTATCACCGGCGGTCGGTGAACCAGCGGCCGACATCCCGAAGCGCACGGGAAGGGCCCCGGCACGGCAGCCGGGGGCCTTCTCGGATGCGGGCGGGGGCTAGAACGTGCCCAGCTTCACGATCGACAGCAGTGCGATCAGCTGGATCGCCGACGCGCCCAGCGCCTTCGGCCACGGCAGGTCATGGGACTTGCTCACCATGAGCGTGAGGAGGGCGCCGGCCGCGATCCAGGTCGCCCAGCCGAGAATCTGCACGAAGCCCGCGTCGCCGCCGAAGAACATGGCGAACAGGAGACGGGGGGCATCGGTGATCGACATGATCAGCATCGACAGGCCGACGGTCGGCTGCCAGGCGCCGTCGCCGCCCAGCTGGCGGGCCAGGGTGTGGGTCACCACGCCCAGCACGAAGGAGGAGAGCACCATCGCGACCGCCGTCGTCAGGACGATCGGGATCGCGTTGGTGAGGGTCGCGCTTATCGCGTCCGCGCGGGCGCCGTCGAAGCCGAAGACCGCGAGCAGGCCGTAGAGGAAGGTCACGATGAGGGCGGGCCCCCACATCGTGTAGTCCCGCATCTGGAGGAACGTCTGGTTCGGGGCGAGCACGATCCCCTTCAGCAGGTCCTTCCAGTGCAGGCGCGGGCCGATCGGGCCGGACGGCGCCGCCGAACCGGCGTGGTAGGTCGCGCCCCGTGTGTAGCCGTCGGCCTCGTCGACCGAGAACGCCTGGGTGTGGCCCGGGTTGTTCGCCGCGTACGGGTCGGGGGTGCCGGCGCCCTGGCCGCCGTAGCCGTGGTCGTCGCCGAAGTACTCCGGGCCGTCGCCGCCGGGCTGCCCCTGTCCCTGCCCCGGGTAGCCGCCGCGGCCCTGCGGCCAGCCGCCGCCCCCGCCGTTCTGCGGGTACGGCTGCGGAGCCGACGGGTACCCGTACGACGGTCCCGCCGGCTGCCCGCCGAAGCTCTGGGGCGGCGCCTGCTGCCCGTACGCGGGTTGTTGCGGTCGCGTTTGCGGGGCACGGGCGTCCCGGCCACCGCGTCCGATCCTGAATCCAGCCACGTCATCGAACGTACCTGGTCCGGGAGAACCTTGGGGCGGGCTCGGCACCCCGAGCCCGCCTTTGCCGCAGAGCTGTGACATCCCCTAAGGGATCCCCCAAGAGGCCCCCGGGAGCTGTCCAGGGGGGCCGGATCTCATGCCCTCACTGCCCGAACACCATCCCCAGCTGCGACCACGGTCCGGGCAGGCCCACCGACGTCGCCCCGAAGCTGACCGCGCCCGTCGTCGTCAGCCCCTGGACGAGCCGCGCAGGGTCCATACGGCGCCCTGGCCGCCGTTCTCGTGCCGGGCGCCGACCGCCAGGTCGGATTTCCCGTCGCTGTTGAGGTCGGCCAGGTGGACGGTGGAGCCCCAGAAGTCGTTGTCCTCGTTCAGGTCCGGTACCCCGGGCGCTGGGTCCAGCGGGTGGAGCCCGCGCCCGTCAGACCGGCGGCGGAGCCGCGCAGCAGCGTGACCGTGCCGGTCTGCCAGGCCGCGCCGATCCCTTCGCTGGCCTTGGTGAAGGCGCCCCGGAAGATCTGCACGTCGGCGCCGGTGCTGCCGACGGCCAGGTCCGCCCGGCCGTCCGCGGTGAAGTCGCCGACCGCCAGGGACATGCCGAAGCGGGTGTGGGAGGTACGGGCCGGGTCGGCGACGATGCGACCGCCGGTCAGGCCCTTCTTGCTCCCCAGACGATCGTCACCGACCCGGCTTCGCCGTCCTCGCCCTCGGCGCCCACGACCAGGTCGGCGTACCCGTCCCGGTTGAGGTCCCCGAAGGCGAGCGCCGAGCCGAACGCGTCGTCCTTCTCGGCCGTGCCCGGGACGCCCGCCGAGTTCTGGGTGACGACGGTACGCCTGGACGCCCTGACGCCGGACTGGGAGCCGTAGGTGACGACCACCGCGCCCGCCCGCGCCTTGCCGCCGACCGTGGCGCCCGGGGCGGCGGTGGCGAGGTCGTGTGAGCCGTCGCCGTTGAAGTCGTCGGCGTACCTGGCGGGCGCGGCCGAGGCGGTGCCGGCCAGCGGGACGAGGCCCGCGGTGAGGAGTGCGGCGAGGGCCGCCGCCGTGCGCATACGCATGATCAGCCCTCCAGTACGTCGCCGAAGTAGGCGGTCCCCGCCGGGCCGCCCAGGGTGGTGCTGGTGAAGGTCCTGGAGCCGCCGGCCTGGACGCCGGAGGCCGTGGACCTGAACAGCCAGACGGCGCCGGCGCCGCGGCTCTCGCCGTAGGCGCTCGCGACCAGCTCCGCGCGGCCGTCGCCGTTGGTGTCGGTGAGGCGGACCGCGGAGCCGAAGAAGTCCTGGGACTGGGCGGTGCCGGGGACGGCCGTCGTGTCCTGGGAGAAGAGCTTGGCGCCGCTGCCGGTCAGGCCGGAGGCCGAACCGCGCAGCACGGTGAAGTTGCTGACCGTCGCTCAGCTTGCCGCCGGCCGACGGCCGACGAGTCCGAGCAGCCGCTCCAGGGCGGGAGCGCCCGCGGAGATCTCTACCGCCGGGGCGAACGGAGTCCTCGGCCGGTCGTCGGACGGTGCTGCGGTCGGGATCAGCGCCGCGACCTTGAGTGAGTGGCCGACGAGGTCGGCGTCCGGATCGTAGGCGACGCCGATGGTCCGAGCGACGTCCCAACCGTGGACCACGCAGTCGAGGACGTGCATGCCGAGCGCCACCCGGCCGGGAAAGAGGCCGAACTCCCTGATCTGGAGCGGACGTTCCAGGACATCCTCGGCGAATGCCCTCGTCATGGCGTCGGCCGAGTCGAGGTACGCCTGGTGGGGATCCCCACCCAGGTCGCCCTGGTCCCAGGCCCGGAGGTCACCGGTGACGCCTGCCGCGGCGGCTGCGAAGCCGAGGTTCTCGCTCACTTGGTGGCGGAGCAGGCCGTGCAGCGTCCAGTCGGCACACGGCGTCGGAAGACGAAGCTGGTCCGGGTCGATCCGCGCGATCACCGCTCCCAGGGTGGCGAGGGCACGGCGGTCCAGTTCCCTGATATCCACGGCCGCGACGCTAGCCGTGCCTCTCGTTTGCGGGCCACTCGTTTTCGGGGCGCCGCGGCCTGTCCCGACGTCCAGGGGAGCCCCTCTGCGAGATGCGCCCGGACACAAGTCCTCGTCGCTCACGCTCTCCTGATCACCCCTGCGGCAGGATGGGGACATGAGCGTAGTCAAGATCAACGTACTGACCGTGCCGGCGGAACAGCGGGAGACGCTGGAGAAGCGGTTCGCCTCGCGGGCGCATGCCGTGGAGAACTCGGACGGGTTCGAGTGGTTCGAGCTGCTGCGGCCGGTCGAGGGGACCGACCAGTACCTGGTGTACACGCGGTGGCGGGACGAGGAGTCGTTCCAGGCGTGGATGGAGGGGCCGATGAAGACGGCTCACCAGGGCGGCGCCGAGGGCGAGCGTCCCAAGCCGGCGGCCTCCGGGTCGACGCTGTGGTCCTTCGAGGTGGTGCAGTCGGCGGGGCCGAAGGGCGAGTGACGGCCGGTCCTGGCCGGCGGCCGCGGGGCGGCTCCGCAGCGGCTTGTCGCCGGGGCCTGTGGACACGGCCGCCCGCCTCCGCCCCGCCCGCGTTCGCCCACGTCCGCCCGCGTCCAGCTGCGTCCGTCCGGCGACCCGGGTCGCTGTCGCCGTAAGGAGGTATACGCATATTGTCGTGAATGTGTGGTACGCGTCACCCACTGCGAGGGGACGGTGCGAGACGGTACGGCGTGTGCCGCCCGCGGTACTCGACCGGAGGACGACGTCATGCGGCACCGTGCCCGGCCCAGCGGTGACCTCCCTGTCGACGATGCCCTGGGCGGGGCGCTGGCCGACATGGTGTGCCGGACGGGGGCGGCGATCGGCGGGGTGTATCTCATCGATGAGCCGGCCGCGCTGCTGCGCCTGGTGGCGGTGTGCGGACTGCCCGTCGACTTCACCGCGCCGTGGCAGCGGCTGGCGGTGACCGCCCCCGTCCCGGTGGCCGACGCGATCCGCGAGCACCGCCTCGTCTGGGTCGGCGGCCAGGACGAGATGGCGCGCCGCTATCCGCGTACGGCGGCCGTCCTGCCGTACCCCTTCACGCTTGTCGCTGCGCCGCTGGACGGGGTACGCCGTTGCTGGGGCGGGGTGGTGCTGATGTGGCCCGCCGGCCATCCGCCCCGGGCCACCGCCCGCGAACGGCACCACATCATCGCGAGCGCCCGCCGGCTCACCCGGCTCCTGGACGACTCGCCGGCGCCGCCGGCCCTCCCCGAGCAGCCGCGGGTGGTCCCCGTGGACTGTCCGTGCCACCCCGTCCGGACCGGGCTGGCCGCCGCCGCCTACCTGGACCGTCTCCCTGAGGGCGCCCTCGCCCTCGACCTGGAGGGCCGGATCACCTTCGTGTCCGCCGCGGCCGCCCGGCTGCTCGGCCGGGAGCCGGACCTGCTGCTGGGCACCCGGCCCTGGCAGTCCCTGCCGTGGCTGGACGACCTGCGGTACGAGGAGCGGTACCGGATGGCGGTTGTCAGCCGGGCACCCGTGTCGTTCAACGCGCTTCGCCCGCCGAACCGGGGGCTGACCTTCCAGCTGCACCCGGACCACAGCGGTATCAGCGTGCGCATCACCCCCGGCGCGGAGACGGCGACCGCGCCGTCCGCCGGCACGGAACCCGCCCCGACCGCGCCCGGCCGCCTCTACCAGCTGATCCACCAGGCCGTCGCGCTCACCGAGACGGTGACCACCCAGGACCTCGTGGCGTTGATCGCGGACCAGATCCTGCCGGCGTTCGGCGCCCAGGGCCTGGTGCTGAGCATCGCCGAGGCGGGCCGCCTCCGGATCGCCGGGCAGCACGGCTACACCGGCGCCGTCGCCGAAGGCCTCGACGCCCTTCCCCTCGACACCGACCTCACCCCCGCCGGCCAGGCCCTGGCCAGCGGCGTCCCGGCCTACTTCGGCAGCATCGCCGAACTGGCCCACAGCTATCCGCGCGCCCCGCTGATCAGCGGAAAACAGGCGTGGGCCGTGCTGCCCCTGGTCATCTCGGGGCGTCCGGTGGGCTGCTGCGTCATCTCCTACGACCGCCCGCACACCTTCACCGCCGACGAACGCGCCGTCCTCACCCCACTGGCCGGTCTGCTGGCCCAGGCCCTGGACCGGGCCCGGCTGTACGACACCCAGCACCACCTCGTCCACCAGCTCCAGCAGGCGCTGCTGCCCCGGAGCCTGCCCAGCCTGCCCGGTCTCGACGTCGCCGCCCGCTATCTGCCGGCCGGGCACGGCATCGACGTCGGCGGCGACTTCTACGACCTGCTGCGCCTCGACGCCACCCACGCGGCGGCGGTCATCGGGGACGTGGAGGGCCACAGCATGGCCGCGGCGGCCCTGATGGGGCAGGTCCGCACCGCCATCCACGCCCACGCCACCTCCGGAGCCGCCCCGGACCAGGTCATCGTCCGCACCAACCGGCTGCTCGCCGATCTCTCCTCCGATCTCCTGGTGACCTGCCTCTACGCCCACCTGGACCTCGTCCGCCAGGAACTGACCCTGGCCAGCGCCGGACACGCACCGCCTCTGCTGCGTCCCGCGCCCGGCCGGGCCCACCCCCTCGACGTCGACCCCGGGCCGCCCCTGGGCGTCGACGCGGACGCCCGGTACCCCGTCACCCGCACCGCGCTCCCGGCCGGCGCCGTCCTCGCCCTCTACACCGACGGTCTGATCGAACGCCCCGGCACCGACCTGCTGCACGCCACCGCCGACCTCGCCGCCCACCTCGCCGGCGCCGACGCCCACGACCTGGAACGCCTCATCGACAGCCTCGTCCACCACACCTGGCCGGCCGGCGGCCACACCGACGACGTGGCGGTGCTCCTGCTGCGGCCGGGGGCGACGGCACCGACAGCACCGACGGCCGCGGCGGCCTCGGCGGAGAGGACCGACCGGAGTTCGGGTCTCAGTGGTGGTGGCCGTACGACGTAGTGGCCGTCCCGGCGCGGGCGGCCGCTTCGGCGGCGCGGTTCCTGGCCTGGCGGGCCTCGTCGGCCTGGCCGGCGGTGTCCAGCACCCGGGCCAGGTTGTTCCAGGTCAGAGTCATGGCGTACCAGTTGTCGGAGTCCTGGCGGATCCGGAGGGACTCCCGCAGGGCGGCGACGGCCGGCTCGATCCGGCCCGCCGCGTACAGCACGCAGCCGAGGCTGTTCAGGGAGTCGCCGTGCAGGAAGCGGTTGTCGGTCCGGTGGTGCAGGGCGCAGGCCCGCCGGAACGCGGCCGCCGCCTCGCCGTACCGGCCCAGGCTCTCCAGCGCCAGACCGAAGTTGTGCCAGGCCCGGCCCTCGTGGGAGCGGTCACCGGTGGCGCGGAAGCGCTCGCAGGCCTGCCGGTGGGTGACGAGGGACTCGTGGAGACGGCCGGACCTGCGCTGCGCGAGACCTAGGTTGTTCCACGCCATGCCCTCGCCGTTCGGATCGCCGAGAGCGCGGAAGAGATCCGCGGCGTGGACGAGGGGTTCGATGGCCTCGGCGGACCGGTCGGCCCGCAGCAGCGCGTTGCCGAGGTTGTTGCAGACGGACGCCTCCATGTGCCGGTCCCGCGAGCGGGCCGCCCGGTCCCGGGCGGCCCGGCCGACGGCGACCCAGTCCTCGAAGAACCGCCGCTCGCGGAGGAAATCGGCGAGGTGCAGCGCGAGCTCCACCATGTGGGCCGCGTCGTGCCCGTCGTGCCCGTCGTGTTCGTCGCGTCCGCCGTGTCCGTCGTGTTCGTCGGGCCACTGGGCGGCGGCGACGAGGTTGACCCGCTCGGCGTCCAGCCAGCCGAGCGCCTCCGCCCGGCCCTTGAACAGGTCGGGCAGCGGGCCGTCGCCGGGCGCCCGCAGATGGCGGGCGGCCGCCTCCGCCTTGGTCCGGTAGTGGTGGCGTATCCGCCGGCGTGCCTCGCGTCCCTCCTCGACGAGCGCGGGGTCGTCGGCGGCCAGCGCGCTCGCGTAGCCGCGGACCAGGTCGTGTATGCGCCAGCGCTCGGGGAGCGCACCGCCGCGCCCCTCACCGGTGATCAGATGGGTGCCCACCAGGTCGTCGAGGAGTTCCAGGGCCAGGGGCCGGTCCTGGCCGGTGGCCACCACCGCCGTCTCGGTGCTGAAGTCCGGGAAGGGCACCTGGGCCAGCCCGCACAGCGCGCGTCGCCGGTCCGGGGGCAGCCGGCGGAACGACATGTCGAACACCGGGGCCAGCGCGAGGACCCTGCCGTATTCGTCGACGCCCCGGCTGCGCAGGACCCGGCTGCGGTCGGCGGCGGCTCTCAGCTCCTCCACCAGGGATCCGAGCGGGTCGTCCCGGACCCGGCGCCGGTGCAGCAGGGCGGTGGCTATCCGCAGGGCGAGCGGCATCCGGCAGCACAGCCGCGTCAACTCGCGTACGGCCTCGGTCTCCTCGGGCGTCCACTCGTCCCCGGCGTCGGTGGGCCGGCGCAGTGCCGGGGCGATCAGGCGGACGGATTCGTCCCGGCTGAGCGGCCCGAGGGGTAACTCGTCGGCCGTCAGCGACTCGTGGCACTCCCGCGAGGTGATCAGGACGCAGTGCAGGCCGCTGGCGGGCAGCAGCGGTGAGATCTGGGCCGAGTCCGAGACGTTGTCGAGCACCAGCAGAACCCGCCGGCCGGCGTCGGCGAGCGCCGCGAGGTGGCTGCGGTACACGTCGAGTTGGCGGCCCTCCTCGCCGAAGTGGCCGACCCGGTCGGCGCCGGGGTCGAGGTCCGCCGCGGCGAGGGCGTGCAGCAGCGAGGTCACCGCCTGGGTGGGGGTGACCGGGTTGTCGTCGTAGCCCGCGAGGTCGACGAAGAGGGCTCCGCCGGTGAACCAGCCTGCTTTGCGCGCCCGGTGCGCGGCCTTCAGAGCGAGGGCGGTCTTGCCCATGCCGCCGAGTCCTGTGACGACGCAGACGACCGGCGCGTCCGGGGCCGGGTCGGCGGGCGCCCGCAGCCGGGCCTCCAGCGCGGCCAGCTCCGCCGCCCGCCCGGTGAAGCCCGGTTGCGCCATGGGCAACGTGCACGGACCGGCCCGGTCGGGCCGCCCCCCGTGCTGTACGACCATCTTCCCGACGACGGGCCCCAGAAAGGTGCTCCGCCCGAAATCGACCCGGTCCCTGTCACCGACGGACGGCGAGGCGACGGCATCGGGGTGGGAGGCGCTGCCGGTGGGGCCGGATTCGCCGTTCACCGGATCCGGTTCGTCGCCGCCGCCGCCCGGATCCGGTTCTTCGGTGTCCGGATCCGGTTCGTCGGTGTCCCGGTCCGGATTGTCGCTGCCGGAGTTCGGTGTCCGGTCGTCACCTGCGCGCACCCGTGGCTCCCCTTCGGCCGGCATCCGCCAGGCTCGGACCGCTTTGAGGGGCTTCACGGTAGAGCATCCCCACCGCCTGGGGGACGGCTTCGCCCAACCCCGCCCGCCCC
Organism: Streptomyces sp. NPDC051105; assembly: GCF_040682795.1. NCBI lineage: Bacteria > Bacillati > Actinomycetota > Actinomycetes > Kitasatosporales > Streptomycetaceae > Streptomyces > Streptomyces sp. NPDC051105. The sequence continues at coordinate 445,967 of NZ_JBFBBR010000006.1, read as the reverse complement.
GCCCGGTGACCCGTGGCTCCTCGTTCACGGAGAGACCGGGTGACTGCTTGGCTACCCTGAGACTGAACCGGTCATAAGAGGCGAGTTGCGACGAAACGCCACGCGGGAGAGAAGAGGGGTACCGGTGCCGGCCTCCCGAAGCGCGGGTCCCTGTCCCGTGCGGCGGCAGCGGTCGTGGTCGGCGCCGGGCTGGCGCTGGGCGGTGCCTGCGGCGAGAGCGGGCAGAGCGACGGTCCCAGCGTCGGTGTGCTGCTGCCGGGCGGCGGGGCCTCCCGGTTCGGGCGGTTCGACCAGCCGCTCATCGAGCGGAAACTGAAGCAGGTGTGCCCGCACTGCCCGGCACCGACCGTCTCCGCCACCGCCGAACCGGAGGTCCAGCAGCAGCAGCTCGAAGCCATGATCACCCGGGGTGTGGACGTCCTGATCCTCTCCGCCATCGACCCCAGGTCGCTGCACTCCTCCGTCGACGCCGCCCACCGCGCGGGCATCCCCGTCGTCGCCTACGACCGGCTCGCGCTGGGCCCGGTCTCCGGTTACGTCACCTTCGACGGCGCGACGATCGGCAGGCTCCAGGGCGAAGGGCTCCTGAAGGCCATGGGCCCCGAGGCGGACGGCGGCCAGATCGTCATGGTGAACGGCGCGTCGGCCGACCCGAACACGGCCTGGTTCAAACAGGGCGCGCTCTCGGTGCTGCGCGGCAAGGTGCGGATCGGCACGTCGTACGACACCCCCGACTGGCGGCCGGAGAACGCCTACTCCGAGATGACCGGCGCGGTCGCCGTCCTCGGCGCCGACGCCATCGACGGTGTCCTGGCCGCCAACGACAGCCTCGCCGGTGCCGTGATCTCCGCCCTCAACGCGGCCTCGATCCGTCCGCTGCCCCCGGTGACCGGCCAGGACGCCGACCTGGTGGCCGTGCAGCGCATCCTCGCGGGCCAGCAGTACATGACCGTCTACAAGTCCTACCGGGCCGAGGCCGAGGCGGCCGTCGAGATGGCGCTGGCCCTGGGACGCGGCGACCCGGCCGGGTCCGTCGCCACCACCACCGTCGACAGCGCGACCACCCGGAAGATCCCCTCGGTGCTGCTGCCGTCGTATCCGGTGACGACCGGCACGATCAAGGACACTCTGGTAAAAGACGGTATCTACACGATCGACCAGATATGCACCCCCAAGCTCCGGTCCGCCTGCGACCAGGCCGGACTCACCCCATGAGCGCCTGCCACGACGGCGGACGGAGGAGGTGGCCCCGTGGTTCAGCCCCTGCTGGCGCTGCATGGTGTGTCCAAGCGCTTCGCGGCCGTCCAGGCGCTGGTGGATGTCGAGCTGGATATCCGGGCCGGGGAGGTGGTCGCCCTGGTCGGCGGGAACGCCGCCGGCAAGTCCACGCTGGTCAAGGTGATCTCGGGCGTCGGCCCGCCGGACCGGGGCGTCATCGAGTGGGAGGGCCGCCCCGTCCACATCAAACGCCCCCATGACGCCCGGGCCCTCGGCATCGCGACCGTCTACCAGGACCTCGCGATGTGCGGGAACCTCGACGTCGTCGGCAATCTCTTCCTCGGCCGGGAGATCCACCGCTACGGCATCCTCGACGAGGTCGAGATGGAGCGCCGCGCCCGCGAACTGCTGCGGACCCTGCCGATCGGCATCCCGGACGTGCGGGCTCCGCTCGGCACACTCTCCGGCGGCCAGCGGCAGGTCGTCGCGATCACCCGGTCGTTCCTCAGCGCGCCCCGGCTGCTGCTGCTCGACGAACCGACCGCCTCCCTGGGCCTCGATCAGACCAACCAGTTCCTCGACCTCGTCGAGGAACTCCGCGACCGGGGCACCGGGGTGCTTCTCATCAGCCACAACATGGGAGACATCAAGGCCGTCGCCGACCGGGTCGCCGTGCTGCGCCTCGGCCGCAACAACGGCCTGTTCAACGTGGGCACCACCTCCCAGGAACAGATCATCGCCGCCGTCACGGGCGCCGCGGAGCACTCCGGCCGGCAGCGCCCCGCGGCCGACCCGGAGGAGAGATGGTCGTGAGGGGAGCCTTCGCCGGACGGCTGAGGGAGTACGCGGGCGCGGCCCGCCGCCGACTGCACGGGGGCAGCCTCGGCCCGGTTCCGGTCCTGCTCGCCCTCGCCGTGATCTGGGTGGTCTTCCAGAGCCTCAACGCCAACTTCCTCTCGCCGCGCAACCTTTCCGTGCTCAGCGTGGACATCGTCGGGACCGGGATGGTCGCCGTCGGGGTGGTCTTCGTCCTGCTGATCGGCGAGCTCGACCTGTCGGTGGGCTCGCTCGCCGGCCTGTCGGGCGCCCTGTTCGCGACGCTGAACGTGAACCAGGGGATGCCGGAGTGGCTCGCCGTGCTCGTCGCGGTGGCGGCGGGTGCGGGCGCCGGGGCCTTCCACGGGTTCGTGTTCACCAAGACCGGGGTGCCCGCGTTCGTCGTCACCCTGGCGGGGCTGCTGGCCTGGGACGGTCTGATGCTCTACCTGCTGGGCCCGGAGAGCGCCATCGAATTCAGCGCGGACGGGCTGGTCGCCATGCTGACCAGCCGCCACTTCGGCGCCTCCGTCGCCACCTACGGCCTGGCGGTGCTCGGTACGGCCGGGTATCTCGCCGTGTGCCTCCACGACCGCCGGCGCCGCGTCGCCACCGGGATGCCGTACCGGCCGGCGGCCGGGATCTGGGCCCGTACGGCCCTGCTCGCCGTCGCCGCCCTCGCCGCCGCGTACGTCCTCGACCGGTTCCAGGGCCTGCCGCTGGCGCTTCTGCTCTTCCTCGCCGTCCTCGTCACCTCGGACCTCCTGCTGCGCCGGACCGCCTACGGCCGGCAGGTCCTCGCCCTCGGCGGCGGCACCGAGGCCGCGCTGCGCGCCGGGGTCGGGGTGGCGCGGGTACGCGTCTCGGTGTTCCTGCTGTCGGGAGCGCTGGCCGCGGTCGGCGGCCTGTTCGTCGCCTCCCGGCTCACCTCGGCGACCCAGGTGCCGGGCTCCGGCATGCTGCTGGTCAACGCGATCGCGGCCGCCGTCATCGGCGGCACCAGCCTCTTCGGCGGCCGCGGCTCGACCTGGTCGGCGCTGCTGGGCGTCCTCGTTATCCAGTCGATCGCCTCCGGCATGGCCCTGCTGGGAGTCCAGCCCGCGGCCCAGTTCATGATCACCGGCGGGGTGCTGCTCGTCGCGGTGGTCTTCGACTCGCTGGCCCGGCGCACGGGGACCGCCGCGGGGCGGGCCTGACAAGGGCTCCTGACCCCGCACGACCCCGCCGTCGGTTGAGGGGACCGCCGCGGTGCGGGCCTGACAGGGCTCTGACCCCGCACGACCCCGCCGTCGGTTGAAGGGCGCACGGCGGGGCGGGATGCTGGGAGCGGGTGCGGGCACCCGGACGGCCGGGCGCCCGGGCATCCGGAGGCACCATGGAGGGACGCGTACCGGCGGACCTGGCGGTCGTCCCGGACGATCTCGCGGTCGTCGTCGACGCCGAAGGAGCGGTCCTGGTATGGAGCGCCGGTGCCCGGCGGCTGCTCGGGTACGAACCCGCCGAGATCGTCGGCCGCCCCGCCGGGACCCTGCTCGCCACCCAGCTGCCCGCGTCCGCGCGCCGCCACATCGCCGACGCGTCCCGCTGGTCCACCGAGGTGGCCCTGCGGCACCGCAACGGCGACCGGGTCGTCGTACGTCTACAGGGCATCCCGCTGGCCGACGCGGGCGCCGGGCCGCTCTGGCTGGTGACCGGCGCCGCGCGGACGCCGGTGTCCGGGCGCGACCAGCCCGGTGCGGCGGCCCTGTGGGACCTCACGCTCGCCCAGCTGCCCATGCCGGTGGCGATCTACGACCGCGAGGCCCGGCTGGTCGCCGCCAACGAGGTCATGACCGGGATCATGGGCCTGCCCGTGGCGGAGATGCGCGGCCTGACCCTGCCGGAGATCGAGTCCGGCCCGCCCTTCGACGAGTACGACCGCCTCCAGCAGCAGGTCCTGCGCACCGGACAGACCGTCTTCCACGAGCAGCACGGCCAGGCGCCCGGGGAGACCCGCGAGCACGCCTGGTCGATGTACTTCTGCCCGCTGAAGGACGAGACCGGCACAGTGCAGGGGCTGTCGGCGGTCGTCTTCGACGCCACCGAGCACTACTGGGCCCGCCGCCATCTGGCCGTCCTCAACGACGCCAGCCTGCGCATCGGCAGCACCCTGGACGTGACCAGGACCGCCGAGGAGCTGGCCGAGGTGGCCGTGGACGGGTTCGCCGACTACGTCACCGTCGACCTGCTGGAGTCCATCGCCCTCGGCGACGAGCCGGGACCGCTGCGGCCGGGCGAGCCGATCACCGTACGCCGTACCGCACAGCGCTCGGTCCTGGCCGGCTGCCCGGAGAAGGTGGCCGAACCGGGCGACCCGATCCACTACCCGGTGGACACGCCCCCGATGTGGACCCTGCTCGCCGGCCACGGCACCCGCCACCGGCCCGGCGACCCCGGCATGCCGGAGTGGATCGGCGCCTCCCAGGCCCGCGCCGACTCCGTCGCCCTGCACATGATCCACTCGGTGCTGATGGTCCCGCTGCGCGCCCGCGGCGTCACCCTCGGCCTGGTGCACTTCCTCAGGCACCGCACCCCCGAGTCCTTCACCGAGGACGACCAGCGGCTCGCGGAGGAGATCGTCGCCCGGGCCGCGGTGTGCGTGGACAACGCCCGCCGCTACACCCGCGAGCGCCGCACCGCCCTGGCCCTCCAGCGCAGCCTGCTCCCGGGCCGGCCGCCGCCCGGGCTCGAGGCGACCGACGTGGCCTACCGCTATCTCCCCACGGGGGGCGGCGCGGACGTCGGCGGCGACTGGTTCGACGTGATCCCGCTGTCCGGTGCCCGGGTCGCCCTGGTCGTCGGGGACGTCGTCGGCCACGGCATCCGCGCCTCGGCGACGATGGGCCGGCTGCGGACGGCGGTACGGACGCTCGCGGACGTCGACCTCGCCCCCGACGAGCTCCTCACCCAGCTGGACGACCTGGTCATCAGGCTCGCCCGGGAGGAGGACCCGGAGGCCACCTCGGGCGAGGTCGGCGCGACCTGCCTGTACGCCGTGTACGACCCGGTGTCCCGCCGCTGCACCATGGCCCGCGCCGGCCATCCGCCGCCCGTCCTGGTCACCCCGGGCGGCGAGGCCCGCCTCCTGGACCTGCCGGCCGGCCCGCCGCTGGGCCTCGGCGGCCTGCCCTTCGAGTCCACCGAGGCGGAACTGGCGGAGGGCAGTCTCCTCGCCCTCTACACCGACGGCCTGGTGGAGACCGCCGATCACGACATCGAGGTGGGTCTGGGCCTCCTCCGCCGGGCCCTCGCCGCCCCGGCGGCACCCCTGGAGGAGACCTGTGACCGGGTCCTGCACACCGTGCTGACCGACCGCCCGGCCGACGACATCGTGCTCCTCCTGGCCCGCACCCACGCTTTGGACGCCACCAAGGTCCGCACCTGGCAGCTCCCCCAGCGCCCGGCGGCGGTCGCCGGGGCCCGCAAGATGGCGGGCCAGCAGCTGGAGGCGTGGGGTCTGACGGACGCGGCCTTCGCCACGGAGCTGATCGTCAGCGAACTGGTCACGAACGCCGTCCGCTACGGCGAGGGCCCGATCGCCCTCCGCCTGATCCGCGACGCGTCCCTGATCTGCGAGGTCTCCGACGGCAGCAGCACGGCCCCGCACCTGCGCCGGGCGCGGGTCTACGACGAGGGCGGCCGGGGTCTGCTCCTGGTCGCCCAGCTCTCGGAACGCTGGGGCAGCCGCCAGACACCGGCCGGCAAGACGATCTGGGCGGAACAGCCACTGCCCAGCTCGGCGCTCGCATAGGCACCCGCTCAGACCCCCGACCCGAGCCACCGCCCAAGCCCCCGCCCAAACCCCCGCTCAGGCGCTCGCTCAGGGGCTCAGTCAGTGGGCGAGCGGAACGTCCCGGCGCAGCACGTCGATCACGGCGGAGACGACCGCGGAGGCGACGAAGGTCCCCACCATGACCAGCCCCACCCCCACCATGAACAGCCCGCTGGCATCGTCCGACCAGTCGACGTAGGCGGCGAGCGTCAGCCCCGCGGTGGTACCGCCCACGGCGGCCGCGCTGTGCCCCCGGGCGGCCGCCCAGCCGACGGCCACGAGCAGGGTGAGCACGAGCCCGCCGACCTGCCAGGCCTCGTACGGCCCGCTCGTCGACCCGTCGGCCCGTGCGTCGTACTGCTGGTCCCAGCCCAGCCAGGCGGCCCAGGCCGCCGCCGACACCGCGGCCAGCGCGAGCGCCGGCAGCACCACCCGAAGAACCGGTTCGTGAAGTCTCATGCCCTCAGCGTCGGGGCCGGTCCGGGCACCGGACAGAGTGCGGATACTCAGATCGACCCGAGTACGCGCCCGGAACGGGCCGGGACCGGGTACAGGTGAGGCCGTCGCCAAGGGGGCGCGAACGTGAGTACGGTTGATCACGAGCCTTCCGCAGGAGCCCCCATGCCCCCCGAGTCCTCCATGCCCGCCGTGGCCCCCGTGCCCATACCCAGGCCCAAGCCCCGCTTCGCCGTTCTCGGGGCGGGCACCATCGGCTGTCACCTCGGTGGCCGTCTCCGCGCCGCCGGGTACGACGTGACACTCATCGGCCGGCCCGCCGCCATGGACGTGCTGCGCGAGCGGGGGCTCACCCTCAGCGACTCCGTCCGGCCGCCCGTCCGTCTCGCGCCGGCACGGCTGACGCTGGCCACCGGCCCGCAGGCCGCGGCCGGCGCCGACTACGTGCTCGTCACCGTGAAGAGCGCCGGTACCGGGGCCGCCGCCGAGGGCCTCGCCGCGCATCTCACCCCCGGCGCGGTCGTGGTGAGCTTCCAGAACGGGCTGCACAACCCCGCCACCCTGCGCGCCGCGCTCCCCGGTCACACCGTGCTGGCCGGGATGGTGCCCTACAACGTGGTGCAGTCCGAGCCGGGCACCGTGCACCAGGGCATGGCCGGCAGGCTCATGACCGAACCGGACGACCGGCTCGTCGCCGCCTTCCGCGAGGCACGGCTGGCCGTCGAGGCCCGTACCGACATGGCCGAGGTGCAGCACGCCAAGCTGCTGCTGAACCTCAACAACGCGATCAACGCCCTGTCCGGCTTGCCGCTCCGCGACCAGCTCGGCGGGCGGGACTACCGCCGCTGCCTCGCCCTGTGCCAGCGCGAGGCCCTCGCCGTCTACCGCGCCGCCGGGGTCACCCCGGCCCGCCTCGGCCCCACCTCACCCGCCGTCACCCCGTACGTCCTGGGGCTGCCCGACGGCCTCTTCCGCCGGCTGGCCGGGGCGACCCTGCGGATCGACGCCCAGGCCCGCTCCTCGATGTGGGAGGACCTGCAACGCGGCCGCCCCACGGAGATCGACTCCCTCCAGGGCGAGATCGTCGCCCTCGCCGCCGCCCATGGACGGAGCGCGCCCGCGAACGCGCGGCTGGTCGCCCTGGTGCGTGCGGCGGAGTCCGAGCCGCGCACCTGGCCGGGCCCGGAGCTGTACGCCGAACTGCGCGCTCCACGCTGAACGGGTGGGAACGGCAACGGCGCCGGATCGCTCACCCCCGGAGCTGTCGCCCGCGCTGCTCGCGCACCTGGACCGGCTGCCGGTCGGCGCCATGGGGTCATCTGCCACCCGCCGCGAACGCTCTGCTCATGTGCGTCTGGGGCCAGACGCACGGCCTGGTCGTCCTGGGAGTCCGGATCCCGAGGGTCTGGTGGCCGCGCGTGAACCCACCGCCGCGCTGACCCGCCGTCGCGACCCCGGCGGTACGCCGAATGGACTGATCATGTGTCGGGCGGGGCTGACCACCCACGCGCTGCAAAGGCTCGGCGGCAAACGGAAATCTGTCACGGCGGAGCCACATCTCCAGGGCTGCCGGAGTTAGGGTTGCCGTGCGACACGGATGGTACCGAATCCCTCGAAGACCGGCGCCAGGCCCGCCCGGGACCCCGCCGCGTCCCCGAAACGAAGGTGTCATGCCCGCTGAGAACGCCCCCGTCGCCGGCAACCTCGACGATGACGACTACCCCGCCTACACCATGGGACGGGCCGCCGCCGTTCTCGGCACCACCCCCGCCTTCCTCCGGTCCGTGGGCGAGACCGGGCTGATCGCTCCCCTGCGTTCAGAAGGAGGTCACCGCAGGTACTCCCGCCGTCAGCTGCGGATCGCGGCGCGCGCCCGGGAGCTGGTCGACCAGGGCACCCCCGTCGAGGCCGCGTGCCGGATCATCTCCCTGGAGAACCAGCTGGCGGACGCCCTCCGGCTGAACCGGGAAACAAGCCGGGAGGTCGGCGGAGGCGCCACAGATACCTAGTCTCGCCAGTACAGAAATAAGGGTACCGACGGCACTAGAATTGCCGTGCGGACCCGGAAACGCATGGCCGCTTACAGTCCATCTGTGTTAGCGTGATAGCAGTTGCAGTTTTGGTTGCCAGAGAAATTTTTTCTTTGTAAAGCTTTCCGGATCATTCCGGAGGGGTGATCATCGCGGCGACTCGGCTTCGTAAAGTGCGGAGTCCGGCACTGCCCCTCAAGGGAGATTCAATATGGCATCTGGCACCGTGAAGTGGTTCAACGCGGAAAAGGGCTTCGGCTTCATCGAGCAGGAGGGTGGCGGCCCCGACGTCTTCGCCCACTACTCGAACATCGCCACCCAGGGCTTCCGCGAGCTTCAGGAAGGCCAGAAGGTGACCTTCGACGTCACGCAGGGCCAGAAGGGCCCGCAGGCCGAGAACATCGTTCCTGCCTGAAGCTGACGCGAACCGCAGCGAGCCTCGAGCTCGCGCGTTTTGAGGCTGGGGCCCGCGCTCTTGGGGTGCGGGCCCCAGCTTTTCCCTTTTTTTACTCCGGCTCATTCTTGTGATTCCTCGCGCGGTTACCTGTCCGCCGGCCGGAATTCCTCGATACGCCGCATCGAGGAAGGTTCCTTCTTGGACCGCACGCGCCGCACGGGCGGCAGTTCCGGCCGCCACCGCACGGACCGAACCACCACCCGCTCGACAGGCTCCACCCCCGGCAGCCGCTTCCGTTCACAGGGATCGGGCCACCAGGGTTCCCGTCAGGGCACCGGTCGCAAGAGCGGTGGCCAGGCCCAGCGCTCCGCCCCGGGCCGCCAGGAGTTCGCTCTGCCGGTCACCCTCACCGAGCCGCTGCCCGCCGTCGAGACGTTCGCAGAACTCGACATGCCCGCACGACTGCTGGCCGCCCTCCGCACCGAAGGCGTGACCGTCCCCTTCCCGATCCAGGCCGCCACCCTGCCGAACGCGCTGGCCGGCCGGGACGTCCTGGGCCGGGGCCGCACCGGCTCGGGCAAGACGCTCGCCTTCGGCCTGCCGCTGCTGGCGCGCCTGGACGGACAGCGCGCCCAGCCCAAGCAGCCGCTCGCGCTCGTCCTCGTCCCCACCCGCGAGCTGGCCCAGCAGGTCACCGACGCGCTCACCCCCTACGCCCAAGCCCTGCGGCTGCGGCTCGCCACCGTGGTCGGCGGCATGTCGATCGGCCGTCAGATCAGCAACCTGCGAGCCGGCGCCGAAGTCGTCGTCGCCACGCCCGGCCGCCTCCGGGACCTCATCGAGCGAGACGCCTGCCGGGTGGACCAGGTCAACATCACCGTCCTCGACGAGGCCGACCAGATGGCCGACATGGGCTTCATGCCGCAGGTGACGGCGCTGCTCGACCAAGTCCCGGCCCGCGGCCAGCGGTTGCTGTTCTCGGCCACCCTGGACCGGAACATCGACCTCCTGGTGCGCCGCTACCTCCACGACCCCGTCGTGCACTCGGTCGACCCGTCCGCAGGTGCGGTCACCACCATGGAGCACCACCTGCTGCATGTGCGTGACGCCGACAAGGAGACCGCCGCCACCGAGATCGCCGCCCGGGACGGACGTGTGCTGATGTTCCTGGACACCAAGCACGCGGTGGACCGGCTCGCCAAGCGGCTGCTCGCCGTCGGTGTGCGGGCCTCGGCCCTGCACGGCGGCAAGTCCCAGTCGCAGCGCACCCGGACGCTCGCCCAGTTCAAGGACGGCCATGTCTCGGTCCTCGTCGCCACCAACGTCGCCGCCCGCGGAATCCACGTCGACGGCCTCGACCTCGTCGTCAACGTGGACCCGCCCGCCGACCACAAGGACTACCTGCACCGCGGCGGCCGTACCGCCCGTGCCGGGGAGACCGGCACCGTCGTCACCCTCGTCCTGCCGCACCAACGGCGCGCCGTGGATCGCCTGATGACCGACGCCGGAGTCACCGCGCGTGCCGTCCAGGTCCGTCCCGGCGAGGCCGAACTGCATCGCATCACCGGCGCCCGCACCCCCTCGGGTGTGCCCGTCACCGTGGCCGCACCGACCACCGACACACCCCGCGAGGGCGCGCGACCCGCCGGCCGCGGCCGGGGCCGTGGCCGCGGCGGCCGGTCGTCCGCCGCCCGGACCCGCCGTACCACCTCAAGGGCCGACTCGTAGCCGAAGGAGGACCAGCTCACAGCCGGAGCACGGGGTTGCGCTCCCGGCGGACAGGCCGCGCCGACGCCCGTCCCGTCCGCCCCGACGCTGGACCGCACCCCGGACGTGTCCCCCGTGATCGACCCACACGGATACACCCCGGGCGTTCTCGCCCTCACCCCTGACCGCCGTCCGAACCCCCGTCCCGCCGCGTCCCGCGGTCGCCCCCTGAGGAGGCATCCATGCGTGTTGTCATCGCCCGTTTCCCCTTCGACCTGACGAAGAGCGAGGTCGAGCAGTCGATGAGCAGCCACACGCCCGAACCCGTCACGGGCGTCGGCGTGACCATCGACGGCCGCGTCTACCCCGTGATGCAGGTCGGTGAAGTGATCACCCGGCAGAACCGCCGTGACTTCACGACGCTCGAAATGCGCCGCGCACTGACCCGCCTCGGCTTCACCTGCCATGACCCCCGCCCGGTCACGCCGCCCCGCGAGGCGCGAGCCGACGAGGACGCCCTCGGCTGGTGACACCCGCCGGGCCACCGCGAATACTGCGCGGTTCGCGGGTTGGAAAACCTCAGGTGTGGCACCCGGCTCTTGAGCGGGACGGACTCCGGTAACAGCGGCCGACGGTTCAGCAGCGAGCCGCCCACCGCGCACGCCCGGCACGGCCCGCTCAGCCGGTTGTCGCCGCGGGGCTGCCCGGCGGCAACCGGTACGGCACGCCCGGCGACCGGCCGGTAACGCCTTGCGGGCGCCGCCGATCGTAGCCTCGCGCCTGCGGCCCGCTCTCTCCTCTTCTCATGTTCCCCGGCCAACTCCGGTGTGGAATAGGGCTGTTCCCAGGCAGCCTTGGAAGGGAGATCATCATGCCCGAGCAGTTCCCGCCCATCGAGCCGTATGCCCATGGGCTCCTCGATGTCGGTGACGGCCAGCGGATCTACTGGGAGACCGGCGGCAACCCGGAGGGGAAGGCCGCCCTGTGCGTGCACGGCGGTCCCGGCAGCGGCGGGGGCCGCCGCAGTCGCAGGCTGTTCGACCCCGAGGTCTTTCGGATCATCCTCTTCGATCAGCGCGGCTGCGGTGAGAGCCGGCCGCACGCCTCCGACCCCGCCGTCAGCCTCGCCCACAACACCACCGACCACCTCGTCGCCGACATGGAGCGGCTGCGCGAGCACCTCGGCGTCGAGCGCTGGCTCCTCTACGGCGGCTCCTGGGGCTCCACGCTCATCCTCGCCTACGCCGAACGCCACCCGGAGCGGGTCTCCGGGATCGTCATCGCCGGTGTCACCATGACCCGCCCGGAGGAGACCGACTGGCTGTACCACGGCGTCGGCCGCCTGCTGCCCGGCCCCTGGGAGGCCTTCCGCGACGCCCTGCCCGCCGCGGACCGCGCCGGTAACCTCGTCACCGCCTACAACAGGCTGCTGAACAGTCCCGACGACGCGATCCGGGTCAAGGCGGCCCATGACTGGTGCACCTGGGAGGACGCCGTCATCGCCCACGAGGTACTGGGCAGTCCCGGCGCCTACAGCGACCGGCCCGACGACTCGCTGATGGCCTTCGTCCGGATCTGCGCGCACTACTTCGCCCATGACGCCTGGCTGGAGGACGGCCAACTACTCCGGGACGCCCACCGGTTGGCCGGGATCCCCGGGGTGCTGATCCACGGCCGGCTCGACCTGGGCAGCCCGCTCAAGACCGCGTGGGAACTGGCCAAGGCCTGGCCGGACGCGGAACTGAAGGTGATCGACGACTCCGGCCACACGGGCAGTCCCGCGATGCGCGAGGCGGTCCTGACGGCGATCGCGCGGTTCGGTGAGGGGAGAGGGTGACGGAGGCTGGGCTCCTCTCGTCCGCGGAGGTCAGGCCACCTTGCTGATGAGTTCGTCCGCCACCCAGCGCGCGACCCCCTCCGGATACGGGGCCGGCAGGCCCAGGACGATGTGCCGGAAGCCGGCGCCCAGGGCCTCGGCGATCGCGGTGCGGGCCGTCTCCGGGTGACCGTAGGAGACGGGGAGGTGGATGGAGCGGGTGATCTCGGCGGGGTCGCGGCCGATCTCCGCGCAGTAGCGGTCGAGGAGGGCGCTGCGGCTGACGCAGTCCTCGATGTCGCCGCCCGGGATGTTCCAGAGATCGGCGTGTTCGGCGGTCACCCGGAGGGTCGCCGCCGAACGGCCGCCGATCAGGATCGGGGGATGGGGGCGCTGGACGGGTTTGGGGTTGGCGAACGCGCCGCTGAGCTGGTGGTGGCTGCCGTGGAAGTCGAAGGGTTCGGCGGCCGTCCACAGACGGCGGATCAGGGCGCAGGCCTCGGCGAGGCTCTCGACGGCCTGCGCGGGAGGGGTGAAGGGCAGGCCGTACGCCGGATACTCGCGGCGGGCCTCGGGCGGATGCGGCCGTGAGCCGACACCGATGCCGAAGTCGAGCCGGCCGCCGGAGACGACGTCGACGGTCGTGGCGATCTTCGCGAGTATCGCGGGCGGCCGGAAACGGTTGCTGGTCACCAGGAGACCGAGACGCAGGCGTCGCGTCTGGGCCGCCAGGGCGGACAGCAGCGTCCAGCCCTCGTAGATCGGCCCGTCGGGGTCGCCGCCGATCGGCATGAGGTGGTCGAACAGCCAGGCGTGCTCGATCTCGGGGATCGCGTCCGCCTCCCGCCAGACCCGCAGGACATCGTCGTAGGACACCTGCATGGGAGCGGTCATGATCCCGAAGCGGGGTTCCGTGGTCATCGTGGTGCTCCTGGAAGAGTCAGCGGCGGCGCAGTGCCGGGTCGAGCAGGGCGGGTGGGGTGTCGTACTTCTCGTGGGCGGCCAGGTCGGTGCCGGGGGCGACGATCGCGTCGATCGCGTCCAGGACATCGGCGGAGAGCACGGTGTCGGCGGCGGCGAGCTGGGAGTTCAGGTGGTCCTGGGTACGGGGGCCGATGAGGGCGCTGGTGACGGCGGGGTGCGCGGTGACGAAGCCGAGCGCGAGCTGGACCAGGGTCAGTCCGGCCTCTTCGGCGACGGCGGCGAGCCGCTCCACGGCGTCGAGCCGGGCCTGGTTGGCGGGCAGGGTGAGGTCGAAGCGGTCGGGAAGGATCCTGGACCGGCTGGTGGTGATGTCCCTGCCCCTGCGCACGGCGCCCGACAGCCAGCCCGAGGCCAGCGGGCTCCACGCCAGCACCCCCATCCCGTACTCCTCCGTCACCGGCAGCACATGGGCCTCGATGCCGCGCTGGAGGAGGGAGTAGCTGGGCTGTTCGGTGACGTACCGGCTCACGTGGTGCTCGCGCGCCGCCCACTGGCCCTGCACGATCCGGTAGGCCGGGAAGGTCGAGGAGCCGAAGTAGCGGATCTTCCCCACGCGTTGCAGATCGGTCAGTGCCGACAGGGTCTCCTCGTCACTCGTGGCCGGGTCCCAGCGGTGTATCTGGTAGAGGTCCACATGGTCGACGCCGAGCCGGACCAGGCTGTTCTCCAGCTCGGTGACCAGCCACCGCCGTGAACCGCCGCGGTGATTGCGCTCGTCGCCCATCGGCATGCCGGCCTTCGTGGCCAGCACGAGGTCGTCACGGCGGCCGGCGATCGCCTTGCCGACCATCTCCTCCGACTCCCCCTGCCCGTACATGTCGGCGGTGTCGATCAGGTTGATCCCGGCGTCCAGGGCGGCGTCGACGAGCGCCGTCGCCTCCTCCTGGGTGGTGCGCCCGATCGCGCCGAAGTTCATCGCGCCGAGCGCGAGCGCGCTGACCTGCACACCGGTACGGCCCAAGGTGCGGTACTGCATGACCGAGTCTCCTCACATGACGCAACATGACGCACAGACAAGCGGGACGATGTCCCGTTTCACGTCTTCGACCATACGGAACGCTGTCCCGTTTAGCAACGCCCCGATAGGGTGACGGCGGAAGGAGCACACGATGAGGAACGCAGGATGAAGGACGAGGAGCAGACGGTCCGGCCCCGCCGGGCGGACGCCCGGCGCAACGAGATGACCCTGCTGGAAGCGGCCGCGGCGGCGTTCGTCGCGTCGGGCGTGGAGGCACCGGTACGCGACATCGCGGCCCGGGCGGGCGTCGGCACGGCGACGATCTACCGGCACTTCCCGACCCGCGCGGACCTGATCATCGCCGTCTACCGGCACCAGGTGGAGGCCTGCGCCGAGGCCGGCCCGGCCCTGCTGGCCGGCGCGCCGAGCCCGTACGACGCGCTGCGCCGGTGGATCGACCTCTTCGTGGACTTCCTGGTCACCAAGCACGGCCTCGCCGCGGCCCTGCGCTCCGACCAGGCGGGCTTCGACGCCCTCCACGCCTACTTCCTGGACCGCCTGGTCCCGGTCTGCACCCGGCTTCTCGACGCGGCGACCGAGTCCGGCGAGATCCACACCGACCTGGCCGCCGTCGAGCTGATGCGCGGCGTCGGCAACCTCTGCATCGGCGCGGAGAACGACCCCGGCTACGACGCCCGCCGTCTCGTCGCCCTTCTCGTCACGGGGCTGGGCCGGACATGAGCTGCCGGGCATGAGAGGCGGTTGCGGCGTCTGCGGCCGGCCGATCGAGAGCGGCGGCGGCCCCGGCCGTACCGCGTCGTACTGCTCCCAGGCCTGTCGCCAGCGGGCCTACCGGGCACGCCGGCGGACGGACGGCGTGCCCCCGGCCAGGGAGCTGCTCTCGGACCTCGGCGACCGGCTGGGGCGGGTACGGCTGACACCCGGCACCGCGTTCCACGCGGACGTGGAGGGCCTCGCCACCCGGTTCACACAGCTACGACGACTCGCCCGGGAGGCGGGACAGCGGCCGGGCCCGGCACCGGAAAACGCCACACCCCTCGCGGAAGGCGCCACACCCCTCGCGGAAAACGTCACGCCCGTCGCCGTGACGCTTTCCGGAGCCGGAGCCGGAGCCGGAGCCGGAGCCAGGGCCGGGGCCGGGACGGCCTCGGCTGACGACTCCTTCACTGCCCTCGTCGAAGGTCACCGGCGCGAACTGCGCGTGCACTGCTACCGGCTGCTCGGGTCCTACGACGAGGCCGAGGACCTCACCCAGGAGACGTTCCTGCGGGCCTGGCGGGCCAAGGAGACCCTGGACGGTGTCGACAACACCCGCGCCTGGCTGTACCGGATCGCCACCAACCTGTGCCTGGACTTCCTGCGCAGGCAGAACCGGCGCCCGGTCCCCTACGAACCCGTGCCGGGCATGGACTCGGGCGACGGTCCCCCGCCTCCCCGTATGCCCTGGCTGCAACCGTTCCCCGACGACCAGTTGCCCGAGCCGGCCGCGCCGCAGCACGAGCCCGACGAGCAGGCCGTGGCCGGTGAGACCCTCGAACTGGTCTTCCTCACCGCCATCCAGCGGCTTCCGCCCCGCCAGCGGGCCGCGGTGATCCTGCGCGATGTCGCCGGCTGGTCGGCGCAGGAGACCGCGGACCTGCTCGGCGCGACCGTGGCCTCGGCCAACAGCGCGGTGCAGCGCGGACGTTCGGCCCTGCGGGCGGCGCTCCCCGGACGCCGGGAGGACTGGTCGACCCCGGCCACCGCACCCAGCGCCACGGACCTGGCCCTGCTCCAGCGCTACATGGAAGCCGCCGCCCGCGCCGACATCGACGGCATGGTCGACCTCGTACGGGAGGACGCGGTGCTCACCATGCCCCCCAACCCGTTCTGGTTCACCTCCCGCGACGCGCTCTTCGGCTTCGTCCGTCCCCACCTCGACCCGGCGTCCCCGATGTTCGCCGGCCACTGGCGCCACCTGCCCGTGCCCGCCAACGGCCAGCCCGCCGTGGCCGGTTACCTGCAACGGCCCGGGACCAGCGTCTTCCGCGCCCAGCTCATCGACGTACTGCGGATCGAGGACGGCCGGATCGCCGAGATCACCACCTTCGAGCCCCACCTCTTCCCGGCCTTCGGACTGCCGATGACTCTCTGATGCCCCTCCGGGCGACGCGACCGATGAGTTCACGCCCGCCCCGCGTCCTATGAGCGACGGACATTCACGCAGCCGAACGGAGCTCACCAGTCATGTTGCTGAAGGACAAGGTCGCGGTCGTGTACGGCGGAGCCGGTGCTCTCGGGGCCGGGGTGGCGCGGGAGTACGCGCGGGCCGGGGCGCGGGTGTTCCTGGCCGGGCGCACGGAGGCCACGCTGCGGGAGGTCGCGGGCGGGATCGGCGCCGGGTTCGACGTGGTCGACGCCGAGGACGAGGCCGCCGTCGAGGCGCACGCGTCCGCCGTGGTCGAGCGGGCGGGCCGGATCGACGTCTCCCTCAACCTCGTACCGCGCGGGGACCTGCAGGGCGTCCCGCTGACCGAGATGTCGGTCGAGGACTACACCCGGCCGGTGACGCGGGGCATCGCCTGCCAGTTCATCACCGCCCGTGCGGCCGCCCGCCGGATGGCCGCGCAGGGATCGGGCGTGATCCTCGCCCTGAACAGCGGTTCCCACAACGGCACCCCGATGCTCGGCGGCACCGGCGCGGCCGACGGCGCGATCGACGCGCTGATCCGGCAGCTCGCCCAGGAGGTCGGCCCGTCCGGCGTCCGGGTCTGCGGGATCTGGGCCGCCGGCGTCACCGACACCCTCACCGCTGAGAAGCTGAACGCGGCCGGCGCCCCGGC
Source organism: Streptomyces sp. NPDC051105 (assembly GCF_040682795.1). NCBI lineage: Bacteria > Bacillati > Actinomycetota > Actinomycetes > Kitasatosporales > Streptomycetaceae > Streptomyces > Streptomyces sp. NPDC051105. The sequence goes on along the minus strand of NZ_JBFBBR010000006.1, from coordinate 428,931 downwards.
GCTGGACGAGGCGGCGGTGGCCGGTATCCGCGCCCATCTGGACACGCTGCGAATGACGAGGCGTTCCCCGCGGATCGCGGACATCGCGGCGCTGGCGACGTTCCTCGCCTCGGACGCCGGGGTCGCCCTCACGGGCACCTGGGTCAACGCGACCGCCGGGATGTTCCCCAGCTGACGTCCCCGGTCAGGGTCGTCCACCAGCAGGTCGGGGCGGGTCGGCGGAGTGTGGCGCGTCTTCCACCGCACGATCCTCCTGGACCAGCCCCGGTCCTGCCCGGAGGGCGAGGTGCGGACGATCACCTGCCTGCGGTACGGCGGCCCGAACGGAACGCAGCCCGTGCCGCACCGCCCCGCACCCCCGAGCGGATCCGTGCGGCACCGCCCCGCGCCCCCGAGCGGATCCGTGCCCCACCGCCCCGCACCCCCGAGCGGGTCCGTGCCGCACCGCCCCGCACCCCCGAGCGGATCCGTGCCGCACCGGGTCACGGTACTCATCCGTGCCGGGAAGCGGCGGAGCCGCCGCTTCCTCGTCCCTCAGCGTGCCAGCCCCAGCGCCTGCGCCAGTGCCCGGTACCCCGGCAACGGGTCGGTGTCCGCGGGGTGCAGCAGCTGGAGCGTCACATGGTCGGCGCCCGCCTGCTGGTGGGCGCGGACGCCCTCCGCCACCCGGGCCGCGTCGCCGTGCAGGATCAGAGCGTCGAAGAGGCGGTCGCTGCCGCCGTCCGCGAAGTCGGTGTCGTCGAAACCCAGGCGGCGGAGGTTGGCCAGGTAGTTGGACAGGGTCAGGTACATGCCGAGGGTGCCGTCGCCGACGGCTCGGGCCCGGGTGCGGTCCGTCTCCAGGACCACCTTCTGCTCGGGGGCCAGGATCGGTCCGGTACCGAGGATCTCGCGTGCCTGGCGGGTGTGGTCCGGGGTGACGAGGTACGGGTGCGCGGCCGCCGTGCGGTCGGCGGCCAGGCGCAGTACCCGGGGGCCGAGGGCCGCCAGGGCGCGGCGCGTCACCGGGACGCCGACCTCGTCGAGGGCGTCCAGATAGTCGTTCAGGGCCTGGTAGGGCCGTACGAACTCCTTGGTCGCCTCCGGGTGGCCCGCGCCGATGCCCAGCAGGAACCGGTCCGCGTGGCGCTCGGCGATACGGCGGTACGAACGGGCCACCCGGTCGGCCGGGTTGGACCAGATGTTCACGATGCCGGTGGCGACGACCAGCGTCTCGGTGGCATCGAGCAGCCGCTCGACCTCGGTCAGGTCCGGGTCGGTGACGTTGCCCAGCCACAGCGTGCCGTAGCCGAGGCGTTCCAGCTCGCCGGCGAGGCCGGGCCCGGTGTCCTCGTGGCGCCACACGCCGATCGCACCGAGCTGGAGCTTGTCCATCTCATCTGCCCTGTCTGTCTTGTCCACGGTCTCGTTCATACCAGGCACAACCGGCGGGCGGTGACCGCCATTCCGATCGCCATCGAAATAAACGCCATCCACGCCCGAAGATCACATTCCTGAACACCCTTTACATACATGACTATTGACGCAGCCGCGAAACCATCCCTAGCTTCGCAGAGAACGAACGAGAAAGCGCTTTCCTTTTCGTCTCTCCCCCCGCACGTCCGGTCACACCTCTGAACCCGAACGGAGACGAACGATGCATGTGAGACCAGTCATCGCGTCCGTCGGCCTGATCGCCGGCACCCTCGTCGCCCTGTCCGGCACCCCGGCGCAGGCCGCGTCCACCGTGCTGTACGTGTCGCCGAGCGGCACCGACGGCGCGGCCGGCACCCAGTCGGCGCCGACCACGCTCACCTCGGCGATCAGCCGTATCGCCTCCGGCGGCACGATCTACCTGCGCGGCGGGACCTACGCCTACTCCTCGACCGTGACCATCCCGGCCGGTTCCAACGGCACCTCCGGCGCCCTCACCACCCTCTCCGCCTACCCGGGCGAGACACCGGTGCTCAACTTCTCGGCCCAGAGCGAGAGTTCCTCCAACCGGGGCATCCAGCTGTACGCCAACTACTGGCACCTGTACGGCCTCACCGTCCAGCACGCCGGTGACAACGGCATCTACGTCGGAGGCAGCAACAACGTCATCGAACGTGCCGTGACCGCCTACAACCGCGACACCGGGCTGCAGCTCGGCCGGATCTCCTCCAGCACGCCCAGCAGCCAGTGGCCGGCCAACAACCTCGTCGTCAGCTCGGAGTCGCACGACAACGCCGACAGCGACGGGGAGGACGCGGACGGGTTCGCCAGCAAGCTGACCACCGGGACCGGGAACGTCTTCCGGTACGACGTCTCGCACCACAACATCGACGACGGCTGGGACCTCTACACCAAGACCGATACCGGGGCGATCGGGCCGGTCACCATCGAGTACTCGCTCTCCTACGGCAACGGCACGCTCAGCGACGGCAGTCAGAGCGGGGACGGCGACCGCAACGGCTACAAGCTCGGCGGCGACGACATCGCCGTCAACCACGTGGTGCAGCACAACATCGCCTACGGCAACGGGCACCACGGGTTCACCTACAACAGCAACCCCGGCACCATGACCGTCTCGAACAACGTCGGCATCGACAACGCCGAGCGCAACTTCTCCTTCGACACCGGCACTTCGGTGTTCCGGACGAACACCTCGTGCCGGTTCGCCGTCGACGGCTCGAACGACAAGACCGTCGGCAACTCCGACAGCTCCAACCAGTTCTGGACCGGCACGAACGGCTCCCGGTGCTCCTCCTACGCGGGCGCCCTCGGCTGGTCCTTCGCGTCGAGCGGCAAGCTGAACGTCACCTTCGGCGGCAGCGTCGTCAACCCGTAGGCCCGACCGCGACGGACCGGGCGTCCACAGGGTGTGGACGCCCTTCGCGACGCGCCTGGGCCGTACGGGAGTCCGGTGAACTCCGGGGTGGCCGGGGCCTTACCGCCCCAGACCGGCGAAACGGGCGAAGCGGGCGAAGGTGTGGCTGAACTGCCAGGTGTCCTGGGCGGTCCCGGAGCAGGAGTTCGAGCCGCCGGTGCCGACGCAGCCGCCGTTGTCGCGCTGGAGGGCCCAGAAGGAGAGGGTGTCGATGCCCCGGGCGGCGGCCCAGCGCTCGACCTCCACGGCGTTCTGGGTGGTGAAGGTCTCCTCGGGGCCGTAGTCGTCGATGCCGGGCATCTCGGTGACGCCGACCATGCCCCACAGCTCCCTGGGGCTCTTGTGCGGGTAGAGGGCGGCGAGTTGGGTGTGCAGGCCGTCGGCTGCGGTCCGGGTGTCGGCGGCCATGTCGTGGGTGGCGCCGTCGTAGTAGTCGAAGGTCATGATGTTGACGACGTCCACGCGCGCGTGGTGGGCGACGGCGTTCTGGAGGACGGCCAGACCGTTGGCCTCCAGGCCCTTGGTGGTGGTCGGCAGGGTGTAGGAGAACTGGAGCGGGTGGCCGGTGCGGTCGGCCCAGCGCTCCGCCTTGGCGATCGCCTGGTTGCGGCGGTCGATTCCCGCGGTGTCGGCGAGGGAGTCGGCCTCGATGTCGAGGTCGATGCGGGAGATGCCGTACGTCGTGACGAGCTTCTCGTACACCCCGGCGATGGCGTCCACGTCGGTGCAGCTGTCGGCGAGTTCGGTGCCGGTGGTGTCGGCGCTGTAGCCGCCGAAGGAGGGGATGGCGTTGCCGCCGCGAGCCTGGAGGGTGGCGATGTCGGCGCCGAAGGACGACGGGGAGATCGGCTGGGTGGCGTCGCCGTTCCAGTCGGCGGTGCAGGAGCCCGCGGCGGGCGTCTGGAGGAAGGCCAGGGTGAGGTACTTGTTGCCGGACTCGGCGGCGAGCGCGGCGGGACTCTGGCCGGTCCAGGCCTCGAAGTAGGGCGCCGCGACCCGCGCGGGCATGGGCTTCGCGGCGTGGTGCGGGGAGGCGTGGGCGGCGCCTGAGCCGAGGGCAACGAGGGCGGTCGACAGGGCGGTTGCGGTCAGGGCGGCCCGCAGGGCACGAGTGCGTCTCATGGGCGCCCATATTTGGACTAGACCAATTAACTGTCAAGGTTCTTTACAGTCAACGGACCGACGCCCCGTGACCCGTCCGGCGGAGAAGGCCAGTTGACGACCGCTGGCCGGATTTTTTCCATGCGGAGATTTGAACTGAACATAAGAGAGTCATTAATGTCTGGGACTCGTACTACTAGTTGATCCACCGCTTGCTCCTTACTTGATCCGTTGCTCGACTCTTCGCTCGGAAGGAGATCGCCTCCGTGGCGTTCCACCGTCGTCCCAAGCAGCCGAGCCGTGCTCGGGTCACCGTGCTCACCACCGCCGCCGCTGCCGCCGTGGTCCTCTCCTCACAGGCTGCCGACGCCGCGCCCGGAGCGAAGCCGAGCAAGGGCGAGGTCAAGTCCAGGGTCGACAAGCTGTACGAGGAGGCCGAGCAGGCCACCGAGAAGTTCAACGGGGCCAAGGAGAAGCAGGAGAAGCTCCAGAAGCAGATCTCCGCGCTGCAGGACTCGGTCGCGCGCGGCCAGGACGAGCTGAACGAACTCCGGGACGGCATCGGCTCCATGGCCACCGCCCAGTACCGCAGCGGCGGCCTGGACCCGTCCCTCCAGCTGTTCCTCTCCGCCGACCCGGAGGACTATCTGGACAAGGCCTCCACGCTTGACCAGCTGAGCGGCCAGCAGGTCGAGACGCTGAAGAAGATCCAGGCCAAGCAGCGCGAACTGGCGCAGGAGCGGGCGGAGGCCACCGGCAAGCTCAAGGACCTGGCCGCCACCCGCACCGAACTCGGCACCAAGAAGAAGGAAGTCCAGGCCAAGCTGGCCGAGGCGCAGAAGCTGCTCAACAGCCTCACCGCCGCCGAGAAGGCCGCGCTCGCCGCCGAACAGGACCGCGCCAGCCGCTCCTCCAGCGAGCGGGTGGACCTCGGCAACGACACCTCCGCCACCGGCCGGGCCGCGGCCGCCTTCGCCGCCGCCAAGACCAAGCTCGGCACGCCGTACGTCTACGGCGCCACCGGCCCGTCCTCCTTCGACTGCTCGGGCCTGACCTCCTGGGCCTACGCGCAGGCCGGGGTCTCCATCCCGCGCACCTCCGAGTCCCAGACGGGCATCGGCACCAGGATCTACTCGACGTCCGGCCTCCAGGTCGGCGACCTGGTCTTCTTCTTCAACGACCTGCACCACGTGGGCCTGTACGCGGGCAACGGGCAGATCCTGCACGCCCCGCGCACCGGCACGGTCGTCCGCTACGAGTCGATGAGCACCATCGGCGGGCCGTTCATGTTCGGCGTCCGCGTCTGACCTGGTTTCAAGGGGCGCGGGGAACTGCGCGACCAGCCACATCGGACGCGCAGTCGGCCACTCGGCGGAATGGCGGTTCGAGAGTGCCGCGATCTGTCGTCGGCCGTGTGCGGCATCGTCGTGGCTCGTCGCGCCCACGCGACGGTAGCCGCAACCGAATACCGCCCCCGCGCCCCTTGCGGGGCGGTTGCTCAGCCCTGGGTTTCAGGGCGGCCCTCCGTCGCCCAGTGGGTGTGGAACGCCCCCTCCCGGTCGACCCTGCCGTACGTGTGCGCGCCGAAGTAGTCGCGCTGGCCTTGGAGGAGGGCCGCGGGGAGTCGGTCGGCCCGCAGCGTGTCGTAGTGGGACAGGGCCGCCGAGAACGCCGGGACGGGAATGCCCCGGCGGGCCGCGGACGCGACCGTCTCCCGCCACGGCACCTGCGCGTCGGCGATCTCGTTCGCGAACTCCCGCTCCGCCAGCAGGCTGACGAGGTCCGGGTCGGCCCGGTAGGCCGCGCGGATCCGGTCCAGGAAGGACGCCCGGATGATGCAGCCGCCCCGCCAGATCCGGGCCACCGCGCCCAGGTCGATCTTCCAGCCGTACTCGGCGGCCGCGTCCTGGATCATCGTCCAGCCCTGGTCGTAGGCGATGACCTTCGACGCGTACAGGGCGTGTTCGACGCGGGAGGCGAAGCGGTCGGCCTCGGTGGCGCTCAGCGGGGGCGTGGTGCCGCCGGGCAACCCGGCGTACGAGGAGCGCAGTTCGCGGCGGCCGGACGCGGCCCGGGCGAAGGTCGCCTGGGCGATCGCGGTGACCGGCGAGGCCAGGTCCAGCGCCGTCTGGACGGTCCAGCGCCCGGTGCCCTTCTGGCCGGCCGCGTCGGCGACGATGTCGACGAAGGGCGCGCCGGTGGCGGCGTCCACGTGCGCGAGCACGTCGGCGGTGATCTCGATGAGATACGACCCGAGCCGGCCGCCGTTCCACTCCCGGAAGATGTCCGCGATCTCGGCCGGCGCGTACCCGCCGACCTGGCGGAGCAGGTCGTAGGCCTCGGCGATGAGCTGCATGTCGGCGTACTCGATGCCGTTGTGGACCATCTTCACGAAGTGCCCGGCGCCGTCCGCGCCGACGTGCGTGGCGCACGGCTCGCCGCCGACCTTCGCGCTGATGTCCTCGAACATCGGCCCGAGGACGGCGTAGGACTCCGCGGAGCCGCCCGGCATGACGGACGGCCCGTTGAGCGCGCCCTCCTCGCCGCCGGACACCCCGACCCCGACGAAGTGCAGTCCGCGCTCGCGCAGGGCGGCCTCGCGGCGGCGGGTGTCGGCGAAGTGGGCGTTGCCGCCGTCGATGACGATGTCACCGGGTTCGAGGAGCGGTACGAACTCGTCGATGACGGCGTCGGTGGCGGCACCGGCCTGCACCATGATCATGAGACGCCGGGGGCGTTCGAGGGCTGCGACGAACTCCGCGGCGGTCTCGGCGCCGACGAACGTGCCCTCGTGTCCGTACTCCTCGACCAGGGCGCGGGTGCGGGCGGGTGTGCGGTTGTGGACGGCGACCGGGTAGCCGTGCCGGGCGAAGTTCCGGGCCAGGTTGCGGCCCATCACTCCGAGGCCGGTCACGCCGATGGCTGCGGATGCGTGCACGGGGGGACTCCGATCTGCGGACGAACGCTGTCCCCGCAAGTACGGGCGGACGACGGCCGCGCGTTCAGTCTCCGGACGGGGCTGGTGCAGGCCGCGCTCGGGAAGGTCGCGGCGGAACACGGTCTGTCGGTCGCCAGCTGCGGCTGCTCGGCGTGCTGCGCGACCGCACGCCCGGTGTGCGGGAACTCGCCCGTCACCTGGGCCTGGACAAGTCGGGCACGACCGGCCTGGTCGGCCGCGCCGAACGCCGGGACCTGGTCCGCCGGTCCCCCTCGCCGCACGACAAGCGGAGCCTCCTGGTGTCGATCACCCCCGAGGGGCAGAACCCGGCCCGGCGCTGCGCGACCGAGGCCGAGCAGCAGATCCGCGACCTCACCACACACCTCACCGCACACCTCACCGACGAGCAGCGCAGCCGGCTCTCCCTGCTCGCTAGCGCCCTGGTCAGCCATCACACCCCGATCTGAGCGCCGGCCCCGGACGGGCGAAAGCCGGGCACCCGGCGTCCCCCCGCCGCCCTGGCCGCGCCGGCACGGGTGCTCGTACCGCCGTCATCGCGCCGGGTGTCGACGGCCGGGTCCTCGCACAGCAGTCCAAGATGCCCATAACGGGCAACTCGCCCTCCCGGAACGGCCAGACTGCACCCCATGGCACGTCTGAGGTTCCTCCTGGTCGCCACGCTGGTCGCCCTCCTCCTCCTCCCCGTCTCCCGCCCCGAGACCGCACGGCCCGCCGACCCCGGCCCCTTCGGGGCGTACGTCGGCTACGGCGCCGAAGGCGTGCGCCGGGTGAGCGCGCTCGGCAGCTGGCTGGGGGACGACCAACCCCGGGTCGGGCACACCTACCTCCCCGGTGACGTGTGGCGGAACATCGAGGGCGCCCCCGACTTCGTACGGCTGTGGGCGAACTGGCGGCGGGCCGAGCCGGACCGGCTTCTCGTGCTCAACGTGCCGATGCTGGAGGGGACGGAGGCCCATCTGCCCGACGCCGAGGTGCGCCGGCAGCTCCGGTTCGGGGCACAGGGACGGTACGACGGGCACTTCCGGGCGCTGGCCCGGCGGCTGGTGGCGGTCGGCGCGCCGGACACCGTGGTGGTGCTCGGCTGGGAGATGAACGGGGTGACGTACACCCATCGCTGCGGACCGGACCCGGCCGCCTGGAAGGCGTACTGGGTGCGGATCGTCACCGCGATGCGGTCGGTGCCGGGCCGGCGGTTCCGGTTCGACTTCACGCCCAACCGGGGGCGGGACGCGGTCCCCTGGACCCGGTGCTATCCGGGGGACCGGTTCGTGGACATCATCGGCATGGACGCCTACGACTCCCCGCGCGGGATGTCCTTCGCGGAACAGGTCACGGAGCCGTACGGGCTGCGGGCCCAGGTCACGTTCGCCCGCGCGCACGGGAAGCCGGTCTCCTATCCCGAGTGGGGGCTGTACGAGAACGGCGACGACCCGGCGTACATAAAGGGCATGGTGAAGTGGTTCGCGGACAACCACGCGCTGTACCAGAGCATCACCGACTACTGCCCGCACGGGGTGTGGGGCTGCCGGGGCAACCCCAGGTCCACGGCCGTCTACCGGTCCCTGATGCGGAAATAGGGGACCTCAGCTCTCCGGGCTCGGCCGGCCCCTCCTCGACCGGAGGCGGTCGAAGAGCCAGAGGAGCAGGCAGACGACCACCAGGCCCGCGACCAGGTTGAGCACGGCGTGCAGCAACGTGCCGACGGAGAATCCGGAACCGGAGACGAGCGCGAAGGCGAGGAGGAGCAGTGTGCCGAGGAACTTCAGCACCATGTTGCCCACGACCATGAGGGCCGCATGGCCCAGCGGGACGTCCCGCCAGCTCCTGCGCGCGCCGCGCCGCTCCCCCGCACCCTTTTCGGCCATGGCCGGATTATGACATCACCATTTTGTCAGGAGGAGTTCGCGCTCGACGGGCCGAAGAACTCTATTTCGGCGATGGCCACCTGGGTGCTCCCCGAGGCCTGGTACGACGACTCGATCGTGAAGCGGACCGAGACGACGTTCTTCGCGCGGAAGGTGCGGGTCTGGCCGCCGGCCGTCTGGTCGAGGGTGATCTCCCGGGTCTCCGTCTTGCCGTCCGACGTCTTGATGGTCGCCTTCATCCGGTGCGGCAGGGCCGACTTCTTCAGCTGGTCGAAGCGTTTCGACTCGCCGGAGGAGATGACGACGTTCAGCAGGGAGGCCGGTTCGTCGAAGCGCGCCTCGACCCACTCGCCCACGCCGCCCTGGACCACGCCGGGGCCCCACCAGGTGTTGTTCAGTTCGTCGAAGAGGAGCTCCGGCTTGTGGCCGGCGTACGAGCGGGACGCGCTGACCCGGTCCGGGGGGACCAGCGAGCGTTTGGCGAAGTGGTCGCGGGTGGCACTCACCGCGTTCGGGATGTGGAACGCCAGGACCGTGACGAGCGCGATGACGACGGCCGCACCGATCCAGGTCAGCACGCGGTCGAAGGCACGGCGCAGCCGGGGACGGTCGCCGGCCCAGGGGGTCTCCCGGTTGCGGAAGTCGAAGATACGGCGCCACCAGGGGCGGGTGGCCGAGGGCGCGGTGTGGCCGTGGCCGGCCATGGGCATCGCGCAGCGGGTGCAGAAGTGACGGTCGGGGCCGTTGGGGGTGGCACACCAGGGGCAGGGGGTGCCGCCGTGGGCGCCGAGGTCCTCGCCGGGGGCGCGGACGGACTGGGGGCGTGGAGGGGTCGGGCGGCCGGGGAGGACGGGGGAGACGGAAGGGGGCGGCGGGGTGGGGGGGTTGGGGTCCGCCACGGGGATGAGCAGGCGACGGGCCCGGTCGTGGTCGCCTTCGGCGGGTCCCTGCGGGTGCTGGGGGGCGGTGTCGGCGTCGGCTTGTGGAGCGGGGATGGGAGCGGGAGCGGGGATGGGGGCGGGAGCGGGTATGGGGGCGGGAGCGGGGATAGGGGCGGGAGCGGGGATGGGGGTGGTGTCGGCCGTGGGTGTGGTGACGGAGGGTGGGGGCTGGTCGCCCTCACGCGGCGGTAGCCGCACATCCGAGGCAGCCCCGCGCCCCTGAGGGGGCGCTGCCGTGGTCGTTCCCAGGAGGTCCCCGCGTTGGGTGTGCGGCAGGCCCGAGCCGCCGTCTCTGCGGGTGAAGGCGTCCCAGCCGGGCGCGGCTGCGCCGGAGTTCGATGCGGCGGCCGGTGTCGGTTCGGGAGTGGCCGGGGCCGGGGCCGGCTCGGGGGCGGGAGCCTGCTGCTGTCGGGCCTCGCTCCCGGTGGCCGCCCAGCTCAGTACCGAGCCGCAGGCGTCGCAGAAGGACTGGCCCGGGTCGGCGACCGTGCCGCACTCCGTGCAGTTCCGGTTGGTCGTCATCGCTGCGGGGTCCTTTCGGCGGACGAAGAAGAAGCGGTCACCTGCACCGTGTAGGGCATGTGAGCGGGACGGGCGGCCGCCACGAGGTGTTCCAGGCGGACCTCGTCGGCCGGGGTGGGGGAGGGCAGCGCGAGGTGGACGTGCAGGCGGGGGCGGGCTTCGCCGGGGAAGGGGCCCAGCGGGCGGGCGTTCCAGTCGGCGCCGCCGCTCTCCGTGATCTCCGGTGTCACGCCGAAGGCCAGCCGGACCGCCTCGGACAGGCCGAGGCGCGTGCCCCGGATGCGGTGCAGATAGGCGGCCGCCGCCACGGCCGCACGGAGCAGGGGTTCCGCTTCCGTGCCGTCCGTCTCCGCGCCGACCCAGGTGCCGAGCCATTCCGCGAAGTCCAGCGGGGCCAGGGCCGGGTCGAAGTAGCTGGGCAGACAGTCGAGCACGTTCGGGATCGGGGCGATCACGTCGTCCAGGCCGGCGACGAAGCGCAGCGCCAGGTCGTCGTCGGCGAAGACCGCGGGCAGCATCGCCCCGATGGGGACGGAGGAACCGAGGCCGTCGATGGAACCTCTCAACGGACGCCTCCTGTCGAGTCGTTGACGGTCATTCGCCGATCACCCGGACCCGGTGGTCGTAGGAGAAGACCAGGGACGGAGCGTCCAGGTCGATACGGTCGGTCGGGTCGCCGCGCTTGCCTGTCAGCGGGTCGGCGGGGTGCAGCACGACCTCGTCGACCAGCTCGACGCCGGGGACGCGTTGCAGCACCGCGAAGACCTCGCCCGACTGCACCGGGCGCCCGAACGGCCAGCCCTTGCCGTCCGCGCCGCCGGTGAGCGGGTCCAGGTGCCGGTAGAGGGCGTCGTGGGCCTGGCGGCGGACCCGGTCGACGTCCACACCGCGGAAGGCGTGCACGGTGGCGACGACCGTGACGCCCTGGTAGAAGGGCGGGCCGACCGCCAACCGGGTCCCGATCAGGCGGCGTTCGTCCAGGTAGCGGGTGATGCGGTCCAGCAGGGCGTCGCCGGGGACGAGTTGCTCGAAGCGGAGCCGGCCGCCCGGGTCGGGCACGGCCTGCGGCACCACCAGCACCCGTACCGCGTACGACCCGTGCTCGCCCTCCTCGCCCTCCAGGCAGGTGATCCGGGCCGTCTCGGGGGCGGCGCGGCGGGCCAGCTCCTCGTAGTCGCGCAGGGTCACCGCCCGCTCCTGGGCGCGGAGCGTGATCGGGGCGCGGACCTTCGCCTCGGCGACCGTCTCGCCGTCCACTCCGCCGCGCGCGGCCTCCCGGTTGACGACCTCCGCGACGTACGGGATGGAGGAGCGCAGGATCTGAACGGCCCCCCGGGCCACGTTGCCGTCCCGGCCGCCGCCCGTGCGGTAGCGGCGGGCCCGGATGACCGCGCCCTTCGGGGCCACCGTGCCGTACTGGCGCAGCGAGCCGTCGGGTTCGCGGACCGCCGGGCCGAAGGCGATCTCGCCGGTGGTCGCATCGAGGGTGAGGTGCCGGTCGTACGGTCCCGACGCCGCGAAGTGCGGGACGACCTGCCAGTCCACCCAGCCGCCGTCGCCGTCGTGCTCGGCGGTCTGGAGGAGGAGCGGCGGGCTGTCGCCGACGACGGGGGCGTGGGCGAGCCGCAGGCGCTGGCCGGGCAGGCCCGTCGACTCGCCGAGCGCCTCGTCCTCCACGGTCTCCGCGTGCACGGCGCCGGTCGTGCCGCCCACCGTGCAGGCCTCGACGAACCGGACCGTCGGGGAGGTGGTGTAGAAGGGCTGGTCGGCGCGCGGCTCGGTGACCCGGCAGCGCAGCCAGCTGGCCTCCAGGCCGCCGTTGCGGGACAGGACGTGACCGCCGGGGACGTGCAGCACGACCTCGCCGGGGCGGTTGAGGCCACCCGTGCCGTCCCGGTCGACCTCGCACTCCCGCCAGCCGTCCTCCGTCCACGCCTCCCACACCAGCGGGGGCTGCCGCGGGTCCACACCGACACCGTCGACCCGGCTGTCCAGATCGAGGGCGACCGCGCAGTGCGGGACGGCGGCGGACAGGCCGAGCAGCATGCAGTCACCGGGGTTCGGCGACTCGGTGAAGCACAGCAGGTCCTTGCCCTCGGCGAGTTCGTGGGTGAGGTCGACGACGGCCGAGCCGTGCTGCTGCCGCAGCAGGTGCCGCAACTCGCTCGGCACGATGGTCAGTTCGCGCTCGGTCGCGAAGACCACCGCCTCCTGCGTCTCGGTGCGACGGGTCGCCACCTCCGTGCCGACCGGCACCGGAACCGGCTCCTCCTGGGCCGCCGACAGCCAGAACGTCACGTCCGTACGGGCGGCGGACGGCGGGAACAGCGTGATGCCGACCAGGTCCAGGAAGGCGAGATGGTTCTTCTCCGGGACCCGGTTGAGGCGGTACACGATCTGGTCGGCCATGTGCGCGACCGTCTCCACCAGCGTGATGCCGGGGTCGGAGACGTTGTGGTCGGTCCACTCCGGGGCGCGCTGCTGGATGTAACGCTTGGCGTCGTCCACGAACTGCTGGAAGCGTCGGTCGTCGAGGTTCGGGGAGGGCAGGGCCATCGGGATCAGCGGTCGCTTTCGGAGGAGTCCGAGGAGGCGGGAGGCAGGTCCGGCTCGTCGTGGGAGGGGATGACGTAGAAGGGGAACACCAGGCTGCGCGGGTTGTTGGTGCCGCGGATCGAATAGCGGACGTCGATCATCAGCACGCTCGGGTCGGCACCGGTGGTCACCTCGACGTCCTCGACCTCGATCCGCGGCTCCCAACGGTCGAGGCTGACGTGCACCTCGTGCTGGATACGGCCGGCGGTCTGCTCGTTGACGGGGGCGAAGACGAGGTCGTGGATGGCGCAGCCGAACTCCGGCCGCATCGGGCGTTCGCCCGGGGCCGTGGAGAGGATGAGCCGGATGGCCTCCTCGACCTCTTTCTCGCCGCTGACGAGGGCGATGCCGCCGGTGGGCCCGATCCGCAACGGGAACGACCAGCCGGAGCCGACGAACTGCTCTGCCATCAGCCCCGCACCCGCCCCTCCGGGAACACCTGCCGGCCGCTCATGCCGGGATCACCATCACCGTCAGGCCGCCCATCATCAGGTTGCCCAGGACCGGCACCTCGGGGGCCTGGATACCCACCGTGGTGAGGGAGCTGATCGCGACGGCCGCGTTGCCGCGCAACGACAGGGCGGCGTTCGCCATCACGTTCACGGCGGCGGCGTTCACCGAGACCGCGCCCGCGGGGGACTTGATGTCGACGAGTTCCGCGCTCTGCAGGGACAGCGGCCCCCCGCTCCTGATGCTGAGCGCGCCGCCCGCCTTCAGGGACAGGTTGGCGCCGGCCTCGACCGAGACCGACCTGCTGCCCTTGATGGAGACGCTGCCCTTGCTGTCCACGGTGATCTCGGTCTGCTGCCGGTCCAGGAAGACGGTGAGTTTGCCGTCGCCGCTGGCCAGCCGGACGCCCTGTTTGCGGCCCCGCTGATCGAGCAGGTCCATCCGGTTGCCGACCCGGTCGGAGACGGTGTGCCGGGTGGCCCGGCCGCGCATGCCGTCGTGCAGCGGTACGTCCTTGACCCTGGTCGGCTTGTCCTTGCCGTTGTAGAGGCCGCCGATGACGTACGCGTGGTCGAGGGCGCCCCGGTCGAAGGCGACGAGCACCTCGTCCCCGACGTCCATCGGGAAGACCCCGCCGCCGCGCACCCCGCCCCACTGCACGGTCCGGGTCCAGTCGCTGACGTAGGTGTCGTCCAGCCACGGGAACTTGATCTTCACCCGCCCCTGCTGCAGCGGATCCTGTACGTCGGTCACCAGGGCCTGCGCCACACTGAGCTGCCGGTCGACGGCGGCGTCCGCGGCACCGCCCGAGGCCACGCCGTAGAGGGACCGCCACTGCCGGCCGCTGACCGTCACCCAGGTCTCGTAGTGCTTGGCGTCGCCGAAGACATGCCGTACCGAGGTGACCGTGTACTTGCCCTCGAAGGGGTCCCCGACGTCCGCGAGCGCCACCGGAACCCCCGGCCGCAGCTTCGGGTTGCCCCGCACGACCACCTCCACCTCGGCGAACGTCGAGGTGACGTCGTCGGAGAGGGCGTCGGCCGCGTACTTCACCTCGGACTGCTTGTCGTAGGGCGTACGCGTCTCGACCAGCTTCGACGTCTTGAACTCGCCGGCCGCGGCGCCCGGGGTGGTGCCGATGCTGTAGCCGGTGTTACTGGCGGGCGTGACGGTCGCCGTGAGCGTCTTCTTCGTCCGCACGTCCCAGCCGCGCGACTCGACCTTGTTCACCTGGTCGGAGGCGGTGACCGCGGTGCGCAGCCGCAGGATGTCGTGCCCGGCCTCCAGCACGAACGGGCTCTTGTCGCCGTCGGTCTGCGGCGACGGCGCCCCGGAGGCGCTCTTCTGCTTCACGAACTGGAACTTGCCGTCCGCGTCCACCGACATGACCATCTCGTTCTCGTCGGCGAGCCGGGCCAGGAAGTCCCAGTCGCTGACGTTCGACTGGCTGATGAACTCGTAGACGGTCCTGGTGGCCTGGATCCGCCCGATCGGCACGCCGTCCTGCGCGGCCAGCTTGCGGGCGATGTCGGAGGCGGTCTGGTTGCGGTAGGCGACGACGCGGCGCTGCCGCATCAGCCGGAACCCGTAGTCGTAGCCCCGGACCACCGCATAGCTGCCGGTGCCGTCGTACTCGGCCTCCATCCCCGTGACCTCACCGGTGAGCAGCGGGTCGCCGGTGCCCTGGCCGTCGGAGACCGGCGTGATCACCACCGGGGTGCCGAACTGGACGCCCAGCTTGCCCAGCAGCTTGCGGGACGGGTCGCGGAAGGTCAGCTGGAAGGCGGCCGGCACCCCGACGCCCTGGTCCACGTGGGCGTCGACGAGATACCGCCCGTACTCCGAGGTGGCGGTCAGTTCCTTGCCGCCGATGACGACCTTGACGACGTTCGAGAAAGCGTGCTTCACCATCAGGACCGCACCTCCTCGGCGGCCGGCAACACCAGTTCCGTCCCCGCGGGCAGCCACCCCGGGTCGTCGATCCCGTTGGCGTCCGCGATCGCCCGCCAGGCGGCCGCGTTGCCGTACTCCCGCCAGGCCAGCGACTGCAGCGAGTCGCCGGCCACGACCCGGTGCACGCGCTGCGCGGTGAGCGCGCCGGACGTCGGGTTCTGTCCCGCGGTCTTGCTCGGGATCTCGTGCAGCTGGAGCCGGCAGCTGGCCCGGATCGGCATCCCGCTGGTCCCGAACAGGGAGTAGGAGACGTCGACGGAGGCGACGTACGCCGTGAAATGGGCCGTCGAGAACGAGCCCCACTGGAACACCACCCAGGGCGGCGACGGCTGCTTGGCCGCGATGCTCTTGCTGGTCACCTCGCAGCAGGCCAGCAACGACTCCACCTTCTTCATCACGTCGTTGCTGTCCGGGTCGTCGGACCGGTCCAGGAAGATCTCCACGCTCATCTCGCGCGGGTGGGTGCCGAGGAACTCCGGCAGCGCGCCGTCCCGTTCGATCGGCGCCGCCGACGACTTCCAGTCCGCCCGGCGGGCGATCGACAGCTCCGCCGGGTTGAACTCGAAGCCGAACGTCTTGATGATGCCGCCCGGGCTGGTACTGGTGCCCACGGGCGGCTCGTGAATCGCGAGGGTGGCCCGCACGAGGCTCTTGCCGGCGCCCCGGCTGCTCCTGGCCATGATCTGATCTGCCTCTCAGTCCGCTCTGCTCGCTCTGCCCGCGCTGTTCGCTCTGCCCGCGCTGTTCGCTGTGTGCCGCTCTGTTCGCCGTGTGCCGCGCTGTTCGCCGTGTGCCGCTCTGTTCGCCGTGTGCCGCTCTGTTCGCTCAGTCGGTGAAGCCGTGGTGGGCGATCTCCAGCACCTCCGTGGCCACGGACGGATTGCCCGCGTCCAGGGAGGGCCCCTGCCAGCTCACCGGCAGCACGTCAAGCAGCCCCCACCGGGCCACCTCCGAACCGTCCGCGCGCAGCGCCGTGATCTGCCCGGTGGGCCGCTCGATCCCCGTCTGCACGGACGAGATCCACTTCGCGACCTTCGAGGTGTCCGGGGTGAGCGGGCGGGTCAGCCGGATGTGGGAGAAGGTGACACGGGTCGGCAGCTGCCACACGAACCCGTTGTTGCCGCCCTCCTGCCGCTGCTCGATCTCCACCTGCGACGACAGCCCCTCGCACCCGTTGAAGTAACCGAGGTCCTCGCCGTCGATGGAGAGGCTGAACCAGACTGTGGTTCCCGGGTCCTGGCGATCCATCGGGGGGCCTTTCTGTGGGTCGGTGCGCGGTCGTCGTGGTCAGGAGCGGAAGTCGCGGAGCTTTCCCACGCGTTCGCGGTCGCGGCGGAGTTCGGTGCGGACGTGGCGGGTGATCCGGTCGATGATCCGGTGGACCAGGGCGTCCACCTGGAACTCGGTGAGCGCGCGGGGGTCGAAGCCGCCCTCCTCGACCGCCTTGTACCCGGGCGGTGGGTCGTCGGAGGACGAACCGGAACCAGAGCCCGAGCCGGAGCCGGAGTACGAGGGTGGCGGGTCGTCGGGAGGCGGCGACCGCCTCTCGGCCCGGGTCGTGGAGGCGTCGGGGCGAGTGCTGGTGACCGGCGTCTCCTTCACGGTGCTCGTGGGGAGAGCGTCGCGCTGCACGGTGGGACGGTGGAGGGGCGCCACGGGGAGAGGGGTGGCGGCGAAGATCGGGGTGGTGGGGCGCAGGGGGACGGCGGTGGTGCTCGGTTCGACGGGCAGGGCGGCGGGAGTTGCCGCTCGCTGCACGAAGGGGGGCCGGGGCGCCGCCGGTCCGGTGGGAGATGGGGTGAGGGCCGCGGGCAGGGGAGACGGCGGCCGCTGCCGACCGGCCGCCGGGGGACCGCCGGGGCCGGAAGCGGCGGCA
>NZ_JBFBBR010000006.1:221656-411724 GCF_040682795.1 Streptomyces sp. NPDC051105 | reverse complement strand
GCACGCTGCACGAAGGGAGGCCGGGGCGCCGCCACCGGACCCGTGAGAGACGGAGTGGCGGTCTCGGACAGGGGAAGCTGCGGCCGCTGCCCGCCGGCCGCCGGGTCTCCGCCGAGGCCGGAAGCGGCGGCACGCTGCACGAAGGGAGGCCGGGGCGCCGCCACCGGACCCGTGAGAGACGGAGTGGCGGTCTCGGACAGGGGAAGCTGCGGCCGCTGCCCGCCGACCGCCGGATCTCCGCCGAGGCCGGAAACGGCGGCACGCTGCACAAAGGGAGGCCGGGGCTCCGCCACCGGACCCGTGAGAGACGGAGTGGTGGTCGCGGACAGGAAAGGCTGCGGCCGCTGCCCGCCGGCCGCCGGGTCTCCGCCGAGGCCGGAAACGGCGGCACGCTGCACGAAGGGGGGAAGCGGCGAAGGGCCCGTCGTGGCCGGGAGGGCAGGAGCTGCTGGAGGCGTCGGCGCGGGGGCGGCGGGGGCCGGGGCAGGCCGGGCGCGCTCGGCCGGCGTGGTCGGCAGGTCCGATGCGGCAGCTCGCTGTTCCTGCCGGGGTGTTTCGGGCGCCGGGCGGGAGAGGGCGGCCGGCCGATGGTCCGCCGAACCGCTCGACGCCTGCCGCCGCTGCACGGCCGCCCCGCGACCGGCGCGCCTCGCGGGAGCCGCGCTCGCGGCCGGGCCGGTGAGGGGGGCGCCGAGACCGAGGCGGGGTGCGCCGGGGGTGGTCGTCGCGGCACGCTGCACGGGAGGGGAGGCGGGGGCCGGCGTCGGCGCCGAGGCGGGCCGGGCCGTCGTGGCCGGGCCGGTGGACGGGGCGTCTCCCCGCTCACGCGGACGCGGCGGTGTCGGTGCGTCGGGGGCGGAGAGGGCCGAGGACCTCTCCGCCGTCCGCCGACGCTGCACAGCCGCCTCGCCCTCGGTGCCGCCACCCGTCGGAGAAACTCCGGGGGTACCCGTAAGGGGGGCGCCGAGGCCCGGGCGAGGAGAGCCCGGAGCCAGCTCTGAGGGCCTGGTCGCTGTCGACGTACCTTCCGGGGCGGTCTGGTGGGGCTCACGGGCGGGCATCGGCACGGCAGCCGGTGCGGCGTCGGTGGCGGCCACGCTCTCCGTGACCGCCCGCTGCACGGGCGCCTCGCGGCCACCGCTCGCGGCCGGGGAGCCCGCTGCCCGCCCACTCTGCGGCACGGCAGGGGGCACGGTTACGGCGGTGGACGAAGCAGCCGCGGCGGCAGCGGCTTCGGTGGGGGTGCCGGTCGTGGGCCGCGGTGCCGAACTCTCCGCCGTACGACCGCTTTCCGGGACGGGGGTGAGCGGGGCGGCCGAGCGCGTGGCCGTACGGCGCTGCACGGAGGGCGTCGCGGGGCCTCCGCCCGGGGCACCGCTCACCGTCTGCCGCTGCACCGGGGTCTGCGTCCCGGCGCCGGACATCCCGGACAGCGGGGGTGCTGCCGGGGGTGCCGCGGGAGGCGTGGCAGGGGTTCCCGGGGCTGCCGTACGTGCCGTGGCTCCGGGAGACACGGGAGCCGATGCCGTACCACGGCCACCGGACGCGGACCGCTGTACGACGGCGGGTGCCGACGCCGGTGCCGATACGGACGCAGCGCCCCCAGTGGCATGCGAGGCGGTATCGGGGGAGGTACGGCCACCCTGGCGCGGAGGTGACGACCAGCCGCCGGTCACCGGCACCGGATCCCCGGCCTCGACCGCGCGCTGCACGCCCCCGTCCGCCGCCGTTCCGCCCCCGGCTCGGTCACCCTCACCCGCCGCCGGCACCGCACTCTCGCTCGCCGGCGTCCTGGGCGCCGACGGCAACGTCCGCCGCTGCACGGCCGTCACCGACGTGCCCACCGGCGCATGCGTCAGCGCGCTGCGGCGACGCGGGACGGGAGGCGCGGCCACGACCCGCGGACCGGTGGCCGGAGCCGGAGCGACCGGAGCCGACTGCGGCGCCCATGCCACCGGCACCGCAGCCGGAACGACGGCCACCGAGGGGACCGCCCGCTGCACAGAGCTCCTCTTGGCAGAGGAAGCCGAGGAAAGCGAGGGGGTCGAGGAGACCGAGGCGGTCGACGCGGCCGAGGAAGCAGAGGAGGCCGGGAAAGCCGAGGAGGTCGACGGGGTGGACAGGGAAGAAGAGGCCGACGGGGTGGAGGACATCGGCGAAGTGGACGGGGTCGAGGAGGTCGAAGGGGTCGCGGACAGGGAGGGCGTGGCAGGGGCCGACGAAGCCGACGGGGTCGCCGGTATCGGCCCACTCCCCCCACTCCGTACCGCTCCTGCTCCTGCTCCCGCGCCCGCCGTCCGCGCGGCCGCACCACCATCGCGCCGCCCCGCCACCGGTACCCGCTGCACCGCCGGCCCAGCCGAACCCACGGCTCCGGCGGACCCGGTAGACCCAGCCGAACCCACGGCCCCGGCGGACCCGGTAGACCCAGCCGACCTCACGAAGCCGGCCGCGCCCCCAGCCCCAGCGGCACCGGCACGGGCACCTCCGGCCCCAGCCGAACCCGTAGCCCCAGCCGCTCCCACAGGCGCAGCCGACCCCGTAGCCGAAACCGGCCCACCGCTCCCGGCCGACCCACCACGCCCGCCCGCCGGTGTCGAAGACCCTGCTCGTACCGCCCGCAGCGGTACCACCGGCACCGCCGAGCCCCGGCCACCGGCCGAACCCGTCAGCCCCGCCGCTCCCGTCGGGCCTGCCGAATCAACCGGCCCCGACAACGGCAGCCTCTGCACCGGGCGTTCCAGGCCGGACACGGCCCCCGGGCGCGTCATCCCCGTACCGCCGCCGCCGGACAGGGCCGCGCTCGACTCGCCGTCCAGGACCGCGTGCGAGCGCATGCCCATGAACGACGGGTTCTGCCAGGTCGGCAGCCGGCCGCCGAACCCCGAGTCCGCGACCGGTCCGCCCGCCGTCCCCAGCGCACGCTGAATTGGCGGCAGCCCGGACCAGGCCGCCGCCGCAACGGGCCGCGGTGCCTCGACAGGACGCGGCGCCTCCACGGCGGTCTCGGCCCCCGCGTCAGCGGTTCCGCGCCCCCGTATCCGATCCCACAACCCCACCGCTCAGCCCTCCGCCCCTGCGGAGGCCGCCCGGGTCACCAGGGACGCGATCTCCGCCGTGTAGCGGCGGCGGTCGGCGTGCTCCAGGTCCAGGATGTCCTCCAGGCTCCAGTGGAAGTGGTAGGCGACGTACGCGATCTCCTCGTGCAGCCGGTCGGTCGCGTACGTCACGATTCCCCCAGGCGGCTCCCGCCGAGTTCCACCTCGAAGGGCTCCGAGCAGTGCGGGCAGTTGACCGCGGCCCGGGTGTGGCCCTCCGCGTTGATCTGGCGGTAGAAGTCCTGCAGGAACGCCAGGTCGGAGGCGAACATGTTCTCCACGATCCCGTCGTGGACGAAGGCGAGCGTGCCCAGCCGGGTGATGACCCGGCCCAGCAGCACCACCGACAGGAACGCGGGGTTCTCCTGGACGCGCACGTCCCGCAACGGGATCAGTTCGTCCCGCGCCGTCGACAGGCGCATCACGCCGTCGCGGTGGACGGTGCCCTGCTCGTCGACGTACCCGCGCGGCAACTGGAACGGGAACTCCGTGCGCAGCACCTCGACGGGTGTCTCCGGTTGCTGAGGGGCCTGGGGCGCCGGCTCCTCCGGTGCGAGCGGCGCGCCCACTCCCCCGGCCCTGACAGCCGAACGCCTCATTACTCGATGACCAGTTCTTCGAACGTGATGGTCACGGTCTCGGTCAGCGCGGCCGCCTCGCCCGCCTTCACGGTGCTGGTGTCGATCTTGCTGCACCAGGCGTTGCGCAGGTTGTAGCGCTTCACCGGGTTGTTCTCGAAGTCCATCATGATGATGGAGGCGTTCTTGCGGGCCGTGGCCATCTGGCCGTTGATCGACTCGTTGATCCACTGGGTGAACGACGAGGACTGGGTCATACCGCGGACGACCGTGCAGGTGCCGTTCTTCTTCACGCCCGGCAGGTTGCGGACGTGGTTCTTCCCGTCCGGCGTGTTCTGCTGGTAGGTGATGACGTCCTGCTCCATCGTCATGCCGCTGACCTCGGCGAGGTACTCGACCATCACGCCGTCGATCTGCAGGCCGAAATTGTGCGATGTGAGGGCGTCACCCGGCTGGAGACTCATGTGTTACTGCCCGTTCTTCTCAAGATGCCTGGGAAACAAGGGGGTTGGGACCCGGGGGCCCGCTACTCCTGGAGCTCGCCGCTGCCGCTGGAGAACTGGGCCAGCCGGAAGATCACGAACTCGGCGGGCTTGACCGGCGCGATGCCGATCTCGCAGATCACACGGCCGACGTCGACCGACTCCGGCGGGTTGGTCTCCTCGTCGCACTTGACGTAGTACGCCTCCTCGGGCCGCTGCCCGAACAGGGCGCCGCTGCGCCACTCGTTGACCAGGAACGCGGAGATGTTGCGCCGGATACGGGCCCAGAGGTTGTGGTCGTTGGGTTCGAAGACCACCCACTGGGTGCCGATCAGGATCGACTCCTCGAGGTAGTTGAAGTACCGGCGGATGTTCAGGTAGCGCCAGGCCGGGTCGGAGGAGAGAGTGCGCGCGCCCCAGATGCGGATGCCCCGGCCCGGGAAGGCGCGGATGCAGTTGACGCCGATGGGGTTCAGCAGGTCCTGCTCGCCACGCGTGATCTGGAGCTCCAGGTCCACGACACCCCGGATGACCTCGTTCGCGGGGGCCTTGTGGACACCGCGCTCGGCGTCGTTGCGGGCCCAGACGCCGGCCACGTGGCCGGACGGCGGGATCAGCCGGGACTGGCCGGAGGCCGGGTCGAAGGTCTTGATCCAGGGGTAGTACAGGGCCGCGTACTTGGAGTCGTAGCCGGCCGTCTCCTGGCGCCAGACCCGGATCTGGCGGGCGTTGAGGCCGGGCGGCGGGTCGATGACCGCGACGCGGTCGCCCATCAGCTCGCAGTGCGCGATCAGGCCGAGCTGGACGGCCTTGACCGCCTCCAGGTCGATCGCGCCGCGCTGGTAGGCGGCCATCAGGTCGGGCACGGCCACCATGGACACCTCGTCGACGGCCTCCAGGCCGCCGAAGCCGGTGCGGTCGGCCGAGTCGCCGAGGTACTCGGCGGGGCCGGGGTGGGAGCCGGCGTCCGCGACGGGGGACGCGGACGCCGGGGCAGGGGTCGGGGCCACGAGGGCCACCGTTTGGTTCTCCGGACGGGCCAGCTGCGCGGCGGGCGCGGCCTCGGTCACGGTGATGAGCTTGGAGCGCTCCTTGACCTGCGTGACGACGTAGTTGCGGCCGCCCTTCTTCGCGGTCACGTCGAAGGTCTCGACGGCCTTGCCGCCGTCCTTGACGACCAGCTTGAAGCGCTCGGCCGGGCCTTCGCCCTCCGGGTCGGCGACCTCGACGCTCAGGTCACCCGAGGCCAGCGCGCTCACGGTGAAGGTGCCGAGCTGCTTGGCCTCGCCGGGCGGCAGCGCGGCCGGCGGGGTTGAACTCCCGACGGCGGCGGGCGCGTTGACGGCGGTCTCGGCGCCTTCCCGGGTGCCGCCGACACGGACGACGTAGGCCGCCGTGCCGCCGTTGTTGAAGAAGCCGTAGACGGAGTGCGCGAGGTAGTACCCGTCGGTGAACTCGCCGAAGGACGCCACGTACTGCGTCCAGTTGGTCACCAGCGTCGGCTCGTTCAGCGGACCGGTCGGGGCCAGGCCCACGAAGGCCGCCACCGACGTGCCCACCCCCTCGATGGGGCGCGAGCCGCTGGCCACCTCCTCGACGTAGACGCCGGGCGACAGGTAGGACGGCATGCTCTGCTCTCCTCGGGGTACGAGACAGGAACATTCCCACCCTCACGCGCGAAGCGCGCATTCGGAAACGTCCTCCGGTGCCTCACCGGGGGCAGTTCCCTTGCCCGCAAGGGCAGTCCGGGCCGCCCCGCACACCTTCGGCCGACAAGTCTGCCCGCGATCCTGCCCCCGCGGACCTTCCGGCGTCCGGCGTCCGCCGGGTACGGAGGAGGAGGCCCTTGTCGAGGGCCTTGTCGACCGAACGGGAACCGGCTATGCGCACTCAAGCAGAGAACCGCTCCACCGCCGACCGTGACGGCGACCGCCCGACGCCGCGGCAGCCCGCCGCCCCTCCTCCCTTGGCCGCCCTCCAGCGGTCCGCGGGGAACGCCGCGGTGACCCGGGCGATCCAGCGGGCCCGGCAGGAGGACGAGGCGGAGGGGCAGCGGTCCGACGAGTCCGTGCCGCTGCCGCCGCGGACGTCGGTCGCCGACGCCGTCGGCACGCCCGGTGTGCCGCTGGAGCCCCGGATCCTGCAGCGGGCGCAGAACGCCTACGGCATGGACTTCGGCCATGTGCGCGTGCACAGCGGCCCGGTCGCCCAGCGCTCGGCCGAGGAACTCGGGGCCCAGGCCTACACCACCGGCCCGCACATCGTGCTCGGCGGGAACCGCGTCACCGACGAGGTGATGTACGAAGAGGTCGACCACGTCCGCCAGCAGACCCTGGGTCCCGTGCCCGGCACCGCCAACGGCAGGGGCGAGAAGGTCTCCCACCCGGACGACCCGTTCGAGCGGAGCGCCGGCTCCAACGGCCGCAAGCTGGCCCGGGGCGCCGCTCCCGACCTCGCACTGCCCGGGTCCTCCGCACCGCCCGCCGGCGCGGTGCAGCGCAGCCCGGACGAGGACGACGCGGTGCAGCGCAGGCCGGGCGAGGACGCCACCGTCCAGCGGGCGTCCGGGGACGGACCCACGACGGAGGCCACGGCCGGACCGGAGATCGCACCCGCGACCGAACCCTCGCCCCCGGCCTCGCCGGCGGTCAGCGCCGCCACCCCCGTGTCCGTGCTCCCGGCCACCGCCCGCCTCGCGCGGCTCATCGTCGGCGGCACCGCCGAGATCCGGAACAAGCAGGTGCGGTCCGCGCTCGACAAGCGGGAACGCAACGGCCCGAAGTTCACGGCCGAGGAACTTCAGATGATCAAGAACGCCGAGGCCGAGGATCCCGGCTGGCTGCGGACGGTCGGCCTGTGCACCCACCTGGAGGCGCAGGACTACATCAAGAAGGACGACTTCCACAGCTGGCTGGCGCAGCCCAAGGGCAAGCGCCTGCTCATCGCCACCCTGCGGTGGCAGCAGCACACCGAGGGTAAGGAGGAGGGCGGGGGGAGCGGACCGGCCGGTACCGGCCCCCGGCCGGACTACCAGCTCGGCCGCCACCATGCCATGCGCGACAAGTCGAACCCCGAGGAGGAGCGGGAACAGCTCACCGGGGAGCGCAACGAGCAGATCTTCCAGACCTTCGTCGCGACCCTGCTCCCGCCCGACATCTCCGACGACGTACCGAACGCCGCCGAGCACCGCAAGCGCGTGCAGCGCGGCACCGAGATCCTGACCAAGATCTTCCTGATCCTCAAGGAAGGGCTGCAGGTCTTCAACCCGAAGACCGGTCTCCACGAGGACTTCAAGGACGACGTCGCGCACGCCCTGGCCTACGGCGGTCGCGTCAACATCCGCATCCCGCAGCTGGCCGACGGCCAGCACGGCTACGAACTCCCCCGGTGGCTCCACATCACCAGGGAGAACCCGAAGTTCTACGAGCCCAACGCGAAGCCCGAGCCCCCGGTGTACAAGCGCACGTACGCCACCCACCACATGGACATCAGCGACAACAAGCCCGGACAGCCCGGCCGCTTCGTGGAGAAGGGCGGGCTGAAGGCCACCGCGCAGAACCTCATCGACCCCCACAGCCACCTCTACGGCATGGGCGTGGGCGTCGGAGGCGCGGGAAACACGGGCTACCACGGCGGGACCATCCTCCCGGACGAGTCGCACGGGCACCTGTTCATGGGGTACAAGCCGCCGACCGGCAAGCGCGACGGGGCACTTCAGGTCGGTATCGAGACCGCCGGGCCGGGCGGCAGGACCCCCGAGGGCTACGAACACAACTGGAAGAGCAGCGAGAAGACCGCCAACCCCTTCAGCAACTTCGGCGGCCACAAGGACGACAAGATCGGCGGCGACGCGCCTCTCGCCGCCAGCCAGCGTTATGTCGACCTCCGGCAGTTCGGCGACTGGCTGAAGAAGCTGAAGGATCTGGAAGCGGACTGGAAGACCGAACTCGCCAAGGCGACGACCCATGAGGAGAAGGCGGCCCTGTACCGGGACCTGATCGGCAAGCGCTCCGATACGTAGGCCGCCCGCGGCGCACACGACAGCGTCCGCGGCGACACGGCACCGTCCGCACCGCACACACCACCGTCCGCACCGCACACGGCACCGTCCGCACCGCACACACCACCGTCCGCAGGGGCAACGAGTCCGGCCCCTGCGGCACCGCGGTCTGCCCCGCTGTCCGCTGCGTCGGCTTCACGTGCCGCATAGCGTCGAGGCGTGAGCCTGTGGACTTCCCTGGAACCCGCCTCCGCGACCGTGGACCCCGGGTCCTCCACCCGCGTCCGTCTGCGATTGCGGAACACGGGTGACGTCGTCGACGAGTACCGCTTCGAGCCGGTGGGCCCCATCGCCCCCTGGACGACCGTCGAGCCTCCCACGCTCCGGCTCTACCCGGGCACCACCGGCACGGTCGAGCTGACCTTCGCCCCACCCCGGACGCCCGACGCGACGGCCGGACCCAACCCCTACGCGGTCCGCATCACACCCGCCGAGCACCCCGAGGCCGTCACCGTCCCCGAGGGCAACCTCACCATCACCCCCTTCACCGAGGTACGGGCCGAACTGGTCCCGCCGACGGTCAAGGGCCGATTCCGGGGCCGCCCCAAACTGGCCATCGACAACCTCGGCAACACCAAGCTCACCGCATCGATCGGCGGCAACGACAACGGCGACCAGCTCGCCTACGACATCCACCCCAGCAACGTCCAGATCGAACCCGGCCGCGCCGCCTTCATCAAGGCCACCCTCAAACCCCGGCGGATCATCTGGTTCGGACCGAAGGAACAGCGGCCGTACCGGCTCACCGTCCAGCGCTCGGGGCTCACGCCGGAACCCGTCGACGGGACCTACATCCAGCGCGGCTTCCTGCCCCGCTGGCTGGCCACCCTCTTCGGCACCCTGCTGGCCCTCGCCATCACCTTCGCCCTGATCTGGTTCAACTACAAACCCCACGTCGGAAGCCTCGCCGAGGAGCAGATCCAGGAGGCCGGGGTGAGTTCGCTCGCGCCCAGCCCCTCAGCCACCCCGACCCCGCCGCCGGCGCCCAGTGTCACGCCGTCCACCGCGCCCGCCGCCCCGGACGCCGGGAACGGCGGCAACGGAGGCGGCGGCGGTGGGGGAGGCGGCGGCGGTGTGACGGCCACCGTGACCGCCAAGCCCAAGCAGGACACCGCGGCGACCGCCGTGAACCGCCTCGCCGCCGACGACCCGTCCGGGCGGCACATCTGCTACCGCGCCTACGTCCAGGGCACCGGCTGGCAGAAGCCCGTCTGCGACGGCACCATGGCCGGCACGGTCGGCAAGAACGTGCCGATCAAGGCCATCAACCTCGCGGTGTACGGCGTCCAGGGCTCCGCAGCCAACGCCTTCCTCTACAACCCCCAGTCCACGGACGGCAAGGGCAAGTGGAACCCGAACTGGACGGCGATCATCGCCGACGGCAAGGACAACTACATCGGCAGCACGAAGGCGGCCGACCCCTACATCGAGGGCTTCGCCTTCAACGTCGGCAGCGGACAGGGCTGCAACTACGCCAAGGTCCGCGGCCACGACTGGGGCGACCAGTGGTGCCAGGGTTCCCGCAGCGACAACAACGCACTCGATTTCGTCGGCACCCTCGACAACACGCTGTGGCTCGAGGCCTTCAAGCTGACGGTGACCCCATGACCCTCTGGACCTCCCTGGAACCCGCCTCCGCGACCGTCGACCCGGGCGCCTCGACCCGGGTACGGCTGCGGCTGCGGAACACGGGTGACGTCGTCGACGAGTACCGCTTCGAGCCGGTGGGCCCCATCGCGCCCTGGACGACGGTCGAACCGCAGACGCTCCGGCTCTACCCGGGCACCACCGGCACGGTCGAGCTGACCTTCGCCCCGCCCCGGACACCCGACGCGACGGCCGGACCCAGCCCCTACGCGGTCCGCATCACACCCACCGAGCACCCCGAGGCCGTCACCGTCCCCGAGGGCAACCTCACCATCACCCCCTTCACCGAGGTACGGGCCGAACTGGTCCCGCCCACGGTCAAGGGCCGCTTCCGGGGCCGCCCCAAACTGGCCATCGACAACCTCGGCAACACCAAGCTCACCGCCTCGATCGGCGGCAACGACAACGGCGACCAGCTCGCCTACGACATCCACCCCAGCAACGTCCAGATCGAACCCGGCCGCGCCGCCTTCATCAAGGCCACCCTCAAACCCCGGCGGATCATCTGGTTCGGACCGAAGGAACAGCGGCCGTACGCCCTCAGCGTCCAGCGGGCGGGCGTCAATCCACAGCCTGTGGACGGCACCTACATCCAGCGTGGTTTCCTGCCCCGCTGGATCGCCACCCTCTTCGGCACGCTGCTGGCCCTCGCCATCACCTTCGTCCTGATCTGGTTCGCCTACAAACCCCACGTCGGAAGCCTCGCCCAGGAACGGCCCCAGGAAGCCGGGGTGAGCACCATCGCGCCCAGCCCCTCGGCCGGCGCACCCCTCGTCGCGGCACCGGCGCCCTCCCCGTCCCAGGTGGAGCGGCAGCAGGACGACGGCAACGGCTCGTCCGACACCCAGGCGGGCGGAGGCGGAGGCGGTGGCCAGGCCCAGCCGTCCCCGAAGGCGTCGAAGAAGAAGGTCCCGAAGCCCGTCGTACCGGTGGACAACATCGTGCTGCGCAACACCACGACCAAGAAGTGCGCGGACGTCCCCGGCTACGACAAGGGGACCAGCAACGGCCCGGTGCGGGAGTACACCTGCAACGAGACCACCGCGGACAACCAGCTGTGGAACCTCGAGGTGCGCTACTCGAAGGGCGGTCCCGGCTCGGCCGCGCTCTTCCAGATCCGCAACGTCAAGGACCAGTTGTGCATGGACCTGCCCGACTACGGTTCGGCCAGGCTGTCCTCACCGATCACCGAGTACAAGTGCGACGGCACCAAGGCCGACAACCAGCTCTGGTGGATCGACAAGCAGCCCAGCGGCGCCTACTGGATCCGCAACTTCGCCAGCGACAACCTCTGCCTGGACGTGGCCGGCTACAGCACCGGCGCCAACGACACCAACCTGACCCTGTACTACTGCTCGAACACGGACGACCAGGAGTGGCAGATCGTGCCCCCGTGGGGCGACTAGCGAACCGGTCACCAGGTGCCCGGTACCAGCCGCCCCGCCTTGCGGTATTCGCGCCGGGCGCCTTCCAGCAGATTCGCCGCGGTGACCGGCTCTCCGCAGCCGGCGGCGAAGTAGGCGGCGGTGACCACCGCGCTGCGGATGGCGCCGCCGGACAGCTCGAAGTCGCGGGCCAGCGGCCCGAGTTCGATGTCCGGCTCGCTCGGTACGTGCACCAGCCCGTGCCGCCACAGTGCCAGCCGCTGCTCCTCGTCCGGGAACGGGAAGTCGATCACCAGGTCGAGACGGCGGGTGAAGGCCTCGTCGATGTTGGCGCGCAGGTTGGTGGTGAGCAGCGCGATGCCGTCGAAGGCCTCCAGGCGCTGGAGCAGATAGGCAGACTCCAGGTTGGCGTACCGGTCGTGCGCGTCCTTGACCTCGGAGCGCTTGCCGAAGACGGCGTCGGCCTCGTCGAAGAGCAGCACGGCGTCGGTGCGGTCCGCCTCGGTGAAAATGCGCTCCAGGTTCTTCTCGGTCTCGCCGACGTACTTGTCGACGACCGAGGAGAGCTGGACGACGTAGAGGTCCAGGCCGAGTTCGGCGGCCACCACCTCCGCCGACAGGGTCTTGCCGGTGCCCGACTCGCCGGCGAACAGGCCGAGGACTCCGCGGCCCCGGCCGCCGCCCGCGCTCAGCCGCCAGTCGCCGAGCACCCGGTCGCGGTGGCGGGCACGCAGGGCCAGTTCGCGTAGTTCGGTGAGCGGACGTTCGGGCAGTACCAGGTCCCGCCAGTCGACGGCGGGCCGGATCCGGCGGGCGTGCTGTTCGAGCCCGGATGCCGACTGCTGGCGGGCGGCCAGCCGCAGATGGGCGGCGGTCAGCGGGGTGCCGTCGAAGGCGGCCAGCGCCTGCGCCGCCCGGGCCGCGCGGGCGAGCCCGTCGCCGCCCAGGTGGTAGGGGGCGACGGTGGCCGCGAGGTCGAAGCCGGAGGTGTCGGGCAGTACGGCCGCCCAGGCGTCCACGGGCGCGCCGCGCCGGGACGGCACTTCCAGGACGAGGGGATCGCGGTGCTCGCACCACTGCGGGTCGTAGGGACGGGGGCTGGTGATCAGTGCGGTGACGTCGCCGGAACCGCTCAGCTTCCGGGCGAACTCCCGGGGCTGTGCCACGTCGACGAGTACCGCCCGGCCGCCCAGCCGGGCCTCCCGGAGCACCTCCGCGACGTGCTCCTCGGGGCCGGTGTAGTGCAGGACCTCCACCCCGGCCAGCCGCAGCGCGGCCGTCGCACAGCCGAGGCCCTCGCCCTCCCGGCGCTCCCGCAGATACCCGAAGAGCGGCCCGGCGGCGATCCGCCCGGCCAGCCGCCGCACGAACTCCTCGTCCTCCTCGGCACCGGTTTCGCCGTCGTACGACGGTGCCCGCAGGTGTCCCGCCAGGACGGGGTCCGGGGTGTCGTCGCCGAGGAGGTGGGACAGGACCCGGTCGGGGACCCGCAACGAGCGGCTGAGGAAGGGACGTTCGGGTTCCTCGACGATGAGCAGGCCGAGCGCGGTGAGCGGGGCGGTCGGGTGGAAGCGGGCGCGGGCCTGGGCGAGGTGGGCGGGGATGCCGTACAGGTCGAGGGCGAGGGCGATGGTGGCGCGGCGGCGGCCGACGTCGTCGTTGAGGTAGCCGTACAGCGGCTCGAAGGTGCGGTCCAGGTCCGGGGCGAGCGCGATGAGCAGGATCGTGGTGTCGAGGGGGGTGAGGCGGAGGCGGCCGGCGAGTTCGGCCAGCCGGTCGGCGAAATCCTCTTCCAAGGAAGGGAGTTCGGTGGGTGTCTCCGGGCGCAGGAAGTACCTGACCGCCTCCTCGGAGAGGTAGAGGCCGCGCAGCGGGTCGGTCGCCGTCGGGTCGCCGGCCGAGCGGTGGGCGACGAGGGCGGCGGCGCGGTCACGCAGCCCGGACAGCCGGGCGAGGAGCGGGGCGACCGGCGTCAGGGAGACGTCGAGGGTCACGCCCGGGTCCTCCGGTCGGCCTTGGCCTGGGCGACCTGGCCGGGCCGGTGGGCCCGCTCCTCGAGGACCGGCGCGGTCTCCTCCAGTCCCTCGCGGACACGGACGGCGGCGCCCTCGGTGACCGGCGGACCCGCGTCGTACTCGGGGTAGGCCGGGAAGGGTGCCGTGATGACGACGTCCAGGGAGGGCTTGAGCTCGCCGCCGAGCGCGGACCAGATCTCGGCCAGGGAGCGGGCCTCGGTCTGGATTCCGGCCACCGAGAGGGACACGGTCAGCCCCAGTTGGCGCAGGGAGTCCGGCAGTTCGCCCGGATGGATCAGCTCCCTCGGGATCAGGGTCGCCAGCACGGCGCTGATCAGCCGGTGTTCGTCCTCGGGCCGCTTGGTCCACGCCGTCACCAGGTACGACAGCCGGAACCAGCGGGGCGGCTGCCGTCGCTTGACGACGACGTCCCGGTCGTCCCGGACGTCGATGTGACCGCGCTGACGCCGCTTCACATCCTCCCGGATGTCGTACAGATAGCTGTTGATCACCGGTCCGTTGCGGCGGGCCGCCCAGTCGCGGGTCGGGGCGTCGAAGGAGACGTCGATGCCGGCACCCTCCAGCGCACCGCCGGTCAGCAGGTTCCGCAGCACCTGGTCCACCTCGTGGATCACGCCGTACTCACCACCCCATGGACCTGTCCGCACTCGTCTCCATCCTGCCCTTCGCCGCCGCCGCACCCGCAGGAACGGCCGGGCAGACCGCGTTGCCCGGCAACCGGCGGGCGCTGCCCGTTCGGTCAGATGTAGCCTTCCCGGAGGGCATGGGCCACGGCGTGTGCCCGGTTGCGCAGATGCAGCCGGGTCGTCAGCCCGTGCATGACGTTCTTGACGGTGCGCTCGGAGTAGGACAGCTTGCTGGCGATCTCACCGGTGTCGAGTCCCTCGGCGACCAGCCGCAGTACGTCCACCTCGCGGGCGGACAGCCCGGAGGCCGGGGCGCCCGGGCGGCCGGCGGCGCTGCGGTGCAGGGTGCCGACCTGGTTGATGAGCCGGCCGAGCAGGTCGGCGGGCAGGTCGCCGTCGCCGCGGGCGGCCGCCAGCACGGCCTGCACGATCCGGAGTTCGGTGGCCTCGTGCCGCCAGACGATGGCACCGACCCCGCACTCGATCACATCGAGCAACTCGGTCTCGCGCAGCGCCCCCACCACGAGCACGGCCCGCGCGCCCTCGCTGCGCACGACGCGGCGCAGCCGGGTCAGCTCCGGCTCGTCGAGGCTGTCGCTGATGAGCAGCGCGACCGTGCCGGGGCCGGTCTCGGACTCCTCGCGCAGCTCGATCTCCGGGTGCCGGCGCAACTGGCTGAGCGCGCCTTCACGGGAGATCGGGTCCGGCGCGTACACCGCGACGGGCGTACGGGTGACCGACGCTAATGAGCTGTTGCTGACCAACCGCTTCCCCTATGTCCACGTGCCCGTCACCCCTGAGGGAACGGTGACGGGCGGGAGTACCCAGCCTGCTGGGACCAAACGGGCAACGGCAATCGTGGACGACCACGACAGGGACCACGAGATGTGGGGGGGTCCATGGGGCCATGGGCGACTGCGGACCGGTGGGGGTTGTTCGCGCCCACGCGGCGGCAGCCGCATACCGAACACAGCCCCGCGCCCCTATCAGGTGGGACCAGTGGCCCCACCTTCTTGGGGGGGGAACCGCGCGATCAGCCACGACGCACCCGCGGCTACCCACGGCCCCCTACCGAATGTGCCAACCCGGCAACAAACCCCCGGCCCGTCCCGCCTCACCACAACCTCTCCCGCCCCCCGCCCCCTCTAACCCCCCGAATGACCCGCGAACCCACCAGCGCACCGCGAGGAGCCAGGAATGATGCATTCGTCCCCTGAACTCGTCGACGCCATGCACCTGTTGGCCGAAGAGGCGAAGCGCGCGCGGACCGGTACCGGCCGCCTCGTACTGCTGCGGGGCGCCACCGGAACCGGCCGTACCAGCGTCCTGGAGGCCGCGGCCGAGCAGGCGCCCGGCCTCGGTCTGAAAACGCTCCGCGCGCGCTGTTCGCCCGCCGACACCGCCATCTCCTTCGCCACCGTCCTGCAACTCCTCGGCCCGGCACCGGAGTTCGCCGATCTCGCGGTGGACGGCGACGAACGGGCCACCGCCGCCGGACTGTGGCGCGTGCTGCGCACCTACGCCGAAGACTCGCCGCTGCTCGTCGCCGTGGACGACGTGCACCTGGCCGACGCCCCCTCGCGCCGCTGGCTCGTGGAGTCCGCCCGCCACATAGACCGCTTACCGATCCTCCTGATCGTCGGCGAACGCAGCCAGTACGACCTTGATCCGCCCACCCCCGGCTTCGCCCACACCCTCCCCCCGGCGCTCGTCCGGACCCACACCCTCGCCCCCTTCACCCCGGAGGCTGCGGCGGGCCGGGTGCGCGACGCCTTCCCGGACGCCGACCGGACCTGGGTGGACGACTGTGTGCGGGCCGCCGCCGGCAGTCCGCTGCTCCTGCGCGCCCTGCTCGACGACCTCCGCGAGGCCCGGCACCCGGCGGTGCCCACCACCACCGCCGCGCTGTACCCGGGCGCGTACCCGGCCGCCGTCCGCTGGTGGCTGGACAGTGCGGGACCGGCCACCACCGAGGTCGCCCGCGCCCTCGCCGTACTGGAGGAGAACACCGGCGCCGCACTGCCGGAGACCGACATCACACCCCTGCTCGCCGAGCTGGCCGGCGCCGACCCGACGCGGGTGGCCGGCTGGCTCACCGCCATGACCAACCTCGGCCTGCTCACCCCCGGCACCGACGGCCGCCCACGCTACCCGCACCCCCTGCTGCGCGACGCGGTCCTCGCCGGTGTGCCCGCGGCCCGCCGCCGGGCCGTGCACCGGGCGATCGCCGAGGCGATGCTCCGCCAGGACGCCCCCGCGGAGGCCGTGGCCCGCCAACTGCTCGCGACCGGCCCGGTGACCGCCCCCTGGGCGGTGCCCCTGCTCCAGGACGCGGCCGCGCTCGCCCTCTTCGACGGCCGGGCCGCGGACGCGGTCGGCTATCTGCGCCGGGCCCTGGAGGAACCCCTCTCCGACGACCGGCGGCAGCGGCTGCTGACCGAGCTGGGCTCGCTGGAGTACGCGGCGCCCCGCTCGTCCGCGGCGATCCCCCGGCTCGCCGAGGCGGTCCGGCTGCCCGCCGCCCCGCAGGACCGGGTGCGCGCGGCCGTCGCCCTCGGCACCGCGCTGACCGGCCGGGGCCGCACCCGCAAGGCCGTCGAGCTGCTGCGGTCCGTGGACGGTGAACTGAACGACCACCCCGACCTGGTACGCACCCTGCACACCGCCACCGTCCTCCTCTCCGACCAGGACCAGGAGATACGGCAGGAGGTCTACCGCCGGCTGTCCGAGACCGCCGAGCACTCCCCGGAGCTGGTCGGCACGGCCGGGCAGGCCCTGCTGGTGCGGCACGCCGCCTCCGCGGGCCTCACCTCGGCCCGGGACGCCATGCGGCGGCTGCGCACCCTGCTCGCCGAACCCACCGACCCGCTCACCGAGCCGTTCCTGGTCGGTACGGCGGCCACGGTCGCCCAGTGGGCCGACGAACTCGACGAGGCCGAGCGGCTGGTGGCCCGCGGGCTGGCCAGGCAGCGCCCCGATCTGCTGCACCCCATGCACCAGGCCCTGCTCAACAGCCGTTCGGACATCGCGGCGGCCCGCGCCGACCACACCCGCCCGGCGCCCGTGCCCGAGTCGGTCACGCCCGGCAACGCCCATGCGCACGCCCTGATCGCGCTGGTGGAGACCGGCCGTACCGCACAGGCCGAGAGCCTGGTCGCCGGGCTGGACCTGCGGGAGGCGGCGGACTCCTGGGAGCTGAACCGGTTCCTCTACGCGCGGGGAGTGGTGCGGGCCGCCGCCGGTGATCCGGCGGCGGCGCTGCACGACTTCCTGGAGTGCGGCCGCCGCCAGTCCGCCCGTGAGGTGATCAGCCCGGTGGTCACCCCCTGGCGTACGGCCGCCGCCGAGTGCCGGCTGGCCCTCGGCCGCCCCCTCGAAGCCATCGCCCTGGCCGAGGAGGAGCTGCGGCTGGCCCGGGTCTGGGACACCCCGCGCACGGTGGGCCGGGCCCTGCGCGTTCTCGGTACGGCGACCGGCGGCCGCCGGGGTCTGGAGCTCACCGAGGAGGCCGTGGCGCTCCTGCGGAACGGCGGGCCCGCCGGTACCGAGCCGGCGCTGGCCCTGCTCGCCCTGGGCCGCCAGCTGACCGCCGCCGGCGAGGGCGCCCGGGCCCGCGACTGCCTGCGGGAAGCCGTGGAGCACGCCGAACGGCTCGGTGCCGTACGGCTGGTGGAGCTGGCCGAGGGGATGCTGCGGAAAGGCGGCGCCCGCTCCCCCAGACGCCGTACGGGCACCGCCTCTCTGACCGGCAGCGAGCGCCGGATCGCCGAGCTCGCCGCCGAGGGCCGCACCAACGTGGAGATCGCGGCCCTGCTCCATCTGGCCCGCCGGACCGTGGAGACCCATCTCACCCACACGTACAAGAAGCTGGGCATCCGCCGACGGGCCGATCTGCGCCCGGCCCTGGATCAGGGCGCCCCGCGCCAGTAGGGGCCCAGGGCATCCAGGGCGCGGTCCTGGTGGCCGGTGAGCCAGTCCCGGACGTGCGGGGCGCCGGCGGTGTCCAGCACCCATCGGTCAGGGAGCCAGCCAGTGGCCCGCCGCCGCGAGCAGCGCCCGTACGCCCGTCTCGATCGTGGGCTCCGGGACGGGGGCGAAGCGCGGGGAGTGGTTGGAGGGGATCTGCGGCGGTATGCCGTCGCGGACCAGGGCCTCCAGGTCGACGTCCACGAAGAGCCGGTGGTCGGCGCCGCCGACGAACCAGAACACCGAGGGCGCCCCCAGGGCCGTACCGAAGGCGCCGAAGTCCTCGCTGTTGGGGACCGGCGAGGTCAACTCGAAGGTGAGGCTCGGGAATTCGGCGGCCAGCGCGGCCTGTACGGCCTCGGTGGCGGCGGGGTCGTTGTGGGTGACCGGGAAGGACTCGATGGGGACGATCTCCGGTTCCCTCGGCGCGGCGGAGGCGGCCGCCTCGGCCCGGACGATCCGCTCGACCGCCGCCAGCACCCGCTCCCGTACCGCCGCCGTGGTGGACCGCACGTTGATCTTCAGCTCGACGGTGTCCGGGATGATGTTCTCCTTGGTGCCGCCGTGGATCGAACCGACCGTGACCACGGCCTGCTGGCCCGCGCCCACCTCCCGGGAGACGACGGTCTGCAGCCGCATCACCACGGCGGCGGCCAGCACCACCGGGTCGACGGTCGCCTCCGGCGTGGACCCGTGCCCGCCCCGCCCGAACAGCGTGACCCGCATGCTGTCCGCGCCCGCCATCAGCGCGCCCGCCCGGGTCCCGACGAGCCCGGCCGGCGCGGCCGCCACATGCTGGGCCAGGCAGACGTCCGGCCGCGGGAACCGCTCGGCGAACCCGTCCGCGAGCATCTTGGGCGCCCCGCCCACCTCCTCGGCCGGCTGGAACACCGCCACCACCGTGCCCCGCCAGGCGTCCCGCACGGCCGCCAACTGCCCGGTGGCGCCCAGCAGCCAGGCGACATGCATGTCATGCCCGCACGCGTGCATCACCCCGTCGTTCTTCGAGGCGTACGGCAGCCCGGTCTCCTCCCGCACCGGCAGCGCGTCCATGTCGGCACGCAGCAGCACGACGGGACCGTCCCCCTCGGCGCCGTCGGCCCCGTCGCCCCTGTTGGCCAGCACCCCGACCACCCCGGTGCCGCCGACCCGCTCGGTGACCTCCCAGCCCTGCTCCCGCAGCCGCTCCGCGACCAGGGCCGCGGTCCGCTCCTCCTCGAAGGACAGCTCCGGATACGTGTGCAGGTCCTCGTACAGCGCCCGCAGTTCGGGGAGCTTCCCGGTCAGGCCGGTCAGGAGGGGGCTGATGCTCATGGCGTCGTCTCCAGGGGTGCGTGACGTGGTGGCCCGTCGAGTCTCCACCGTCACCCGCCGCGGGGAACGTCCAACCGCTCCTTTCACGCCCTGCCGAACGCCTCACGCCGTGCTGAACGCCCCGGGTGCCGTCTTGCCGCGGCCGGCTCCCGCCGGGGACGATTCCCCCATGTTCGATGGACTGAAGAACCTGACGGACAAGGCGACGGAGAAGGCCGAGGACCTCGCCGAGGAACACGGTGACGTCATCGAGGCCGGTCTGGAGAAGGCTGGCGACCTGGCCGACGGACGCACCGAGGGCAAGTACACCGAGCAGATCGACACCGGCGTCTCGAAGGCCCGGCAACTGGTACGGCGGCTGGGCGAGCA
Source organism: Streptomyces sp. NPDC051105 (assembly GCF_040682795.1). Classification (NCBI taxonomy): domain Bacteria; kingdom Bacillati; phylum Actinomycetota; class Actinomycetes; order Kitasatosporales; family Streptomycetaceae; genus Streptomyces; species Streptomyces sp. NPDC051105. Next base: position 392,163 of record NZ_JBFBBR010000006.1, on the reverse strand, counting down.
GGGCGCGGAGAAACCCGAGCCCTGACCGCCGCCGATCACCGCCGCGCCTACCGGTCCGCCTACGGCTCGTCCGTCGTCGGGCGGGTCCGGCCCGGCTCCGGCAGTTGACCCAGCTTGAGCCGGGCGTGCAGGACGTCGCCGATGAACAGGTCGTAGATCAGCACCCCGATCACACCGCCGATCAGCGGTCCGACGATCGGGATCCACCAATAGCTGCTGAACCCGGCCCCGTTCCCCGGGAACGCGAGACTCTTCCACCCGGCGAGCCAGGTGAGCACCCGGGGCCCGAAGTCGCGGGCCGGGTTGATGGCGTAGCCGGCGTTCGCGCCGTAGGACATGCCGATGGCGGCGACGGCGAGGCCGATGACGAACGGGCCGAGGTTGGACCCCACGGCCGTGTTGCGCAGGTCGACGACCGCGACGACGAACATGACCAGGAACGCCGTTCCCACGATCTGGTCGATCAGCGGCCCCCAGATCCCGCCGTGGAAGTACGGTGCCGGGAAGGTGGCGAAGATGGAGAAGGTGGCCTCGGTGTGCCCGCCCACCTTCGGCGGCTTCGACGCGGCGTCGAACGCGTTGATCGCGTCGTGGTAGACGAGGAAGACCAACGCGGCCCCGGCGAAGGCGCCCAGCACCTGCGACACCCAGTAGGGCACCACCTTCGCCCACGGGAACTTACGGCGGACGGCGAACGCGAGCGTCACCGCCGGGTTCAGATGGGCGCCGCTGACACCACCGGCCACGTAGATGGCGAACGTCACGGCCAGTCCCCAGCCCCAGGCGATCAGGAGCCAGTCACCGGCGGCCAGGAAGATCGTCGTGGGGGTCTCCGCACGCCCCGACCCGGGCAGTGCCGCGACGGCCATCGCCACGACACCGGCGCCGAACGAGAGGATGACGAAGGTCCCGAGAAACTCTGCCAGGCACTCACCGAGCAGGCCTCCACGGCTTCTGAGCCGAGAGGGCTTGAGGAGAGGAGATATTTCCACAGCCATCGCTGGCCCCCTTTAGCCATCGCTGGCTCCCTGAGAGGAGCAATCGGGCCGAACACCATATTGACCCACAAATGATGTTCGCGCAGATCTGCCCATCGCGCCCGGCGGGGGCTACCGTCCAGCGCTCACTACGGGCTATCCCTCGAGGTCGTCGGCGTAGTGCCGGAATCCGTGCCGGTCGCGGTGCATCGTCCAGAGCGTGTCGGCGAGCACGGCGGGATCCTTGCGCGCGTGTCCCGCGACGATGGCCCCGGGAATGACCAGTTGCGCCACATGGATCCCCTCCCCGGCGAGCCGGTCGTGCAGGAGATGCCCATAGGCACTCTCGGCGGCGAAGGCGATGGACGTCCCGGCGCGGTCCGGGTGCGGGATGACGGCCGTACCGCCGTTGACGAGGAGGATGGTCCCCCGGCCCAGCTCCCGCATCCCCGGAAGCACCTGCTGCACGGCGGCGACGAGCCCGTACACCGAGAACTCGACGGGCCCGAGCAGGTCCGCGTGGGTGGTCTCCAGCACGGGCCGCATGAAGTCCCGCTGCGGGACGGGGCTGTACTGCAGGACCTCGACGGTCCCGAGTTCCTCGGCGGCCCGCTCCAGGGCTCCGGTGAGGGCGAGCGGATCCCGTACGTCGGCGGCGAACCCGCGGGCCTCGACGCCCAGGCCGGCGAGTTCCCGGGCGATCCCGTCGAGCCGCTCCTCGTCCCGGGCGAGCAGCGCGACGCCGTACCCTTCCCGCCCGAACCGCCGGGCGGCGGCGGCCCCCAGCCCCGGCCCGGCACCCACGATGGCGACACTGCTCACGACGTGACTCCTGACGGCTGTGGCGGCGAGGTCGTACCTGGTGCTGCGACCGGAAAGGTTCACCGGCTCGCGACGCCCGGCAAACCTTTCCGGTTCACAGCACTAGCTCCGTACCGCGCCGCCCCCGACTTCACACGTGCGACCCGGCCGGCACCCGGACGCCCCCCTCACCCTTCGGCTCCTCCTGCACCCGGCTGACGGCCCGCACGACGAACGCGCCCGCGACGGCGGCCGCGACGAGCGCCAGGTCGGAGAGCACGAGCGGCCAGACGTCGTCGTAGGCGCGGGCGATGAGGTCGTCGGTGGAGTCGCGGCTCATCAGCCCGGTCCCGCTCACCAGACCGACCAGCCAGAGTGCCCACCACACATTGACGACCCAGGGCAACCGCCGTTCGGGTGCACTGTCCCGGAACACGTCGGCGACGATCCCGCGCGGAATCCAGAGATTCCCGATGGGGATGACCCACCCCAGGAGAACCCAGATCCCGCTGTATCGGGGCGCTCGCCCGGACAGGGTCCGCGCGTTGTCGCGCACCCGCCCCAGCCACAGCAGAAAGGCGAGGGCGCAGACGACGGTCAGTACCCCGCCGGCGGAACTGACGAGGTGATACCCGTTCTCCAACGAGGTCAGCGGCCGATGCCGTCCGTCCCCCTGCTCCGGCACCCCGCCCGCGGGCACCCCGGTCCCGGCCAGCCGCAGCTCCCACACCGCCCGTACGGCCCAGGCACCACCGGCGAGCAGCAGCGCGGAGAAGGCGACGACCCCGGTGGTCCGGACGGGGCTCAGGGAGACCATGTCTTCGTTCACCGGGTCATCCTGGCCCATGCCCGGTACCGGGGCCATGGCCGTTACCGCCCTGGGACAGCCGAAGCACAGTCGACATGCCCGAGCAGTGGCCGGTACGGCGTGGGCCGCGGCATAACCGGGGCCGGGACCCCGGCCGCTCTGCAAGACCCGGGACACGCTCCGCTCCCTGCCGGCCCACGAGGCGTCCCGGCGAACGTGACGCCCGTTCTTCCCGGGCACCCCGCGACGAGCGGATCGAGGACGGCGAGGCGGCGCCAGGCCATACGCCTGCCCGGTGCGCGGGCGCCGGGTACCGCCACCGACCCGGGACCCGGCGGCCCTACCGGAGGAGCCGGGCGGAGCGGCAGGAACAGGTGAGCGGGTGACGGGGGCCGCTTCACCCGTACGGCCTTCATGCGCTCGTGGACGCGCATGCGCCGGGTGAGGGTGGCAGTGGCCGCGTCCGCGGTGGCGGCGCCGGTGTTCGGCACGCCCGTGCTCAGCCTCCGTTCGACGCCGGGCACGCGGCCCGGTCGTCGGCGAGGAGGAGGCACGGATGGAGGACGGGGGCGCACCCACGGACAACGGTGCTGAGCGCACCGAGCTGGAGGAGCTGCGGGGGCGGCTGACGGCTCTGGAGAACGAGCGGGCGCGGCGGTCTCCCCGGCACCACGGCAGATCCCTCCTCGCCGCCGTGCTCCTCGTCCTCGGCTGTCTCCTCGCCCCGCTCTCCGTCGTCGCCGCGTGGGCCGCCGACGTGGTGGGCGACACCAACCGCTACGTCGCCACCGTCGCCCCGCTCGCCTCGAACCCCGCCGTGCAGGACGCCGTCGCGAACCGGGCCACCGACGCGCTGATGACCCGCCTCGACCTGCCCGCCCTGCTCGCCGACGTGACCCCCGCCGACCGGCCCCGGCTGCAGCAGGCGCTCGGCGGCAGGCTGGGCGGCGCGCTCGAAGGGGCCGTCCGCAGCTTCGTCCACGACGAGGCCCGGAAGGTCGCCGCGTCGGACGCGTTCAAGACCGTCTGGACCGACGCCAACCGCCGGATCCACAGCTCCCTCGACAAGGCCCTCACCGGCAGCGGCGGCGGTGCGGTCCAGCTGAAGAACGACACCGTCACCCTCGACCTCGGCCCCCTCGTGGACCAGGTCAAACAGCGGCTCGTCGACGCGGGCCTGACCCCCGCCGAGCACATCCCCGCCGTGCACGCCGACTTCACCCTGGCGAGGTCCGACCAGATCGACAAGGTCAAGACCTACGTACGGCTGCTCCAACTCGCCGGGAACTGGCTTCCGGTGCTGGCCGTCCTGCTGGTCGCCGTCGGCGTGCTGCTGTCGGTCCGGCGCCGCCGGGCCCTGGTCGCGGGCTGCATCGGCGTCGCCGTCGCCACCGGGATCCTCGGCGTCGGGCTGAGCGTGTTCCGGGTGATCTATCTGGACCGGCTGCCCGCCGGTGTCTCCCCGGACGCGGCCGCCGCCGTCTACGACGCGCTGGTCCACTTCCTCCGGACCACCGTACGCATGGTCGTGGCCCTGGCCGTGGTGGTCGCCCTGGGCGCCTGGCTCACCGGGCCGGGCCGGTACGCCGCGCTGGTACGGCGGCTGTGGACCGCCGGGATCGGCGCGGTGCGCGGCTCCGCCGACCACGCCGGCCTGCGCACCGGTCCGGTCGGCCCCTTCGTACGCCGTTACCGCACCTGGATCAGCTGGCTCCTGGTCGCCGTGGCCCTGCTGGTCTACCTGCTGTGGTCGTACCCCACCGGCTGGGTGGTGATCGGCATCGCCCTGTGCCTGCTGTTCGCACTGGCGGTGGTGGAGTTCCTGGCGGCACGGAAGCCCGGGGCCGGGCGGCTCACCCACCCGGCATAGGCGGACGGACGGGCGCCCCGCCGGGGCGCCGGGGCCCGCGCCCGCTCCACGGTGCCTGAGTCAACGGCAGCCGGGACGGGAGCTGGGGCAGGTGGTGGGGAAGTGACACCTGCCGTCGCGGCTCCTGAGGCCGTCGCATAATCCCGTGCCGTGTCGCCGGTGGACGGGCAGACTCGCCCCATGGCGGACATGAGGGCGCTCCAGGAGGCGGTCACCCGCTGGGCGGCGGGCGGTCCCGGCGGGCCGGCGCGCGATCTGGCGGAAAGCCTGGGGGCACGGACCGCGGTACTCCTGGAAGGGCTGAGCGATCTCGCGGCCGTCGAGGCGCTGGCCGCCCGGCGTGGCCGGGACCTGGCCGCCGAGGGGGTGTGGGTCGTGCCGATGGGCGGGGCGATGAACGTCGGCCGCTATGCCGGCCTCCTCGGGCCGTCCGGCCTCGGTCTGCGCCTGACCGGACTGTGCGACGAGGGCGAACAGGGCTTCTACGAGCGCGGCCTGACGCGGGCGCAGGCATCGCTCCAGGACATCCACGTGTGCTCCGCGGATCTGGAGGACGAACTCATCCGGGCGCTCGGCACGGCAGGAGTCGAGGAGATTTTCCGCGCCGAGGGCGACTTCCGCGCCTGGCAGACCTTCCAGCGCCAGCCCGCACAGCACGGCCGTCCCCGGCATCGGCAGGTGCGGCGCTTCCTCGGCACGAAGAAGGGCCGCAAGATCCGCTACGGCCGTCTCCTTGTGGAGGCCCTCGCAGCGGACCGGACACCGCCCCCGCTCGACGGCCTCCTCGCGAGCCTGTGAGGTCGTGGACGGACCGCCGTTTCGAACGTGCTCGACGGCAGACGACGGCCGGGCTTGACCAGTTGACCGGGTGGCAGCGGCTGGGCAGGCTCCAGCACGACCCGCCTGGCCCCTACCGGGAGACTCACGGATGACTTCTCACCTGCACGCGCTCTGCTTCGATGCGAACGACCCGCTCCGTCTGGCGCGCTTCTGGGCGGAGTTTCTCCGCTGGGAGACGTCCGACGACACCTCGGACGGCATCACACTGCTTCCCAGTGATGACACCGGGTTCCGGCTCCGCTTCCTCCCGACCCAGGAGCGGAAGACCAGCCGGAACCACATGCACTTCGATCTGACGAGCACGTCCCTCGACGACCAGAAGCAGGTGGTGGAGCGGGCGCTCCAACTCGGCGCCGAGCACATCGACGTCGGCCAACGCCCGGACCAGGAACATGTGGTGCTCGCCGACCCCGAGGGCAACGAGTTCTGTGTCATCGAGCCGGGCAACGGTTTCCTCGCCGAGTGCGGGTTCATCGGAGCGCTGGCGGGCGACGGTTCGCAGGAGACCGGGTACTTCTGGAGCCGAGCACTGGGCTGGCCATTGGTCTGGGACCAGGACCAGGAGACCGCGATCCGTTCACCGCACGGTGGCCCGAAGGTCACGTGGGGTGGTCCGCCCCTGATGCCGAAGACGGGGAAGGAACGGCTGCACTTCGACCTCGCCCCACCGGCCGGCGGTGACCAGCAGACGGAGGTCGACCGGCTCGTCTCCCTCGGGGCGACGCGCATCGACATAGGCCAAGGGGACGTCGACTGGGTGGTGATGGCCGACCCCGACGGTCACGAGTTCTGTGTGCTGACCCCCCGAACCACGTGAGCACACTGGGCGAACTCGGCTGGGACCAGAAGACGTTCGTGCGCAAGGCCACTGGGCGCGAGCCGCTCGACGCGGCGGGGACCGTGCGGGTCGAACGGCTGGGAATGCGGTGGCTCCCGCTGGCTGACGCTTCGTGGGGCCGTCTTTCTCCGGAGAACGGCCGCAGCACGAGCGCACCGGTGACCGGACATGCCGTCCGGCCGGCCTGAGCCTGCCTGCGGGCAGGTGTCATTCCTCGGGCGGCTGGGCCTCGATCAGGCGTTCCGCGATGTCGTCCGACCAGGTCTGGGCCCATTGGCGGAGGGCCGTGATCGCCTGGTCGTCGAGGCCGTACGCGGTGAACTCCCTGTCGTCCATCCAGTCGGTGCCGGTGAGGCGGGACTGGAGGTCGGTGAGGTCGAAGGTGTCGCGGGCGTGGCGACGGCCGAGGTCTTCGAGGTCGGGGAGGCTCCAGCGGTCCGCCGCCGCGTGCACGACGAGGAGGTCGCGGGGCAGGCCGCGGTCGGTCAGCGCCCAGACCCGCATGCCGACCGTGTCTTCGAGGGAGAGGGTCAGGCCGAGTTCCGTCCGGACCGGCGGGTGCCACAGGGCCTCCTTGAGGAGGTCCACCTCGCCGGCCTCCTCCGACACGGCGTCGGTGACGATGAGTTGGGCGGAGAGCGGGTCCGTCTCACGCACGCTCACGCTCCAGCCGCGCTCGCGCAGGACCGCGGCGACCGTCTCGGCGATCGTCCGCATCGGCGCCGGGTGCTGGGTGGCGGCCTCCAGGGTGCGGCCGGGGCGGTCGAACAGGCCGTGGGCCAGGGCCGCGTAGTCGCCGGTCAGGGCGAGGGGGTAGGCGGCGCCGGCCGACAGCAGGTCGGGCAGCAGACGGCGGTGCAACTCGCTGAGGTTGAGGTTCACGTGGCGGCCGGTGTCCTGCGGGGGAGTCCGGCGGCAGTGGGGGGTGCCATGAGGAGGATTATCGCTGGCCGGGAGAGAGCACGGGTGCCGCGACCCTCGGAACGGCGCGCCGACCGGTGGACGACCGAGCACGGCAGTGCCCGGGTCATCCGGGGCGGCTCCCACCTGTGCCACGCCTCCTACTGCGACCGCTACCGGGTCGCCGCCCGCACCGCCGACACCCCCGACAGCTCCACCGGCCACACCGGCTTCCGCTGCGTCCGCGACGCGGGATGACCCCGAGGGGTCAGGCGGGCTCCGGCCTGTACACCGCGAGCGCCCAGATCACGAAGAAGTCGATGCCGATCATGATGAGGGCCCAGAGCGGGGCATAGGGCAGGAACAGGAACTGGGCGAGCATGCTCAGCGCGGCCAGGAAGATTCCGACCCCACGGGCCCAGCCGGGGGCGCCCTTGAGGAGGGCGGCGCCCGCGACGACGCCGAGGACGCCGAGAATCAACAGGATCCAGCCCCAGCCAGTGAGGTTGATCTTGTAGACGTAGTTGTGGATGCGGGTGTACACGTCGTCGGTGGCGATGGCGGAGATGCCCTGCAGAATGGCGAAGACGCCGTTGATCAGCAGGAGGACTCCCGCGAAGACAACACCGCCGGTGGTCCAGCCGCTGGTCGGAGCGGGTGCCGGATGCGTCTGCTGTGTCATGGGTACGACGATCCGGCCGACCTTGGCCCGCCACCACGGGAGCTACTCCGAACGGGTGAGCCTGATCCCTGCGCCGCCGGTGGCACCCCAGACCCCGGTCGTCACTCGCCGACCGGGCCGACGTACGTCCCCGGGTGGGTCGCACCGTCCTGGAGCACCACGGCACCGCCGTGCCACGGCAGGTCGTACGAGGTGCGCTGGTCCGGCGCGGTGATGACGACCGTGGTCGGCGTGAACGTGGTGGAGTCGCCCTGCGCCGGCACCAGGAAGGTGATCGTGAAGTTGGCGGAGGCGCCGTTCGCCAGGGTGACCCGCTTCGGGGTGGCGTTCGTGCGCTGGAGCGACCACTGCTGACCGCTGTTGACCAGGTCGACGCCCGGGAAGCCGTAGAGCGTGCAGGAGTGGCCGCTCTTGTTGGTGAGCGCCACGACCGCGTGCTTCTGCTGGCCGGTGCCGCTGCCGGAGTCCGCCCAGGAGTAGCCGAGCCCGGCGGCCCGGCAGGCGGCCACCGAGCCGCCGGAGGCCGGGGAACCACCCGAGGTGGACGAGCCGCCCGACGTGGACGAGCCCGTGCTCCCACCCGTGCCGCTCCCCGACCCGGTGTTCCCGGCCGGCGTAGCCCCGGAACCGGAGCTCGAACCGGAACCGGTCGAACCGTTGGAGCCCGTGGAGCCGCCGCCGCCCGTCGCGTCGCCCGCCGCCGGAGCCGCCGTACCGCCGTCGGCGGTGACAGAGCCGGTCGCGGTGCCGTTGCAGGCGGTCAGCAAGGCCATCAGCGCGGCGGCGCCGGTCAGGGCGGCGGCGGCCTTGCGGAGGTTGCGGCGGCGGTTCGACATGGGATCCCCCAGCGGTGGTGTTCTCCCCGGCTCTCTGCCGGACACCTCTTTCGATGCGGCCCCGGGCAGGGAAGTTCGGGGCCCGCCGTCACGGGACCGTCGTGGTCGTGTCACGCCCGCCGTTACAGAATCCGGCGGCTCAAGTCCCCTGTGACATCAGGCCATCCAGAAGAACACCGCGGTCATCCGCTTCTCCTCCAGCGTCTTGCCGGCGTACCCGGTGGCGCTGTGCACGAGGTTGGCGTTGTAGAGGAGCAGCCGGTTGTACCTGTGCGGGACGCGGACGTCCTCCTCGAAGTGGTCGCCCGGGACGAACCGGGTCCCCAGCGCCTCGACCAGGTTGTTGTGCGGGGCCTGGACGATGTTGCCGCCGAGGCGGCCACCGGGCAGCGACTGGCGGTAGAAGGCGGTGCCGCAGTCCTTGGCGACACCGGGGTTGAGATACAGCACCGCCGCGTACCGGCACAGCGCCCGGGAGTCGGTGTGCGGGCGCGGCTCGCTCTCGCCCTCGCCGACGACCTGGACGCAGTTGTGGTTGAGGGTGCCGCCGCCGGGCGCCTGCTGCACCCACAGTCTCCCGGCGCCGGTCGCCTGCTTCACCAGCCCTTCCACGACGGCGAGTTCGGCGGGTTCGAGGCCGGGCATGGTGCGCAGTCCGGGCCAGGTCTCCGAGGTGTACGGGTACCCCTGGACCCAGTCGTCCTTGGCCAGGCAGCGCTCGCGTACGGCGTCCACGTCCGGCAGGACGTCGTCGAACACCCAGTAGTCGCGGCCCTTGGTGGGCTTGCGATAGGGCAGTACGGGCAGCGCGGCGGGGCCGCGGCCGGGACCCTGACCGGGAGCGGCGCCGCGGGGAGCGCGCGGGAACGGTGGCTGTGGGGGCATGCGGCGAAGCTAGCCCGCGACTTTGTCATGGCCACACAGACCAGGGGAAGTCATCACCCTCCCGTGGGCAAGACATGGGGAGGCGGCGTCCCCGGCAGAGCAAGGTCTCACAAGTTCTTTGCCAAACCAAAAGGTTTCTGACGCTTTCCCCGTCCGTATTCATGGGCGACCGACCCCGCCCCTGCGCGGGATCCCTGACCGGCAGGAGGCACCAGTGCGCTTTTCGCGGAACGCGACGGGAACTCTCTTTGTGGGCGGAGCCCTCAGCCTGACCCTCGCGGCACTGGCCTACCCGAGCATGCTGGGCGTGAACACCGTGTCCAGCGACACGACCCGCGTCATCGCCAACACCCAGTGGGGGCCCCTGACCGAAGGCGACCGTGACTTCGTGGTGAAGGTGCGCGCGGCCGGGCTGTGGGAGTACCCCGTGGGACAGCTCGGCGTGAAGAAGGGCCAGAGCCAGGCGGTCATCACCGCGAGCAAGCACCTGATCGACGGCCACGCGGCGCTGGACGCCAGCTGCCGCAAGATCGCGCCCATGCTCAACATCACCATCCCGGACCTGCCCTCCCCGCAGCAGCAGGGCTTCGTCAACACGCTGACGGCGGACAGCGGCAAGAAGTTCGACACGGACTTCGCCAACATCCTGCGGATCACGCACGGGTCGATCTTCAACACGATCGCCAAGATCCGCTCCACGACCCAGAACACCCTGGTGCGGATCCTGGCCGACCAGGCCAACGCCACGGTCCTGGACCACATCACGGTGATGGAGCAGACCGGCCTGGTCGACTTCCCGTCGGTCCTCTTCCAGGAGACGACCCCGCCGAAGCTGCCCGCCACCGACCTGACCCCGCCGCCCCCGGCCGCGGGCCAGCCGCAGGTCGTCCTCACCCCGCCGGTCAACAGCACGACCAGCCCGCCGGCGCTGCCGGGCGAGAACGGCTTCACGGGCAGCGGTGCCGGCGTCGGCACCGGCAACGCCGATGGCAATGCCACCGGCGTCTCCCCGGCCCCCAGCCCCACCGCCGGCTAGGCGCCCAGCCACACCGTGGTGTCAGGCGGCAGCGTGCCGTCCAGCGGCAGCGGCGCGCTGGCCAGCAGCACTTCGCCCGGCGGCAGTGGTACCGGCGCGTCCGACACGTTCGTGACGCACCGCCAGCCCTCCGACCGGGCGAAGTGCAGCACCCCCTCCGGCGCCTCACCCCAGGTCAGCGTCTCGCCCTCGATCAGCTTGCGGCGCAGCCGCAGCGCGGTGCGGTACAGCTCCAGGGTGGAGCCCGCCGTACCGGCCTGCGTCTCGACGGCGTACGACGCGAACCACCGCGGCTGCGGCAGCCAGGCACCGCCGGACCCGAAGCCGTACGACGGTCCGCCCGCCGTCCACGGCAGCGGCACCCGGCAGCCGTCGCGGCCCTTGCGGACATGGCCGGTCTGTTCCCAGATCGGGTCCTGGAGGACGGCCGTGGGCAGGTCGGCGGCCTCGGGCAGCCCGAGTTCCTCACCCTGGTAGACGTACGACGATCCGGGCAGCGCCAGCATCAGCAGGGTGGCGGCGCGGGCCCGGCGGAGACCATGAGAAGCATCGACCTCCGGCGCCCGGCCGCCGGACAGCAGCCAGGCGTTCTCGTCCGTACCCGGCGGCAGCATCAGCCGGGAGGCGTGCCGTACGACGTCGTGGTTGGAGAGCACCCAGGTGGCGGAGGCGCCGGCCGCGCGGGCGGTGGCGAGGGAGCCGGTGATGACCTCGCGGAGGGCGTCCGCGTCCCACGGGGTCTGGAGGTACTCGAAGTTGAAGGCCTGGCCGAGTTCGTCCGGGCGGGCGTACAGGGTGCGGCGGCCGCCGGGCACCCAGGCCTCGGCGACGGCCGTGCGCGGCGGGGTGTAGGCGTCGAAGATCTTGCGCCAGTCCCGGAAGATCTCGTGCACCTCGTCACGGTCCCAGTAGGGGTGCGTGCCGGGCGGTACCCGCTCCAGCGCCTCCTCGCCGGTCGCACCGAACTCCGCCACGTCCCGCAGCGGCTCGGCGAGGTCCTTCACCAGGGCGTGCGCCACGTCGACGCGGAAGCCGTCGACGCCCCGGTCGGACCAGAAGCGCAGGGTGGTGCGGAAGTCGGCGCGGACCTCCTCGTGCGCCCAGTTCAGGTCGGGCTGCTCGGGGGCGAAGAGATGCAGGTACCACTCACCGTCCGGGACCCGGCGCCAGGCGCTGCCGCCGAACACCGACTGCCAGTCGGAGGGCGGGAGTTCGCCGTGCTCGCCGCGGCCGGGCCGGAAGACGTAGCGGTCGCGGGCCGCCGAGCCGGGGCCCGCGAGCAGGGCCTCCTGGAACCAGGGGTGCAGATGCGAGGTGTGGTTCGGGACGATGTCGACGATCACCTTCAGGCCCAGCCGGTGCGCCTCGGCGACCATCACGTCGAAGTCGTCCAGGGTGCCCAGGCGCGGGTCGACGTCCCGGTAGTCGGCGACGTCGTAGCCGCCGTCGGCGAGTTCGGACGGGTAGAACGGGCTGAGCCACAGGGCGTCCACGCCGAGCGCGCCCAGATGGGACAGCCGCTCGGTGACGCCTCGGAGGTCACCGAGCCCGTCGCCGTTCGCGTCGGCGAAGCTGCGCGGATACACCTGGTAGATCACGGCCTGGCGCCACCAGTCGGGGTTCCGGGAGGAGAGGTCGACCACGCGCGTTCCTTTCGGGCGGGAGGGAAACCGAGAACCAGTCTGTCCATATTGCCGAGAAAGCGAACCTTCACACCGCCCGGAGCGGATCATTCCCTGTGTGAGGGAGTTGTAATGAGCCCCGAACCTCTCTTGATTCAGGGCAGGTTGACAGGCTTCGGCACGTCACACGACCATGGGCGCACACCGTGGCGCATGTGACCAATGAGCCTGGTGTCTTCTTCGTTTTCCGCAGCCTCCGCTGCTCTTCTCGCGAGATCCACGATGGGATATCCATGTCCATAACCAGACATGTCACCGCGCGCCGCCTGCTGGGGACGGGCCTCGCGTCGTTCGCCCTGTGTGCCGCCTCCGTCGCCGGGGCGTCCGGCGCCTTCGCACACGGCGCTCCCGGCGGTGACGGCTGGAAGTCCGGCGGCCACTACAGCCCCGGCACCGGAGCCGGCACGGAGACCGGCACCGACAAGTGCCAGTTCTCGGTCGACGGCTCGAACTTCTTCGACTCGGTGAAGGTCGACGACCAGAACCTGAAGGTCACCGACGACGGCAAGGTCCACATCAAGGTCCGCGCCGCCGCCGACGCCGCGAGCTGCACCGCCTCGCTCGCCTCCTACCTGGCCCACGGCGCCACCTTCGCCACCTCGGGCGAGCAGATCTTCGTCGACTTCGACTCGGTGACGGTCAAGCAGGGCCAGACCGACTCCCTCGACATCGCGGTTCCGGACGCCGGCTGCTTCGCGCAGATCGACCTGTACCGGGGCGCGGTCAAGTTCGACGGCGAGAAGGACGCGAACGACGGCTTCGAGCACGGCGACCTGCCGGCCGGACCGGACCACGCGGTCATCAAGGACAAGCTGATCGCGTCCTGGAACGGCGGCACGAAGGACTGCGCGACCGGCGAGTCGTCCTCCCCGTCCCCGTCGCCCTCCGCCTCGGAGTCGACCCCGGCCGAGGAGACCACCCCGCCGGCCGCGGAGACCCCGTCGCCTTCGGAGAGCGAGTCGACCGGCACGGCCACCCCGTCGGCCTCCGCCTCCGAGTCGACGACCGCCCCCGCGCCGGCCCCGAGCACCAACTCCGGCGGTGGCGGCGACCTCGCCCACACCGGCGCCAGCTCCACCACCCCGCTCATCGCCGGCGGCGCGGCCGTGCTGCTGGCCGGCGGCGCGGCGATCGTCGTCGCCACGCGACGCCGTAAGGCGACCCGCGCCTGACCCGAGGCCCCGCACACACCACGACACAGGTACGCCCCGGCCGTCTCGAGCGGCTGGGGCGTACCTGTACGGCCGTGGCTCAGCGGTTCTCGATGTGCCAGACCGGACCCCGGTTGCAGGGCTGGTCGAGGCCGCCGTCAGGGGTGAGACCTCCAGGATGGCCGCGCGGGTACGGCCGAGCAGCCCGCCCGGCTCGATGACCGGCGGGGCCCCGCCGCTCACCCGGTGACGACCGTCTCCAGATACAGCCGCACGTACCGTGCCACGTCCATGTCCAGGGCCACGTCCAGGGGCGAGGCGAGGATCTCGCGGCGGAGCAGGGTGACGGCGTCGACGTCGGCGGGCCGGCGGGCGGACGCGGGCAGGCCCAGGTCCCCCCGCGCCGACCCACCGGCGGGCGCCTCTCGCCCCGGCTCATTCGTCCTTGAAGTAGTGCTCCTCCTCGAGGTCGGCCACGAGCCCCGCCTCCCTCGGCTCCCACCCCAGCAGCTCCCGCGTCCGCCCGCTGTTCAACGGCATGTCGTAGGTGATCAGCGCACCGAAGAACCCGAAGTGTTCGGCGGCCCGCTCACCGGGGATGCTCTCGGCCGGAAGGCCCAGCCGTGCCCCGATCACCTCGGCGATCTCCCGCACCGTGACGCCCTGCTCGGCGGCGGCGTGCAGTCGCGCTCCCGCGGGCGCCTGCTCCAGCGCCAGCCGGTAGAGCCGGGCGAGGTCCAGCGTGTGCACGGCGGACCACCGGTTCCCGCCGTCCCCGGCATAGCCGGAGACCCCCGTGGCCCGGGCGATCCGGATCAGTGTCGGCAGGAACCCGCCCCGGTCCAGGGTGCTGTGCACGACCGGCGGTATCCCGACGAGCACGGTACGCACGCCCTGTTCGGTGAGTTCGCCGACCAGGCGCCCGGTGGCGGACCGGGGGTGGGCGTCGAGGGCCTGTTCGACGTGCTCGTTGCCGTCGCTCCCCATGCCGATCCCCATGAGGGTCTTGCCGGTGCCGGCGAGCACCTCGCCGAACGCCCGGGTCACCTCCAGGTCGGTGGCCGCTGCACCGGCCATGTCCCCGGCGGCCATGGCCGCGTGGTCGAAGGCGAGATGGACGACGGCGTCGGCGTCCCGCGCGGCCGCCCGCAGTCCGTCCAGGTCCGCGAGGTCACCGCGGCGCACCTCGGCGCCCAGTGCCGTCACGGCCGCGGCGGAGCGGTCGGACCGGGCGAGGCCGACGACCTCGTGCCCGGCCCGGAGCAGTTCGGGGATGACGGCGGAGGCGATATGACCGCTGGCGCCGGTGACGAAGACACGCATGACGGCTCTCCCGGGAACGAGAAGAAGGTGATGTGACTCGGTACCGTCACCGTAGCACTGTGATGGTACCGAGTCACATCACCTAAGCTGTGCCCATGGCTCGATGGGAACCGAACGCACGACAGCGACTCGTGCAGGCCGCGATCGACCTGTTCGGCGAGCAGGGTTACGACAGCACCACCGTCGCCCAGATCGCCGAGCGGGCCGGACTGACCAAGACGACCTTCTTCCGGCACTTCCCGGACAAGCGCGAGGTGCTGTTCGCCGGGCAGGAGGTGCACGGCCGCCTCCTCACGGAGGGCGCCGAGGCGGCTCCGGCCTCCGCGACCCCGCTGGAGGCGGTCGCCGCGGCCCTGGACGCCCTGACCGCGTCCTTCACCCCCGAACAGCGCGAGTTCGGTCCCCGCCTCGGCGCCGTCATCGCCGGCCACACCGAACTGCGGGAGCGCCTGGCCTTCAAGGAGCTCAACCTCGCGGCGACCCTGACCGACGCCCTCCGCCGCCGCGGCGTCCCCGACCCCACCGCGAGCCTCGCCGCCGACCTGGGCGTCCGCGCCTTCGCCACGGCCTTCGCCCGGTGGATCGTCCCGGAGAACGACCGCCCCTTCCCCGGCCTGGCCCACGACGCCCTAGCCGAACTCCGCGAGGCGGCGGCCGCCCTCACCTGATGGCCGTCCTCCCCGGCCACCCCGTCACCCGGCCCGTCACCCGGCCCATCGCCCGGCCCCTCGCTCCGCCCGTCACCCGGCCCACAGCGCGGTCCCCCGTCCCGCCACCCGCTCCCCGATCCGCCGCACCAGCTCCGCCACCGGCAGGGCACCCACCCGGCGCCCGTCCCGCAGCCGCAGGGCCGCCAGCCCCGCCTCTGCCTCGCGTTCGCCGATCACCGCCTGGTACGGCACGAGCCTGCCGTCGCGCACCCGCGCGCCCAGACTGCCCTGCCCGGGACCGGCCACCTCGGCCCGCAGCCCGTCCGCGACCGCCGCCGCGACCAGCGCCCCCGCCTGCGCCAGCTGCGCCTCGGCGACCGGCAGGACGAGCAGCTGCACCGGCGCCAGCCAGGCCGGGAAGGCGCCGCCGTGCACGTCGAGAAGATGCGCGACGGCCCGCTCCACACTCCCGATCACGCTCCGGTGCACCATCACCGGCCGGTGCCTGCCGCCGTCCGACCCGACGTACCGCAGATCGAACCGCTCCGGCTGGTGGAAGTCGATCTGCACGGTGGACAGGGTCGACTCCCGCCCCGCCGCGTCCGCGATCTGCACGTCGATCTTCGGGCCGTAGAACGCGGCCTCCCCCTCGACCTCCTCGTACGCCACGCCCGCCCCGTCCAGCACCTCCCGCAGCAGCACGGTGGCCCGCTGCCACAACTCCGGGTCGGCGACGTACTTCCCGCCCTCGCCGGGCAGCGAGAGCCGGTGCCGTACGGCGCTGATGCCGAGGTCGGCGTAGGCGCGGGCGATCAACTCGAGGGCGGCGCGGGCCTCTTCGACGGCCTGGTCGAGGGTGCAGAAGATGTGGGCGTCGTTGAGCTGGATGGCCCGTACCCGGGTGAGACCGCCGAGGACACCGGACAGCTCGGCGCGGTACATCGCCCCCAACTCGGCGATCCGAAGCGGCAGTTCCCGGTAACTGCGGGCCCGGGACCGGTAGATCAGCGCGTGATGCGGACACAGGCTCGGCCGCAGCACGACCTCCTCCGCCCCCACCCGCATGGCCGGGTACATGTCCTCGCGGTAGTGCGACCAGTGCCCGGAGATCTCGTACAGCTCGCGTTTACCGAGGACGGGCGAGTACACGTGCCGGTACCCGGCGCGCCGCTCCGCGTCCCGGACGTACTCCTCCAGGGTGTGCCGTACGACCGCCCCGTCGGGCAGCCAGTAGGGCAGGCCCGCGCCCATCAGCGGGTCGGTGTCGAACAGGCCGAGTTCACGGCCGAGCCGGCGGTGGTCCTGCATGGCGGATCTCCTTCGTCGGAGAGGCGAACGACCCGCGACACGACAAAGCCCCGGGACGTTCCCCCGGGGCTTCGGACAGATCGGATGTCAGCGCGCCGGGACGGTCTCCGGCGTCGTCGTACGGAACGGACACGGCAGGGCGCGCTTCATGCGCGACACGCTAACGACAAGACGGGACACCTGGCGAAAGGTTTTCCAGCCTGCTTCCAGCCTGCCCCCCCGTCCGCCCGGGGCCGGGATCGGCGCGAAGGTCGGCACGTACGCCGGGCCAGCCGGGACCGTGAGCGCCATCGTCGTGGGCAGTGTCGACCGGGTTGAACTCGGGTGCGTCTAGCTGAATGCCGGGCAGTCGGCGAACAGGTGAGCCCTCACCCGGACGGACCGGAGCGGTGGTAGGCGGACGCCAGTGGTGATGGCGTGATCTCACGCGTCCCACCGCTCCTGTTCCCGGAGAGGCCCCGCCATGAGAGTCATCGCCTCCGGTCTTGCCGTGGCCGGTCTGCTCGCCGTCTCCGCCTGTACGGCCGGACGGCCGCCGGAAGCGTCCGCTCCGGGCGCCTCCCCGGCGGCGAACGCGACCGCCGCCGAGCAGCCCGCTCCCGCCCCCGCCAGCCCGGCCGCCTCGCCCGGCACCCCGGCGCTCACCCCCGGGCAGGCCCAGTCGGCGCTGATCGGCGAGGCCGACCTCGGGGTGCCGTGGACGGCCGGCGACTCCACCGCCACCTGGCACGACGGGCTGCTCAAGGCCGTCGCCGGGCAGCCCGACTGCCAGCGCCTCCTCGACACCCTGTACGCCGACGAGTTGCTGGAACCGGCCGGCCCGCACGCCGTCACCGTCCTCGACGACGGCGACGACGACGCCCAGCTCCGCTACCAGGTCTACGCGAGCCGCGCCGCCGACGTGGACCGGACTCTGGCCTGGCTGCGGGCGGTGCCCGGCGTCTGCGGGCAGTTCGCCGCGCAGACCACCTCGGCCGGGACCGAAGCTGTCCAGGTCGCCGACTACCGGCTGCCGGAGTTCGGCGAGGCCCGGCAGGGGCTGCGGGTCACCCTCACCGCGCAGCCCTCCCCGGGCGACGATCCCACCACCCTCACCGTCGACATCGCCGTCGTCCGCGTCGGCGACGACGCGATCGTCCTCACCGCCGGCGCCCTCGGCACCCTCCCGGCGGACATCGCCGCACAGACCCTCGACATCGGCGTCCGGCGCCTCGCCGAGGTACGGGAACAGGGCCGGGCGCAGGCCTAGGGCCCGTCCTGGAACCCAGCGCCGACGGTCGGCGGAGGACCGCGTCGACCGGTCAGGGGAGGACCGCGTCGACCGGTCAGGGGAGGACCGCGTCGACCGGTCAGGGGAGGATCGCGTCGACGTAACCGCCGTCCACCCGCAGGGCGCCCCCGGTCGTGGCCGACGCCTGCTCGGAGCTGAGGTAGACGACCATGTGGGCGATCTCCTCCGGCTCGATCAGCCGTTGCAGCAGGGACTGCGGCCGGTACTCGCGCATGAACCTGCGCTGCGCCTCCTCCCACGGCAGGTCCCGGTCCACGAGGCCGTACACGAAGTCCTCGACGCCGCCGGTGTGCGTGGGGCCCGCGATGACCGAGTTCACCGTCACGCCCGTGCCGGCCGCCTTCTTGGCGAATCCGCGGCTCACCGCCAGCAGCGCGGTCTTCGACATCCCGTAATGGATCATCTCGGCCGGGATGGCCACCGCCGAGTCGCTGGCGATGTACTGCACGCGCCCCCAGCCGCGTTCGGTCATGCCCGGCAGGTACAGCCGCGTCAGTCGTACCGCGGCGAGCACGTTGACCTCGAAGTAGCGGCGCCATTCGTCGTCGCTGAGCTCCAACGGGTCGGCGGCCCCGAAGACACCCAGGTTGTTGACGAGGATGTCCACCCCGGGCAGCAGTTCCGTCGCCCGGGCCGCTCCCTCGTCGGTGGAGACGTCGGCGGCCACCGGCACCAGGTCGGCGCCGGGGGCCTGCTCGGCCAACGCCCGCACGCTGTCGGCCACCCGACGTTCGTCGCGGCCGTTGACGCCGACACGGGCTCCGGCCCGGGCGAGCCCCACGGCGATGGCCGCACCGATCCCCTGCGTGGAGCCGGTGACCAGTGCGGTGCGTCCTGTCAGATCGATACGCATGGGCGGGAGGGTTCCCTTCGTACGCCGGTGAATGCCAGGGTTTGTGTGCAGGTGCCTCTGCATGCCACCGTCCGTCATGTCGGGCGGCACGACCCACCCGCCTGACCCGAACGGGCTACGGCGTCTCGTACGGGTCCGACGGCTGCCGCACCGTGTGTGCCGACTTCGCGTCCAGCACCGGCGGCCAGGCCGCGTCCGAGCCAAGCTTGCCCTTGGGGTG
Organism: Streptomyces sp. NPDC051105; assembly: GCF_040682795.1. Lineage (NCBI taxonomy): Bacteria > Bacillati > Actinomycetota > Actinomycetes > Kitasatosporales > Streptomycetaceae > Streptomyces > Streptomyces sp. NPDC051105. The sequence continues at coordinate 373,212 of NZ_JBFBBR010000006.1, read as the reverse complement.
CCAGGTGCCGGTGACGGTGACCCAGGTATCGGTGAGCGGCGCGTCCTCGCCCCTGATCTCCACCTTGCTGGTGGTGGCGTCGGCGGCGCAGCAGGTGACTATCAGCCGGGTGAGATACCAGGTACCACCGGCGGAGCCGGACGTGACGAAGCCCGTCATACGGACCGTACGGCCCGTCAGCGAGCGCCCGCTGTCGTAGATCGCCCGTGAGCTGAACTCGGCGAGCGTCAGCGGCACCGGGTTCCCGGCGGGCAGCGCCGGGAAGTCCCCGACCCCCTGCGCCGCCCGCTGCGCCGCCTCGCGCTCCGCGCTGTACGAGCCGAGCGCGGGCGGGGGAAAGAGGAGCAGGGCGACTGCGGGGAGGGTGAGCAGCCAGGCGATCCGGGGGCCGTGGTTGTGGTGGTGCTCGTGGTTGTGGTGGTAGTCGTGGTCCTCGCTGTGGTCATGGTCGTCGCCGTGGTCATGGTCGCCACTGTGGTTATGGTCGTCGCTGTGGTCATGGTCGCCACTGTGGTTATGGTCGTCGCTGTGGTCATGGTCGTCCGTGGTGCGGCTGCGCAGTGCCGCCGTCGTGAGGCCCAGCAGGATCAGGGCGATCCCGGAGGTGATCAGGTACGGGCGCAGGGACGCCTGTACGTACCGCAGGTACAGGTCGCCGAAGAGGGTGATCCGCAGGGCCGCCGCGCCGACCAGGCAGAGCAGGACCGGTCCGCCGTAGCGCCTCACAGCAGCCACCACCCCACCAGGACGCTGGCCGACAGGGCCACCAGCCAGGTCGCCGAGGAGAAGCGGAGGGCGAAGCCCCGGCCGAAGGTGCCCGCCTGGAGGGCGATCAGCTTCAGGTCGACCATCGGGCCCACCACCATGAACGCCAGCCTCGCCGTGGCGGGGAAGGCGCTGAGCGAGGCGGCCACGAAGGCGTCGGCCTCGCTGCACACGCACAGCACGACGGCGAGCACGGCGAGGAGCGGGACGGCCGTCCACGCGGAGCCGGTGAAGACGTCCAGGACCGATCTGGGCACGGCGATGTTGAAGGTCGCCGCGGCCCCCGCGCCCAGCACCAGGAAGCCGCCGGCGTGCAGGAAGTCGTGCTGGAGGCCGGTGACGAAGGCGCGGGGGCCGGTGGTGTGGGAGTCCTGGGCGGTGCGGGGTGGGCGCAGCCACTCGTCGCGGCCGAAACGTGCCCACAGCCAGCCCATCACCACGGCGGTGCCGAGGGAGGCGAGCAGGCGGGCCAGGACCATCTCCGGCCGGCCGGGGAACGCGATGGAGGTCGCCACCAGGACCACCGGGTTGATGGCCGGTGCGGAGAGGAGGAAGGCGAGGGCCGCGGCCGGGGCGACCCCGCGGCGCATCAGTCCGCCGGCCACGGGGACGGAGGCGCACTCGCAGCCCGGCAGTACGACGCCGGCGGCCCCCGCCACGGGAACGGCGAGAGCCTGGTTGCGGGGGAGGAGGCGGGTGAACACCCGCTCCGGGACGAAGGCGCCGATCGCCGCGGAGACGACGGTGCCGAGGAGGAGGAAGGGGACGCCCTGGACGGCGACCGCCGTGAACACGGTCCACCAGGCGGCGACCGGTGGGGTGTAGAGGTCCAGGGCGAGGGTGGGCCCGAGGACGGAGGCGACGGTCGCGATGGCGAGGAGGGCGGTGCCGCCGAGGACCGCGTGGACGAGGGCGCGGAGGAGGAGGCGCAGGGTGTCGGTTGCCGTCCGTTGGCTGTGCACCGTGGGGACGGTAGCGAGGGCGGCTATGGGGTGGGGTTCAGTTGGCAGGGAGAAGGCTGTGTGGTGGCTGACGGCTCGTTCGCCGGGTCCCGGTCCCACACCGTGAGGTCCGCCCAGCGCCCCGGCGTAAGTGGGCCGCGCAGGTGGGACTCGCCCGTCAGGTAGGCCGCCTGGACCGTGACGGGGATGCCGAGGGTGCGGATCCAGGACGGTAGCGGCAGCCCCTACAACGGCGGCTGGGCCGGCGCCGGGCCCAGGGTCGTGGTGCCCGGGGCCGTTCGGTGGCCGAGACCCGTGCGGTACGCGTCCAGGGCCGCCTCCACCCGGCCGGTGCGGCGCAGCAGGTCCCCCAGCAGCCGGCACAGGTCCGCCAGGTCCCCGGCCGCGCCCGCCCGCTCCAGCAGGCTCAGGGCGCGGACGTAGTGCTCCTCCGCGGCCTCCGTCTCCCGGGCGTCCTCGGCGATGATGCCGAGCAGGCGGTGCGCGGCGGCCGCGTGGACCGCACCGCGCTCGGAGGAGAAGTCGCCGAGCACGTCGTTCAGCAGTGCGGCGGCCTCCTCGGACTTGTCCCGGCGGTGCAGTACGTCGGCCAGCTCGACGGCGGCCTGGCTGCGGTACAGGGCCGCCCGGGTCTCCGACAACATCGCCAGGGCCTCCCGCAACTCCCCTTCCGCACGCTCCAGTTCGCCGTTCTGAGCGCAGACGTAGCCGCGCATCCAGTGGCAGTTGGCGAGTTCGGTGCGCAGCTGGAGCTGGCGGTACAGCTCGGCGGCCTTGGCCAGCGAGGCGTCGGCCTCGGCGACCCGGCCCTCGGCGAGCAGGGTGCGGGCGACGGAGCGGTGCATCCGGGCGATCAGCGCGGGGTCGCCGGCCTGCGGGGCGAGGGCGAGGGCGAGTTCCGCGGCCTGGGCGGCGCGGGCGTGGGCGCCCATGTCCATGTACGGGCCGATGGCGGACGCGTAGAGCAGCAGGAGCGCGTCCGGGTCGTGCAGCCCGCTCCGGTTCAGCTCGTCGAGCGTGGTCTCAAGGAGGTAGACGGCATAACGAAGCTCACCGGCCAAGTAGTGGCTGACGGCCCGGCCGCGGATCGCCGGGACGCGCACCGGCAGCGGCTCGTCGGCCGTCCACAGCTCGGCCCGTTCGAAGAACTCCCGGGCCCGGCCCAGCTCACCGGTGTCCAGGGCGCACTCACCCATCCCGAGCAGCGCGGTGGCCTGCTCGACGGACAGCCCGTGCGCCTCCGCCTCCTCGAAGAGGCCGGCGTACAGGACGGCGGCCTCCTCGGCCGCGCCGGTGGCCAGGGTGCGCTGTGCCTCGGTGAGCCGCAGCCTGAGGTCGGTGGCGAGATGGGCGGGGCGCCCGCTGACCAGCTCCTCGAAGCCGACACCGAGCCGCCCGGCGATGTGCCGCAGCGCCTCGTCGGAGGCCCGCACCCGCCCCGCCTCCAGTGTGGAGATGTAGGCCGGTGTGTAGGCCGGTTCGGCCAGCTGGCGCTGGGTCAGCCCCCGTTCGGTGCGCAGCTGCTGCACCCGTCGCCCGACGGTCACCGGATCGTCCCGCTCCTGCATTCTGTCACTCCCCCCAACTCCCCCTGGACCCCTTGCCGTTGAGCTGTGTAAGCCCATAGGTTAAACGGCGAGTTAAACACGCTTAACCCGCCCCTGTCGTTGCGAGGTCGCCGTGCTCGGACGCACATCCGCACGCCCCACCGCACTCCCCCACTCCCGGCTTCGCTCGATCGGGGGGACCCCCACCGCCCGTAGTGTGGCAGCTGCCGTGATCGCTGTGGCCGCGCTCATCACGGCAGCGAACGCGGGCCCGGCCAGAGCGACGGACGACGGCTCCCGCTCCTCCGTGCCGGCCACCGCCGAACACGCCCCCCGCTGACGCCTCCCACCGGCCGGCCGACGCGCTCCCCCCTGCCGGCCGACGCGCCTCCCCGCGGCCGGCCGACGTCCCCTCGCCTGCCGGTCAACTTCCCGCTCCAGGACTCCCGGTTCGACGACCGCCTCGACAGGCGGAGCCGACCGGCATCACCTTCGGCGGGTACGCCTGACCCGGCTCGCCCGTGGCCGGGAATCCCGGGTGCTGTTTGTCAGTGGCATGTCCTAGTCTTCATCGCATCCGCCACACCCGGCTCACAGCGCACGCACACATGTGGGCCGAGGTCCGTGGCACCCACTTCATTCGTTCCGGGGGGTTCGAATCAGCGTGCGTATGCGCACCCGCACCATCACGGCCGCCACCACCCTGGCGGTCCTCTTCAGCTCCGCGGCCCTGGCCGCCACCACGCCGGCCTTCGCCGACACCAGCGCCCTGCTGCCGATCAAGTCGACCGGTGACATCGTCGTCGACGGCGTCCACCAGCAGGTCTTCATCAGCGACCCGAGCAACGGCAAGATCGTCGTGACGGACTACTCGGGCAACGTGCTCAAGCAGCTCACCACCAACCTCTCCGGTGTCACCGGCCTCGAGCTGTCCGCCGACTCCGGCACCCTCTACGCGGCCGTCCGGGACCTGGACGCCGTCGCCGTCATCGACACCGCGACGGACGCCGAGACCACCCGCTACGCCGTGGGCGACAAGCCACGGAGCGTCGCCGTCGCGGACGGCAAGCTGTGGTTCGGCTACGGCGGTGACGCCGAGGGCAACATCGGCTCGGTCGACCTGACCGGCGACCACCAGGTCACCCTCGGCCAGGACAGCAGCTGGTACTCGGCGCCCATCCTGGATGCGGCACCGGGCACCGACATCCTGGTCGCCGGCGACCGCGACCTGAGCCCCGCGTCGCTGTCCTCGTACGACGTCTCGTCGGGCACCGCGACCCAGCTGGCCCACATCCGCACCGACGGCAGCAACCTCAACGACCTCCAGGTCACCCCCGACGGCAAGGACGTCGTGGTGGCCAGCGGGGCGCCGTACTACCACCAGGTGTACAAGACGTCCGACCTCAACGAGGACGGCAAGTACACCAGCACCGCCTACCCGAACGCGGTCGCGATCGCGCCCGACGGCACGGTCGCCGGCGGCAGCTTCGCCTGGTACGACCCGGACATCTACATCTTCCACCCGGGCAGCAGCGAGGCCGTGCGCACGTACGACTTCCCCAACACGGGTACGTCCAGCGGCGCCGACACGCTCGCCGACGGCGGCCTGGCCTGGACGCCGGACGGCTCCCGCCTGTTCGCGGTGACGTACAACGACGCGGACGTGTACTCCCTGCGCGAGTACGACACCCCGGGCCGGGCGGCCACCACCGTCACGGTGAACGCCCCGGCGACGGCGACCCGCGCCAAGCAGCTCACCGTCACCGGCACGGTCTCCTCGACGACCGCGCTGCCCGCCGGCACCCAGCTCGCGGTCACCCGCACCGACCTGGACTCCCCGAACGGCAAGGCGCTGCCCGCCGTCACCGTCAAGGCCGACGGCACCTACTCGTTCACCGACACCCCGCCGGCCGGCGGCAAGGTGACGTACCAGGTCTCCTACGCGGGCGACGCAGACCACACGGCCGCCTCCGCCAAGGACACCGTGGACGTCTCCCGCGCCAAGCCGACGCTGACGCTGAACAACAACGGCAAGGTGTACGCGTACGGGCAGGACGTGAAGTTCACCGCCCACCTCGGTACGACGTACAAGAACCGCACGGTGGAGATCTGGGCCGACCCGTTCGGCTCGGACAAGCCCAACAAGCTGGCCAAGTCCGGCAAGGTCGACTCGCACGGCAACCTGTCCGTCACCCTGGACCTCAAGCGCGACACCAAGGTCACCGCGAAGTTCACGGGCGACGCGCGCTGGCAGCCGCGGTCGGTGTCCAGCTCGGTGGGCGCGAAGGTCAGCATCTCCATGACGCCGAGCCGTCAGTACAAGACGAAGACCGCGTGGGGACAGAAGTACTACGTCTTCCACAAGACCAAGAACCCGCTGTTCACCACCAAGATGGCCTACTACCCCGGCCGTTCGCAGCGGTTCGACTTCCAGGTCTACTACCAGGGCACGTGGTACTCGGACGACTCGAAGTACTTCGCGCTGGCCACCGACGGGATCTCCCAGGTCGAGTTCACCGGCAGCCACAAGGACGACGTCGGCTGGCGCTTCCGGGTCCGTTCCGACTACATCAACGGCACGTCCGGCGACACCGTCAACTCCACGACCTACGGGGCGTGGAAGTACTTCACCTTCACGAGCTAGTACCGGTGACTCAGCTGGTCTGAAGCTGCCGCAGGTGCTGCTGGACATGGTCCAGGGCACCCTCCCGGCGGCCCGGCACCCTGAGTCTCAACTCCGCGAGCGCGGGTCCGAGTTCACGGGCCCGCGCCGTGTCCTTGATGGCACCCCACTGGTGGTGGGCCCGGTCCACGGCCGCCTCGACGGCCGGCGCGTCGGCCGGCTGCCCCGCGGCCAGCCGGACGTGCGCGACGGTCAGCCAGGTACGGCAGCTACGCGCCGCGTCCCCCGCGAACATCGCCAGGTCGGCCCGGACTTCGGACCAGTGCAGGGCGTCCTCGGAGGCCGGCCCGTGCGCCCGCGCGGCGGCCTCCTCCCAGCGGGCGGCGAGCCCGTCGGCCTCCGCGTACCGCCCGCCCCGCGCGGCCGTGCTGATGGCGTCGTGCGGATCCCCGCTGTCCGGGGTGTGGGTGCTGAGCAGAATGCAGCCGGCGGCCTCCGCGCCGAGCCGAGCGAGCACCTGCTGGTGCAACTGCGTCATCGGCGGCCGGTGCCCGCTGCGCAGTACGGTCGCCACGGCCTTCATGTACGACGGCGCCGCGACCTCCCGCCGGGCCGGCGGCGGTGCGATACGCCCGTGCACGGCGTTGTTGCGCCCGGAGTCGAGGGGCACGGTACGCAGCCACTCCCAGGTCTCGTGGTCGGCGTGCAGATCGAGGACGAGCGTGGTCGCCCCGGCCGGCCGCAACCGCAGCTCCTCCCGGATCCAGTGCCAGGGCAGGCCGGTGTAGCGGACGGTGGCGGGCGTGGTCCGGGCCAGCGCGAGATGCGGCAGCCGCTGCTTGCGGTCCAGGTGCAGCTGGCCCGTGACGAACAAGGTCAGCGGGCCGGGGGCGGCCGCGGCGGCCCGCAGCCGGGTCAGGACGGCCTGCGGCTCCAGCGGGTCGGCGAGTTCGACGACGTTGGCGGTGTCGGTGCCGGAGAGTATCGCCGGGGGGACGGCCGCGAGCACGGGGAGCACGGATGCCGCGTCCACCAGACCCCCCTTGCCGTTCGGCGAGGCCGCGAGCAGCAGCACGGTTCCGGGCATCGGCCCTCCCCCTTGTTCCCCAGGTCCACTTACGTCAGCACGGTAACCGCTGCGCCTGCACAGCGGAGGGTGCGGGCGAGGTTTGGGGTGGGATGGGAGTGTTCCGGGAGTCGGGAGAGCACGATCGGCCGGGATTTGCGCCCGTGGGCCTCTTGACGGTCACCGCGGTCCACGCCTTGCCCGCGCCCCGTCAGGGGGCCGCCGTTCTGCGGATCGCGAAGATCGTGGTGTCGTCGGAGAGGCGGCCCCGGCTGTGGCGCAGTACGCCGTCGCGGAGGTAGGCGACCAGGAGGTCCGGGTCGGCGGTGGCGGCCCGGGCGGCCTCCTCGGGCAGCGCGTAGAAGTCGCCGTCCGCGTTCCTCGCCTCGGTGACGCCGTCCGTGGTGACCAGGAGGGTCTCGTCGGCGGCGAGGGTGACGGTGAGGGTCGGCGGGGGGCCGGAGCCCGTCGCCAACTCGGCCATGCCCAGCGGGAGTCCGTCGCCCTGCGGCAACGCGCGTACCCCCGTCGGCCCCACCGCCAGCGGCGGCTCGTGACCGAAGTTGACCATCTCCACCACGTCCGAGGCGCCCGGCGGAAAGCTCAGCAGCACCGCCGTGGCGAAGCGGTCGCCGTCGTCGCGGCCCAGGGCGACCGTGTGACCCCGGTGCCGGAGCATCCGGGTCTCCAGCCGGACGGCCACCGTCGCCAGGTCCTTCTCGTGATAGCCCGCCTCACGGAACGTGCCCAGCAGCGCGGCCGCCGTCTCCACCGCGCCCAGCCCCTTGCCCTGCACGTCCCCGACCAGTACCCGGGTGCCGTGCGGGCCCGGCTGGATGTCGTAGAAGTCGCCGCCGACCCGGGCCACCGTGTCGGCGGCGAGATAGACCTCCGCGTGGTCCAGCCCCGCCCACCCCGGCGGCAGCGGACGCAGCACGGTGCGGCGGGTCGTCTCGGCGATGTCCCGCATGTGCAGCAGCCGCCGCTCGCCGCCCGCCCGGACCGCGCAGGCGAGGACGGCCAGCAGCCCGGCGAAGGCGACCAGGATGAAGTCGGGCAGCTTGGCCTGGTACCGGTGCGGCCAGACGCTGTCCACGGCGATGTAGTCGAGGACCGTCAGCACCGCGAACACGGCCGTCACCCGGACCCCGCAGATCGCCGCCGCGATCCCGGGGACCAGCACGATCCAGGTGATGATCCGGAACCGTTCCGTGGTGTTGAGGTCGACCGTCGTGATCCCGGCCAGCAGCAGCGGCGCCGCCCAGGAGAAGCTCCGGCCCCGGGCCCACTGCAGGGGCCGCCGGCGCGGCAGATCCTGCCACCGCCGCGGGGCCGGGTGGTCGGTCACGACAGCAGGGAAACACGTCCCGGGAGCCGCCGCATGTCGTGGCCGGCGTACCCCTTCGTGCGGCCGACTTGCCAGGGGGTACCCGCAGGTGTGCTCTGGAACCTGGGGGCGAGGAGAGAGGAGCACTCTCATGGCTCAAGCGGCACCCACGACCGGCGGTATGCCCCGGCGCGGCCCCACGCCCGACATCTTCAGCCCGCACACCCACGTCATGGCCAGGCTGGCCTTCCCGATCGTGACCGGTCTGATCTACGGCTACTGGGCTGCCGCGAACCGGCGCAGCGGCGCGCCCGTCACCGGCTGGAACCTGCTGTTCGGCTTCGTGACCGCGCTCGTCTTCGCGGTGGTGCTGTTCGGCGTGCTGACGATCGGCCCGCGGCTGCGGCGGGAGGTGCACGCGCTGATGTGGACGGCGTTCATCGGGATCGCCTTCGGCTTCCTGTACAGCCAGAGCGGAGAGTCGATCCTGCGCTCCACCGGCATGTCCCTGGCGGTCGCGGCGGTGACCTTCATCGTGATGTTCTACCGGTTCTACACGCACGAGGACGCGGTGGGCCATCGCGTCCGATGACCGCTCCCGCCCGCGCGTGGGCCCCGGCCGTGCCGGCCGGGGCCCACGCGTTCCCCTTTTTCCCTCACGGGTTGTTTCCCCTCACCGGCCGCCGGGCCGCCCGGGGGCACCCGGCGACATCCCTGCGAAGCCGCTCCGGCCGTCAGGCCGGGCACGAGACCTCCGCACCACCAGGAAACACCCGTTCGGGCCGGCCCTCCACCGGAGCGCGGCGCCCCAAGGGTTTTCGGCGCCCGGCGGCCCGCCCCCTGACCGCCGTGTCGTCCGTTCGGCTCGACCTGACGCCCCGCCGTGCCCCGGATGCAGTCACCCCGCTCGCCTGACCTGCCCTCAGAGGCTTGCCTGGAAGCGTGCCCCCAGTGCCCTCAGTGCCCACAGGGCCCGCGCGGCCCGTACGGCGCACCCGGGCCGTACGTCTCCGGATGGCCCTGTCGGCCCTGCTGATCGCGCTGTCCTGTCTGCTGCTGCCGTTCGGCGCGCTGGCGGCCTGGGCGGCGTACGGGCTGGCGGACACCGGACAGTACGTCAGCTCGATGGCACCGCTCGCCGACGACCCGGACGTCCGGGACGCCGTGGCGGACACCGTCGGCGAGGGCATCATGCGCGAGGTCGACGTCGGCCGGCCGATGCAGGGCACGGTGGCGCCCTTCGTGCGCGAGGCGGTCCGCTCCTTCACCCAGACCCGGGCGTTCCGGCTGGTCTGGGACGCGGGCAACCGGGCCACCCACGACGCGGTCCTGCGCGCGCTCCAGAACGAGCGCGAGGAGGCCGTGACCGTCGACCTCGCCCCGGTCACCGCCCAGGTCAAGGACCAGCTCACCCAGGACCATGTGCCGCTCGCGGCCCGTATCCCGGTCCAGCACACGGCCGTCGCGGTGCTTCCGGTGGCGGAACTGGACCGGCTCCGGAAGGGGTTCCACGTGCTTGAGGTCGCCGGCTTCTGGCTTCCCGTCACGGCCGTCGTCTTCGCGGTCGGCGGTATCACCATCGCCGTCCACCGCCGCCGTGCGGTGCTGGCGACCGCGCTGGGTACGGCGCTGGGCGGCGCCCTGCTGGGGCTCGCCCTCACCGTCGGCCGCTCACTCACCCTGTCCGGCCTGCCGTCCGACGTCTCGCACCCGGCGGCGGCCGCCGTCTACGACGCCCTGACGTCCACTCTGCGCACCGTCTCCTGGCTGCTCCTGGGCCTGGGCCTGGCGGTGGCCGCGCTGGCCTGGCTCGGCGGACGCGTCCGCCGGGGCCCCGACGAGGAACAGGAACCGGCCCTCGACACGCCCGATTCCTCTTCCCTCAGGGCGGATTCACAGCCTGCCGGGCAGAACATGCCCACCACTATCGGCAACAACACCACGGACCTGTCGGGTGGCTACGCCGACACCACGTACAAGCTCCCCGACTACGACGGCCTGCTGGACTGACGCCCCAAGGGGGGCCGCGCCGCGAGTTCCGCGAGCGTGCGCAGCGCCCCTACCAGCTCGGGCTCGGCCGCCGAGGCGAGCCCGAGCCGTACCGCGTCCGGGGTCCGTTTCGGGTCGACGCGGAAGGCGGTGCCGGGCGTGATCCCGATCCCGTGCGCCGCCGCGGCCGCCGCGAAGCCGTCCGCCCGCCAGGGCGCGGGCAACTCCCACCAGGCGAAGTACCCGCACGGGTCGGCCCGTACGGCGAACCCGTCGAGCACCTCGCGGACGAGCCCCTGCCGCCGCCCGGCCTGCGCCCGCTTGGCCGTGACGAGCCGTGCCACGGTCCCGTCCCCGATCCACCGCACGGCCGCCTCCAGCGCGAACGCCCCCGGCCCCCACCCCCCGGACCGTACGGCCGCCGCCACCGCGTCCACCCGGTCCCGCGGTACGACGGCGAACCCGACGGTGAGGCCGGGTGCGACCCGTTTGGAGAGCGAGTCGACGACGTGCACGAGGCCGGGCGCGAGCACGGCGAGCGGCGGCTCGGGGCCGGTGTGCAGGAACGACCAGACCCGGTCCTCCACGACCGGCAGCGCCAAGTCGGCCACGCACCGGGCAAGTTGGAGTCTCCGCTCGGTCGGTACGGTCAGGGACGTCGGGTTGTGCAGGGTCGGCTGGAGGTAGAGGGCGGAGAGCGGGGCGGACCGGTGCGCGGCACGCACGGACTCGACGACCGGCCCCTGCTCGTCCGTCTCCACCGGGACGAGCGTGACGGAGAGCCGGGCCGCGACCTCCTTGACCAGCGGATACGTCAACGGCTCGACCCCGACCCGGCCACCCGGCCGGACCAGCGAGGCCAGGGTGGCGGCGACGGCCTGCCGGGCGTTGCCGGTGAAGAGGACGCGGCCGGGTTCGGGCCGCCAGTCGCCGGTGGCGAGCAGCGCGGCGACGGCCTCCCGGGCCCGCGGGGTGCCGTCGGCGGCGCCGGTGCGCAGCGCGTCGCCGAGCGCGTCGGGCCGCAGCAGGGGGGCGAGGGCGGGGGCCAGCAGCTCCGGCTGCCCGGGCACGGACGGGTAGTTGAGCTCCAGATTGACGCGGGCGGCGCCGTCCTCGACCAGCGCCCGCCCCCGTGGGGTGACCTCGGTGGCCCGGACGAAGGTGCCGCGCCCGACCTCGCCCACCACCAGCCCGCGCCGCACCAGTTCGGCGTACACCCGCCCGGCGGTCGAGGCGGCGATCCCGTGCCGTCGCGCGAACGCCCGCTGCGGAGGCAGCCGTTGCCCGGCCCGCAACCGCCCCCGCGCGATGTCCAGCGCGATCCGGTCGGCGATCCCCCGGAAGTCGTCCACGCCCCGTCCCCCCGTCCACATTGCACCGAGGGCAAAGATCTTATTGCACCGAGAAGTCGGCGGCGCCTAGGGTCGTCCGCATGCCCCCCTTCCTCGCATACGACGACATTGACCCCCAAACCTCGCGCACCCCCTTGCTCCTGATCCACGGCCACCCCTTCGACCGCACGATGTGGCACCCCCAGCGCACCGCCTTCGCCCCCTACCGCCGGGTCATCGCCCCCGACCTGCGCGGCTACGGGGCCTCCCCGGTCACCCCCGGGCGCACCCCGCTCTCCCGCTTCGCGGCGGACCTCGAGGACCTCCTCGACGCGCTGGACGTACGGACCTGCGTCGTCGCGGGCCTGTCGATGGGCGGCCAGATCGCGATGGAGTGCTACGACCGGTTCGGCGCCGACCGCCTGCGCGGCCTGGTCCTGGCGGACACGTTCCCCGCCCCGGAGACACCGCAGGGCAGGCGGGACCGCGACGCCATGGCCGACCGCCTGCTCCGCGAGGGCATGCGGGGCTATGCCGACGAGGTCCTGGAGAAGATGGTCGCGCCCTACGCCCGCCCGGAGGTGAAGGCCCACGTGCACCGCATGATGACGGCCACCGACCCCGAGGGCGCGGCGGCGGCCCTGCGCGGCCGGGCCGAACGCCCCGACTACCGCCCCCTGCTGGCGAAGGTCACGGTCCCGGCCCTGGTGGTGGTCGGCACCGACGACGAGTACACCCCCGTCTCCGACGCCGAGGCCATGCACACCCTCCTCCCCGACGCCACCCTCCGGATCATCGACGCGGCGGCCCACCTGCCGAACCTGGAACAGCCGACGGAGTTCAACCGGGCGCTGGGGGAGTTCCTGGCGCGCGTCGACGGGGGATCGTGACGTCGCTCACGTGACACACCCGAGCGTGGCTGAACGCATGGCGTGCCTCCTCCGTGAAGGGTGATCCGTGAGTGATGCCCTACCCGGCCCGCCGCCCTCTCAGCCACGGATTCCACCCCGTCCGGCGTTCGAGGACGACCGGCGCCCGTTGCCCGTTGCCCACGGTTGTCGGACACCGACCACCGCGCCCTCGTCGGGGACATCCCACTTCACCAGCAGCGGCGCCGATAATGGGCGTATGTCCCGCGAGTTCCCCATCGGCCTCACCCCTCCCGACTGGCTGGTAAGGAACCTCCGGCCCCAGCAGGCCCCACCCCTCAACTGGCCCGCCCTCGCCCGCGCCGCCCTCGGCATGACCCTCCCCCTCACCATCGGACTCGCCGTCGGACAGCCCGCGTACGGCGCGCTCGCCTCCATGGGTGCCCTGTCCGGGGTCATCGGCGACACCGCCGACGCCTACCGGATGCGGATCCTCAACATCGCGGTCCCCCAGCTCTTCGGCGCCGTCGGCGTCACCGCCGGCGCGCTGGTCTACGGCCAGGGCTGGCTGACGGTCGTCGTCATCACCGGCATCGCGCTGATCTCCGGGATGATCTCGACGATCGGCGCGGTCTCCTCCGTATCCGGCCTCCTCCTCCTGCTCAACTCCGTGATCGGCGCGGGCCTGCCGCTGCCCGGCGCCTGGTGGCTGACCCCGGTCCTGATGACCGGCGGCGGCCTGCTGGTCCTCCTCCTCGCCCTGCTGGCCTGGCCGCTGCGCTCGGGCGTACCGGAACGCTCGGCGGTCGCCGCCACCTACCGCACGGTCGCCGCCCAGCTCACGGCCATCGGCACCGCCGACGCCGAGGAGTACGACCGCGCCCGGCACACCGTCACCCAGTCGCTGAACCAGTCGTACGACCTGATCCTGGCCCGGCGCGCCCGGTACCGCGGCCGCAGCCGGGACCTCACCCGCATGCTGGCCCAGCTGAACGCGATCACCCCAGTGGTGGAGGCCGTCCCCGCCGCCCGGCTCGCCGGAAAACCGCTGCCGCCCGAGATCCCCGCGGCGATGCACCGCATCGCCGACGCCATCGACACCGGCTACACGGGCCCGATAGGACTCGACCTCCCCGAGCCGCGCAGCGAGACCGCCCGGGCCGTCGACCACGCCCTGCGGCACATCGCCGAGGTCGCCACCAGCCCCGACGTCGACCCGCGCGGCATCGACGACCGCCTCGGCCGCCCCGCCGCCCTCGGCATCCGCACCGCCCGCGCCGCCCGCAACGTCGTGCTGTCCGCCAACTCCTGGCGCTACGGCATCCGCCTGGCCCTGTGCATCGGCATCGCGCAGGCGCTGGTGTCCCTGGTGCCGGTCCCGCGCTCCTACTGGGTCGCCCTCACCGTCACCTTCGTCCTCAAGCCCGACTTCGGCTCGGTCTTCTCCCGGGCGCTGCTGCGCGCCCTGGGCACGGTGGGGGGCCTGGGGGTGGCGGCGACCGTCCTCACCCTGGTCCCGCGCGGCTGGCCGGACGTCCCGGTGATGCTGCTCCTGGCCCCGCTGGTCCCCGCCCTCACCCCCCGGGGCTACGGCTTCCAGACCGCCGCGATCACCCCGGTGATCCTGCTCCTCTCCGACGTACTGAACCACCAGGGCACCGGCCTGCTCCTGCCCCGCCTCCTGGACTCCCTGATGGGCTGCGCCATCGCGCTCGTCGCCGGGTATCTGCTCTGGCCGGAGAGCTGGCGCACCCGGGTCGGCGACCGGCTCGCCGACGCGGTGGCGGACACCGCGGACTATGTCGACCTGGCCTTCGAGGTGGGCGCGGAGCCGGGCGCCCGCGCCCGGATGCGCCGCCGTCTCTACCGCGACCTGTCCACCATCCGTACGGAGTTCCAGCGCGCCCTGACCGAGCCGCCGCCCACCGGCCGCCGCGCCGCGGCCTGGTGGCCGCTCGTCGTCGCCGTGGAACGCATCGTCGACGCGACGACGGCGGCCCGGGTCCGGGTACGGCACGGAGCACCGCCGCCGCCCCGGGCCGAGGTGGACCAGATCGCCCTGCGACTACGCGAGTTGGCGGAAGGCGTCCGCGAGGCGGACACCCTGGTCGCGGTCCGCACGGACCTCACGGGCCCACCGGACAGCGTCCTGGAACCCCTGCGCCAGGAGGTGGCGGCGGCATGGGCGATCGCGTCCCCGCACTGAGCCCCGCGTGCCGCACGGCCCCCGGCACCCGCCGGTCCCGCACCAGCGGGCGTTCGCGCTTTACTCTCCCCTTGCGACCCCTTGGCGCGAGCGTGACCTGAGGGCGGAGTCGTGTACATGAAGAGCCGCCGAATGAACGAGGGGTGAACCAAGGGGAACCGGAGGGGAGTTGAGAACGGGCCGGAACTCGACCGCCGTACGCCCGACAGGAGTCATCGACCCTCCCCAAGATCGCAACCTGGGGCCGCTAACCTTACGTGTCCGTCCTGGCCAGCGATTGACGGGTATCAACTCACGCGAAGGGTTGCGCACATGGGCATTCTCACTCTCCTGCGGAACGCATTCGGCCGGTCGCGAAAGCCGCGCCCCGCCGAGGCAGAGGGTGCAGACCAGCTCCCCTCGCAGCCGACGCCGGCACCGGCGCCGAAGCAGGAAACACCGGAACCGGCCACCCCGGCGGTGGTCCCGGAACCCCGCCCGGGGGACACCGACGAGCACGATCTGGTAACGGCTGCTTTCGACAACGTGACCGTCCCGAAGCAGGCGTCACGCACGATCGAACCGGAGATCGAGGTCCCCGGGGAGGCATCGGCGGAGCCGGAGGCACCGGCTGAGGCCGAGGCCGAGATTGAGGCCGAGATTGAGGCGTCGGCGGAGCCGGAGGCACCGAAGGCATCGGCGGTGCCAGAGGCATCGGCCGAGGCCGTGGCCGAGGTTCAGGGGGAGGCGGCGGCCGAGCCGGAGGCGTCGGCGGAGACCGAGGTTGAGGCGCCGGCCGAGGCAGAAGCGTCGACTGAGCCGGAGTCCGAGCCTGAGCTCGAGGCCACGCCGGTCGTTACGCCGGACGCCGAAGCCGTACCGGTGGCCGAGGCGAAGGCCGAGACCGAGACCGAGACCGAGGCTGAAGTCACTGCGGAGCCGGTGGCGAGGACCGAGGCCCAGGCCGACGCTGAGCCCGTGGCCGAGGTAGCGGCTGAGCCGGAAGCCGAGGTCGAGCCGGTCGCGGAGCCGGAGGCCGAGGCGGCTGTCGAGCCGTCGCCGCATGCCGAGGACAAGGCTGAGGCGGAGCCGGAGACCGTGATCGAGCCGACGCCGGAGCCCGCGGCCGAACCGGTCGCCGAGGCGGTGGTCGAGCCGTCGCCCGAACCCGAGCCGGAGGTAGAGTCCGTGCCGGTCGCGGAGGCCGGGTCCGCCGCGCCCGCCGAGCCCGAGAGCACCCCGGCCGAGACCACCCCGGCCGAGACGGCCGAGGCCGAGGCCGAGGACGAGCCCGCACCGGCGACCGCCGAGACGAACACCGCCCCCGAGCCGAAGGTCTCCCAGGAGGCCGAGGGCGAACCGGCCGCCGAGACGCTCACGGAGCCCACCCCCGAAGCCGCTCCGACCGGCACCCCGGAACCCGCCGAAGCCACCGCGGCCGACGCCCCGGAACCCGCCGCGGCCGCCGACGGCGAATCCGCCCCGCAGGGGCCACCCGCACCCGACAACGAAACTGTCACGGGTGGTGCGGGCGGGAACGACCCCGCCGAAGGCGAAGCCGAGGCCGCCGCCGACGACGCCGCGGCGACCGCCCTCGCCAAGGCCGGCCTCACCGGCACCCACGCCACCACCTACCTCGTCCTCGACCGCTCCGCGAGCATGCGCGCGTACTACAAGGACGGCTCCGCCCAGGCCCTCGCCGACCAGACCCTCGCCCTCGCCAGCCACCTCACCCCGGCCGCGGACACCCCCACCGTCCACGTGGTCTTCTTCTCCACCGAGGTCGACGGCACCACCGACCTCACCCCGGCCTCCCCCGAGAACGCGATCGACGCGGCACACGCCGGCCTCGGCCGCATGGGCCGCACCAGCTACCACGCCGCCGTGGAAGCCGTACTCGCCCACTACGACAAGAACGCCACCCCCGGCGCCCCCGCCCTCGTCATCTTCCAGACCGACGGCGCCCCCGACGCCAAGACCCCCGCCACCCAGTCCCTCACCGAGGCCGCGAAGTCCCACCCCTCGGTGTTCTTCTCCTTCGTCGCGTTCGGCGAGCACGAGAACAAGGCCTTCGACTACCTCCGCAAGCTGAAGACCGACAACACGGCCTTCTTCCACGCGGGCCCGACCCCCCTGGAACTCACGGACGCGGAGGTCTACGACGGCGTCCTGATCGACTGGCGCCCGTAGCACCTGTCTCTCCCATGCCGCCCGTCTCTCACCCCGTAAAACGGGAGGCGGGCGGCATACACATGTCGGCTACGATTTCAAGGTTCGCAAAACCAGCAACGAATCCGACCTGGGAGCAGCCCCCGATGGCTCGACACCTCATCACCAGCGCCCTTCCGTACATCAACGGGATCAAGCACCTGGGCAACATGGTGGGGTCCATGCTCCCGGCGGACGTGTACTCCCGGTACCTCCGCCAGCGCGGCCACGACGTCCTCTACATCTGCGCGACGGACGAGCACGGCACCCCCGCCGAACTCGCCGCGAAGGAGCAGGGCCTCCCGGTCGACGAGTTCTGCGCCCAGGCGCACGACGCGCAGAAGGCGGTCTACGACGGCTTCGCACTCGCGTTCGACTACTTCGGCCGCAGCTCCAGCCCCGAGAACCGCGAGATCACCCAGCACTTCGCCCGCAAGCTCCACCAGAACGGCTTCATCGAGGAGCGGGCGATCCGCCAGGTGTACTCCCCGGTCGACGGCCGCTTCCTCCCGGACCGCTACGTCGAGGGCACCTGCCCGCACTGCGGCTACGACAAGGCCCGCGGCGACCAGTGCGAGAACTGCACCCGCGTGCTGGACCCGACCGACCTGATCAACCCGCGCTCGGCGATCTCCGGCTCCACGGACCTGGAGATCCGCGAGACCAAGCACCTCTTCCTCCTCCAGTCCAAGCTGGAGAACGAGGTCCGCGAGTGGGTCTCCCAGCACGACAGGGACTGGCCGCAGCTGGCCTCCTCGATCGCCCACAAGTGGCTGACCGAGGGCCTGCACGACCGGGCGATCACCCGTGACCTGGACTGGGGTGTCCCGGTCCCGGCCGACACCTGGCCGGAGCTGGCGGCGGAGGGCAAGGTCTTCTACGTCTGGTTCGACGCCCCGATCGAGTACATCGGCGCGACGAAGGAGTGGGCCGACCAGGACCCGTCCACCCGGGACTGGAAGTCGTGGTGGTACGACGTCGACAACGACGTCCGCTACACGGAGTTCATGGCGAAGGACAACGTCCCCTTCCACACGGTGATGTTCCCGGCCACCGAACTCGGCGTGCGCGAGCCGTGGAAGAAGGTCGACTACGTCAAGGCCTTCAACTGGCTGACGTACTACGGCGGCAAGTTCTCGACCTCGCAGAAGCGCGGCGTCTTCACCGACCAGGCCCTGGCGATCCTCCCCGCCGACTACTGGCGCTACTTCCTGATCGCCAACGCACCCGAGTCGGACGACTCCTCCTTCACCTGGGAGCACTTCACGGCCACCGTGAACAAGGACCTCGCCGACACCCTCGGCAACTTCGTCAACCGCGTCCTGTCCTTCTCCAAGAAGCGCTTCGGCGAGGAGGTCCCGGCCGGCGGCGAGCCCGGCGAGGCGGAGGCGAAGCTGGGCGAGGAGATCTCGGCCCTCCTCGCCGAGTACGAGGCGCAGATGGAGTCCCTCCAGTTCCGCAAGGCCGCGGCGGCCCTCCGCGCCCTCTGGTCGGCCGGCAACTCCTACCTGGAGGAGAAGGCCCCCTGGCTGGAGATCAAGACCGACAAGGACGGCGCGGCCCTGACCCTGCGCACGGCGATGAACCTGATCCACCTCTACGCGGTCGTCTCGGAACCCTTCATCCCGGCCACGGCGAAGACGATGCGCGAGGCGTTCGCCCTCGCCGACGACACCGCGACCTGGGTCACCGCCGACGAGGCGAAGGCACTGACCGCCGTCCCGGCGGGCACCCCCTTCACCGTGCCCGCGGTCCTGTTCGCGAAGCTCACGGACGAGGACCTGGAGACGTACAAGACCCGCTTCGGCGGCGAGACCGCCGCGTAAGCCCCGCACGCACCACCGAAGGCCCGGCAGGAGGACCCCCTCCCGCCGGGCCTTCGGCGTGAGGTAAGTCCCAGGAAAGAGACCTATGAGTCTCTTACTCCTCCTTCACCGTGCGTTTACTTCCGGGATAGTGTGCCGTTCGTGAAACGCATCCTGATCCGTTCCGGGAAGAGCCCGTTCCGTGTCGCCACTCCGGCGGAGTTCATCCACCAGGACCTGATCGGGACGAATACCGGAAACCTGCTCTTCAGCGACTCGGCCCACAAGATGCTGACCACCCCGGACACCGAGGTGACGTCCAACGGCATCCGCACCGACCCCTCCGCCCGCCGTGCCGCGGAGATCAACGAGCAGTACGACGTCTTCGTCGTCCCGCTCGCCAACGCCTTCCGCCCGACCTTCCAGACCTCCCTGGACCGGCTCTCGACCCTGATCGAGCAACTCACCATCCCGGTCGTGGTGTTCGGCGTCGGCGCACAGGCCCCCGCGGACTACGACACCGGCTGGCTGAAGCCCATGGCGGACTCGGTCCGCCGCTTCGCCCGCGCCGTCCTGGACCGCTCCGCCTCCATCGGCGTACGCGGCGAGCTGACCTCGGACTACCTCAAGGGCCTCGGCTTCCACGACGTCGACATCATCGGCTGCCCGTCGATGTTCCTGTACGGCGACACCTTCCCGGAGATCCGGGCCACGGAGCTGGGCGCCGGCTCACGCATCGCCCTCAACCTCTCGCCGGACGCGATACCCGTCGGCGACATAGCGGGCCTGGCACGGCACGCGTGGGAGCGCTACCCCCACCTCACCTACTACGCGCAGAACACCGTCGACGCGGAACTGCTGATGTGGGGCGACACCTCGCCGGAGTCCGGGCACACGGACCCCTTCCCGCTCCAGCTCAGCCACGCCCTGCTCCAGGAGAACAAGGTCCGCATGCCGCTGGACCCGGCCACCTGGATCGACGAACTGCGCGGCTACGACTTCGCCTACGGCACCCGTATCCACGGCAATGTCGCCGCCCTGCTGGCCGGCACCCCGAGCGTGGTCCTCACCCACGACTCACGCACCCTCGAACTGTGCCGCTACTTCGACATCCCGCACCGCCCGCTCACCGAACTGGGCGCCGGCACCGACCCGCGGGAGCTGTACGAGGACGCCGACTTCTCCGCGATGCTCAAGGGGCACGGGGAGCGCTTCGAGCGCATCATCGCCTTCCTCGACCGCAACGAACTCCAGAACACCTACACCCACGGCGACGGCGGTGCCGCCTTCGACGCCCGGCTGGCCGCTCTCGACCTGCCCGCGTCGATGCCGGTCTGGGACGGCGGGGACGACGGCCAGATGCGGTACCGGATCAGCCGGCTGCGCGAGCGGATCACCGCGGCCGACACGAAGGCCGCCCAGCACGCCAAGGAGAACAAGGAGCTGCGCAACCGGCTGGCCACCGCCGAGAAGCGCGCGGCCGAGACGACCCGCCGGCTCGACGCCCTCCGCAAGGAAATGACCGCCGTCACCCAGCAGTTGTCCGCGGTGGAGCGCCGGGTCACCGGCATCGACAAGCGGCTACTGGTCCGCCTGGGCCCGGCCCTGCGCCGCCGGATGCCCCGACCGAAGCCCCAGTCCCCGAAGGACTGACCACCGCCCCGCGGGCGCGGCCCCCGGCCCCCGGATCCTGCGCGGGGATCCGGGGGCCGTGCGCTGCTCAGCTCGCGGTGAGCACCCCGGCGCCCGCCGTCTTCGCCAGCTCCGCCGGCAGGTTCTTCGCGCTGCTCTCCAGGCCCGCCGTCAGGGTCGGCGTCCAGTTGACCGTCGTCTTGATCTTCTTGGAGTTCGCGGCGTTGTAGGCGGCGACGAGGTCGGTCGTCGTGCCGTTGACGAGGTTGCCGCTGCCCGCGACCGAGCCGGTGCCGTCGCCGCTGAGCAGCTTGGAGGTCTTGATGGAGGTCGGCACGGTCCAGTAGTTGTTCTGGGCCACGACCTGGGCCTTGGCGCGGGAGTTGATGCTGTACTGCAGCGCGTAGCCGTTGAGGGTCGTCACGTCGTAGTAGTTGTTGTAGAGGTGCACCTGGCCGACGCGGGTCAGCGGGGCGCGCTGGACGACGCCCTTCCAGACGTTGTGGTGCAGGGTGACGCGCAGCTTGCCGCCGGGCTCGCTGTCGCTGCTGCCGATCAGCATCGTCTTGTCGTGGCTGGTGAACTGGTTCTGCTCCACGGTCACCAGGTCCGAGCTCTTGGTGATGTCGAGTTCGCCGTCGTGGACCTGGTACTCACGGCCGTAGTACTTCGGGTTGGTGCTGTCGAAGTGCCCGGCGTCGCTGAACGTGTCGTGGTCGGCCCAGACATGGGTGGCACCGCGCAGGGTGACCGAGTCGTACGCGGAGTTCCAGTTGCCGTCGTCGCCGTCGGTCGGGTCCCACTGCGGGAAGCAGTCCTCGGTGCCGGAGAAGGTCAGGTTGCGGACGATGACGTTGTCGACGTTCTGGATCTGGAGCATGCCGCCGGTGATGCCGGCCTTGGTGCCGGGCACGCCGACGATCGACGTGTTGGCCGGCACCCGGAAGACGATGTTCTTCGCCTGCTTGGCCTGGGCGGCGGCCCGCGCCTTCTCCTGCGTCCCCGAGGGCAGCTTGGCACGGCCGTACGTCGACGGGTCGAAGGCCTTCAGGTACGAGGCCAGCGAATACCCCGTCCCCGCCGCGTAGTCGGCGCAGGTCAGCTTCTTGCCGGAGTCGTCGGTGTTGGCGTCGATGGTGCCCTTGACCTTGATGACGCGCGGCGTGGTGTCGGACGCCGACCCCAGTGCTTTCAGCAGCTGGGCGCGGGTCGAGACGGTGAAGGTGTGCGCGGAGTCGGCCTTCGCGCCGCCGGTCGTACCGGAACCGGACGACGCCCAGCCGTCCTTGGCGGCGAGCGTCTGGTGGTAGAGGTCCACGGACGACGTGGCGTTCGCGTTCAGCACGAGCGCACCGGCCCCGACGCCGGCGGCCACGACGGCTGCGAAGACGACGAGGGTGCGGCGCTTACGGAGGGACCGGCGGTGAGAGGCAGAGGCCACGGGGGAGTCCTTACGTACTTCCGAAGTGCTGGGGGACGGCCCGCCGGGGGCGGGCTTCACCCCTGTGTGGTCACGGAGATCGAAAAGGTTGCCGTCACCTCCTGCCGGACCCGGCGGAAAGACGTGAATTTTTTGGAGGAGCGGCGGCCCCGTACCTGCATGCTCACAACACATCCGTATGGTTTCGCCATGGCAATCCCTGAGCTCATCCCGATCGCCTACGAGCCCCACGGCCGTACCGAGGCCATCGGTCACTACACCGGCGGACAGTTCCTGGCGTCGGTCACCTACGCGTTCCCCGAGGGGTTCCGGCTCGACGAGGGCTGGGAGGAGCGGAAACGGCTCTACTCGGTGCTGCATCTCTTCGACGCCGAGGGCAACTACCTCGACTCGCAGATCTGGTGCGCGGGCAGCTGGGCCGAGCAGCAACGCGATCCGGAGGGCACCGGTTCCGTGCTGGCACGGGCCCGCGCGCACCTGGCGGGCATGCTGCGCAGCCTGCCGAGGCGGACGTACACGGACATCGCGATACGCCCGTTCCAGCTCATGGTGGACGGCGTGTTCTTCGGGCTGGTGGCGAAGGACGACGAGGACGGGGGGTGGGCCGAGCTCTACCCGGACCATCTGGGCTTCGGCGAGCCCTGGGACGGCCGGTACGACACCTGACCTTGGCCGCACCCAGCAGTGGGGCACCATGCTGGGCGGCGACGGACTGCTCTCGGTGATCTGAACGCGCCGGAGGCGCCCGAGGTCTCCTTCATGAGTCCCGGGCGCCCGCGTCAGGGATGCTTCACCGGTGTCCCCCCGATGTCAGCCGTTGCTCGTCTCGTCCGGTTCGACGCCCAGGGTCAGGTGGGCGCGGACACCGCGGGCGATGCGGTGGCGGTCGTACTTGAGGTAGAGCAGGCCGCCCTCGTGCCCGTTGTCCGGATAGATGCTGTCCCCGTCGAGGGTGGTGCGGGTGGTGGTGTTGCTCGCGTACGGCTCCACCTCGGCCGACAGCAGGACCGACTTCTCGTCGAAGAACAGCTGGCCGGTGTGGCAGGTGTGACCGCCCTCGTAGCCGGCGTCCGTCCATTCGCCGTCCACGTGCACCTTGACGTGGATGTGGACGCACCGGCCCTGGTACCAGCCGGGGAAGACGGTCTTGAAGGTGACCTGCCCGTGCCGGTCCGTGTGCCAGGTGCCGCGCAGGTAGCGGGTGTCGTCGGTCGGCTCCTGGTGGCCGCCGCCCCCGCCGGGCGGGGGGCCGGTCGGGGTGCCGGTGGGCGCGTCGGTCGGCGGGGCGCCGGTCGGCGGGGTGCCGCCTCCGCCACCGCCGCCGCTGCCCACCGCCTCGTACCCGGAGTAGACGCCGGACGCGTTGCAGTGCCAGATGTCCACGGCCGCGTTCCTGAGCGGCTTGCAGGTCTCCGCGTCGATCACCTTGAGCGTGAGGTGCAGGGGAATGCCCGCCTGGTCCTCCGTGACGTCCTGGCGGAGCTTGTCGGCGTCGATGTAGTACGGGCCCTCGACGAGTTCGGAGGTCAGCGTGTAGCAGGCGCCCTCCGAGGCGGAGGGGGAGGCCGCGGTGCCGGTGCCGGTCTCCGCGACGGTGCCGTCACTCGCGGCGAAGGCGCTGCCGACGCCCACCGCGGTCACGGCCGCACTGCCCGCCGCCAGGACCGTACGACGGGCCAACTTTCTTCTCTCTTCGGGGGATTGAGCGTCTGTGGGGGTGTGGGTGTCTGTCATGGTCAGGGACCGTAGACAAGGCGGAGCCGGTGCGAACATCGGAGAGAGCTGTGAATGCGCGGCACGCAGGCGAAAGGCTCGAAACCGACGCAGGTTTCGAGCCTTTCCTTCAGCTGTGCTGGTTCCGCGTGCCTTACTTCGGCTGCGGCTTCCGGATGGAGAGGTGCAGCTCGCGCAGCCGGGCCTCATCCAGCTCGGTCGGCGCGCCCATCATCAGGTCCTGGGCGTTGCCGTTGAGCGGGAAGGCGATGGTCTCGCGGATGTTGGGCTCGTCGGCGAGGAGCATCACGATGCGGTCCACACCCGGGGCGATGCCACCGTGCGGCGGGGCGCCGAAACGCAGCGCGCGCAGCATGCCGGCGAACTCCCGCTCGACGGTCTCCTCGTCGTAACCCGCGATGCCGAACGCCTTGAGCATGATGTCCGGCTCGTGGTTCCGGATCGCGCCGGAGGACAGCTCGACGCCATTGCAGACGATGTCGTACTGCCAGGCCAGGATGTCCAGCGGGTCCTGGGTCTCCAGGGCCTCCATGCCGCCCTGGGGCATCGAGAACGGGTTGTGCGAGAAGTCGATCTTCCCGGTGTCCTCGTCCTTCTCGAACATCGGGAAGTCGACGATCCAGCAGAACCGGAAGACGTTCTCCTCGAAGTGCCCGGCGCGCTTGGCGGCCTCGACCCGCACCGCGCCCATGATCTTGGAGACCTCGTCGAACTCGCCCGCGCCGAAGAAGACGGCGTGCCCGGCGGCCAGCTGGAGCCGCTTGGTGAGCTCGGCGACGTTGTCCTCGGTGAGGAACTTGGCGATCGGGCCGGACAGCGAGCCGTCCTCGGCGACGCGGACCCAGGCCAGACCCTTGGCGCCCTGCGAGACGGCGAAGTCACCGAGCTGGTCGAAGAACTTGCGGGGCTGGTCCTGGACCGCCGGCACCGGCAGCGCACGGACGTGCTTGCCGGCGAAGGCCTTGAACTCCGAGCCCTCGAAGACATCGGTGATGTCGACCAGCTCCAGCTGGGCGCGCAGGTCCGGCTTGTCGGAGCCGTACTTCAGCATCGCCTCGCGGAACGGGATCCGCGGGAACGGCGAGGTGACCTCGTGGCCACCGCCGAACTCCGTGAACAGCTCGGTCATCAGCTGCTCGATCGGGCGGAAGACGTCCTCCTGCTCGACGAAGCTCATCTCGACGTCGAGCTGGTAGAACTCGCCGGGCGAGCGGTCGGCGCGGGCGTCCTCGTCGCGGAAGCAGGGCGCGATCTGGAAGTAGCGGTCGAAGCCGGAGATCATCAGCAGCTGCTTGAACTGCTGCGGGGCCTGCGGCAGGGCGTAGAACTTGCCCGGGTTCAGGCGGGACGGCACCACGAAGTCACGGGCGCCCTCGGGGGAGGTCGCGGTGAGGATCGGGGTGGCCATCTCGTTGAAGCCGAGGGCGACCATCTTGTGGCGGATGGCCGAGATCACGGCCGTACGCAGCATGATGTTGCGGTGCATGCGCTCGCGGCGCAGGTCGAGGAAGCGGTACTCCAGGCGCCGCTCCTCGTTGACCCCGTCCTCGGCGTTGATCGTGAACGGAAGCGGGGCGGCCGCGCCGAGCAGCTCGACCTCGCCGACCTCGACCTCGACCTCGCCGGTGGGCAGGTCGGGGTTGATGTTCTCGGTTCCACGTGAAACAACGCGGCCGTCGACCCGGACGGTGGATTCCTTGGAGAGCTTGTCCAGGGCCTCGTACGCCGCGGTGCCGGGGCGGGCGACGAGCTGCGTGATGCCGTAGTGGTCGCGCAGATCGATGAAGAGGATGCCGCCCAGGTCGCGCCGATTGTGCAGCCAGCCGCTCAGCCGGACGTCGGTGCCGACGTCAGAGGCGCGGAGCTGGCCGCAGGTGTGGGACCTGTACCGATGCATCGTCGGGTGTTCCTCTTCTTTGTGGTCTGCCGAGGTGCTCTCCTCGACCGGCACCAAGCCATGGTGCCCGGACCCATCAAGCGTACCGGGCACCCAAAGATCGCCTCCCCACCATTAATCGCAGGCGGAGGCGACGGCGCACCGGGGCCGGGGGCGACGGTCTCAGTCCCACTAATCTCGCTCTGAAACAGTGGCACTCTTCGATCTCATCTTCTTAAAGTAGGGCAATGCGAACTGGCGAGCCCCTGCCCGCCGTGGAGGACGTCCTCGCCGCCCTCGCGACCGGGCTGTGGCACTGGGACACCGCCACCGGGCTGGTCACCGCGGATGCGGAGGCGGCCCGGCTCATCGGGCTGCCGGCCGAACCGTCCCTCCTGTCGGAGGCCCTGGTCCGGTCCCGTTTCCACCCCGTGGACTGGAACGAGAACACCAGCATCACCCGGCTGGCCGCCACCGAGGGCACCCTCGGCGAGGTACGGCTGCGGGTCATGGACGAGCGGGGCCGGCTGATCCGTACCGTCCGCAGCCGTTTCCGGCCGGTGTACGACTCCGAGGAGCGCGTCTACCGGGTGACGGGCACCATCCAGGAAGTCACCGAGCCGACCCCCGGCAGCGCCGGCCGCCATCCGGTCACCGGCGACTGGCGGCGCTCCCGTGAGGCGTTCCTGCTGGACGCGGGCCGAGCGCTGGCCGAGGCGCGGTCCACCGAGGAAGTGCTGCGGGTCGCCGGGGGACTGTCGATGCCCGGGTTCTCCCCGGACGGACTGGCCGTCTTCGGGGCCAAGGGCGACCGGCTGACGATGATCGGCCACCACGGTCAGCAGATCGACGAGGACAGCCCCTTCACCAGCATGCCGCTGGACACCGACTACCCGGCGGCGGAGGTGGTACGGACCGGCCGGGCCGTCTATATCTCCTCGGCCGAGCAGTACAAGTCCCGCTACCCGGTCACCTGGCCGCTGGCCGAGCGGTTCGGCCGCCGGTCCTGGGCCTTTCTGCCGCTGACGGTGGCCGGCCGGACCATGGGCGCCTGGATGGCGGGGTTCACCCACCCGGTGTCGTTCACGCCCGACGAGCGGTCCGTGCTCACCACGGTGGCCCGGATGCTGGCGCAGGCCCTGTCCCGGGCCGGGATCGCCGACTCGGAGCGGGAGCTGACCGACGGCCTCCAGCGCTCCATGCTGCCGTCGCTCGGCCCCGAGATACCCGGCATGGACATGGCCGCCCGCTACATCCCGACCGGCGGCGGACTCCAGGTGGGCGGCGACTGGTACGACATGATCCCGCTGCCGTCCGGCCGGTTCGCGCTGGTCATCGGTGACGTCCAGGGGCATGACGTACGGGCCGCGGGCATCATGGGCCAGCTCCGGATCGCGCTGCGCGCCTACGCCTCCGAGGGCCACCGCCCGGACGCGGTCCTCTCCCGGGCCTCCCGTTTCCTGCACGGGATCACCTACGACGAGGAGATCGCCGACCTCCGCTTCGCGACCTGCCTGTACGTCGAGGCGGATCCGGCGACCGGGGTGCTGGAGATCGCCCGCGCGGGGCATCTCGACCCGGCGATCCGGATGACCGACGGCACGGTGCTGCGGCGGCCGACGGCGGGCGGGCTGCCGCTCGGCATCGACCCCGACGCGGACTATCCGACCACGCGGTTCGCCCTCGAACCCGGCGAGATCATGATGATCTGCACCGACGGTCTGATCGAGACCGGCGGCCATGACATCGAGAGCGGCTGGCAGCGGGTCCGGGCGATCATGGAGGACCAGGACAGCGACCTGGAGAAACTGGCCGACGCCCTGGTCCAGGCCGTACACGGCCCCTCCTCGCACCACACCACCGGACCGCTCGCCGACCGCCGCGAGGACGACATCGCGGTCCTGCTGCTGTCCCGGCCGGGCGCCGGGCACGGCGACGGGACCATAGCGGTACGGCCCCGGGCCCGCCGCACCCTGCTGTCGGTGGCCCAGGACGAGCCCGAGCGGATCGCCGAGGCCCGCCAGCAACTGCGCGAGCTGCTGCACGACTGGAGCTCGACCGACCAGGTCGACTCGGCGGTGCTGCTGGTCTCCGAGATGCTCACGAACGTGCTGGTCCACACCGACGCGGACGCGCTGCTGCTCGCCGAGGTCTGCGGCCAGGCCCCGGAGCGCCGGCTGCGCGTCGAGGTCACGGATGTCGGCGACGACCTCCCGCACAAGCGCCGCCCCGGGGAGCTGGCCTCCTCCGGCCGTGGCCTGGTCCTGATCGAGCTCCTGGCGGAGGCCTGGGGCGTCGAACCGCGCGGGGAGGGCAAGAGCATCTGGTTCGAGCTGTACGAGGGGTACGCGGGCGACGGGGCCTAGGTGCCTGGGTGCCTGGGTGCGTATGCCTAGGTGGTCGCGTACCGCGCTCGACTCGGTCGGACAGGAATCCAAAAGCGAGACACCGAGACCGACTCGGTCGGACAGGAAGCCCAGCCGAGGCGCCGGCACCGACTCGGTCGGGCGGCTAGCGAAGTCGAGGGGCCCGGTCGGCTCGGCCGGTCAGGGAATGGTGGGAGGCCCGGCGCAGGGGTCACGTCGGGCCTCTCGGGGTGCGGGGCGGTTACGCCTGCGGGCCCGTCTCCGTCATTCCGTGGACCGCCGGGATCGTGCCCAGGCGGCCCTTCTGGAAGTCCTCGAAGGCCTGCATCAGCTCGTCCTTGGTGTTCATGACGAACGGGCCGTAGTGAGCCATCGGCTCCCGGATCGGCTGCCCGCCGAGCAGGACGACCTCCAGGTCCGGGGTGTGCGAGTCCTGCTTCTCGTCCGCGCGGACGGTCAGCGAGGAACCCGAGCCGAAGACGGCCGTCTGACCGAGGTGGATCGGCCGGCGCTCCGCGCCCACCGCACCCTTGCCGGCCAGCACATACGCCAGCCCGTTGAAATCCTCGCGCCAGGGGAGCGTGAGCTCGGCGCCGGGGGCCAGCGTCGCGTGGATCATGGTGATCGGCGTGTGCGTGATGCCCGGACCGGCGTGACCGTCCAGCTCACCGGCGATGACACGCAGCAGCGCACCGCCGTCGGGGGTGGTCAGCAGCTGGACGTTGCCACCGCGGATGTCCTGGTAGCGCGGGGCCATCATCTTGTCCTTGGCCGGAAGGTTCACCCACAGCTGGAGACCGTGGAAGAGGCCGCCGGACATGACCAGGGACTCCGGCGGCGCCTCGATGTGGAGCAGGCCGGAACCGGCCGTCATCCACTGGGTGTCACCGTTGGTGATGGTGCCACCGCCGCCGTTGCTGTCCTGGTGGTCGAAGATGCCGTCGATGATGTAGGTGACGGTCTCGAAGCCACGGTGCGGGTGCCAGGGCGTGCCCTTGGGCTCACCCGGCGCGTACTCCACCTCACCCATCTGGTCCATCATGATGAACGGGTCGAGGTGGCGGTAGTTGATCCCCGCGAACGCCCGGCGTACCGGGAAGCCCTCGCCCTCGAATCCGCTCGGCGCGGTCGTGACGGTGAGCACGGGACGGGCCACGGCGTCGGCCGGTGCGGCCACCCGGGGAAGGGTCAGCGGGTTCTCGACGGTCACTGCAGGCATGTTGGCTCCTCCTTGTACGCCCAGTTTAGTTGAGCGTTGAACTTTCTGCCACCCCTAACGGCGAAGGCCCGGAGGACATTCCCTCCGGGCCCGGTCATCCGCCGATCAGTGGATCAGTTGCTGAAGTAGATGTACTTCCAGCCGCCGTACGTCGTGGAGTTCACGGTGTCGCCGGACGAGCCGTTGACGTACACCGAACGCAGCCGCGCGCGGATGCCGGACTCGCCGGGAGCGCCGAGCCGCACGGCCGACTTGCCGCTCGTGCCGAGCGCGAAGTACTCGGAGTCCGTCGAGTACCACGTGCCCTGGTAGTAGACCTGCACGTCCAGGCGGTGCTCGCGGCCCGGGTAGTAGGTCATGGTCGTGGTGAACACCGGGTCCGTGTTCTTGTGGAACCAGTAGTACGACGTCGAACCGATCTTCGCCGTCTTGTAGTGCTTGGAGACGGCGGTGGAGATCTTGACCCGCGCGTACGCCGTGGCCTTCACCGTCTTCGGCGCGTAACGGGCGTCGCCGTCGAAGACCGCGGAGACGGCCGTGTCCCGGGTCATGTCCACCCAGCCGGCGATGTTCCCGTGGGAGTCCACCTTGCCGGTCTTGATCAGCTTCTTGCCCTTGTCACCGCCGAAGGGGTCCGCGTAGATCTTGACCGAACGGTTCTTGTACGTCGTCCCCAGGTGCGCGGTGAACTTCACGTCGGCGCCGTAGTTGTACAGCTTGCCGTTGTTGTTCAGGCTCAGGCTCGCCGCCGCACGGGAGACCGCGACCTTGTCGGAGGCGGAGACCGCGGTGTGCTCGGCGTCGCCCGCGAAGCTCACCTTGTACGTGACCGTGCCGCCGGCCGGCGGGGTGTCCGAGAAGGAGTACGTGCCGTCCGCCTTGACCGTGGCGGAGGCGAGCGCCTTGCCGTTCGGGGACTCCAGGTCGGTGCGGGTGACCGCGAGCCGCGAGCCGGCCGGGAGGGCGACGCTCGCGGTGATCTTTCCGGTGACGGTGAGCTTCTTGGCCCGGGCCGCGGACGCCGGCGCGTTGACGGTGAGGGCCGGGACGCTGAGCGCCGGGCCCGAGAACGCCTTCAGGGTGTACGTGTTGTCGTAGTTGCCGGCCAGGGCGAACACCCGGGAGGAGTCGGGAGCCCAGGCGACCGCGCCCATGGTGGAGTTCCCGGCGTCGAACCGGCGCACCGGCGTGGCCGAGCCCGCCTTGTAGACGTTCACGTGACGGTCGTAGACCTGGGCGATCAGGCCGCTCGGCGAGACGTCGCCGAACCAGCCGGTCTCGGTGAGGCCCGAACCCTCCGTGAAGGTGCCGTCGGCGTAGTTCAGCTTCCGGTAGCCGTTCCACAGCACCTGGGAGGTGCCGGGCAGGAGGTCGACGTCGCTGGAGTAGCGTCCGCCGTCCGTCTTGGCGACCAGCTGCGGGGTGGCACCGGAGACGTCGAGGAGGTTGACCGCGCCCGGGGAGTCCCCGCTGTCGGCGTAGGTCAGCAGGCCGGGGACGGCCGGGTTCGCGCCGAGAAGGCCCGAGTTGTAGTAGGGGGCGACCGTCTCCGGCAGCTGCCCCAGGGTCACCGCGGCGGCCGGATCCGTGGCGGCCGGGTCCACCGAGCCCAGGTTGCCGTGGAACCCGTCCGTGTCTTCGGTCCGGTACGAGAACCAGAGCCGGCCGCCGGTGAAGGCGACCTCGTGCGGGGTGGCCCCGGCTCCGATGTCGTAGGTGGTCTTGATCTCGAGGGTGGCCGCGTCGAGCGCCAGGATCGCGTGACCGGAGGCCTGGGCCGCGTACAGGGTGGCGCCGTCGTCCGACACCGCCAGGTCGCTGACGTCACCGAATCCGACGTTCAGGTCGACGAGGGTGCCGTTGTAGTCGGTGGCCAGGATCCGGCCGTTGGCCTCGTCGGCGACGAAGACACGCTTCACGGCGCTGTCGGCGACGAGACCGACCGGCGTGCCGAGGACGGCCGACTGCGCCGAGGCGGTCCCCGCCGCCACGACGCTCAGCGCCGCCGAGCTGAAGAGGACCGCGAGCGCCGTCGCGGCCGAGGTGCTGCGCATGCGCACAGTGATGAAACCCCCAGTGGAAACCCGGGTTCGCCGGGTGGATGAGAGCGCCGCGCGGCACCCGACACGACCGCGGAAGAGCGGTTGCGCGTGGGGCGCGGCTGCCAGGGGCAGCCTATGGCATGGCTGTGACAAAGGGGGAGCGGGTTTACGGAGGGATCCGGGGGGGCTCCGGGGGCTCCGGGGGCTCCGAGGACAGCGGCCGCCGTGGGACATGTGCGTCCGAAAGCGGCGGCCCACCGCGGGGCGCGTCTGCCCGAGCGGGGGGCGGCTAGCCGGGTGGGCGCGTCTAGCCGGGTGGGCGCGTCTGCCCAGTGGGGGCGTCTACCCGTACATCCGCCGCATCGCGAAGTCCACCATCTGTTCGACCGCCTTCGCGTCGAAGACCATCCGGTGCTCGCCCTCCATGTCGAGGACGAAGCCGTAGCCGGTCGGCAGCAGGTCGATGACCTCCGCGCCGGTGATCACGAAGTACTTGGACTCCTTGCCCGCGTACCGGCGCAGTTCCTTCAGTGAGGTGAACATCGGGATCACCGGCTGCTGCGTGTTGTGCAGGGCGAGGAAGCCGGGGTTGTCGCCGCGCGGGCAGTACACCTTGGACGTGGCGAAGACCTGCTGGAAGTCCTCGGCGGTCAACTGGCCCGTGGTGAAAGCCCGCACCGCGTCCGCGAGCGAGGGCGGAGACGGCTCGGGGTAGAGCGGGGGCTGCTGGCCGTACCCACCCGCGCCGGGCATCTGCTGCTGCGGCTGAGCGTACTGCTGCTGAGCGGCCCCACCGTCCATGGGCTGGCCGTATCCATACATGCGCGCAAGCCTACCGAGACACGCGGCCGCTGCGAGAAGGTAGACCCTTCTCACACTTCAACCGATGGGGTTGCGCCTTATTACCGGCGGGTAGCATCATCGGGGCTACTCGTTGGTATGTGAAAGCTTGCGCGAGGATTCAGTGCCTCGCCGATCCGGATACGGAGCCGTCACCATGGGGCACTACAAGTCCAACCTCCGCGACATCGAATTCAACCTCTTCGAAGTGCTCGGTCGCGACAAGCTGTACGGCACCGGCCCGTTCGCCGAGATGGACACCGACACCGCGAAGAGCGTCCTGGAGGAGCTCACCCGGCTCGCCGAGAACGAGCTGGCCGAGTCCTTCGCCGACGCCGACCGCAACCCGCCGGTCTTCGACCCGGAGACCAACACCGCGCCGGTCCCGGCCTCCTTCAAGAAGAGCTACAAGGCCTTCATGGATTCCGAGTACTGGCGGCTCGGCCTGCCCGAGGAGATCGGCGGCACCACCGCTCCCCCGTCGCTGATCTGGTCGTACGCGGAGCTGATCCTCGGTGCCAACCCGGCCGTGTGGATGTACTCCTCCGGCCCGGCGTTCGCCCGCATCCTCTTCGAGGAGGGCACCGAGGAGCAGAAGAAGTGGGCCCAGATCGCCGTCGACCGGACCTGGGGCTCCACCATGGTCCTCACCGAGCCGGACGCCGGTTCGGACGTCGGCGCCGGCCGCACCAAGGCGGTCCAGCAGGAGGACGGCTCCTGGCACATCGAGGGCGTGAAGCGCTTCATCACCTCCGGTGAGCACGACATGGAGGAGAACATCCTTCACTACGTGCTGGCCCGGCCCGAGGGTGCCGGCCCGGGCACGAAGGGGCTCTCCCTCTTCCTCGTGCCCAAGTACCTCTTCGACTTCGAGACCGGCGAACTGGGCGAGCGCAACGGCGTCTACGCCACGAACGTCGAGCACAAGATGGGCCTCAAGGCCTCCAACACCTGCGAGATGACCTTCGGCGACCGCCACCCGGCCAAGGGCTGGCTGATCGGCGACAAGCACGACGGCATCCGCCAGATGTTCCGGATCATCGAGTTCGCCCGCATGATGGTCGGCACGAAGGCGATCTCCACGCTCTCCACGGGCTACCTCAACGCCCTTGAGTACGCCAAGGAGCGCGTCCAGGGTCCGGACCTCGCGAACTTCATGGACAAGACCGCGCCCAAGGTCACCGTCACCCACCACCCCGACGTCCGCCGCTCGCTGATCACGCAGAAGGCGTACGCCGAGGGCATGCGCGCCCTGGTCCTCTACACCGCCTCGATCCAGGACGCCATCGCCGTCAAGGAGGCGAACGGCGAGGACCCGAAGGCCGAGCACGCGCTCAACGACCTGCTCCTGCCGATCGTCAAGGGGTACGGCTCCGAGAAGGGCTACGAGCAGCTCGCCCAGTCGCTGCAGACCTTCGGCGGCTCCGGCTTCCTGCAGGAGTACCCGATCGAGCAGTACATCCGCGACGCCAAGATCGACACCCTCTACGAGGGCACCACCGCGATCCAGGGCCAGGACTTCTTCTTCCGGAAGATCGTCCGCAACCAGGGCGCGGCGCTGAACTCCCTCGCCGAGGACATCAAGAAGTTCCTGGCCCTCGGCACCGGCGGCGAGCAGCTGGCGGGCGCCCGCGAGCACCTCGCCAAGGCGGCCGTGGAGCTGGAGGCGATCGTCGGCCTGATGCTGACCGACCTCGCGGCCACCGAGCAGGACGTCAAGAACATCTACAAGGTGGGCCTGAACACCACCCGCCTGCTGCTCGCCTCCGGCGACGTGATCGTCGGCTACCTGCTGCTCAAGGGCGCCGCGATCGCCGCCGAGAAGCTGGAGACGGCGTCCAGCAAGGACAAGCCCTTCTACACCGGCAAGATCGCGGCGGCGAAGTTCTTCGCGGCCAACGTGCTGCCGGGCGTCACCCTGGCCCGAAAGGTCGCGGCCGACGTCGACCTGGACCTGATGGAACTGGACGAGGCCGCATTCTGATCCGGCCGGCCTGATCCGCCCACGGTGGCCCGCTCCCTCGCCGGGGAGCGGGCCACCGTCCGTCGTTAAGGTGAGGACCATGAGCGAACCAGCCCGCTTCGATCGCGGCCACACCGACGACCTGATGTCCTTCCTCGCGGCCGGCCCCACGCCGTACCACGCCGTGGCCAACGCCGGCGAACGGCTGGAGAAGGCCGGTTTCCGGCAGGTCGCCGAGACGGACGTCTGGGACGGGACGGCGGGCGGCAAGTACGTGCTGCGCGGCGGCGCGATCATCGCCTGGTACGTCCCGGAGGGCGCCGCACCCCACACCCCGTTCCGGATCGTCGGCGCGCACACCGACTCCCCGAACCTGCGGGTCAAGCCCCGCCCGGACACCGGGGCGCACGGCTTCCGCCAGGTCGCCGTGGAGATCTACGGCGGACCGCTCATGAACTCCTGGCTCGACCGGGACCTGGGCCTGGCCGGCCGGCTGAGCCTGCGCGACGGCTCCACCCGGCTCGTCGACGTGAACCGGCCGCTGCTGCGGGTGCCCCAGCTCGCCATCCACCTGGACCGTTCGGTCAGCAGCGAGGGCCTCAAGCTCGACAAGCAGCGCCACCTCCAGCCGATCTGGGGCCTCGGCGACGACATCCGCGACGGCGACCTGATCGCCTTCCTGGAGCAGGAGTCGGGCCTGCCGCCCGGCTCGGTGACCGGCTGGGACCTGATGACCTATGCCATCGAACCGCCGGCCTACCTGGGCCGCGACCAGGAGCTGCTGGCCGGCTCCCGGATGGACAACCTGCTGTCCGTGCACGCCGGCACGGCGGCCCTCGCGGCCGCGGCGACGGCCGGCGCGCAGCTCCCCTGCATCCCGGTGCTCGCCGCCTTCGACCACGAGGAGACCGGCTCCCAGTCCGACACCGGCGCGGACGGCCCCCTGCTCGGCAGCGTGCTGGAGCGCTCCGTGCTGGCGCGCGGCGGGTCGTACGAGGACCGGGCGAGAGCCTTCGCGGCCACCGTCTGTCTCTCCTCCGACACCGGCCACGCCGTGCACCCCAACTACGCGGAGCGCCACGACCCGACGCACCACCCCCGCGTCAACGGCGGCCCGATCCTCAAGGTCAACGTCAACAACCGCTACGCGACGGACGGTTCGGGCCGGGCGATCTTCGCCGCCGCCTGTGACCGGGCCGGGGTTCCCTTCCAGACCTTCGTCTCCAACAACTCCATGCCCTGCGGCACCACCATCGGGCCGATCACCGCGGCCCGCCACGGCATCCAGACCGTCGACATCGGCGCGGCGATTCTCTCCATGCACAGCGCCCGCGAACTGTGCGGCGCCGAGGACCCGTTCCTCCTCGCGAACGCGCTGACGGCTTTCCTGCGGGGCTAGTTGCACATGTCCCGCCCGCCCCTGGGTACCCGGTGTGGACCGGAACCACCGAACCTGAAGGAAGGGCAACGCTCATGGGGCTCGGCGGGTGCATCATCCTCATCGCCGTGGGGGCCATCCTCACGTTCGCGACCGACTGGCACATGCAGGGCGTCAACCTGGATGTCGTCGGCCTGATCCTGATGGCCGTCGGGATCATCGGAGTCGCCACGTTCAGCAGCATCGCCCGGCGCCGCCGGGTCGTCGTACCGCCGACGGCCGTCGTCGAGGACGACCGGCGCCGCGACGGATACGGCGGCGGGTACGGCGCGTGACGGACACGGCCGCACCCACAGCGGCGTCACCGGCCACCGCGAACCTCAGGGGGTTGCCCCCTGGGCTGCCTAGGCCTCCTGGTCCTCCTGGTCCTGCTGGTCCATTCCGGCCAGGACCAGCGGCAGGCGGTTCGCTCCTCCCTCCGTGAGGCGGAGCGGGACCCCCCAGTCCTGCTGGTGGACATGGCAGGCCGGGTACTCGTTCGCAGGGTCGTCGTCGCAGGACGCGGCCATCGCCGAGACGTGCAGGACACCCTCCGGCACCGCCGGGTTCAGGTCCAGCTCTCTGGTCAGGTCGGTGTCCGCGCCGTCGCCCTTGAGCAGCAGCTCCGGCGGGGTGGAGGACACCAGCAGCCGCGTCGACGGGCCGTAGCGCGTGTCCAGCTTCTGGCCCGCGGGGGCCTGGAAGATCACGTCCAGGCGGAGGCTGCCGGGGGCCACCTCGGTCGCCGCCCGCTGGGTGCGGTGGGCGACCGACTCCACCCGGACCGCCTCCTCGGGCAGCCGCAGCCGGGTCAGCCGGTGCCGGGCCGACTCGACCACGACGATGTCGTCCCCGGCCAGCACCGCGTCGCTCGGCTCTCTCAGATCCGTCGCGAGCGTGGTGACCTGGCCGGTAGCCGGGTCGTAGCGGCGCAGCGCGTGGTTGTAGGTGTCGGACACCGCGACCGAGCCGTCAGGAAGCGCCGTCACGCCCAGCGGGTGCTGGAGCAGCGCCTGCCCGGCCTCGCCGTCCCGGTGGCCGAAGTCGAAGAGGCCGGTGCCGACCGCCGTGTGCACGCGGCCGTCCAGGTCGACCCAGCGCAGCGCGCTGGTCTCCGAGTCGGCCAGCCAGAGCCGGTCGACGGTGGCGGCGAGACCGGACGGCTGCGCGAACCAGGCCTCGTCCGCCGGCCCGTCCACCAGCCCCTCGTTGGTGGTGCCGGCGGCGACCGCGACCGTCTCGCTCTCCGGCTCGTACGCCCACAGCTGGTGCACACCCGCCATGGCGATCCACACCTTGCCGCCGAAGACCGCCACGTCCCAGGGGGAGGACAGGTCGACCTCGCGGGCCGGGCCCGAGGTCGGGGAGCCCTGCCACCACTGGCGGCCGGTGCCGGCGAGCGTGGTCACCGCGCCGGTGGCCGGGTCGAGACGGCGCAGCGCGTGGTTGACGGTGTCGGCGACGACCACCGAACCGTCGTCGAGGAGTGCCAGGCCCTGCGGTTCGCTGAAGGCGGCCTCGGCGGCCGGGCCGTCGGCGAAGCCGCGCTCCCCGGAGCCGATCCGCCGTACGACCGTCTCGGCGTCCTCGGCCAGCTCCACCAGCTGGTGCCGGGTGGTGTCGCTGACCAGGAAGTTCCCGGTGGGCAGCAGCAGCGCCTTGCCGGGGAAGCGCAGGGCGGTCGGCTCCGGCTCCGGCGGCACATACGGGCCGTCGCCGCGCCGCAGGGTGCCCTTCGCCTCGTGCTCCGCCTCCAGCTCCTCGACCAGCCGTGCGATCGCGTGTGCGTGGCCCTCGCCGGCGTGCTGGGCGACGACATACCCCTCGGGGTCGATCACGACCAGCGTCGGCCAGGCCCGCACCGCGTACTGCTTCCAGGTGGCGAGCTCCGGGTCGTCGAGCACCGGGTGCTCCACGCCGTACCGCTCCACGGCATCGACGACCGCCTGGTGCTCCGCCTCGTGCACGAACTTCGGCGAGTGCACCCCGATGATCACCACCGTGTCCCGGTGGCTCTCCTCCAGCTCCCGCAGCTCGTCCAGGACGTGCAGGCAGTTGATGCAGCAGAACGTCCAGAAGTCCAGGATGACGATGCGTCCACGCAGGTCAGCGAGGGTGTACTGCTTGTCACCGGTGTTCAGCCAGCCGCCTTTGCCGATCAGCTCGGGGGCACGGACGCGGGCACGGCGCGGGGTGGGGGCCGGGGATGTGTCGCTCATGGATCAAGGGTGCCACTTGCCGGCGGGAGCGCGTTCGCCCCTGTGGACAACTCCCGTCTGCCCTGGTCAGGCGAGGGTGTGGCCCGTCGTCGCGTCCACGTGGGGTGGGATCTCGTCGTGGCGGTCGCCGACCGTGGAGGTGCCGGTCGGTTCGAAGAGGAGGATCGAGGCTCCGGCCGGGGCGGCCGGCTTGTGCTCGGTGCCGCGGGGGACGGTGAAGACCGAGCCCCTGGGCAGGACGACCGTGCGCTCGCCGGCCGGCTCCCGCAGGGCGATGCGCAGTTCGCCCGCCAGGACCAGGAAGAACTCGTCGGTGTGGTCGTGGACGTGCCAGAGGTGCTCGCCCTGGACCTTGGCGACGCGGACGTCGTAGTCGTTGACGACGGTGACGATCCGGGGGCTCCACAGGTCCTCGAAGGAGTCGAGGGCGTGGGCGAGGGAGACGGGTTCGCTGCTCATGGCGTTCATGGCGTTCATCCTGGGCGCTCGCCCGGCGGTCGGGGAGTGCTAGAAATCGCATATGGCGCAAGGATCCTCGCAGTCGACGCACCGGGTGGCCGTGATCGTGGACGCGGGCACCAACCCGTTCGAGGTCGGTGTCGCCACCGAGCTGTTCGGGCTGCCGCGGCCGGAGCTGGGGCTGTCCGTGCCGCCGTACGAGGTGACCCTGTGCGCGCCCACCCGCGAGGTGCGGATGAACCACGGCTTCTTCACCCTGAGCGGGGTGGCCGGGCTGACGGCGGTGGACGCGGCGGACACCCTCGTCGTGCCGGGGCGCCCGGACAATGTCGTACCGCGCGGTGCGGACGTCCTCGACGCGGTCCGGCGCGCGCACGCGCGCGGGGCGCGGGTGGTGAGTTTCTGCACCGGGACCTTCGCGCTCGCCGAGGCCGGGCTGCTGGACGGCCGGTCGGCCACCACGCACTGGCGCTGGGCCGACGCCTTCCGGCAGCTGCATCCCCGGGTGCTGCTCCGTCCGGACGTGCTCTTCGTCGACGACGGCGACCTGCTCACCGCCTCCGGCAGCGCGGCCGCGCTCGATCTGGGGCTGCACATCTGGCGGCAGGACCACGGCGCCGAGATCGCCAACGCGGTCTCCCGGCGGCTGGTGTTCGCCTCGCACCGGGACGGCGGACAGCGGCAGTTCGTGGAGCGGCCGGTGCCCGAGGTGCCGGACGAGTCGCTCGGCCCGCTGCTGGCCTGGGCACAGGAGCGGCTGGATGAGCCGCTGACCGTGGCGGACCTGGCGGCGCGGGCGGCCCTCTCCCCGGCCACCCTGCACCGCGGGTTCCGCGCCCAGCTCGGCACCACCCCGCTGGCCTGGCTGACCGGGGAGCGGGTGGCGCTCGCCTGCCGGCTGATCGAGCGCGGCGAGGAGCGCCTGGAGGTGGTGGCCTCGCGCAGCGGCCTGGGCACCGCGGCCAACCTGCGCGCACGGCTGCGGCGCGAGACCGGGCTCAGCCCGTCGGACTACCGGCGGCGTTTCGGGCCGGTGGGCCGGGAAGGGGTACGGACATGAGATTCCTGGTACGCGACCGGCTCCTCGGCTTCGGCGAGGACTACTGGATCGAGGACGAGCACGGCGACAAGGTCTTCCTCGTCGACGGCAAGGCCATGCGGGTGCGCGACACGTTCGAGCTGAAGGACCGGCACGGGCGCGTGCTCGTCGACATCCGCCAGAAGATGTTCGCCCTGCGCGACACCATGGTGATCGAACGCGACGGCGAACCCCTGGCCACCATCAGGCGCAAGCGGCTCTCGCTGCTGCGCAACCACTACCGCGTGCGCCTGGTCGACGGCATCGAACTGGACGTCAGCGGCAAGATCCTCGACCGTGAGTTCGCCGTGGAGTACGACGGTGAGCTGCTGGCCGTGGTCTCCCGGCGGTGGCTGCACGTCCGGGAGACCTACGGTGTCGACGTCGTACGGGACGACGCGGACCCGGCGCTGCTGATCGCGGTGGCGGTGTGCGTGATCCACCTCGCCGACAAGGAGCGCGAGGAGGACTGACGGGCCTGGAAGACCGGCGGACGGCTAGCGGCGAGGGGGTTCCAGGCCCAGCAGGCGGTCCTTGAGCGCCGGGAACTGTTCGCGGCTGACGGCGACCTTGGCCGGGTCGAGGTCGACGGTGAGGATCTCCTCGCCGGCGCCCGCCTCGGCCAGCACCTCGCCCCAGGGATCGACCACGATCGAGTGACCCGCCTGCGGAACTCCGGCATGCGTCCCGGCCGTTCCACAGGCGAGCACGAACGCCTGGTTCTCGACCGCCCGCGCCTGGGCCAGCAGCGTCCAGTGCGCGCGCCGCCGCTCCGGCCAGCCCGCCGAGACCACCATCGTCTCGGCACCGGCGTCGACGAGTGCGCGGAAGAGTTCGGGGAAGCGGAGGTCGTAGCAGGTGGCCACGCCCAGCGTGGTCTCCGGGAGCCGGACGGTCACCAGTTCCTGGCCGGCGCCCATCAGCACCGCCTCCCCCTTGTCGAAGCCGAAGCGGTGGATCTTGCGATAGGCCGCGGCCAGGTCACCGGAGGGGGAGAAGAGGAGAGCCGTGTTGTAGAGGGGGCCCTCGGGGTCTCGCTCGGGGATGGAGCCGGCGTGCAGCCAGACGCCCGCGTCGCTCGCCGCCTTCGCCATCGCCTCGTACGTCGGGCCTTCGAGCGGCTCGGCCTCGGTGGCGAACTCCTCGTAGGCGAAGGCACCGGTCGTCCACAGCTCGGGCAGTACGACGAGATCGGCGTCCTCCCGCTCCCGCACCAGTGCGGTCACGCGCCGCCGACGGGATTCGACCGATTCGCCCTCGTTTACGTCGATCTGGATGAGCGAGGCGCGCACACTACCACCGTCCTGGCATTCGAGCCGTCCACACGGGCCTACGATCGTCACACGAAAGCACTGCCGGGGTGCCTCACAGCAGCGTAACTTAACGTCTCAAGACACCCGCCGACAGCAGCTACCGCCCACTGGCAGCGCCGCCACCACCTGCCCGAGTACCGACCGCCGAGGGGTCCCGTTCCGTGAGTCTGCATCCCACCCTCCAGCCCTACGCCGACGCCTGGACCCACTCCATCGAAGCGATATCCGAGCTGGTGACGCCCCTTGCCGAGGGCGAGTGGAACCGGCGGACGCCGTGCCCGGGCTGGTCGGTGCGGGACGTGGTCTCCCATGTCATCGGCCTGGACTGCGAGATGCTCGGCGACCCGCGGCCCATCCACACCCTGCCGCGCGACCTTTACCACGTCACCAACGAGGCCCAGCGCTACACGGAGATGCAGGTCGACGTACGACGCCACCACACGGCGCCGGAGATGACCTCGGAGCTGGAGTACACGGTCATCCGCCGCAACCGCCAGCTGCGCAACGAGTCGCGGGAGCCGGGGCACGCGGTGCGCGGGCCGATGGGCAAGGAGATCACCCTCGAAGAGGCGATGCGCACCCACGCGTTCAACGTGTGGGTGCACGAGCAGGATCTGCGGACGGCACTGGGGCGGCCGGGCAACCTCGACTCGCCGGGTGCGCAGATCGCCCGGGACGTGCTGCTCGGCGAGCTGCCCCGGGTGGTCGCCAACGAAGCGGGGGCCCCGCGCAGTTCGGCCGTCATCTTCGATGTGCACGGCCCGGTCGAGTTCCTGCGCACCATCCGCATCGACATCCAGGGTCGCGGCACCCTGGAGGCCACCCCCGCGCTCGGCCCCGCCGCCATCTTCACCCTCGACTGGGAGACCTACGTCCGCCTGGCCTGCGGCCGCATCACCCCGGACGCGGCCACCGACCGGGTGAAGGCGGAGGGCGACCCGGAACTGACGGCGGCGATCCTGCGGAACTTCGCGGTCACGCAGTAGGAATCCGCGGTCGCACCGTAATCCGCGGTCGCACCGTAAGGAACAGCGGTGAGAAACTGCGGCGGCCACCGGTAATTCGGTGGGCCACGGCAGCCTTCGAGACCTACCTTGCCCGGCATGACCTCTGCCACCGCACCGCACGACGACCTCCCACCCCGCCTGACCCGCCTCACCTTCCACGGCCCCCTCTCGGAGACCCGGGCGCAGGCGATGGTAGGGCGGCTCGCCGCCACGCACCCCACCACCGTGCTCGACATCGGCTGCGGCTGGGGCGAGCTGATGCTCCGTCTGCTGGACGCCGTACCCCGCGCACACGGCGTCGGACTGGATGTGCACGCCGGGGATCTGGCGCGGGGGCGGCGGGCAGCCGAGGCGCGCGGGCTGGCCGACCGGGTGGAGTTCGCCGAGGAGTCGGCGGTGGACACCGGACGCGGCCCGGCCGACGTGGTGCTGTGCCTCGGGGCGAGTCAGGCGCTGGGCGACGACCTGGTGACGGCTCTGCGGGAGCTGCGGCGGCTGGTGGCCGACGGCGGACGGGTCCTGCTCGGCGAGGGCTTCTGGCAGCGCACCCCGACCGAGGCGGAGCTGTCCGGGATGTGGCCGGGCGCGTCGACCGCCGACCATCACGACCTGGCGACCCTGGTCGACCTGACGGTGGCGGCGGGCTTCCGCCCGGAGTGGACGGAGACGGCGAGCCTGGCGGAATGGGAGGAGTTCGAGTCGGCGTACCAGGCGGACCAGGAGGTTTGGCTCGCGACCCACCCCGGCCACCCCCTGGCCACGGAAACCCGCGCCCGCCTGGACACCCACCGATCGGCCTGGCTGACCTACCGAGGCCTGCTGGGCCTGGCCTACCTCACCCTCGTACCAACAACGAACTAGCCGACGACCACCCCACCGCCACCGCACCGCCGGCCGGTCCATCGCACGCTCAGCAAGTCGCCGACGGCGATCACTCCCGCAGGTCGCCCCGCCTCTCCGCCCACTGGAAACGGGCCGGGACGGCGCGAAAAGCCGAATCCACGCCCGGAAAGCCGCCGACGGCGATCACTCCCGCAGGTCGCCCCGCCTCTCCGCCGACCGGAAACGGGTGTGCGGGGGTGGGAGGAAAACTCACGCAGGCACGTGCACCGTCTCCACCCGGCTCGCAACCAACCGCTCCCGCTCCCGCCGAGCCGCCCGCCCCCGCAACCGCAGGATCTGGCTCACCCCCAGCGCCTGGAGCACGAACACGCACGAGAACGCCACCGAGTAGTCGTCACCGGTCGCATCCAACAGCACCCCCACGACGAACAACGTCGTCATCGAGGCCACAAAACCACCCATATTGGTGATCCCCGAC
Organism: Streptomyces sp. NPDC051105; assembly: GCF_040682795.1. Taxonomy (NCBI): domain Bacteria; kingdom Bacillati; phylum Actinomycetota; class Actinomycetes; order Kitasatosporales; family Streptomycetaceae; genus Streptomyces; species Streptomyces sp. NPDC051105. Next base: position 330,608 of record NZ_JBFBBR010000006.1, on the reverse strand, counting down.
GCGGTCCCCTGCCGCTCGGGCGGATTCGCCGGCCGCGCGAAGTCGAAGCCGAGCATCGACGCCGGCCCACACGCCCCCAGCACCGCACACAACACCACCAGCAGCCACATCGGCGCATGCTCGGCCGGATACGCCAGCGTCGCCGCCCACACGACGGCCGTCGCCCCGACCGTGCCCAGCGCCAGCGGCAGCCGCGCCGCGTGATGCCGGGCGACGATCTGGCCGTAGACCAGACCGATCACCATGTTGGAGAGCACGACCAGCGTCAGCAGTTCACCGGCCGTGGCTCGGGACAGCCCCTGCGCCTGGACCAGGAACGGCAGCCCCCACAGCAGCAGGAACACCATCGCCGGGAACTGGGTGGTGAAGTGCACCCACAGACCGAGCCGGGTCCCCGGCTCCCGCCAGGACGCGACGATCTGCTTGCGTACGTACGCCGCGCCCCGGTGCGGGAAGGGCGCCGGCTCGTACCCCTCGGGGTGGTCCTTCAGGAAGAACAGCACGAGGACCAGCACGACCACACCGGCCAGGGCGCTGCCCGCGAACGCCGGGGTCCATCCGATGCCGTGCAGCAGCCGGGCCAGGACCAGCGTGGAGACGAGGTTGCCCGCCATGCCGACCAGACCGGCGAGCTGTGCGACGAGCGGCCCGCGCCGCACCGGGAACCAGCGGGTGCCGAGCCGCAGCACGCTGATGAAGGTCATGGCGTCGCCGCAGCCGAGCAGGGCGCGCGAGGCGAGCGCGGTGCCGTACGACGGGGAGAACGCGAAGCCCAGCTGGCCGGCCGTGAACAGCACCGCCCCGATGGACAGCACCTTCTTGGTGCCGAGGCCGTCGACCAGCAGGCCGACGGGTATCTGCATGCCGGCGTAGACCAGCAGCTGGAGTATCGAGAAGGTGGACAGGGCCGAGGCGTTGACGTGGAAGCGGTCGGCCGCGTCCAGGCCGGCGACACCGAGGGACGTACGGAAGATGACGGCGACGAAGTAGACCGAGACGCCTATGGACCACACCGCGACGGCCCGGCGGCCGCCCGGCGGATCGCCGGGCAACGCGACGCTGCCGCGGCTCATCGGACCTCACCCCGCGCCAGGTGCGCGAACCAGTCGACGTGCCGGTGCACCAGCTCGACCGCGCGGTCGGCGTCCCCGGCGCGCAACGCGTCCAGTATCTCCTCGTGCTCGGTCAGCGACTTGGCGATCCGGTCGGGGTGGGCGTTCATGATCGCGACGCCCATCCGCAGCTGGCGGTCGCGGAGCTGGTCGTAGAGGCGGGAGAGGATCTCGTTGCCGCCGTCGCGGACGATCTCGGCGTGGAAGCAGCGATCCGTGACGGCCGCGGCGGCCAGGTCGCCGGCGGCGGCCTCGGCCTTCTGCCGGTCCAGCAGCTCCTCCAGGCGGGCCACGAGCAGGGCCGACGGCGGTACGGCCTTGCGCACCGCGTGCTCCTCGACCAGCATCCGGGTCTCCACCACGTCCGCGATCTCCTGCGCGGAGACGGGCAGCACCAGGGCGCCCTTCTTCGGGTAGAGCTTGATCAGGCCCTCGACCTCGAGGCGCAGCAGCGCCTCGCGGACCGGGGTGCGGGACACCCCTACGGCCTCGGCCAACTCGCCCTCGGTGAGCAGCGTGCCGCCCTCGTAGTGACGGTCCAGGACAGCTTGCTTGACATGGGAGTACACACGGTCGGCGGCGGGGGGCTGCTTGACGGCCAGGCTCATGCCCACAGGATAGATACAACACGTACGCATGCTGGCGGGTCGTCCACCATGCGGACGTGACCTATGTCTCCCCCAGCAACCGCACAACCATCTGTGCTACTTACGTGTCCTACACGTGCGGCTCGCACTTCCCTGCCGCCTCAACTTGGCCGCACTACAGGGGCATTCGACTCGACTCGGGGTAACTCACTTGATTACCGGCATTAAGGGCACCCGCTTCCGCAGAGCTGTCGCCGTCGCCGTCACGTCCGGCGCGTTGCTCGCCACCGGGGCCCTCACCGCGGCGCCCGCGCAGGCTGTCACGGCGCCCACCATTGTGGCCAAGGGCGGCTACCTGATGAACAACGCCAACGCCGCCTCGCTGTACACGAAGAAGGCGGACACCAGGCTGTCCACCGGCTCGACCACGAAGATCATGACCGCCAAGGTCGTGCTCGCGCAGTCGAACCTGAACCTGGACGCCAAGGTCACCATCCAGAAGGCGTACAGCGACTACGTGGTCGCCAACAACGCCTCCCAGGCCCACCTGATCGTCGGCGACAAGGTCACCGTCCGCCAGCTGCTGTACGGGCTGATGCTGCCCTCCGGCTGCGACGCCGCCTACGCGCTCGCCGACAAGTACGGCACCGGTACGACCCGCGCCAAGCGCGTCGCCAACTTCATCTCCAAGATGAACACCGCCGCCAAGAACCTGCACCTGACGAACACGCACTTCGATTCCTTCGACGGTATCGGCAACGGCAACAACTACTCGACGCCTCGCGACCTGACGAAGATCGCCAGCAGCGCGATGAAGAACTCCACGTTCCGCACGGTCGTCAAGACGAAGAAGTACACGGCGAAGACGATCACCAAGACCGGTTCCACCCGCACCATGGGTGCCTGGACCAACACCAACACGCTGCTCAGCAGCTACAGCGGCGCCATCGGCGTGAAGACCGGCTCCGGCCCCGAGGCCAAGTACTGCCTGGTCTTCGCCGCGACCCGGAACGGCAAGACGGTCATCGGCACCGTCCTCGCGTCGTCCTCGGTCACCCAGCGCGCCACGGACGCCACGAAGCTCCTCAACTACGGCTTCGCCCGCCTCGGCTGACAGCCCGGCACACAGACGACGAAGGCCCGCCGCACCATCTGCGGCGGGCCTTTTCGCATACCCGAGCGACCCGGCGCAGCAGAACTCGTATCCTTCCCTCGCAATCGTGAACATCGCAGTATTTGACTGGCATATTCGATTTTCTTCGCCCTAAATTCCGCGGCGGAGGTGGTTCCCATGAACGAACCCAACAAGCAAGCGAAGCCCGCGAAGTCCCACGAGGCGATCGACGTCAGCGACTTCGTGTACGCGGCGACCGGAGCCCGGGTACGACGCCTGACCATGCCGGACGGGGCGCACTGGTTCCCGGCGGTGGATGTGTGCAAGGAACTGGGTTACACCACGCCCAGCAAGGCACTGGCGGATCACGTCCCGGAGACGCATCGAGAGAGTCTCGAGAGCGTGACTGGAAGTCACGCTCTCAGCATTCCCGCAGGTAGGGACTGGCGTCGAGACATGAATCTCATCGATCTCCAGGGCCTGATCATCCTCGTCAACGGCTGCACGAAGCCCGCCTGCGCCCCCTTCAAAGAGTGGGTCGCCGAAGTCATCGCGACAGTCCAGCGAGAGGGTTCTTACACTCTCGAAGAGGCCGAGGTGCAGCCCACCGAGCCGGGCGCGCCCGTCGCGTACGCCATGCCGGAGCAGGTCGCCGAGGCCATCGTCCGGCTGGAGGCGCACAATCTTCAGCTGGACCAGCAGTTGGCGGACGGGCAGCGCGAACTGATCGAGTTGCAGAAGAGCACGCTCGCCGTGCAGCAGGCCATGGTCCGGGCCATGGAACGAATCGCCGACCGGCTCGACGAACTCGTCCTCGAACGTCGTAAGCCGTACGGGCCGCCCCTGGCGCTGCCGACCACCGAGTCCGTACTCGCCGGCTGGCGTCGGCGGTTGTCGGTGACCGAGGACGTGTGGACGGTGGCCGTCGTCATCGCCCCGGTCCTCGTCGAGCGGGGTGAGCTGCGGGAGCCGCTCGAATCGATCGCCGCCCGCACCGGCCTGACGGTGCACCGCGTCAACGAGTGTCTCCGGCTGCTGCGCAAGCACGCCTGCATCCACTCGCGGGGCGGGACGGAGGAAGGGGCGCCGGTCTACGTGCTGAACCAGCTCTGAAAGTGAGTGGGCGGTCGCAAGACGAATTTGCGACCGCCCACTCTCCCAACCTATCCGGGCTCAGCCCCAGGTAATCAACCGCTTCGGCTGTTCCAGGATCGCCGCGATGTCCGCGAGGACCTTGGAGCCCAGTTCGCCGTCGACCAGGCGGTGGTCGAAGGACAGGGCCAGCGTGGTGACCTGGCGGGGCTTGACCTTGCCCTTGTGGACCCAGGGCTGGAGTTTGATCGCGCCGACCGCCAGGATCGCCGCCTCGCCCGGGTTGAGGATCGGCGTCCCCGTGTCGATGCCGAAGACGCCGACATTGGTGATCGTCACCGTGCCGCCCTGCATGGCGCCGGGCGAGGTCTTGCCGTCCCGGGCCGTGGACACGAGCTCGCCGAGGGACTCGGCCAGCTGCGGCAGCGTCTTCGCGTGGGCGTCCTTGATGTTCGGGACGATCAGGCCCCGCGGGGTGGCCGCGGCGATGCCCAGGTTGACGTAGTGCTTGAGCACGATCTCCTGGTTCGCCTCGTCCCAGGACGCGTTGATGTCCGGGTTGCGCCGGATCGCGACCAGCAGGGCCTTGGCGATGAGGAGAAGCGGGTTCACCCGGAGGCCTTGCAGATCCTTGTCCTGCTTCAGCTCCTCCACCAGCTTCATCGTGCGGGTCACGTCCACCGTCACGAACTCCGTGACATGCGGGGCCGTGAACGCCGAACCCACCATCGCCGCCGCCGTCGCCTTGCGGACGCCCTTGATGGGGACCCGGGTCTCGCGCGCACCCTCGTACGACGCCACGGGAACCGCCGGAACGGCAGGAGCCGTCGGCACGGCCGGCGCCTGCTGCGGGGCCGCCGCCGGTACGGCCGCCACCGCCGCGTGGACGTCCTCGCGCGTGATGACGCCGTCCGGGCCCGACGGGGTCACCGTGGCCAGGTCGACGCCCAGGTCCTTCGCCAGCTTGCGCACCGGCGGCTTCGCCAGCGGGCGGGGATGCTCCACGGCGGGGGCCTCGGGGACCACCGCGGCAACCTCGGCAGGGCCGTGGCCGTTCAGCTCCTGCTGGACCGCCGCCGTGGCCGCCGCCTCGGCGACCGTCACCTCCGGGCCCTTGCGCGGGCGGCGCTTCGTGGAGGAGGCCGCGACGCCGTAGCCGACGAGGACCGGCTGGCGGGCCTGCGGCTTCTCCTCCGGCTCCGCGGCCGGCGCGGGCTCCGCCACGGGAGCGGCCGTCCCGCCCGACACGTCCACCGCGATGATCGCCGTGCCCACGTCGACCGTGGTGCCCTCGGCGAAGCGCAGCTCACGCACCACCCCGTCGTAGGGGATGGGCAGTTCGACGGCCGCCTTCGCCGTCTCGACCTCGCACACCACCTGGCCGTCGGTGACCGTGTCGCCCGGCTGGACGTACCACTTGAGGATCTCGGCCTCGGTGAGCCCCTCGCCCACGTCCGGCATCTTGAACTCGCGTACGGACGCTTCCGTCATCGTCGTCACGACCCTCTCCTCAGTACGCCAGGGCACGGTCGACGGCGTCGAGCACCCGGTCCAGGCCCGGAAGGTACTCCTCCTCCAGGCGGGCCGGCGGGTAGGGGGCGTGGTAGCCGCCGACCCGGAGCACCGGGGCCTCCAGGTGGTAGAAGCAGCGCTCGGTGATACGGGCGGCGATCTCCGCGCCCGAGCCGAAGAACACCGGGGCCTCGTGGACCACGACCAGGCGTCGGGTCTTCTCGACCGAGGCCTGGATGGAGTCGAAGTCCAGCGGGGAGACGGACCGCAGGTCGAGGATCTCCAGGGACCTGCCCTCCTCGGCGGCCGCGTCGGCGACCTCCTGGCAGAGCTTCACCATCGGGCCGTAGGCGGCCAGGGTGAGGTCGGTGCCCTCGCGGACCACGCGCGCCTTGTGCAGCGGGCCGGGGATGGCCTCCGTGTTGACCTCGCCCTTGTCCCAGTAGCGCCGCTTGGGCTCGAAGAAGATCACCGGATCGTCGCTCTGGATGGCCTGCTGCATCATCCAGTAGGCGTCCGAGGAGTTGGACGGGGAGACGATCTTCAGGCCCGCCACGTGCGCGAAGAGCGCCTCGGGGGACTCGGAGTGGTGCTCGACCGCGCCGATGCCGCCGCCGTAGGGGATGCGCACGACCACCGGCATCTTGACCTTGCCCAGCGACCGCGCGTGCATCTTCGCCAGCTGGGTGACGATCTGGTCGTACGCCGGGAAGACGAAGCCGTCGAACTGGATCTCCACCACCGGGCGGTAGCCGCGCAGGGCGAGGCCGATCGCGGTGCCGACGATGCCGGACTCGGCGAGGGGGGTGTCGATGACGCGGCTCTCGCCGAAGTCCTTCTGGAGGCCGTCGGTGACCCGGAAGACGCCGCCGAGCTTTCCGACGTCCTCGCCCATGACGAGGACCTTGGGGTCGGCATCCAGCGCGCGGCGCAGCGACTCGTTGATCGCCTTGGCCAGTGCCATCTTCTCCGCTGCCATGATCAGACCCCCTCTACGTCCGCGAACGACGCCTGGTAGGCGGCGAACTGGGCTCGTTCCTCGTCGACGAGCGCGTGCCCGTCCGCGTACACGTGCTCGAACATGGCGAAGTCGTCCGGGTCCGGCATGGCTCGGACCGCTTCGCGCACTCGCCTGCCCAACGCCTCGGACTCGGCCTCGAGTTCCGCGAAGAATCCCTCGTCCGCGTGGTTTGAGGCCTCCAGGTACCGGCGAAGGCGCAGGATCGGGTCCTTGGCCTCCCAGGCCTCGCGCTCCTCGTCGGCCCGGTACTTGGTCGGGTCGTCGGAGGTGGTGTGGGCGCCCATCCGGTAGGTGTACGCCTCGACCAGCGTCGGGCCCTCACCGCTGCGGGCGCGCTCCAGCGCCCACTTGGTGACCGCGAGGCAGGCCAGCACGTCGTTGCCGTCGACACGGACGCCGGGGAAGCCGTAGCCCTGGGCGCGCTGGTAGAGCGGGACGCGGGTCTGCTTCTCGGTCGGCTCGGAGATCGCCCACTGGTTGTTCTGGCAGAAGAACACCACCGGGGCGTTGTAGACCGCGGCGAACGTGAACGATTCGGCGACGTCGCCCTGGCTGGAGGCGCCGTCGCCGAAGTAGGCGATGACCGCCGAGTCCGCGCCGTCCTTGGCGACGCCCATGGCGTAGCCGGTGGCGTGCAGCGTCTGGGAACCGATGACGATCGTGTAGAGGTGGAAGTTGTTGCTGTTGGGGTCCCAGCCGCCGTGGTTGACGCCGCGGAACATGCCCAGCAGGTTGGTCGGGTCGACCCCGCGGCACCAGGCGACGCCGTGCTCGCGGTAGGTCGGGAAGACGTAGTCGTCCTCGTGGGTGGCGCGCCCGGAACCGATCTGGGCGGCCTCCTGGCCGAGCAGGGACGCCCACAGGCCCAGTTCGCCCTGGCGCTGCAGGGCGGTGGCCTCGGCGTCGAAGCGGCGGGTGAGCACCATGTCGCGGTACAGGCCGCGCAGTTCCTCGGGGGTGATCCCGGCGACGTACGCGTCGTACTCGGCGTTCTTGACCCGCTTGCCCTCCGGGGTCAGCAGCTGCACGAGTTCGGGATCGGTGCTCTTCTTCGTGGTGGTGCGATGCGTGGTGGTGCGAGTGGTGCGCTTGGTGCCGGTCTTGCTGCCGGTGGTACCGGCTTTGCCTGCGGCGCTGCGTCGCGGTTGGCTCGCGGCACTGCTGTCCACGGTCACGTGTGCTCCTCCGTCGGTCCGGCCCCCGGGGTTGCCGGGTGAACCAGTGCGGCTCACCTGCTTCCGACACCCGTGGCACGGGGTGGGTGCCACTCGGCCGGGAACAGGCGTGACAGGTGCCCCGGCGAGCGCCCTGCAAGGTGCACGTTACCCAGTGCTCCACATTTCTGTGAAACCCCTTCTGACCTGCGATTTTGCTTGGAAATCCAAGTATTTTTTGCTTGGGTTTCCTAGTAAATCGACACAGGCCGGAAGGTCGCTGGTCAGAGCCTTGCAGGAGGCCGGAGCTACCGCACGTTATCCCGCCACCCCGGGCCACGGGAAGATGCAAGGCTCCACGCCCGCGACACCGGCGCCCCACGGTCAGCCCATCCGCGACGGTGTGTCCTGGGACGATTCCTTCGCACCCGCGTTCGCCCCGGGCCGCCACGTGACCGAAAGCGACCAACCGCGACTGCCTGCGACAATCCCCAGCTCACAGGCCCAGGCGTTGCCCTAGCATCTGCCGCGTGCCGCGCCCATGTGTACCACCCCTCATGCCCCATGCGCCCCCTCTGGGCGCCCTGCTCCGGCTCTACGCCGCCGGTTCCGCGCTCACCTGCGAACCCGTCGAACAGGGCCTGCTCAACCGCGGCTACCGCGTCCGCACCACCCGCGGCCGGTATTTCCTGAAACACCACTTCGACCCCGACACCGCCGACCCGGCCGCCATCGAGCGACGCCATCTGGCCACCCAGCGCCTGGCCGACCTCGGGGTCCCGGTCGCCCCGCCGCTGGCCCACCGTGAGGGCCGTACGGTCGCCGTCGTCGGCGGCCACGCCTATGCGCTGCACCCCTGGATCGACGGCCGGCACCGGCACGGCGGACAGCTCAGGCGCGGGGAGTGTGCGCGGCTCGGTGCGCTCCTGGGCGCCGTGCACGCCTGTCTGGAGCGCGTGATGCCACCCAAAGGGCGTACCCGCCCGGCCACGAGCCCCCATCCCGTCGAGAGCGCCGATCCCGCCGACACCTTCGCGCTCATCGACGATCTGCTCGCCCACGTCAGCCGGCACCGGCCCGCCGACGCCTTCGACGAACTCGCCCGGCACCGGCTGCTCGAACGCCGTGCGCTCCTGGAGCAGCACGCCGGCCGGCGCCCGCCGCGCGGTGCCTCCGTGGGCTGGGTGCACGGCGACTTCCACCCGTTCAACCTGCTCTACAAGGACGACGCGCCCGCCGCGATCGTCGACTGGGACCGGCTGGGCGTGCAGCCCCGCGCGGAGGAGGCCGTCCGCGCCGCGGCGATCTTCTTCGTGCGCCCGGCGGGAGCGCTCGACCTGCCGAAGGTGCGGGCGTACGCGCGCGCGTACCGGCGCGCGGCCGGCGCCACGCCCTCGGAGCTGGCGGCGGCCGTGCACCGCGTGTGGTGGGAACGGCTCAACGACTTCTGGATGCTGCGCTGGCACTACGAGCGCGGGGACACCCGCGCGGACCCTCAGTTCCCGGCCGCCTCGGCGCTGGCCGGGTGGTGGACCGGCGAGTACGACGCGGTCTGCGACGCGTTCGCCGGGTGAGGGCCGTTGCTCAGCCCCGCAGGGGCGTCGGTGTCCTTCAGGGGTTGCCCAGGCCGGCGCCGGAGATCGTGTTGCCCTCGTCCGTGCTGCCGCTGCCGCCGTCCGTGCCCGTCGATTCGGTGGGGTCCGTCTCGGGGGAGCTCTCGGTGTCGGTGGGCTGCGAGGCGCTCGCCGTGTCCGACGGCTCGTCGGTCGGGTCGGTGCTCTCCGTCTGGGACTGGGTGTACGACGGGGTGGGTGACGGCGTGTAACCGGAGTTGCCGTTGTCGCCCGAGCCGCTGGTGTCGGTCTCCGTGTCCGTGACCGTGGCGCTGGCCTCGTCGGAGGGGCTCGCGCTGGGCGTGTGGTCCTTGGTGGTCTGCGAGGCGCTCGGCGACTGCGACGTCCCTGCCTCGCCGCCGTTGCCGCCGCCCCCGTTCAGGGCCAGCGCTACGCCCGCCGCGATGGCGATGACCGCGAAGACGGCCAGGATCCACAGCTTGCCGCGGCCGCTGCCCCGGTTGCCGTGACCCTCGAAGCCGCCGTCGTCACCGCCGCCGTAGCCGGACGGCAGGATCGGCTGCGGGATCTGCGAGGTCCCGTTGGAGTCCATCGGGCTCTGCATCACCGCCGTGCCGGCGAAACCACCCGCCGAGGCGTGCCGGCCGTCGTGCACGGTGACCGGGCCGGTGTTCCAGGTGCCGGTGTGGGCGCCCTGGTCGTACAGCATCTGGAGGCCGTACTGGACCAGGCCGCGCATCTCCTCGGCGGTCTGGAAGCGGTCGTCGGGCTCCTTGGCGAGCGAGCGCATGACCAGTCCGTCCAGCTCCGGCGGGGCGGCGCCCTCGGAGGTCTGGGAGGGCGGCACCGGGATGTCCTGGACATGCTGGTAGACCACCGACAACGGGGTCTCGCCGATGAACGGCGGCCGCAGCGAGAGCAGTTCGTACAGCAGACAGCCGGTGGCGTACAGGTCGGAGCGGTGGTCGACGGCCTTGCCGAGCGCCTGCTCCGGGGAGAGGTACTGGGGCGTGCCCATGACCATGCCGGTCTGCGTCATCGTCGTGGACGCGCCGTGCAGGGCGCGGGCGATGCCGAAGTCCATCACCTTGACGGCACCGGTGTCGGTGATGATCACGTTGGCGGGTTTGATGTCGCGGTGCACGATGCCGTGCTGGTGCGAGTAGGCCAGCGCCTCCAGCACCCCGGACGTGATGATCAGGGCCTGCTCGGGGCCCGGCGCCTCGGCGTTGAGCAGCAGGTCGCGAATGGTGCGGCCCTCGACCAGCTCCATCACGATGTACGGCACGGACTGGCCGCCGACCACGTCCTCGCCGGAGTCGTACACCGCCACGATCGCGTGGTGGTTGAGCCCGGCGACCGACTGTGCCTCGCGCGTGAAACGGGCCTTGGAGACGGGGTCCTCGGCCAGGTCGGCGCGCAGCAGCTTGACGGCCACGGTCCGGCCGAGCCGTACGTCCTCGGCGGCGAACACCTCGGCCATGCCACCACGGCCGAGCCGATGCGTGAGCCGGTAACGGCCGTCGCCGACCAGGCCGCCGTTGCCCCACATCTCCGGCGTGTCTGACATGCCGCCGCCAGTCGCCTCGGGGTCGGACGGGCCCTGGGCGCTGTGCGTCTGTGCCATCGGTCCTCGCCGTCGTTTCTGCCCGCGGTGCGCGCGGTGTTGTCACGGTCTCCGTCGGCCACGCTACAGCCTCCGCGCAACCCCCAGGTCCGGGTTCCGGCCCGTGGACGGACCGGCCATCAAACCCGTACCACGCGCTGTCGTGCAAATTCTGTGTACCGGACGTACGGCAGCTGTAACGCTTCCGCGGCTCTTCTTTCGCGTACGGTCACGGATCGGGCACCGCGCTTGACGTGTCGGTGCCCTCCGGCAGACTGGGCCGGGAATGAGACATTCGATCAACAAGGGTGCCTGAGCGCCCGACGGGGGACGGGGCAAATGAGCCAGGACGGCGCACACAGCCGTTACGTGGGGCGGGCTCTGGCCGGCGGCCGCTACCAACTGCGCGACCTGCTCGGCGCGGGCGGTATGGCCTCCGTGCACCTGGCGTACGACACGATCCTGGACCGGCAGGTCGCGATCAAGACCCTGCACACCGAACTCGGCCGGGAACAGGCCTTCCGCGAGCGCTTCCGCCGCGAGGCCCAGGCAGTGGCCAAGCTCACGCACACCAACATCGTCTCCGTCTTCGACACCGGTGAGGAAGAACTCGACGGCTCGACCATGCCGTACATCGTCATGGAGTACGTCGAGGGCCGTCCGCTGGGCTCGGTGCTCGACGCGGACGTGACGCAGTGCGGCGCGATGCCCGCGGACAAGGCGCTGAAGATCACCGCCGATGTGCTGGCCGCGCTGGAGATCAGCCACGAGATGGGGCTGGTGCACCGCGACATCAAGCCCGGCAACGTGATGATGACCAAGCGCGGCGTCGTCAAGGTGATGGACTTCGGCATCGCCCGTGCCATGCAGTCCGGGGTCACCTCGATGACCCAGACCGGCATGGTCGTCGGCACCCCGCAGTACCTCTCCCCGGAGCAGGCCCTCGGCCGGGGCGTGGACGCCCGCTCCGACCTCTACTCGGTCGGCATCATGCTGTTCCAGCTGGTCACCGGCCGGCTGCCGTTCGACGCGGACTCGCCGCTGGCGATCGCCTACGCGCATGTCCAGGAGGAGCCGGTGGCTCCCTCCTCGGTCAACCGTGCCCTTCCCCCGGCCGTGGACGCGCTGGTCGCCCGCGCCCTGAAGAAGAACCCGAACGAGCGCTTCCCGACCGCCGAGTCCATGCGCGACGAGTGCCTGCGGGTGGCCGCCTCGCTCCAGCCGGCCGCGCCCAGCATCGTGCCGGGCATCCCGCCCACGCAGAGCGGTTCCGGGGTCGGCTCCGCGGTGTTCCCGCCGGTCGACCAGGCGACGCCGGCGCCTCCCGGGCCGGTGCGGACGCCGTACCAGCCGATGCCGAACCCGAACCCGAACCCGCATCCGTACGGCGCCCCGGTCCCGGGTCCCGCTCCCGCTCCCGCTCCGGCGTACGGCTATCCGCAGCAGGCGGGTTACCAGACGCCTGCCGGGTACGCCCAGCCGGCGCCGTCGACCCCGCCGCCGTACACCATCAGCCCCCAGTCGCCGTCCTCCGGTGGTGGGGGCAGGGGCAACCGGCCGGTGGTCATCGGGTCGATCGCGGTCTCGCTGGTCGCGGTGATCGGTCTGATCTTCGCGCTGGCGCTGAACAACGGCGGCGGCAGCGAGGACGACAACGGCGGAAGCGGCGGCACCGCGAGCGCCGGGGCCTCGCACGCGTCGGGCTACCGCGGGCCGGACACCGCGAAGACCATCGAGAAGACCGAGTGCACCGAGCCGCAGGAGTCGTACGACGACGCCGACAAGATCCAGGTCCCGGACTTCAAGTTCAAGTACGTCAAGTCGGTCAAGGAGTGCTTCCAGGCCGCCGGCTGGCGGATGAAGATCATCTCCGTGGACGAGAACACGTACGGTGACGGCACGGTCATGGAGCAGTTCCCGTCCTCCGGCACGGACGTCGACCCCGAGGACATGCCGACCATCGAGCTCAAGGTGTCGACGGGCAACCCGGCCACCGGCTGAGGCGCGGCACAGCAGTCGCAGTAGTGAGGGCCCGGCGGTGTCGCCGGGCCCTTCGCCGTGTCGGGAGTCTGCGCCGAGTCTGCTCGGGTGTCCTAGAGGTACGGTCCGCCGGAACGGCCGGCCGCCGGTCCGAGTTCCTCGCCCTCGTGGCCGACACCCGGCGGCAGTGCCCGCCGCATCTGCTCCAGCTGGGCTCGCGCGGCCATCTGCTGGGCGAACAGGGTGGTCTGGATCCCGTGGAAGAGACCCTCCAGCCAGCCGACCAACTGGGCCTGCGCGATCCGCAGTTCCGCGTCGGTCGGGGTCACGTCGTCGGTGAAGGGCAGGGAGAGCCGCTCCAGCTCCTCCACCAGCTCCGGCGCCAGGCCGTCCTCCAGCTCCTTGACGGAGCTGGCGTGGATCTCCTTGAGCCGGACCCGGCTGGCCTCGTCGAGGGGAGCCGCCCGCACCTCCTCCAGGAGCTGCTTGATCATGCTGCCGATCCGCATGACCTTGGCGGGCTGTTCCACCATCTCCGTCACCGGGATCTCGCGGGAGTCCTCGTCCCCGTTGCCGCCACCGAGCGCCATGCCGTCCTGGCCCACGACCAGGATCTGCGGGTTCTCGGGCGACCGTTCGTTCCTCGGCATCTCCATGCCGTCATTCTCTCGCACCCGTGCACCTCATCACCGTGGTGCCCCCCGTTGGAGCCGATCCGCCTCGCCGAGCCGCTCCCCGACGGGCGTAGACCCATCGGCCGAACCAGAAATGCCGGCCTTGTCGGTGCATGTGAATCTGGTGATCGTCGGCTCTGACGACTGTGTTCCAGGAGGTCACCGACGTGACTCCAAGGCCGCGATCCACCCTCGGCGGCGTACGGCTCGCGCTCGTCCGCCTGCTGCTCGTCCTCGCGACGGTCCTGCTGCCGTACGACACGGCCGTCGCGTACGACCCCGAGCCCGTGTCCTCGGACTCCGCCGGCGCCTCGGCCTCCCCCGAGCCGTCCCGGGCCGGAACCCTGGCCGGTGAGGGCCGGCTGCGGCCGGGACGGCCCCAGGGCCCGGAGGCGGCCGTCCAGGGGCAGGACGAGGACGAGCCCGGCGAGGACGAGCCCGGTGAGGACGAGCCCGGTGAGGAGACCGACGGCGCGAGCCCGGCCGCCACCTCGGCAGAGCCGCCCCGGGAGGCCGGAGTGGCGCCCACCCCATCCCCGTCACGTTCCGCCCACCAGGCCGTTGCCCACAGCGAGGAGGATGCCTCCGAGCCTGTGCTGCACATCCTGCCGCTGGGCAGCGGCCTGGTCCTGATCGGCCTCGGGCTCGCCCTCGCCTTCGTCGCCCTGCGGGTGCGGCGGAGCTAGTGCTGCGACCGGCCCAGGGAGCGCCGGTCTAAGGGGCCACGAGGAGGACCTTGCCGATGTGCCCGCTGGCCTCCACCAGCCGCTGGGCCTCGGCCGCCTCGGCCATCGGCAGCTCCCGGTCTACGACCGGCCGGACATGCCCGCCCGTGATCAACGGCCACACATGCTCCCGCACGGCCGCGACGATGGCCGCCTTCTCGGTGAGCGGACGGGCGCGCAGCGAGGTCGCGCTGATCGCGGCCCGCTTGCCGAGCAGCGCGCCGATGTTCAGCTCGCCCTTCACCCCGCCTTGCATACCGATGATCGCGAGCCGCCCGTTGACCGCGAGGGCCCGTACGTTCCGGTCCAGGTAGCTGGCGCCCATGTTGTCGAGGATGACGTCGGCCCCGGCGCCGTCGGTGGCCTGCCGCACCTCGGCGACGAAGTCCTGGTCGCGGTAGTTGACGAGGATGTCCGCGCCCAGCTCGGCGCAGAAGTCCAGCTTCTCCTTGGTGCCCGCGGTGACCGCGACCTTGGCGCCGACCGACTTGCCCAGCTGGATCGCCATGGTGCCGATGCCGCTGGAGCCCCCGTGCACGAGCAGCGTCTCGCCGGGACGCAGGTGGGAGATCATGAAGACGTTCGACCAGACCGTGCAGGCCACCTCGGGCAGCGCGGCCGCCTGCTTCAGGTCCACGCCCTCCGGTACCGGCAGCAGCTGCCCGGCCGGGACGGCGACCTTCTGCGCATAGCCGCCGCCTGCGAGCAGTGCGCACACCTCGTCGCCGACCGACCAGCCGGAGACACCGGGGCCGAGCTCGACGATCCGGCCGGAGCACTCCAGACCGGGAAAGGCGGAGGCGCCGGGCGGTGGGTTGTAGTTGCCCTGCCGTTGCAGGATGTCGGCACGGTTGACGGCGCTGGCCACCACCTCGACCAGCACCTCGCCCTCCCCGGGCACGGGATCGGGGACCTCGTCCCACACCAGCGCCTCGGGCCCACCAGGTTCGGGAATCGTGATCGCATACATACGGCCGACGCTACCGTTCCTAATCAGTGAGCAGGAGTGAGTGTTGTACCCATACCTGTGCACTGCGGACGCCCCGAACGGTTTTGGGTGTCCTGGTCGCCCGCGTACTCTCCGCGTCCGGCGGCACGGATCGTGTCCGTGGTCCGGGAACGCGGGGGCGGGGTCCCTCGCGTCCAAGGGTCTCCGGTCCGGCCTGGACGGTCCGATGCCCGTGTACATCGCTCTGGTGTGCACGGGGCGGTGCCGTCCGTCGCCGGATCGGGTGCCCTTGGGCGCGTCGCCCGATCGCGATGCTCGCGGCATCGTGACGGGTGGTCTTGTGCGTCTTCGAGTCCAGGGGGCGCTGCCAGTGCTGGGCGCCCCACTTTGAGGTGTAGGCCGGGTCCACGGCGATAACCGCGATTCCGGTGGCGTCGGCCATGGAGGTGAGCCGGGCACGGAGCCTGCCGGTGGGCATGCCGGAGACGAGCTGCCTAAAGCGCTTCTTGCGCCCGTGCTTCTCCCTGGTCTTCTCGGCCTGGAAGTCGAGGTCTTCCACGGCGATCACTTTGACGCCGCAGGTCTTGGCCCAGTTCAGCAGCCGGGACAGGGCGTGCCGGACCTGGGCATCGCGATGATCCCGGCTGCCGGACAGGTCGTAGAGGAAACGACGTGGACGGCCGATCGGGTTGCCATGGGGATCAAGGCGCCATGCGGCCAGATGGTCGGCGTTGGTGTCAACGCCGATGACGCCGTGCGCGAGTGCGGTCTGTATCGGGATGGTCGGGGTGACCGGGATGGTCCAGGAGGCGTCCACATACCAGCGCCCGCGCCCCGTGTCGTAGTGGATGCGGTAGGCCACCGCGCGGTTCGCTTCCACGCGGTCGGCCCACTCGGTGCCCCGGTGCCCGAGCCGCATCGCGCCGGCGAGGACGTACCGGCCGTGCTTGGCGTTGGCCAGGCCGGACAGCGGCACGGGCAGCTTGATGCTGAGCTCGCCGTCCGGAGTAACGCGGATCGTCTCGTTGCCGTACCGCTTACCCGATTCCCCGTCAGCAGACAGGAACCAGCGCGCCGTCTCCCACCGCTGACGCCACTGCGCCTCGCTGAGCTGGGCGGCGTCGAGGTGGTGGCGGGTGCCCAGCAGGCGTCTGCCGCCGCGTGCCACACGGACGCGTCCGGCCTCGCGGTCCGCGCGAACCTGTGCAAGCCGGTCTTCGAGTACACGCAGGCGGCGTGTCTTGTGGAACCATTCGTGCGCCGACCGGTAGCCGCCGGGCGAGCGCCTGGTTCCCTGCTCGCCGACCGGCAGGGAAAGGCGGTGCCGAAGCGTCCTGATGCCCGCTTCGAGGCACTGGACGTGCGCCGACTGCCCGCGCCGGGCGAGTGCCCACTGATCATGCGTGGCCTTCGTGATGCTGCCCGCCCACCTGGACGACGCCTCGGATGTCAGGTCCCGCTTCCGGTCCGCCCACGTCTCGGCGGAATGCTCCAGGCCGTCAGCGCAACGCGCTTTGAGATCCTTCGAGGCCAGCGAGCCCAGGTGCGTACCCACCAGGCGCAGCACCTTCTCATCCTCGGGCGTCAGGTCCTTGAGCCGGGTACGGATCGTCACACCACAAGGGCCGGGGGCGACGAACGGCACTGCCACCTCGAGCAGCCCGCCCATTCCCCTCACCCCCGCCCGATGCCGTAAATCCCTCACCGCAGCCAACGAACCTCCCCCGGAAAGGTCACGCATTCGATAAAGGAACTCATGTTCCGCCGGATCCCCGCGCCGAAGCCGCAATGCTCACTCATCCGCTCTCAAACGCACCCAAGCACTGTCAACCGGCAGCAGCTCCCAACCCCCCGACCGGCCGCGCACCCGGTCAGGCCCGGGACAGCGGGCGTATGTCCCGGTCAGGCCCGGGGCACCGACCGTACGGCGGGTCAGGCCCGGGGCAGCGGCCGTATGTCCGGGGCGATCTGGGTGCCCGGCGAGGCCCGCACGATCGTGATCAGCCGGTCCGTCAGCTGGATGGTGCCGACGGCCGGGTCGTCGTAGCCGAGCACCCGGTGTCCGCGCAGGACGCTCACCACCAGGTCGGCCGTCTCACGCGGGGTCTTGCCGACCTCGGCCTTGATCGCCGGGCGCTCCACCAGGTCCAGGCCGGTGCCCTGCTGGATCAGGTCCTCCATGACCATGCCGGCGGCCGGACTGAGCACGGACAGCCCCAGCAGCCGCCCGGCGGCGCTGGCGCTGGTGATGACGGCGTCGGCACCGGACTGCTTGAGCAGCGGGGAGTTCTCCTCCTCACGGACCGCGGCCACGATCTTCGCGCCCTTGTTGAGCTGCCGGGCGGTCAGGGTCACCAGCACGGCCGTGTCGTCCCGCTGGGTCGCGATGATGATCTGCCGGGCTCGCTGCACCTCGGCCCGCTTCAGCACCTCGCTGCGGGTCCCGTCCCCGGACACCCCGGCGTACCCGTCGGCGGTGGCCGCGTCGATCGCCTTGGCGCTGGGGTCGACCACGACCACCTGCTCCTTCTTCAGCCCGGTCGCACAGACGGTCTGGATCGCCGACCGCCCCTTCGTCCCGAAGCCGACGACGACGGTGTGATCCCGCAAGGCGGACCTCCAGCGGTTCTGGCGCCATTCCTCCCGGGTGCGTGCGGTGAGGACTTCGAGCGTGGTGCCGACCAGGATGATCAGGAACAGCACGCGCAGCGGCGTGATGACGAAGATGTTGGTGAGCCGGGCGGCGTCACTGACCGGGGTGATGTCGCCGTATCCGGTGGTGGAGAGGGTGACGGTCGCGTAGTAGAAGGCGTCGAGGAGGTCGACGCTGCCGTCCGAGGTGTCGTTGTAGCCGCCGCGGTCGGCGTAGACGATGAACGCGGTGGCGACCAACAGCAGCAGGGCCAGTGACAGCCGTTTGCTGACCTGGCGGATCGGGCGCTCCACCACTTTCGTCGGGAGTTTCACCCGTTGGGTCACCAGATGTTCGTCCGCCTGGCGGGCGATGGCGTCATGGCCCGGAAGTTTCACGTGAAACACACCTCGATCCCCGCGGCCGCCCACGGCAGGTCAAGGAGCTCCGTCTCCTCACCCCGCTGTGCCCCGCCCGGCGGTACGACCGCGAGGGCGTCGGCGGCGGCGATGCCGCGGAGCATCGCCGGGCCGTTGTAGTGCAGCGGGACGGCCGCGTCACCCCGCAGGACGACCGGGACGAGCCGGGTGTCGTACGGGTGCCCGTGCACCGCTTCCGCCAGGGGAAGCGCGTATGGCTCGGGTGCCGGGTGGGCGGCGAGGGTGCGCAGCAGGGGTTCGGCGAGGGTGAGCAGGCCGGAGACGGCGGCGAGGGGGTTGCCGGGGAGGCCGACGAGGTGCTGGTTCTGCTGGGTGCGGGCCAGCAGCATGGGGTGGCCGGGGCGGACCTTGACACCGTCGACGAGGAGTTCGGCGCCGATGCGTTCCAAGGTGGAGTGGACATGGTCGACCGGGCCGGAGGCGGTGCCGCCCGTGGTGATGACGAGGTCGGCACCGGACGAGGTGATCGCCTTGTACAGGGCCTTGGCGTCGTCACCGAGCCGGCGTACGGCGGTCACCTCGGCGCCGAGCGCGCGCAGCCAGGGCGGCAGCATCGGGCCGAGCGCGTCCCGGATGCGTCCTTCGCTCGGGAGCCCCTCGGTGAGCAACTCGTCCCCCAGGATCAGGACTTCGGCCCGGGGACGGGGGACGACCGGCACGGTGTCGTACCCGGCGGCCGCGGCGAGGCCGAGGACGGCCGGGGTGACCAGGGTGCCGACGGACAGCAACTGGTCGCCGCTGCGGCACTCCTGGCCGCGTGGGCGGATGTCCTGGCCGTGCACGACCTCACGGGTGGGGTGCAGCCTGCCCTGGGTGTCGGTACGGCCGTGTTCGCTGCGCAGCACCGCGGTGGTGTCCGCCGGGATCCGGGCGCCGGTGGCGATCCGCACCGCTTCGCCGTCGGTGAGCGGCTCGGGCTGCGCGTGCCCGGCCAGCACGCCCTCCTCGCGCACGTCCCAGGGGCCGGGGCCCGCCACCGCCCAGCCGTCCATCGCGGAGGTGTCGAAGGAGGGCAGGTCGGTCAGCGCGTCCAGCGGGCTGGCCAGGGCCAGCCCGAGGGCGTCGGCCAGCGACACGGAGACGGGGGCCCGGCGGGCGCCGGAGCGGGCGGCACGGGCGGCGATCTCGCGGGCCTGCGGCCAGGGGGTGGCGCGGTGCCGGTGCGCCGAGCGACCGCCGTGGGCGTGCTCGCCCGGGGCGGCGGGCGGGGGCGTCTGGCCACCGTTGGCGCCCTCTGCGAACTCCCGGGGATCCCGGGACTCCCTGGGCTCTCTCACGAGGGCGAGTGCCTCCTCGACGTCGAGATCGTCGTCGGTGTCCCCGGCGGACGCGCCGACGCGGGTGCCTGGGGCGGTCACCGGCCGGGCCCGGGCTTCCCGGAGGCCGACTGCTCGGCAGCCTTCGCCTCTTCCTCCCAGCGCAGGGCCAGCGCGACGGCCTTGCGGGCCGCCTCGGCGACCGCCTCGGGGCCGCCGCTGCCCTGTGCGGCCGCGTAGCCGACCAGGAACGTGGTCAGCGGGGCGGCCGGGCGGGCGACGCCGTGCGCGGCGTCCCTGGCCAGGTCGAGAAGGACGCCGGTGTCGACGTCCAGGTCGATGCCCAGCTCGTCCTTGACTGCGGAGATCCATTCATCCAACACGTGCCCATGCTCCCTGATGCGTGCCCTGGCGTCGGCGATGTCGTCCCAGGTGTCGCAGTCGAAGGACGCGACGGGGTCGGGGACGCGGGTGAGGTCGAGTGCGGCGGTCAGGCGCCGCAGGGGAAGTCCGGTGAGACCGGGGCCCTCGCCTTCTTCGGCGAGGGCGGACAGGACACGGCGGAGCGGTGCGGTGCGGTACGCCGCCACCAGGGGCTGCTCCCGGCCGTCGGCGTCGGTGAGCAGGGCGGCGTCGGCGCCGCTGGTGTGCAGGGCCGCCAACAGCCGCTCCATCGTCGCCTCTTCGAGGAACGGGAGGTCCCCGGAGAGTACGACCACACGGTCGGCGGTGGTGTGGCGCAGGCCGGCGTCGAGGGCGGCGACCGGGCCGCCGCCCGGGGGATCCTCGCGGGTCCAGCGGACCGGGCGCGAGGTGGGGCGGGGGGCCGCCACGACGACGGTGTCCCGGGCGCCGGCACAGGCCGTGAGCACACGGTCGAGCAAGGGACGGCCGCCCACCCGGACGGAGGGTTTGTCGGCTCCGCCGAGGCGTCTCGCTGCGCCGCCGGCCAACACGATCGCGTCGTAGGCCGGCGGCTCGGTGTCGGTCACCTTTCGAGTATGGGGGGAGGGCGGATCACTGGGAACCGATTGGGGCGGCTGTGCTGTGCAGGGAGTGGTCGCGGGATGCACACCTGACGGAGCGCCGGCGCTGCAGAGCTAGTGCTGCGACCGGAAAGGTTCACCGGCTCGCGACGCCCGGCACGGCACCTCGCCGCGAGCTTCCCGGCAAACCTTTCCGGTCACAGCACTAAAGCGTCCTCAGGAGAACCGCCGGCTGTTCCACGCAGTCCGCCACGTACCTCAGGAAGCCGCCCGCCGTGCCGCCGTCGCAGACCCGGTGGTCGAAGGTGAGGGACAGCTGGACGACCTGCCGGACCGCCAGCTCGCTCTCGTGCACCCACGGCTTCGGGACGATACGGCCCACGCCCAGCATCGCCGCCTCGGGATGGTTGATGATCGGCGTGGAGCCGTCGACGCCGAAGACGCCGTAGTTGTTCAACGTGAAGGTGCCGCCGGTGAGTTCGCCCGGGGTGAGCCTGCCGGCGTGGGCCGCCTCGGTCAGCCGGGCGAACTCCGCCGTCAGGGCTTCGGCGTCGCGAGTGTGGGCGTCCCGGACGACGGGGACCACCAGGCCCCGGTCGGTCTGGGCGGCGAAGCCCAGATGAACGTGGTCGAGTCGGACGATCTCGCGGGCCTCGACGTCGACGTAGGAGTTCAGCTCGGGGTAACGGGCCAGGGCGGCCGTGCTGATCCGGGCGAGGAGCGCGAGCAGGGAGATCTTCGGGCCGGCCGCCGCGTTCATCGCGGTCCGGACGCGCATCAACTCGGTCGCGTCCGCGTCCACCCAGCAGGTCGCGTCCGGGATCTCCCGGCGGCTGCGGGACAGCTTGTCGGCGACCGCGCCCCGGATGCCCTTGAGAGGCGTACGGGTGCCGGTCCGGGCGTTCGCCGGGGCGGCCGGGGCATCCAGCGGGCCGGCCGGGGTCTTGGTGGCGGCGCGGGCCGCGCTGACCCGCAGGGCGTCCTCGACGTCGGCGCGCAGGATCAGGCCGTCGGGACCCGAGCCGGACAGCCGGCGCAGGTCCAGGCCGTTGTCCCGGGCGAGCCGGCGGACCAGGGGGGAGATCACCGGGACAGGGCCCTCGGCGAGCGGGGGCGAGGCGGGCACGCGCGCGTGGACCGCCGTTTCGACGGCGGCGGCCCTGCCGGCCGTGCCGTTGGCCTGCTCCGGTGCGGTTCGACGGGCCCGGCGGCGGCGCGCCGGGGGTGCCCCGGTGCCGTAGCCCACCAGGACGTTGCCGGAGCCCTCCGCCTCGGGGACCGGGGTGGCCCCGCCGACGGCGACCGTCAGCAGCGGGGCGCCGACGGGCAGTTCGGCGCCCTCCTCGCCGAAGCGGGCGGTGACCACACCGCCGTAGGGGCAGGGGACCTCGACCATCGCCTTGGCCGTCTCGACCTCGACGACCGGCTGGTCGATCGCGACGACCTCGCCGACCTGGACCAGCCAGTTGACGATCACCGCCTCGGTCAGCCCCTCCCCGAGGTCGGGCAGTTTGAACTCCAGCACCTGTGCCATCAGCCCTCGGCCTCCCACTGCAGACGCGCCACCGCGTCCAGGATGCGGTCGACGCCGGGCAGGTGGTGGCGCTCCAGCATCGGCGGCGGGTAGGGGATGTCGAACCCGGCCACGCGCAGCACCGGCGCCTCCAGGTGGTGGAAGCAGCGCTCCGTGACCCGGGCCGCGATCTCCCCTCCCGGTCCGCCGAACCCGCCCGACTCGTGTACGACGACCGCCCGCCCGGTGCGCCGTACCGAGGCGCAGACCGTCCCGTCGTCGAACGGCACCAGGGAGCGCAGGTCGACGACTTCGAGGTCCCAGCCCTCCGCGTGGGCGGCCTCGGCGGCTTCGAGGCAGACCGGTACGGACGGGCCGTAGGTGATGAGCGTGGCGCTGCGCCCGGTTCGGCGCACCACCGCGCGGCCGATGGGTTCAACGTCCGTCGGGTGCTCGGGGTTCCAGGTGTCCTTGGACCAGTACAGGCGCTTGGGTTCGAGGAAGACGACCGGGTCGTCGGAGGCGATGGCGGCGCGCAGCAGGCCGTAGGCGTCGGCGACCGTGGCCGGGGTGACGACGTGCAGGCCCGGGGTGGCCATGTAGTAGGCCTCGGAGGAGTCGCTGTGGTGCTCGACGCCGCCGATGCCGCCGCCGTAGGGGATGCGGACGGTGATCGGGAGGGGCATCCGGCCGCGGGTGCGGTTGCGCATCCGGGAGACATGGCTGATCAGCTGCTCGAACCCGGGGTAGGCGAAGGCGTCGAACTGCATCTCGACGACCGGGCGCAGCCCGTACATGGCCATGCCGACGGCGGTGCCGAGGATGCCGGCCTCGGCGAGCGGGGTGTCGGTGCACCGGTCCTCGCCGAACTCCTTGGCGAGGCCGTCGGTGACCCGGAAGACGCCGCCGAGGGCGCCGACGTCCTCGCCCATGACGTGCACGGCGGGATCGGCGGCCATCGCGTCGCGCAGCGCACGCGTGAGGGCCTGCGCCATGGTGGCGGGCTTGACGGCGACGGTCGTCATCAGTGGCCGCCTTCCCCGTCGGCCTTCTCGGCCTCCAGCTCGGCCCGCAGCAGGGCGCGCTGCTCGCGCAGCTGGGTGGTGGTCTCGGCGTACACCTGGTCGAAGAGGGCCATGGGGTCGAGCTCCGGGTCGCGGTTCATGCGCTCACGCAGGTCGGCGGCCATGGTCTCGGCGCCTTCGTGCGCGTGCCGTGCGAAGTCCTCGTCGAGCAGGCCGCGCTTGGTCAGCTCGCGCTCCAGCAGCAGGATCGGGTCGTGAGCGCGCCAGGCGTCCACCTCGGCGTCGCCGCGGTAGCGGGTGGCGTCGTCGGCGTTGGTGTGGGCGTCGATGCGGTAGGTCACCGCCTCGACCAGGGTGGGGCCGCCGCCCTCGCGCGCGTGCCGCACGGCGTCGGCGAGGACCTGGTGCACGGCGGCCGCGTCGTTGCCGTCGACCAGGCGGCCCGGCATGCCGTATCCGACGGCCTTGTGGGCCAGGGAGGGGGCGGCGGTCTGCTTGGCGAGCGGGACGGAGATGGCGAAGCCGTTGTTCTGGACCAGGAAGACGACCGGGGCCTGCCAGACGGCGGCGAAGTTCAGCGCCTCATGGAAGTCGCCCTCACTGGTGCCGCCGTCGCCGACCATGGCGAGCGCGACCACGTCGTCGCCCTTGAGACGGGCCGCGTGGGCGAGGCCGACGGCGTGCGGGAGCTGGGTGGCGAGCGGGGTGGAGAGGGGGGCCACGCGGTGGGCGTAGGGGTCGTAGCCGGTGTGCCAGTCGCCGCGCAGCAGGGTGAGCGCCTCCACGGGGTCCACGCCCCGGGCGACGACCGCGAGGGTGTCTCGGTAGCTCGGGAAGAGCCAGTCGCGCTCCTCCAGGGCCAGCGCGGCGGCGACCTCGCAGGCCTCCTGGCCGGTGCTGGACGGGTAGACGGCGAGGCGGCCCTGTTTGGTGAGGGCGGTGGCCTGTGTGTTGTACCGGCGGCCGTGCACCAGCCGGGTGTAGAGCCGGCGCAGCAGCTCCGGGTCGGCCTTGGCGGCTGCCTCGGTCCCGAGGACGCGGTACGGCCGCTCGTCGGGCAGCAGGGGCGCGGGGTCCGT
Organism: Streptomyces sp. NPDC051105; assembly: GCF_040682795.1. Taxonomy (NCBI): domain Bacteria; kingdom Bacillati; phylum Actinomycetota; class Actinomycetes; order Kitasatosporales; family Streptomycetaceae; genus Streptomyces; species Streptomyces sp. NPDC051105. The sequence goes on along the minus strand of NZ_JBFBBR010000006.1, from coordinate 306,577 downwards.
CCGGGGTTGCCAGGCGGGCGGCGGCGACGGGCGGTAGGCGCCTCGCTGCTCCAGGACCGTCATGACGGCACCTCCTCGTGGGGGTGGCTACGGGAGACGGGTCGGCTGTGCCCCTCTCACCTACCGATTGTTCGGTCGTCAGCACATTTTGGCTACAGGCGGCTCCAGGCTGTGGACAAACGGTTCTCCACAACCTGGAATGAACGCATTACGTCCATCCTAGGAAGGCCGGGGGACATGCCACCTGAACAAATGGCCGAGGGCCCGCAGGACCGCGCCGCGCTGCCGCCCGCGCGCCCGCTGGACGCCATTGATCAGGACATCCTGCAGATCCTCCAGGCGGACGGCCGGGCCTCGATTCGGTCGGTCGCCGAACGTGTCCATGTCTCGCGCGCCAACGCCTACGCGCGTATCAACCGTCTGATCGAGGACGGGGTGATACGCGGTTTCGGCACCCGGGTGGACCATGAGCGGGCCGGGCACGGCACCTCCGCCTACATCACTCTGAAGATCGTCCAGAACACCTGGCGCACGGTGCGCGAGGAGTTGCGGCAGCTGCCCGGCGCCGACCACATCGCCCTGGTGGGCGGCGACTTCGACGTCCTGCTCCTGGTGCACACGCCCGACAACAGGGCGCTGCGCGAGCTGGTGCTGACCCGGCTCCAGGCGATCCCGGAGGTGCTCAGCACCCGCACGCTGCTGGTCTTCGAGGAGGAGGACCTTGGGCCGGGCGGCTGAGGCCGGGACGGCCGGCGTCAGGCCGCGCGGAGCCCCGAGAACACCAGGCGCGCCACCGCGTCGGAGACCTCGCGCTCGGTCGCGCCGCGCCCGTCCGGGCGGTACCACTCCACGATCGAGTTGACCATGCCGAAGACCAGCCGGGTCGCGAGACGCACCTCGATGTCACCGCGTACGTCCCCGTCGGCCGCGGCCGCCTTCAGCAGGTCGGCCACCCGGTGGTCGAAGTCCCGGCGCCGCTCCAGCGCCCACCGCTCGGTGCCGGTGTTGCCCCGCACCCGCAGCAGCAGCGTCACGTACGGCAGTTCGGTGATCAGCACCTCGACCATGCGCCGCACGACGTGCTCCAGGCGGTCGACGGCACGCCCCACGCGCGCGTGCTCCTCGTCGAGGATCCCGAACAGGCCGTCCAGGGCACGGCTGACGGCCCGGCGCAGCAGCTCCTCCTTGCCGGAGACGTGGTGGTAGAACGACGACTTGGAGATGCCGGCCGCTTTGGAGAGATGCTCCATGGAGGTGCCGTCGTAGCCGCGCTCGTTGAAGACCTGGACGGCCACCGAGAGCAGGGTCTCGAGGGTGTAGGTGTCGCGCTTGGCCGTGGTCATGAGGCGCCCTCCCGCTTCTCGGTGGCGTACGCGTGGCGGTAGAGCGCGAGGGAGGGCGCGTAGCGGCCGCTCGGGTCGCGCAGGTGCAGGTCGTCGAGGAGGTCGTAGGCGAAGTCGCGGCCGAGGCGGCGGCCCCACTCGAAGGGGCCGAGCGGGTAGTTGACGCCCAGGCGCATCGCGGTGTCGATGTCCTCCTCGGTGGCGACGCCCTTGGCGACGGCGTCGTGCGCGAGGTCGACGATCCGGGCGACCGTACGGGCGACGATCATGCCGGGGACGTCGCCGATGACGCTGACCTGCTTGCCGAGCGCCTGGAAGAGACCGATGGCCTCGCCGAGCGTCTGCGGCAGGGTGTCGTGTCCGGCGGACAGGGCGATGCGGGTGGCGCGGCGGTAGTCGAGCGCCAGGTCGAAGTAGACGACGTCGCGGAACTCCACCGAGGTCTGGCCGTCGGCGAGGACCAGCTGGCCGCCGCTGGGCAGTACCAGGCGGGTGCCGTGGTCCTCGTCCTCCTCGCGGACCTGGATGCCCGCCTCGCGGATCATTGCGACCAGCTCGGCCGCCGGGCCCAGGTTGCCCTCGGCGACGACGTAGGGGGGCCGGTCGGCCGGCTCGGCGGTGTGCGGCTCGGGGCGCTCGGCGTCATCGGCGTAGTCGTACCAGCCGTGCCCGGTCTTGCGGCCGAGGTGGCCGGACTCGACGAGCCGGCGCTGGGCCAGCGAGGGCGTGAAGCGGACGTCCTGGAAGAAGGCCTGCCACACGGAGTGCGTGACGGACTCGTTGACGTCCTGGCCGATCAGGTCGGTCAGTTCGAAGGCGCCCATCCGGAAGCCGCCGCTCTCGCGCAGCACCGCGTCGATGGTGGCCGGGTCGGCGGCCTGCGCCTCGTAGACGGCGAACGCCTCCGCGTAGAAGGGCCGCGCGATGCGGTTGACGATGAAGCCGGGGGTGTCCGCGCAGGCGACCGGCGTCTTGCCCCAGGCGCGGGCCGTCTCGTACGCACGCGTGGCCGACGTGACGTCGGTGGCGAACCCGGAGACGACCTCGACCAGTGGCAGCAGCGGTGCCGGGTTGAAGAAGTGCAGGCCCACCAGGCGGCCGGCGCTGCGCAGGGAGCCGCCGATGGCGGTCACCGACAGGGAGGAGGTGTTGGTGGCCAGCAGACAGTCGCCGTCGACGACGTCCTCCAGAGCCCGGAACAGCTCCTGCTTGGCCTCCAGCCGCTCCTGGACGGCCTCCACGACCAGGGCGCAGTCCGCGAACTCGGTGAGGTCCTCGGCGGGCAGCAGCCGGGCGCGGGCCGCGTCCCGGTCGGCGGCCGTCATCCGGTCCTTCTCGACCAGCCGGTCGAGACGGGTCCCGATCGCCGCGGCAGCGTCCCCGGCCCGCCCGGGGACGGCGTCGTAGAGCCGTACGGGATGGCCCGCGACGAGTGCGACCTGGGCGATGCCCTGGCCCATGGTGCCGGCGCCGGCGACCCCCACGGGGCCGCTGAGGTCGAGTGCTGTCATGTGCGCGATCCTCCCGCACGGGGTTTTCCACAGATGCGGCAGGCCCCCTTGTCCCAACCGATCGTTCGGTTACTCTAACTCTGTCCGGCCGTTTCCGCCCAGGTCATGAGCTCGAAGGGGAGCTCATCAGACGAGGAGTTGGTCCCGCATGACCGCCGAACTCACCGTGCACGAGTTGATCGCCAAGCACCGGCCCACGCTTGACCAGGCGCTGGAGGCGATCCGCACGCGCGCGTACTGGTCCCCCCACCCCGAGCACCCCAAGGCCTACGGAGAGCACGGCAGCCTGGACGCGGCGGCCGGCAAGGCCGCCTTCGACGCCCTTCTCGGCGGCCGCATCGACCTCGGCCAGCCCGGCACCGACGACTGGCTGGGCGGCGAGACCTCCCCCTACGGCATCGAACTGGGCGTGACCTACCCACACGCCGACATCGACACACTGCTGCCCGCCATGAAGGCCGGCCGGCGCGCATGGCGCGACGCCGGCGCGGAGGCGCGCGCGGTGGTGTGCGTGGAGATCCTCAAGCGGATCAGCGACCGGACGCACGAGTTCGCCCACGCGGTCATGCACACCAGCGGCCAGGCGTTCATGATGGCGTTCCAGGCGGGCGGCCCGCACGCCCAGGACCGCGGCCTGGAGGCGGTGGCCTACGCGTACGCGGAACAGGTCCGCACCCCCGACACGGCCGAGTGGTCCAAGCCCCAGGGCAAGCGCGACCCGCTCACCCTGACGAAGACGTTCAAGCCGGTCCCGCGCGGGATCGCACTGGTCATCGGCTGCAACACGTTCCCGACGTGGAACGGCTACCCGGGTCTGTTCGCCTCCCTGGCCACGGGCAACGCGGTACTGGTGAAGCCGCACCCGCGCGCGGTGCTGCCGCTCGCCCTGACCGTGCAGGTCGCCCGGCAGGTGCTCGCCGAAGCCGGCTTCGACCCGAACCTGGTGGCACTGACGGCGGAACGCCCCGGCGAGGGCATCGCGAAGACACTCGCCACCCGCCCGGAGATCAAGATCATCGACTACACGGGCTCGACCGCCTTCGGCGACTGGCTGGAGGCCAACGCCCGGCAGGCGCAGGTCTACACGGAAAAGGCCGGCGTCAACACGGTGCTGGTGGAGTCCACCGACAACTACAAGGGGATGCTCTCCAACCTGGCGTTCTCGCTCTCCCTCTACAGCGGCCAGATGTGCACGACCCCGCAGAACCTGCTGATCCCCCGCGACGGCATCCGCACCGACGAAGGTTCCAAGACGTACGACGAGGTGGTCGCCGACCTCGCCCGCGCGGTAGACGGTCTGCTCGGCGACGACGCCCGCGCGAACGCGCTGCTCGGCGCGATCGTCAACCCCGACGTCAAGGCCCGCCTGGAGGCCGCCGCCGGACTCGGTGAGGTCGCCCTGGCCTCCCGGGAGATCGCCAACCCGGAGTTCCCGGACGCGGTCGTCCGCACGCCGGTGATCGTGAAGCTGGACGGGGCCAAGCCTGACGACGAGGCCGCGTACATGAGCGAGTGCTTCGGGCCGGTGTCCTTCGCGGTCGCCGTCGACTCGGCCGCCGACGCGGTGGAACTACTGCGGCGGACGGTCCGGGAGAAGGGCGCGATGACCGTCGGCGCGTACACCGTCGACACGGACGTGGAAGGCGCCGTGGAGGAGGTCTGCCTGGAGGAGGCGGCCCAGCTGTCGCTGAACCTGGTCGGCGGGGTGTACGTCAACCAGACGGCCGCGTTCTCCGACTTCCACGGCTCGGGCGGCAACCCCGCGGCGAGCGCCGCGCTGTGCGACGGGGCGTTCGTGGCGAACAGGTTCCGGGTGATCGAGGTGCGCAGGGAGGCATAGCCGACGCGGCTTCGGCCGCCGCGGTCCGACGCGGCTTCGGCCGCCGCGGCTTCGGCCGCCGCGGCATATCCGACGCGGCTTCGGCCGCCGACGATCACCACTCGACGCAGCTTTCCGGTGGGGATCACTCGGCGGCGGTCTCCGAGCGAGGCTTCTTGTCCGCCGCAACGGCGCCCCGCCACGACGGCGTTGACCGGCGGTGCCGAGCCGGGCAGTACCCGCCGTTGTGGCGGACGGTCGTTCGGCAAGTGCGGCACCATCGTGGCTTGTCGCGCCCACGCGGCGGAGCCGCACATGGATGCAGCCCCCTGTCGGGGCGCTCAAGTCGCCGTCTCTTACAAAGCACTCCAGTGGTACAAGGTCATCGCCACGCTCGTCGCCAGGTTGTAGCTGCTCACCTGAGGGCGCATCGGCAGCCGCAGGAGATGGTCGGCTCGCGCGCGTAGCTCCCTCGACAACCCGGTCCGTTCCGAGCCGAAGGCGAGGATCGCGTCGTCGGGGAGTTTTACCGCCCGGATGTCCTCGCCCTCTGGGTCGAGCGCGTACAGCGGGCCCTCCGGCAGCTCGGGCACCGTCAGCCGTTCCACCGCCGTCGCGAAGTGAAGGCCCGCGCCGCCCCGGACGACCGTCGGATGCCAGGGGTCGAGGGTTCCGGTGGTGATGACTCCCCTCGCTCCGAATCCCGCCGCCAGGCGGATCACGGCGCCCGCGTTGCCCAGGTTGCGCGGCTCGTCGAGGACCACGACCGGGGCCGTGCGCGGGACGCGGGCCAGCTCGCGCAGGTTGGCCTCGCGGGACGGTCGTACGGCCAGGGCGGCCACGGCGGTGGGATGCGGGCGGGAGACCAGGGACGCGTACGTCTGCGGCGGCACCTCCGTCAGCAGGGCGGCCAGCGCCTCCCGTACGTCCGGCGCCAGCTCGTCCGCCAGGGCCAGCGCCGCCGCCCGGTCCGTGGTGACCGCCACCGGCACCTCCGCGCCGAAGCGCAGGGCGTGCTTGAGGGCGTGGAAGCCGTCGAGGAGGACGGCGGAGCCCGCCAGCCGCGCCCAGTGGTCCAGGGGGTCGGTCATGCCCCGAAGCCTACGCGGGGCTGCTCCTCCGTCTCCGGGGAGCGAGACGGGGGCAGTGCGGGGGCGCGGCGCCGGAGAACCAGGTCACGCGCGCGTGCCGCGCGGTCGCCGACCCCGAGCAGGAAGGCCGTGGGCAGGAAGACCGAGTCCGCCGCGATCATGGCGAGCGAGAAGAAGGGCAGACCGAGGACGACCGCGATCACCGCGTGCTCGGTCATCATCGCGGCCAGCAGCACGTTCTTGACCCGCCGGTTGAACAGCGTGAACGGGAAGGCGACCTGCACGATGACCGTCCCGTAGGTCACCAGCATCACCAGCGTGCCGTTGGCGGACAGCAGGTCGGCCAGGGCCGGCCAGGGCGAGAAGTAGTCCAGGTGGAGCGGGTAGTAGACGGCGGTGCCGTCCTGCCAGCGGGAGCCCTGGATCTTGTACCAGCCGGCGGTGGCGTAGATCAGACAGGCCTCGGCCATGATCACGAAGAGGGCGCCGTTGTGCAGGATGTTGGCGATGACGTCCAGCAGGATCCGCGGCTCGGGTGTGCGTGCCCAGCGGCCCGCCGCCCACCACACGGCGGCGCCCGCCCAGGTCGCCCACATGAGAGCGGGTACCAGCCAGCCGCCGCCGGTGCGGCCGGTGAGGGCCGCCAGCACCAGCAGGAGACCGGACACCGCCCACAGCGCCGGTCCGACCCGGTCGGTGACCGGCTGCTGTTCGGCACGCGCGCGTGCCGCCCGGCGCGCGTCCAGGGACCACACCTGGCCGCACCGTGTGAACACCAGGTAGAAGGACATCAGGTGCAGCACGTTGTCGCCGCCGTCGCCCATGAAGACGCTGCGGTTCTGCAGGGACAGCACGCCGACCATGAACAGCAGGGACATGGTGCGGGTGCGCCAGCCCACCACCAGCAGGGCGCTGGAGAGGACGGCCAGGAAGTAGAAGACCTCGAAGAAGGCCCGGCCGTCGGAGGCCAGCAGCGCCGTGAACGCGTGGTTGTCCGCGGTCAGCTGCTGGGCGAGGCCGAAGCTCCAGGGGCCGTCGGGGCCGTAGAGCTCCTGGCGGTGCGGGTACTCGCGCAGCAGGAACAGCAGCCAGGTGGCGGCGAAGCCGATGCGTACGACGGCCGTCTGGTACGGGCCGAGCGCGGACTCGGTGACCCGGGCGATGGCACGGGACAGGCACAGGGCGAGGCGGCTCATCGCACACCTCCGTCGGCCTCGTCCGCCGTGACCGTCCACCAGGGCAGCACCCGGTAGGCGGGGGTGTCGGAGACCTTCTCACCGCTCCAGTCCGGCGGGGGCACGTTGGTGGTGCTGGAGCGCACCTGGACGCGCTCGATGGTGCCCTTCTCACTGGTCGCGTCCCCCTCGTACATGCGCATCACGACGATCCGGCGCAGGTACTGCTCGGAGAGGGAGCCGCGCAGGCCGATGGGGCGGTTGTCGGTGCCGTGGGTGGTGACGAAGAAGTCCCACGCCCGCCGCAGCTCGTTCTGCACGGTGTGGCTCGGCAGCAGGCTGCCGTCGATGGCTCTGCCGTCCTGGGCGGACAGGTCGTTCCAGCCGGTGGTGGTCGTGGTGCCGTCCCGCATCCGCACGTCGGCGCGTACCTGCACGGCGATGTTCTGCTGAAGCGGGTTCGGCGCGAACAGCTTCCAGTTCTGCTCGAACTCCGGGTACACCCACTCCTCGATCGCCTTGCCGTGCTGCTTCGTCACCGTGTTCGCCGGCGCGACGCTCAGGAACACCATCCCGAGGTGCACGCAGGCGGCGACCGCGACCAGGGCCAGCGCGAGGGCCGCGCCGACCTGGTAGCGGGGGGAGAGGGCGGCGACGCCGGTACGGGGGGCGGCGGGGGGCTCCTGGGTGCCGAGGGGCGGTTGCGCCGGACCGGCCGCCGCGAGGGGCCTCTGATCAGGACGCGTCCCGCTCGGACCCTCCGGCCCCTGACGGGCGTCCGAGTCCCTGTCGTACGCGTCCATTACGCCCCGTTCCCCGATCCCGCCGCGTCGTCCCGTGTCGTCCGGACGGCCCATCCTGGACCGGCCCGTGTGCCGGTGCCCGGCACTCGCACGGAACGGTACTCAGCCCCGGCCGCCGGGCGCAGCCCCCGGGACCGGCCCCGGGGCGTGGCCATCGCCACTCCGGTCGGCGGCGGCCGCGGTCCGCACAGCGCTCCGCCGGACCCTGCGGCCCAGGTCGCAGCAGGTCGGACGGCGGACGAGGGCGGCCCGCGGAGCCTCGCCCGGCGAGTTGTCCACAGGCCGCGCCGAAGGTTTTCCACAGCGGTTGAACCCGGGGGCCGCGCCCTCGAGACTGTGGATCTGCCCCAGGACCGGGCGTAGCGGGTGTGGCGGGTGTATCAGTCGTTCACGGCCCGGGCGTGGAGCATACGGCGGACGGCGTCGGCGCGTTCCAGGAGACTGTTGCGGACCACGGGGGCCGCGTCCTGGGCCGCCTGCCGGGCCTTCTCGATGTATGCGGAGTCGACGGCGTACGGCGGGAAGAGCGCGGAAGTGTAGACCATCGCCGGGATCATTCCGCCCTGGTCCAGCTGGGGGATCTCGGCCAGATAGCGCTCGGCATAGGGGGCGAGCAGGGCGTCCTGGCCGGGGCGCCAGAAGGCGTCCGCCACCGCCCTGACCGACTGGACGGGCACCGTGCGGTCCACGATCAGCCGCTGCCAGACCTCCGCCTTGGCGGCCGGGTCGGGGGTGGCGGCCCGGACGGTGAGGGCACGGACCCAGGCGTCGGGGTCCGGGTCGCGTGCGAGCAGGGCGGCGGACGCGGCGGTGACGTCGGCGCCCAGTTCGGCCTCGCGGACGAGGGCGCGCCACCGCAGGTCGATGTCGTCGCCGGCCTGGTCCTGGAGCCAGGCCAGGTCCTCGGCGCCGGTCGCGGTGCGGGCCAGGCCGCGCAGGGCCACCTGGCGGCGGCCCGGGTCGTCGGCGAGCTGCCGGCACGCCTTGGCCGCGGCCTCCGTCAGGGCGGGGCGGTCGGCGTCCGGGGCCCAGAGTTCGGCGATGTTGAGGACGAGGGCCAGGAAGGGCTCGATCACGGCGTCGGACGTCTCGGCGGCGAGGACCGCGGTGAGGCACCGTCCGGCTTCGGCCGCCGTGGCCTCGCCGGCCGTGAGCATGTCCCAGACGGTGGCGGCGGCCGCGCCCCGGGAGATGGCCGTGGGCAGCTGAGCCGCCGCGCGGAAGAGCGCGTCCCGGGTGGCGGGGTCCGGGCGGCTGGTGGCGAAGGTGAGGTCGTCGTCGTTGATCAGGAGGAGGTCGGACGTGGCGGGAAGGCCGGTGACCGGGGTGCGGTCCTCGGTGACCTCGACGCGGACCAGGGCGGTGCGTTCGAGGGCATCGCCGTCACGCTCGTACGCGCCGACCGCCAGGACCTGCGGGCGCGGGGTGCCGTCGGCGACGAGGGTGACGGTCTCGCCGTCGTGCTCCAGGGTGAAGCGGTCGGTGCCGGCCGTCTCCAGCCAGGCCTTCCGCCAGCCGGCGAGGTCCCGGCCGCTCGCCTCGGCTAGGGCGTCGATCAGGTCCTGGAGGGTGGTGGTGCCCCAGGCGTGGCGGGCGAAGTAGGCGGCCATGCCGGTGCGGAAGCGGTCCTCGCCGACGTAGGTCATCAACTGCTGGAGGACGGAGGCGCCCTTGGGGTAGGTGATGTTGTCGAAGATCGACGCGGCCTGAGCGACGTCGTGGATGGGCTGGTGGATCGGGTGGGAGACCGGGCCCTGGTCGGAGAGGTAGGCCTTGAGCTTGTCGCCGGCGAGGTGGCCGGCCCAGGCGTCGGTGTAGCGGGTGGCGCCCTCCGCGGCCCAGTGGCAGGCGAACTCGGCGAAGGCCTCGTTCAGCCAGAGGTCGTCCCACCAGCGCATGGTGACGATGTTGCCGAACCACATGTGCGCCATCTCGTGCAGCAGCACGACCGCGAGCAGCTCGCGCTCGGCGGGCGTCGGCGTGGCCCGCCGCAGGAACATGTCCGACCAGGTCACGCAGCCGTAGTTCTCCATGGCGCCGCCGAACTCGGGCATGAAGACCTGGTCGTACTTGCGCTGCGGGAACGGCATCGCGAAGGCCTCGGCGTAGAAGGCGAGGCCCTGGCGGGTGAGGGTGAAGATCTCGTCGGCGTCGCGTTCCAGGACCTCGGCGAGCGAGCGGCGGGCGAAGATGCCGAGATCGTGGCCGTCGGCCTCGCGGCGGATCTCGTGGAAGGGGCCCGCGTTGACGACGGTGTTGTACACGGACAGCGGCGGGGTGTCCGGGAAGCTCCAGCGGCGGGCCGCGCCCTGCTCCTCGACGCGGGGGCCGCCGGAGTTGCTGAGGACCGTCCAGGCGGCCGGGGCGGTCACGGTGAAGGCGTGCGGGGCCTTGAGGTCGGGCTGGTCGAAGCAGGCCCAGACGAAGCGGGCCTCGTCCGGTTCGAAGCTGGTCCACACGTAGACCTCGCCATCGGCGGGGTCGACGGCCTTGTGGACGCCCGGGCTGACCGTGGTGTCGGCCTGGACGCTCTCCACGCGCAGCACGTTGTGCGCGGCCAGGCCGGGCAGCGGGATCCGGCCGTCGTCGGTGGGGGTGAGGGGGGCGCCGTTGAGGGTGGCGGAGCGGACCTCGGCCGCGCAGTCGGCGAAGGACTCGGCGCCCGGCTCGGCGCAGCCGAAGGCCACCGTGGAGACGCACCGGATCTCCGGTCTGCCGGGCAGGGCGGTGAGGTCGATGTCCACGTCGTACCGCTCGACCGTGATCAGAGCGGACCGGCGCTCGGCCTCGGTGCGGGTCAGGCTTCGGATCCCCATGTGTCCTCCCTCGTGTACCCGTCCCCCGTCGGCGGGCAGCGGGCGTCAGCCTACGACGGAAGGAGCTGGTGATCGCAGAGGTTTTCGGTTCCCTTCTTCTAGAACCTGTTCTATCTTGACGGACCGTCAGATCAGCGGACCCGCCGGGAGGACAGGACCGTGGACTTCACCTTCACCGAGGAGCAGCTGGCGGCGGCCGAGGCGGCACGGGGGGTGTTCGCCGGGGTGGCACCGGACGCGGTGCCGAGCCCCGCGCTGACCACCGGCGCCGTGGCCGAGCACTTCGACCGGGACCTGTGGGAGCGGCTGGCCGCCGCGGACCTGCTGAGTCTGCTGACGGCCGAGGAGTACGGCGGGGCGGGGCTGGACGCCATCGCGCTCTGCCTGGTGCTCCGGGAGTCGGCGAAGGTGCTGGCCCGGGTACCGCTGCTGGAGAACAGCGCGGCCATGGCGGCCGTCCAGGCTTACGGGGACGAGGAGCTGAGGGGGCGGCTGCTGACGCGGTCGGGGCGCGGCGAGCTGGTGCTGACCGTCGCCGCCGGCGGGCGCACCGGGCACGACCCGGCCGAGCTTGCGGTGACCGCACGTCGGGAGGACGGCGTCTGGGTGCTGGACGGGGTGCAGACGGCGGTGCCGTGGGTGTACGACGCCGAGCTCGTCGTCGTACCGGCGCATACCGACGGCGACCGGAGCGTGCTGGCGCTGGTGGCGCCTTCCGGTGACGGGGTCACGCTCGCCGAACAGGTGTCGACCAGCGGGGAACGGCTCGGTGAGCTGCGGCTGGAGTCGGCGCGGGTCGCGGAGCGGGAGGTGGTGACAGCGGCGGGGGCCTGGGAGTGGCTGCGGCAACTGCTGGCGACCGGAACGTGTGCGCTGGCACTCGGCGTGGGTGAGCGGGTGTTGCGGATGACCGGCGAGTACACAGGGAAGCGGGAGCAGTTCGGGCATCCCGTCGCCACGTTCCAGGCGGTCGCCGTGCAGGCCGCCGACCGGTACATCGACCTGCGGGCCATGGAGGCGACGCTGTGGCAGGCGGCGTGGCGGATCGCCTCCGGGGCGGCCGGGGCGTTGCCGGCGGCCGGGGATGTGGCGGTGGCGAAGATCTGGGCGGCGGAGGGGGTGCGGCGGGTGGTGCAGACCGCGCAGCATCTGCACGGGGGGTTCGGGGCCGACACGGAGTACGTGCTGCACCGGTATCACGCCTGGGCGAAGCAGCTCGAGCTGGCGCTCGGGTCTGCCGGGGCCTACGAGGAGGCGCTGGGGGATTTGCTGGCCGCGCATCCCCTGGGGTAGGGGGATGAGAGGTCAGGGGGCGCTCGGTCGGAGGGGAACCGCGGGGCGGTGGGGGCCGGCCGCGCAGTTCCCCGCGCCCCTTACGGGGCGCCCCGGTGCGGGGCGGCCCGGTGCGGGGCGGGGCTGCCCCGCTACCCCAGTGGGTGCGCCTCAGATGACGAAACCGGGTTCGCCCGTGTCCGTCACTACCTCTCGTCCTGCCGCCTGCCACACCTGCATGCCGCCGTCCACGTTCACCGCGTCGATGCCCTGCTGGCCCAGGTACATCGTGACCTGGGCCGAGCGGCCGCCGGAGCGGCAGATGACGTGGACGCGGCCGTCCTGGGGAGCGGCCTCCGTGAACTCGCCGTAGCGGGCCACGAACTCGCTGATCGGGATGTGCAGGGCGCCCGCGGCGTGGCCCGCCTGCCACTCGTCGTCCTCGCGGACGTCCAGCAGGAAGTCGCCGTCCTTGAGGTCCGCGACCTCGACCGTGGGCACACGCGCTGCGAAGTTCATGGCTCCGACGCTACCCGACCACTACTCCTGGGCGAGCAGCACGGCCAGCTCAGCCTCCCGCTCGGCCACGTCCTTGTAGAGCTTCTCGGCGATCTCGTCGAGGAGGCTGTCCGGGTCGTCGGGGGCCAGCCGGAGCAGGCCCGCGATGGGGCCGCCCTCCAGTTCCTTCGCGACCAGGGTGAGCAGTTCCTTGCGCTCGGCCAGCCACTCGAGGCGGGCGTACAGCTCCTCGGCGCGGCTCGGCTTGCGCTCGGGCGGGACCGGGCCGGCCGCCCACTCCTCGGCCAGCTCCCGCAGCAGGGGCTCGTCGCCACGGGCGTAGGCCGCGTTGACCCGGCTGAGGAACTCCTCGCGCCGCTCCTGCTCGGCCTGATCCTGCACCAGGTCGGGATGGGCCTTGCGGGCCAGCTCGCGGTAGAGCCGGCGGGCCTCCTCGCTGGGCCGCACCCGCTGCGGGGGCCGTACCTCCTGGTCGGTGAGCATCGCGGCGGCCTCCGGGAACAGGCCGTGACCGTCCATCCAGCCGTGCAGCAGTTCCTCGACGCCGGGGATGGGCAGGACCCGGGCCCGGGCCTCCTCGGCGGCGCGGATGTCCTCGGGGTCGCCGGTGCGGGCGGCCTTGGCCTCGGCGATCCGCGCGTCCAGCTCCTCGAGGCGGAGATAGAGGGGGCCGAGCTTCTGCTCGTGCAGGCGAGAGAAGTTCTCGACCTCGACACGGAAGGTCTCGACCGCGATCTCGTACTCGATCAACGCCTGCTCGGCGGCCCGCACGGCCTGTTCCAGGCGTTCCTCGGGCCGCGGTGCCTCAGACTGCTCAGCTTCCGGGGTCGTCACCCGACCAGACTAGGGCCTGTCGTCCTCGAGGGTGGCCGCCACCCACTCGGCGACCAGATCTCCGCGGGCCGTCACACCCCGAGTTCCGCCGGGATCCGGCCCGTCCGTACCGCGGCCACCAGTTCCTCGTGGTCCGCCTCCGTGCGGTCGGCGTAGGTCACCGCGAACGCGGCGATCGCCTCGTCCAGCTCCTCGTTCTTGCCGCAGTAGCCGGCGATCAGGCGCGGGTCGGCGCTGTGGGAGTGGGCGCGGGCCAGCAGGGCGCCGGTCATCCGGCCGTAGTCGTCGATCTGGTCGGGGGACAGGGCGGCCGGGTCGACGCTGCCCTTGCGGTTGCGGAACTGGCGGACCTGGAAGGGGCGGCCCGCCACCGTGGTCCAGCCGAGCAGGACGTCGCTGACCACCTGCATCCGCTTCTGCCCGAGAACCACCCGGCGCCCCTCGTGGTCGACGGCGGGCGCCTCGAAGCCGGCCGCCGCCAGGTGCGGGACGAGCGCGGACGAGCGGGCCTCCTTGACCTGGAGGATCAGCGGCTCGCCGCGATGGTCCAGGAGCAGCACGACATACGACCGGGTGCCGACGCTTCCGGTGCCGACTATCCGGAAGGCGACGTCGTGCGGGGCATGCCGGGAGAGCAGCGGGTGGCGGTCCTCGGAGAGAGTGGTGACGTAGTCCTCCAGGGCCGCCACGACCGCTTCCGCCTCCTCGTCCACGACCCGGCGCAGCACCGGCACGGCGTCGACGAAGCGGCGCCCGCCGTTCTCGGTGGGCTCGGTGGAACGGGCCGCGAACCGGCCGCTGGTGTTGGCGCGCGCCTTCTCCGATACCCGGCGCAGGGTGCCGAGCATGTCGTGGGCGTCGGAGTGGGAGACCAGCTCCTCGTCCGCGATGGCGTTCCACGCGTCCAGCACCGGGAGCTTCGCCAGCAGGCGCATGGTGCGGCGGTAGGCACCGGCCGCGTCACCCGCCGCCTTGCGGCACGTGTCCTCGTCGGCGCCCGCCTCCCGGCCGGCCAGCACGAGGGAGGCGGCGAGCCGCTTGAGGTCCCACTCCCAGGGGCCGAGCACCGTCTCGTCGAAGTCGTTCAGATCGATGACGAGGTCGCCGCGCGGGTCGCCGTACAGGCCGAAGTTGGCCGCGTGGGCGTCGCCGCAGATCTGGGTGGCGATCATGGTCATCGGGGTGCGGGCCAGGTCGTGCGCCATCAGGCCGGCCGAGCCGCGCAGGAACGCGAACGGGCTCGCAGCCATTCTGCCGACCCTTATCGGGATCAGCTCCGGAATGCGGTCGCGGTTGGACTCCTCGACCGCGCTCACCGCGTCGGGCCGGGAGCCGTGCAGGTCCAGGGCGTCATGACTGCGGCGCGGCACGGCCGAACGCAGCGCCTTGCCCTCCTCCTTGGGCGAGCCCTTCACCGGCCACTGCGCGAAGCCCTTCGGCGAGGGCAACTTGCGCGCGCCGGCCATCGTCAGCTCTTCCAGTCCGGTCACGTCGACCGCCTCCCCCGTACTCCGCACCCGCACCCGCACCGGCACCGGCACCGGCACCGGCACCGGCACGAACATCAATTCGTGGAAACGGTACAGGTGGGGGCCGGAAGCGCGTCAGGCCCTGTGGATAACTTCGGGGGCGGACAGGAATTCCGACCCACCTCAGGCCCGCAGGAAAGCCAGCACCGCCAGGACCCGCCGATGGGTCTCCTCCGCCGGTGGCAGGTCCAGCTTGGTCAGGATCCCGCCGATGTGCTTGCCCACCGCCGCCTCCGAGACCACCAGCTCCCGGGCGATCGCGCCGTTCGACCTCCCCTCCGCGACCAGCGCCAGCACCTCCCGCTCGCGCGGGGACAGCCGCTCCAGTGGATCCCGGCGCCGGCGCAGCAGTTGCCGTACCACCTCGGGGTCGACCACCGTCCCCCCGTCGGCCACCGCGCACAACGCCTCGACGAAGTCCGCCACCTGCCCCACCCGGTCCTTGAGCAGATAGCCGACGCCCGTCCCGTCACCGGAGTCGAGCAGATCGGCCGCGTAACTGCGCTGCACGTACTGACTGAGCACCAGGATCGGCAGCGTCGGCCGGTCCGCGCGCAGTCGCACCGCCGCGTGCAGACCCTCGTCCTGGAAGCCCGGCGGCATCCGCACGTCCGTCACGACGACGTCCGGGGCATGCTCCGCCACCGCCGCGACCAGCGCCTCCGCATCCCCCACGGCCGCGACCACCTCGTGTCCGCAGCGGCTCAGCAGCCCGACGATCCCCTCCCGCAGCAGCACGCTGTCCTCGGCCAGGACTACCCGCAGCGGTCGGTCGGTTCGCACGGCAACTCCACACGCAGCAGGGTCGGTCCGCCCGGCGGACTGGACACGGAGAGTGTGCCATCCAGCACCGACACCCGGTCCCCGAGTCCGGTGAGCCCGCTGCCCGCCGAGGCGTCCGCGCCGCCCCGGCCGTCGTCGCGCACCTCCAGGAACAACCGCCCGTCCCGGTGCCCGCCGCGCACCGAGGCACGGCCCGCGCCACTGTGCCGGTCGACGTTGGCGAGCGCCTCGCGCACCACGAAGTACGCGGCCGCCTCCACCGGTTGCGGCAGCCGTACGGGCAGCCGGAAGTCGACGTCCACGGGAACGGCCGTGCGGTCGGCCGCGTCGGCCACCGCCGCCGCCAGGCCGTGGTCGGCGAGCACCTTGGGATGGATGCCGTGGACGATCTCCCGCAGTTCGGCGAGCGCCTCGCCCGCCTCCCGCTGGGCCTTGGCGAGTTGCTCGGCGAACGGGCCCGGCGGGGCGTCCAGCAGGGCCAGGCCGAGGGTCATCGACAGGGCGACCAGGCGTTGCTGGGCGCCGTCGTGCAGATCGCGTTCGATACGCCGCCGCTCCGCCTCGAAGGCGTCCACCAACCGCGCCCGGGAGCGCGCCAGTTCGACCATCCGCGACCCCAGCTCCGCCTCGCGCGGCGCGATCAGCAACCGGGTCAGCTCGGCCCGCGCACCGGCCGCGACGCCCAGCGCGTAGCCGCCGACAGCCAACAGCGACAACCCCAGCATCGCCACCCCGAAGGCGGCCGGCCAGGTACTGACCGTCCACACCTTCAGCACCTTCGTCCCGCGCCCCTCGCCGGCCGTGGCCAGCAGCAGTGGGGCGGCGACCAGCGACAGCGGGCAGAGCAGGGCGAGGGTCACGGCGAGCGCGTCCAGGAGCCACAACAGGCCCGCGAACAGCAGGGCGTGGCCGAGCTCGCGCCAGGTCGCCCGCTCCCGCAGCCGGGTCGTCAGCCAGGCCCGCAGGCCGGTCGCGGAAGGCCGTACATGCGGGTCGTACGCCGGATGCCGGTCGACCAGCCGCAGCCGCTGCCGTTCGAGCCGGGCCACCGGAAGGCCCGCGAGCGCCGTGAGGAGCAGCAGGGGCAGCCCGACGAGTACGACGGCGAGCGCGACGCCGGCCGTGACCGCGGTGACCAGTCCCGCGAGGAGTACGGCACCGGTGACCGCGCCGGTCAGCAGGTAGCCGGCGGCACGCCAGGGCCAGCCGGAGACCAGGAAGCCGGGCCCGGCCATGGCCTGCCAGACGCTGCGGGGAGGGGGCTGCATGCCGGTCACCGTAGGCGGCGGGCCGCGGCCCCGGCCATCCGTCCAGCCACCGCGGTGGAGGTATGCCTGGCCCTACCCCGGATCTCCGTCCCGCCGCACTGCGCCACCCCACCCCCGAACGGTTTCGTGGACCCATCACCCGGCCACCCACCCGGGCCACCACCAGACGACCCTTCGAGCAGTGAGGCCACATGACCAGCGACCCCAGCGACCCCAGCGACATCGGCGACACGGGCAGTACCGGCGGCACCGGCGACACGGGCAGCACCGGCGGCACCGGCGACACGGGCAGCACCGACAGCACCGACAGCACCGACAGCACCGGCGGCACCGACAGCACCGACAGCACCGACAGCACCGACAGCACCGGCAGCACCGACAGCACCGACAGCACCGACAGCACCGGCGGCACCGGCGACGCGATCACCTTGCGTTCCGTCAGCAGGCGTTACGGCTCCGGCGACAGCGCCGTCACCGCGCTCGACCAGGTCTCCCTGGGCTTCCCGAAGGGCACCTTCACCGCCGTCATGGGCCCGTCCGGCTCCGGCAAGTCGACGCTGCTGCAGTGCGCGGCGGGCCTGGACCGGCCCACCTCCGGGTCGGTCCTGCTGGCCGGGACCGAACTGACCGGGCTGAGCGAGACGAAGCTGACCCGGCTGCGCCGGGAGCGGGTCGGGTTCGTGTTCCAGTCGTTCAATCTGCTGCCCTCGCTGACCGCCGAGCAGAACGTGGCGCTGCCACTGCGGCTGGCCGGCCGGCGCGTGCCGAGGTCCCGGGTCCGCGAGGTGCTCCGGCAGGTCGGTCTGGGCGAACGCGCCCGGCACCGGCCGACCGAGCTGTCCGGCGGGCAGCAGCAGCGGGTGGCACTGGCCCGTGCCCTGATCACCCGCCCGGAGGTGCTCTTCGGAGACGAGCCGACCGGCGCCCTGGACTCACGGACCGGCCGGGAGGTGCTGACGCTGCTGCGGGCCATGGTCGACGACCAGGGCCAGACAACCGTCATGGTCACCCACGACCCCGTCGCCGCCTCCTACGCCGACCGCGTGGTCTTCCTGGTCGACGGCCGGGTCAACGGCGAACTGACGAGCCCGAGCGCCGACGCCATCGCGGCACGGATGACCGAGCTGGAGAAACCCCCCACGACCGACACCGACACCGCACCCCGAACCAAAGCCGCGACGAACACCGGAACCACACCCCGAACCAACACAACGACCGGCCCCGAAACCGCACCCCAAACCAGACCCACCACCGACACCGACCCCACACCCCGGACCGAAACCGCGACCGACACCGCACCCGCGACCACCCCGGGCACCGCACCCGCGACCACCCCCGGCACCACCCCCGCGACCACCCCCGGCACCACCCCCGCCCCCCAGCCGGAGGCGCTCCCGTGCTGAGTGTCGCCCTGCGTACCCTCCGCGCCCGCTGGGTCACCTTCGTCGGCGCATTCGTCGCCCTCGCGCTCGGCGTCGGGCTGCTCACCGTGATGGGCCTCGCCCTCGCCGCCTCGCTGGACGCGCCGACCCGCGCCCCGGAGCGGTTCGCCGCCGCCCCGGTCGTCGTCCAGGGCACCGACACCCTGCGCGTGCCCACCCCGATCGGCGACCGCACCCAGAAGCTGGCCGAGCCGCGTGCCGTACCCCCCGCCGCCGTCGCCGAGTTGGCGAGGCTCGGCCGGCTCACCCCGGACCGCTCCTTCGCCGTACGGGCGCGGGGCGGGCCCGGCGATCTGGTCGGCCACCCCTGGTCGGTCGCCGCGTTCGCACCGTACGAGATCGCCTCGGGGCGTGCCCCACGCGCCGCCGACGAGGTGGTGGTCAGCGGCACCTGGGCGAAGCCCGGCCAGAGCCTGCGCACGCAGCACGGCAGCGTCAGGGTCGTCGGCACGGTCGCCGACCGCGGCTTCGAGCACGCCGTCTTCTACACCGACGCACGGTCCGCGCAACTCCAGCCCCACAGTGTGCAGTTGGCCACATTCTCCGATGTCGCGGCCGTACGGAACGCGGTGAAAAACATCACGGGCGTCCGGGTCCTCACCGGCGCCGACCGCCGCTACGCCGACCCGGATCCCGACCGTGACCGCGAGGCGCTGACCGCGCTGAACGCCCTCTTCGGCACGGCCGGCGGGGTCACCGCCTTCGTGTCGGTGTTCGTGGTGGCGTCGACGTTCGCCTTCGCGGTCGCCCAGCGCCGCCGCGAGTTCGGTCTGCTGCGCGCCGCCGGGGCGACGCCCGGGCAACTGCGCCGGACGGTGGCCGCCGAGGCCCTGCTGGTCGGCGTGATGGCCTCGGCGGCGGGCTGTGTGCTCGGCCGCTACGGCGCGCCCCGCCTGGTCCGCTGGACGGTCGACGGCGGACTCGCCCCGGACTGGTTCGAGACGGGTGACGCCGTCTGGCCGTACTGCGCGGCCTTCTCGACCGGAGTGCTGGTCGCGCTCTGCGGAGTGGTCGCCGCGTCCTGGCGGGCGGGCCGGACCGGACCGGCGCAGGCGCTGCGCGAGGCAGCCGTGGACAACAGGCCGATGACCTGGGGGCGTTGGCTGTGCGGCGGGGCTCTGTTGCTGGCCGCGGCGGTGCTCCCGTTCCTCGGCGACCCGGGCGCTCTGCTGCACCGCAAGAGCTATGTGAGCCGTCCGATGCTGCTGATCACGGCGATCGCCCTGCTGGCCCCCGTCCTGGTCCGCCCGCTGACCCGGCTGCTCACCTGGGCCCCGGCGCGGCTCCCGGGCGCCGCCGGCCTGCTGGTGCGCGAGAACGCGGCCGCCGCGGTGCGCCGTACGGCCTCCGTCGCGGCGCCCGTGCTGGTGACGGTCGCCCTCGCGGGTTCGCTGCTCGGCGCCACCGCCACGCTCAACGCGGCCAGGGCCGCCGAGATCCGCGACCGGACCACCGCGGCCTTCGTCGTCACGCCCTCGGCGGACGGGTTCGACGGAGCGACGCTCAAGGCGCTGCGCGCGGTGCCCGGCACCGAGGTGTCGATGACCTCGGCGAGCGCGGTGTACGTCCTGGAGGACGGGGTCGCGCTGGTCAGGTCCGAGGCCAGGGCCGCCGATCCCGCCGCGCTGGCCGCCACCGCCCGCCTCCCGCTCGCCGCCGGCCGGACCACCGGCCTGGACGACGGCTCGATCATCGTCAACGAGGAGTGGGAGAGGCACACCGTCGGGCAGCGGGTGCGGGTGTGGCTGGGCGACGGCACCCGGAAGAACCTGCGCATCGCCGCCGTGATGACACGGGGCACCGGCGACAACGGGGTGTACGTCACCCCGGCCAACGCCGCCGGCGCGGCCGTCGACCGGGTCGACGTGGCCCTGGCGGACGGCGCGGACGCGGCCGCGGTGGCCGCCGGCCTGCGCGGGGCGGTCCGGGCGGACGGCGGCCGGGTCCGCACCGCGGACCAGTGGATCGCGGCGACCTACCCGCGGACCGACCGCACCACTCGCCTCGGCTTCCTCCTGGTCCTCGGCATCGCGCTCCTCTACACCGGGATCTCCCTGGTCAACACCATGGTGATGGCCACCTCCGACCGGGTCCGCGAACTGGCCGCGCTACGGCTGGCCGGCGCCACCCGGCGCCAGGTGCTGCGGCTGGTCGGCGCCGAGGCGCTGACGGTGGTCGCGGTCGGCGCCCTGCTGGGCCTGCTGGTCACGGCCCTGAACCTGGCGGCCGTCGGGGTGGCCCTGCGCGTCCTGCACGCCCCGGCCGCCTTCGCCCTCCCCTGGCCGGCCCTGGGCGCCACCACCGCCGTCTGCGCGGCCCTCGCGGTCCTGGCCGCGACCGCACCGGCCGCCGCGGCCACCCGAAGACCGCACCCGTCCACCCGGTGACCCACCCAGCGGTCCGCCCAGTGACCCACCCACCGGTCCGCCCAGTGACCCACTCCGTGGTCCGCCCAGTGAGAGACACCTCACACCGGCAGGAAAATCACACCGTCACCCCGGGCTGGCCGACCACACGCCCGCCCCGTGAACCACAACGGCACAGCAAAAAGGCCCATCGTGATCACGATGGGCCTTTGCCTCTGTGCGCGAGGGGGGAGTTGAACCCCCACGCCCTTGCGGGCACTGGAACCTGAATCCAGCGCGTCTGCCTATTCCGCCACCCGCGCATTGGGTGTGTCCTCCGGTCCCGGCCTCTGTTTCCTTCGGCCCGGCGCCTTCCGACACGCAGAACACTAGCACGTGGGAAGGGGTGGGTTCACATCCCTTATCTCGGGCAGCGATGTCCCGACGCTCACGTACCGAGCAGTCGGCATTCACGTATCAACCTCGTACCGGTCGAGGCCATCTGTCCAGGAGACGGATCGGGTGCACAGTCAGGTGCGGGACACTGGTCATGGGCCACCTCTACGATCCTTGGCAGAAGAAGCGCCGATCCTCGACAGGAAGAAGCGTGCCGAGGAGTTCGAAGGGGGGCCGCTGGGGGAACCGGCTGATTGCCGGGCGCGTAGATACGATCAGTGAGCAGTAGCGGTAAGGCAAGCCGTACGGGCAACGCGACAGAGGAGGTGCCCTGTGGGAGTCCTGAAGAAGTTCGAGCAGCGTCTCGAAGGTCTGGTCAACGGCACCTTCGCGAAGGTGTTCAAGTCCGAGGTCCAGCCCGTGGAGATCGCCGGTGCGCTGCAGCGCGAGTGCGACAACAACGCGACCATCTGGAACCGCGACCGGACCGTCGTACCCAACGACTTCATCGTCGAGCTGAGCGCTCCCGACTTCGAGCGGCTCAGCCCCTACTCCGGGCAGCTCGGCGACGAGCTCGCCGGAATGGTCCGCGACTACGCCAAGCAGCAGCGCTACACCTTCATGGGGCCGATCAAGGTCAACCTGGAGAAGGCCGAGGACCTGGACACCGGCCTGTACCGGGTACGCAGCCGCACCCTCGCCTCCTCCAGCAACCAGCAGGCCGCCCCGGAGCGCGCGCCCGCGGCCGGCGGCGCCCCGCAGCGATCGGGCGGCTACGGCTACCCGCAGTCCGCCGCGGCCCCGCCCATGCCGAGCGCACCGCCGCCCGGCGCCCCGCAGCGCCCCGGCGGCTACGGCTACCCGCAGCCGGCCCAGCCCGCCGCCCAGCGGCCCGCAGGGCCCTCCGGACCGGTCGGCGCCCCGTCGCCCGGCTCCCGTACCCGCTACTGGATCGAGATCAACGGCACCCGCCATCAGATCTCCCGCGCGACGCTCGTGCTGGGCCGCAGCACCGAGGCCGACGTGCGGATCGACGACCCCGGCGTCTCCCGCCGGCACTGCGAGATCCGGACCGGAACGCCCTCGACGATCCAGGACCTCGGGTCCACCAACGGCATCGTGGTGGACGGGCAGCACACCACCCGCGCTACGCTCCGCGACGGCTCGCGGATCGTCGTGGGCAGCACCACCATCATTTACCGGCAAGCCGAAGGGTGAAGCGGGGGCAATGTCAGAGCTGACCCTCACGGTCATGCGGCTGGGTTTCCTGGCCGTACTGTGGCTGTTCGTGATCGTGGCCGTGCAGGTCATCCGCAGCGACCTGTTCGGTACGCGCGTCACCCAGCGCGGATCGCGTAGGGAAGAAGGACGCCGGCAGCAGCCCGCCGCCCGGCAGCAGGCCGCGCCACCGCAGCAGCGCGGCCAGCAGCCTGCCGCCTCCGGCGGCCGACGGCGCAACGCCCCCAGCAAGCTCGTGGTCTCCGAGGGCACGCTCACGGGTACGACGGTCGCCCTCCAGGGCCAGACCATCACCCTGGGCCGCGCCCACGACTCCACGATCGTGCTGGACGACGACTACGCCTCCAGCCGCCATGCCAGGATCTACCCGGATCGCGACGGCCAGTGGATCGTCGAGGACCTCGGCTCCACGAACGGCACCTACCTGGACCGGTCCCGCCTGACGACTCCCACACCGATCCCGCTGGGCGCGCCGATCCGCATCGGCAAAACCGTCATCGAGCTGCGGAAGTAGTGCTACATCATGGATAGGCGCGAGCGGAGCGAGCACGCGGTGGCGGACCTGACGCCGGTCCGCTGCGCGCTCCCGACCGGAGGGTGGGCACCGTGCGGATGTACCCGGAGCCGACAGGCGAGGTGCGCATGAGTCTGTCACTGCGCTTCGCCGCCGGATCGCACAAAGGCATGATCCGCGAGGGCAACGAGGACTCCGGTTACGCCGGTCCCCGCCTGCTCGCCATCGCCGACGGCATGGGCGGCCAGGCCGCCGGCGAGGTCGCCTCCTCCGAGGTGATCTCCACCCTGGTCACGCTCGACGACGACGTGCCCGGCTCCGACATCCTCACCTCCCTCGGCCACGCCGTGCAGCGCGCCAACGACCAGCTGCGCGCCATGGTCGAGGAGGACCCACAGCTCGAGGGCATGGGGACCACCCTCACCGCCCTGCTCTGGACCGGCCAGCGGCTCGGCCTGGTGCACGTCGGCGACTCCCGCGCGTACCTGCTGCGGGACGGCCTGCTCACGCAGATCACCCAGGACCACACCTGGGTGCAGCGGCTCGTCGACGAGGGCCGGATCACCGAGGAAGAGGCCACCACCCACCCGCAGCGCTCACTGCTGATGCGCGCGCTGGGCAGCGGCGAGCACGTCGAGCCCGACCTGTCCATCCGCGAGGTCCGCGCGGGTGACCGTTATCTCATCTGCTCCGACGGACTCTCCGGGGTCGTCTCCCACCAGACCCTGGAGGAGACCCTCGCCAGCTACCAGGGGCCCCAGGAGACCGTGCAGGAGCTGATCCAGCTCGCACTGCGCGGCGGCGGCCCCGACAACATCACGGTCATCATCGCCGACGTCCTCGACCTGGACACCGGAGACACCCTCGCCGGGCAGCTCTCCGACACCCCGGTCGTGGTCGGCGCCGTCGCCGAGAACCAGCACCACCTGCACGACAACGGCTTCATGCAGACCCCGGCCGGCCGTGCCGCGAACCTGGGCCGCCAGGTGCCCGGCCAGGGCGGGGACGGCGAGTTCGGCCCGCCCGGCTCCGGCGACACCACCGGATACGTCCCGGCCGGCAGCTTCGGCGACTACACCGACGACGACTTCGTCAAGCCCCGCAAGGGCCGCAGGTGGCTGAAGAGATCCTTCTACGGCATCCTCGCCCTCGCCGTCATCGGCGGGGGCCTGTACGGCGGCTACCGCTGGACGCAGACCCAGTACTACGTCGGCGCCAACGGCGAGCACGTCGCGCTGTACCAGGGCATCAGCCAGGACCTGGCCTGGGTGTCGCTCTCGAAGGTGGAGAAGGACCACCCCGAGATCGAACTCAAGTACCTGCCGCCGTACCAGCAGAAGCAGGTCAAGGCCACCATCGCCGAGGGCGGTCTCACGGACGCCCAGTCGAAGGTCCAGGAGCTGGCCGTGCAGGCCTCCGCCTGCAAGAAGGAGTCGGAGCGCACCGCCTCCGAGTCCAAGACCAACTCCAAGACCGGCCAGGGCGAGGCCGGCGGCACCACGGGAACCACCAAGACCTCTCTCACGTCCAAGGCCTCGCCAAGCCCTTCGAACTCGGCGTCCCCCTCGGCGTCAACGTCCCCGTCCCCCTCAGCGACCCCCAGCCCCGGCCCCACCCTCTCGGAGGATGAGCAGAAGGTCGTCTCGCTGTGCGGTAAGCAGTAGGCAAGCCGTGAGAGGCCCCGTCACACGATGAGCAGTACTACCAACACGTCGACGCACCACACGTCCACGATCGGCTCCATCGGCACACCGAGCCGACGCAACACCGAGCTCGCACTCCTGGTGTTCGCCGTCGCCATCCCGGTGTTCGCCTACGCCAACGTGGGCCTGGCCATCAACGACAAGGTCCCCGCGGGACTGCTGAGCTACGGCCTGGGCCTCGGCCTCCTGGCCGGCGTCGCCCACCTCGCCGTACGCAAGTTCGCCCCGTACGCGGACCCCCTGCTGCTGCCCCTGGCCACCCTGCTGAACGGACTCGGGCTCGTCGTCATCTGGCGGCTCGACCAGTCCAAGCTGCTCCAGTCGATCAAACAGGCGGGCACCGCGGCACCGCGCCAGCTGCTGTACACCGCGATGGGCATCGCCCTGTTCATCGTCGTGCTGATCTTCCTCAAGGATCACCGCGCCCTGCAGCGCTACACCTACATCTCCATGGTCGGCGCGCTCTTCCTGCTGCTGCTGCCGCTGGTGCCGGGCCTCGGCCAGAACATCTACGGCGCCAAGATCTGGATCTCCGTCGCCGGCTTCTCCATCCAGCCCGGCGAGTTCGCCAAGATCGTCCTCGCGGTGTTCTTCGCCGGCTACCTGATGGTCAAGCGCGACGCGCTCGCCCTCGCCAGCCGCCGCTTCATGGGCCTGTACCTGCCACGCGGCCGCGACCTCGGCCCGATCCTGGTCGTCTGGTTCATCTCGATCCTGATCCTGGTCTTCGAGACCGACCTCGGCACCTCGCTGCTGTTCTTCGGAATGTTCGTCATCATGCTGTACGTCGCCACCGAGCGGACCAGCTGGATCGTCTTCGGTCTGCTGATGTCGGGGGCCGGCGCGGTCGGCGTGGCCAGCTTCGAACCCCACGTCCAGCAGCGCGTCCAGGCCTGGCTCGACCCGATGAAGGAGTACACCCTCAGCCGTCAGGGCGTCGCCGGCCACTCCGAGCAGGCGATGCAGGCCCTGTGGGCGTTCGGCTCCGGCGGCACCCTCGGCACCGGCCTCGGCCAGGGCCACTCCGAACTCATCCGGTTCGCCGCCAACTCCGACTTCATCCTCGCCACCTTCGGCGAGGAACTGGGCCTGGCCGGCATCATGGCGCTCCTGCTCATCTACGGCCTGATCGTGGAACGCGGCGTACGCACCGCCCTCGCCGCCCGCGACCCGTTCGGCAAGCTGCTCGCCATCGGCCTCTCCGGCGCCTTCGCCCTCCAGGTGTTCGTCGTCTCCGGCGGTGTCATGGGCCTCATCCCGCTGACCGGTATGACCATGCCGTTCCTCGCGTACGGCGGTTCTTCCGTGATCGCCAACTGGGCCCTGATCGGCATCCTGATCCGCATCAGCGACACCGCCCGGCGCCCGGCCCCCGCCCCCGCCGCCAACCCCGACGCCGAGATGACCCAGGTGGTCCGCCCCTCATGAACAAGCCCCTGCGCCGGATCGCGATCTTCTGCGGCCTCCTGGTCCTCACCCTGCTGCTGCGCGACAACTGGCTCCAGTACGTCAAGGCCGACACCCTGCGCGAGGACACCGCCAACCGCCGGGTCACCATCGCCCGCTACTCCACCCCGCGCGGCGACATCATCGTCGGCGGCAACCCGATCACCGGCTCCACCGCCTCCAGCTCCTCGGGCCTGAACGACCTGAAGTACAAGCGCACCTACAAGAACGGCCCCATGTGGGCCCCGGTCACCGGCTACGCCTCCCAGGCCTTCGGCGCCAACCAGCTGGAATCCCTCGAGGACGGCATCCTCACCGGCAACGACGACCGGCTCTTCTTCCGCAACACCCTCGACATGATCACGGGCAAGCAGAAGCAGGGCGGCAACGTCGTCACCACCCTCAACGCGGCCGCCCAGAGCGCCGCCTACAACGGGCTGAAGAAGCAGGGCGGCAAGGGCGCCGTCGTCGCCCTCGACCCCTCCACGGGCAAGATCCTGGCCCTCGCCTCCTACCCGTCGTACGACCCCTCGGCCTTCGCGGGCACCTCGGACACCGACGCCGAGGCCTGGAAGAAGCTGCAGAAGAAGTACAACCCCAACGACCCGATGCTGAACCGGGCGCTGCGCGAGACCTACCCGCCGGGCTCCACCTTCAAGGTGGTCACCGCCGCGGCCGCGCTCCAGAACGGGCTGTACACCTCCGCCGACGAGGCCACGAAGTCCCCGCTGCCATACGTCATGCCGGGCACCACCACCGAGCTGAAGAACGAGGGCAGCATCCCCTGCAAGAACGCGACCATGCGGGTCGCGCTGCGGTACTCCTGCAACACCGTCTTCGGCAAGATCGGCGCCGACCTCGGCAACGACAAGATGCTGGCCGAGGCGAAGAAGTTCGGCTTCGACGAGGAGCAGTTCACCCCGGTCCGCTCCAGCGCCTCGGTGTTCTCCGACAACATGAACCAGTCGCAGACCGCACTGTCCTCGATCGGCCAGTTCAACACCGCCGCGACCCCGCTGCAGATGGCCATGGTCGCCTCCGCGGTCGCCAACGACGGCAAGCTGATGAAGCCGTACATGATCGACAAGCTCCAGTCGTCGGGCGTCGACACCATCTCCCAGACCGACCCGCAGGAACTGAGCCAGCCGCTGTCCTCCGAGAACGCCCAGATCCTCCAGTCGATGATGGAGACGGTCGTCAAGGAGGGCACCGGCACGAACGCGCAGATCAACGGCGTCACCGTGGGCGGCAAGACCGGTACCGCCCAGCACGGTGTGGAGAACAGCGAGAACCCGTACGCCTGGTTCATCTCCTACGCCAGGCTCCCCGACGGCAGCAAGCCGGTCGCCGTCGCCGTGGTGATCGAGGACGACCAGGCCAACCGCGACGACATCTCCGGCGGCGGCCTCGCGGCCCCGATCGCGAAGAGCGTGATGGAGGCGGTCATCAACTCCAAGAAGTGACCCCGCCCGCCGCGGCGCTCCGGCGCCGCGGGACGTGACACCGCTCACGTCTCCTTCACATCGACGCACGTTGCGATACCGGTCCTGTATCGGGTTACGGGCTTGGCCAGGTCACACAAACACAGCCGGGTACGGTAGGCCCGGACGGCAGCCTCCGACCGCACACCCGTGCCGGTCGGGACCGACGGAGAGGGCTGGTAGGGAACTATGGAAGAGCCGCGTCGCCTAGGCGGCCGGTACGAACTGGGCCACGTGCTCGGCCGCGGTGGCATGGCGGAGGTCTACCTCGCGCATGACACCCGGCTCGGCCGCACGGTGGCGGTGAAGACGCTGCGAGCGGACCTCGCGCGCGACCCGTCCTTCCAGGCCCGGTTCCGCCGGGAGGCCCAGTCGGCCGCCTCGCTCAACCATCCCGCGATCGTCGCGGTCTACGACACGGGCGAGGACTACATCGACGGGGTCTCGATCCCGTACATCGTCATGGAGTACGTAGACGGTTCGACGCTCCGTGAGCTGCTGCACTCCGGCCGCAAGCTGCTGCCCGAGCGCGCGATGGAAATGACCATCGGCATCCTCCAGGGCCTGGAGTACGCCCACCGCAGCGGCATCGTCCACCGTGACATCAAGCCCGCGAACGTCATGCTCACGCGCAACGGCCAGGTCAAGGTCATGGACTTCGGCATCGCCCGCGCCATGGGCGACTCCGGCATGACCATGACCCAGACCGCGGCCGTGATCGGCACCGCCCAGTACCTCTCCCCGGAGCAGGCGAAGGGCGAGCAAGTCGACGCCCGCTCGGACCTCTACTCGACCGGCTGCCTGCTCTACGAGCTGCTGACGGTACGACCCCCGTTCGTGGGCGACAGCCCGGTGGCCGTCGCCTACCAGCACGTCCGCGAGGAACCGCAGCCCCCGTCGGTGTTCGACCCCGAGATCACCCCCGAGATGGACGCCATCGTCCTGAAGGCCCTGGTCAAGGACCCGAACTACCGCTACCAGTCGGCCGACGAGATGCGCGCCGACATCGAGGCGTGCCTCGACGGCCAGCCGGTCGCCGCCACCGCGGCGATGGGCTCGGTGGGCTACGGCTACCCGGACGACCAGGCGACCACCGCGCTGCGCGCCGACGCCGGCGCGACCACCATGCTGCCGCCGATGAACCCGGACGACGGCGGTTACGGCTACGACGAACGCCCGGACCGCCGCCGCCAGCAGAAGAAGAGCAACACCTCCACGATCCTGCTCATGGTCGCCGGCATCCTGGTGCTGGTCGGCTCCATCCTGATCGGGAAATGGGTGGTCAGCGGAGACGGCGCGGACAAACCCTTCAAAGTCCCGAACTTCGTCGGCCAGACTTACGCGGACGCGCAGAAGATGGCCGTGAACTCAGGCCTGAAGCTGGGAACACCGACCAAGAAGGCCTGCAACAGTGCGCCGAAGGGCAGTGTCTGCTCCCAGGACCCGGTCCTCGGCTCGGACGTCAACAAGGGCGACACGATCAACCTGGTGGTGTCGACGGGGGCGCCGAAGGTCGCTGTGCCGGACGTCCAGGGCCTGACCTTCGACAAGGCGGAGGAGCAGCTCACGGCCAAGGGCTTCAGGGTCGAGAAGAAGACCCAGGTCTCCGAGCAGACCGCGGGTGTCGTCATCGGCCAGGACCCCTCGGGCGACACGGAACTCGAAAAGGGCTCCACGATCACCCTCACGGTCGCCAAGGCCGAGGAGAAGGTCACGGTTCCCGACGTCACCGGCAAGAGCTGTGACGATGCCAAGGCGCAGATGCAGGCGAACAACCTGGTCGGCAACTGCACCGAGGTGGACACCGACGACCCCAACCTCGTCGGCAAGGTCGTCTCGACCGACCCTGGAAAGGGTCAGCAGGTCAAGAAGAACTCCACGGTGAACATCCAGATCGGCAAGGCCAAGCAGCAGACGGCCGTACCGAGCGTGCTCGGCCAGACCGTGCAGCAGGCCAAGCAGACCCTGCAGGCGGCCGGATTCACCAAGATCCAGTTCAACGGCGACTCCAGCGACAACGCGCTCGTCACCAACCAGGACCCGCAGGCCAACACCGGCGTCGACAACCCCGGTGACACGCAGATCACCCTGACCACGGTGAGCGTCGGCAACAACGGCGGGAACAACAACGGCGGTACCAACTTCTTCGGCGGTACCAGCGGCTGAGCCCCGCACCCGTTCCACAGAGCCCCGGCGCCCCTCCTCCCGGAAGGACGCCGGGGCTCCGGCGTGTCTCCCAGGCCCGCCGCACATGAGTTCCCCACTCGCTCGCCCCTTCCCTCGTCCCGACTCGTTGATCGGATGGGATGGGATGGGGTGCGAGTGCTCTGCCCTGAACCCGACAGAAGGGCAGAACCGTGATCAACGAATCAGCACTGCTGGAATCGAAGAGCCTGCGCGACAGCGTCTCCGGAGGCCCTGAGCATCGCCGCGTTTTGCGGCTTCGGGCCTCCGCCATGCGAGGCGACTGAGCTCCCGCAAGGAGCTCAGTCAGCGCAGTTCCTTCGGCGGAGTCCGCTCGCTGTCGACCTTCTCCACCCGCACCAACTCGCCCCACACCACGTACCGGTACCGGCTCGTGTACACCGGTGTGCAGGTGGTCAGGGTGATGTAGTGGCCCGGCTTGGTCTTGCCGGACTCCTTGGGGACCTGGGAGAGGACCTTGACGTTGTACTTCGAGGTCTCGGACAGGATCGAGTACGCCTTGTAGACGTACCACTTGTCCCGCGTCTCGAAGACGATCGGATCGCCGACCTTGACCTTGTCGATGTTGTGGAACTTCGCGCCGTGACCGTCCCGATGGGCGGCGAGGGTGAAGTTGCCGGTCTTGCCGGTGGTGGGGAGCGTGGCCTTCGCCGGATCGGTGTAGTAGCCGGCCACCCCGTCGTTCAGGACGTCCGTCGACGTGCCCTTCTCGACCAGCACCTCACCGTTCCTCATGGACGGCACGTGCAGGAAGCCGATGCCGTTCTTCGTGTTCAGCGCCCCCGGACCGGTGTCCTGCTGAGCCCACGTGTCACGGACCTTGTCACCCTCCCGGTCCGCCTTGCGGTCCGCGACGACGTTCGTCCACCACAGCGAGTAGACGACGAACAGGCCCAGCACCAGGCCCGCCGTGATGAGGAGTTCGCCGAAGACGCTGACCGCCATCGCGATCGGGCCGATCGGCCGACGGCCCGGCGCGGGCGCCCCGTCCGGCACGTCGGTCTGCTCTTCGGTGTCGTCGGCCGTCGCTGCCACTGTTCCTCTGCCTCTGCCCTTACTCGACGAGCGCGTCTGGCTTGCCCTTGCTGCGCGGGCGTTCCTCGACCATCTTGCCCCACACGATCAACCGGTACTTGCTGGTGAACTCCGGTGTGCAGGTGGTCAGGGTGATGTACCGGCCCGCCTTGGTGAAACCCGAACCCTTCGGAATCGCGTCCAGCACACTCACGTTGCTCGGCGACGTCACCGGCAGCATCGACGTCACCTTGTACACGAAGTACTCGTCCTGTGTCTCGACGACGACCGCGTCACCGGCAACCAGCCTGTTGATGTACCGGAACGGCTCACCGTGCGTGTTGCGGTGCGCGGCGAGACCGAAGTTTCCGGTCTTGTCCTGCGGCATCGCGGTCTTCAGCGCACCCTCGCCGTAGTGGCCGACCATGCCCTTGTCGAGAACCTTCTTGTTGCTGACGCCCTCGGCGATCGGCGCCTCCACGTCCAGCTTGGGAATGTGCAGGATGGCGAAGCCCTGCCCCGGCTCGAAGACACCCGGGGCCCGCTTGCCGCTCGCCCAGTCCTGCTGGAGGCTGCTCGTCTCCTTGCCCGCCTGGGCATGGGCACGGACGTTCGTCCACCACAACTGGTAGGTGACGAACAGCAGCATCAGCACGCCGGTGGTGATGAACACCTCGCCTATCGCCCGGCTCGCCATGACGGCCGGACTCGGCTTGCGCAACCGCGCCTGCCGACGGGCCTCGACCCGGGAGAGCGGCCGCCCCGACGGACGGGTCTCCTCCGACGGCGCCGCCTCCGATGCGCCGCCATGACGGCCACCACGCCGCTTGGCTGCCTTTCTGCGGGCCGCTCGGCCGCCCCCTGGGAGTCCAGGGGCAGATGAGGCTGCCGTGCCCGCAGAAGCCGATATAGGCGGCGGATCGGGGATCCGCAGCGCCACGGTCTCCTCGTCGACCGGCGGGAGATACGCCGTCTCCCCGAGCGCACTCGACCCCCCGTACGACTGACCCCCGTACGGGGTATCGGTCTCGCGCTCGGGGCGCAGCGCGGTCACGCCGTGGCCCTGCCCACCACCGGGGCGAGCCCCGCCGACCTCGCCACGGCCCCCTGGTCACCGCACGCCACCAGCCAGTTGGCCAGCATCCG
The DNA here is from genome assembly GCF_040682795.1 of Streptomyces sp. NPDC051105. Classification (NCBI taxonomy): domain Bacteria; kingdom Bacillati; phylum Actinomycetota; class Actinomycetes; order Kitasatosporales; family Streptomycetaceae; genus Streptomyces; species Streptomyces sp. NPDC051105. The sequence continues at coordinate 274,883 of NZ_JBFBBR010000006.1, read as the reverse complement.
GTGCCCGTGCTCGGTCAGCACCGACTCGGGATGGAACTGCACACCCTCGACCGGAAGTTCACGGTGCCTGAGCCCCATGATGATCCCGTCGTGGGTGCGGGCCGTGACCTCCAGCTGGGCCGGCACGGTGGCCGGCTCGGCGGCGAGCGAGTGATAGCGGGTCGCGGTGAACGGGGTCGGCAGTCCGGCGAAGACCCCCTTGCCCTCGTGCTCGACCAGCGACGTCTTGCCGTGCAGCAGCTCAGGCGCCCGGTCCACCACACCGCCGTACGCCACCTGCATCGACTGCATGCCGAGGCAGACACCGAAGACGGGCACCCCGGTCGAGGCACAGTGACGGACCATGTCCACACACACGCCCGCCTCCTCCGGCGTACCGGGCCCGGGCGACAGCAGAACCCCGTCGAAGCCGTCCTGGGCGTGCGCCGTCGACACCTCGTCGTTGCGCAGCACCTCGCACTCGGCGCCCAGCTGGTAGAGGTACTGGACCAGGTTGAAGACGAAGCTGTCGTAGTTGTCGACGACGAGAATCCGCGCGCTCACTGGTTGTCCACCGTCACATCGTTGAAGGGCAGCAGCGGTTCGGCCCAGGGGAAGACGTACTGGAAGAGGACATAGACCACGGCCAGGACCAGCACGAGTGAGATCAACGCCCTCACCCACACGTTGCCCGGCAGATGCCGCCAGATCCAGCCGTACATGCCGTCCCTTCCGTTCCACCACGGCACCAGAATCCCGCCGTACTGCACCAGACTAACGGCGCAGCGCCTCGGGTTTGCCTGCCTCCACAGGCTGCGTGGAGTCCAGATGCGCCCAGACGATCAGCCGATGACTGTGCCCCCATTCCGGATCGCACGTGGTCAGCGTGAGATAGCGGCCTGGACGCGTATACCCCGACTTACGTGGCACAGGGTCGATCACTTCAACGTCCGTCGGAACTGTTTTGTAGGGGCCTTTGTCGATCCGATACGTGAACCAGGTCGTACCGTCCGTCAGCACGATCGCATCGCCCCTGCGCAGCTTCGGGAAGTCCAGGAACGGGTCACCGTACGTGCGCCGATGACCGGCGACCGCGAAATTGCCCTCCTGCCCCAGCCGGGCGGTACGGGCGTAGTGGGCGAGGCCCTTCTTCAGCACATCGGTGCCGGTGCCCTCCAGGACCGGCTTGTTCCACGTGAAACCGAACCGAGGGATGTACATGATCGCGAAAGGCCTGCCGTAGTGGTACGCGGCCGGCTCGGCGGGGGCGGCGGACGTCTTGGCAGTGGGATGCACCGTGGCACTGTCCGACCACTGCCGCTGTAACCGGTCGATCTGGTCATGCATCACGCTGTCGGCCTTCACACCGGTCCAGAACAGCACATACACGACGAAGAGGACTATGAGCGTACCGATGGTGATGCAGAGCTCGCTGACGGTCCTGACGATCACGCGCACCGGCGGCTCCAGAAGACGACGAGCGGCTTACCCCACAGGCTTCGCGTAGTGCAGATCCACTGTGCCCGAGTAGCCCGGCAGAGTCACCGTCCCGTCCTCGGTGACTTTCCAGCCGAGGCCGTACACGTTGACGTACACCATGTAGTTCTGAATCGCCTCCGAGTCCGCCAGCGCCTGCTGCATCTTCGCCGGGTCCCCCACCGCCTGGATCTTGTACGGCGGTGAGTACACCCGGCCCTGCAGGATCAGGGTGTTGCCGACACAGCGCACGGCACTGGTGGAGATCAGCCGCTGGTCCATGACCTTGATGCCCTGGGCGCCGCCCTGCCACAGCGCGTTCACCACGGCCTGCAGATCCTGCTGGTGGATGACCAGGTAGTCGGGCTGCGGCTCGGGATAGCCGGGGAGCTTGGCCGTGGCGTTCGGCGGGGCGTCGTTCAGCGTGACGGTGATCGCGTCGCCGGTGAGCTTCTGGGTTCCCGCGTCCTTCTCCAGCCCGGAGAGCTTGTCGTCGTCGGCCTTGCTGGAACCGTCGTCGCGCTCGGCCAGCTTCTCGTTCCGGTCACGCGAGCCCGCGTTGGACTCGTCCAGGTCCTTGTTCTTGCGGCTGCGCTCCTGGATCAGGTCGGACAGCTTCAGCAGATTGTCGTCCGAGCGGATGTCGGTGCCCTTGGCCGTGTTGAAGCTGGTGAAGAAGAGAAGACCGGCCAGGGCGAAGACCGCGACGGTGAGAATCCGCACCGGCCGGAAGCCACCCTTGCGGACCGGGCCCGCACCCGTTGATCCGGTCGCGTTGGAGTCGGCAGAATTGCTCAACGTACCCTTATCTCCTTCGGCGCCGCGGAAGCACTACGCTAACGGACGCCCGGGGGAGCGGTCAGTGCGCCCTTACTGTCCCCTTGTACGCTGCTCCGAGCCCGACCCAGTTACCTGCGCGGCCACGCAGCGCATCGACAGGAGAGACCCTCGTGCCGAAGTCACGTATCCGCAAGAAGGCCGACTACACGCCGCCCCCGGCGAAGCAGGCGACCGCCCTCAAACTGAACAGTCGCGGCTGGGTCGCACCGGTCATGCTGGCCATGTTCCTCATCGGACTAGCCTGGATCGTCGTCTTCTACGTGACCGACGGTTCGCTGCCCATCGACAGCCTCGACAACTGGAACATCGTCGTGGGCTTCGGCTTCATCGCGGCCGGCTTCGGCGTCTCCACACAGTGGAAGTAGCTCTGCCCAGGGTTATCCGCTGAGTTATCCACAGGCCTGTGTATGGACCTGGGGAAAAGAAGACGATCTGTGGATAACCCGTAGGGCGTTGACGCCGGTACGACTACCACAACGCCCTTCGTGTAACTGTTCGCCCCCTTCCCTGACCTGCGAAAACGCAAGTGAGGGACAGGGGGCACAGTTGTGCACGCACCCTGTGCACAAGATCCGCCACCGACTGTGGACAACGGTTCGGTATCGGCGCGGCGAGCCGCCGTGAACCCGCGAAACGGGCGCCGGGCGAGTCCGGTCAGGTGAGCTGGGCGGTCCTGACGACCGTCAGGACGAGCGCCACCACCAGGACCAGCGCGCAGGTGCCGTGCTGGATGAGGTTCCGCCGCTCACGCGGGGCGTGCACCATGGCGTACCCGGTGACGACACCGGCGACCAGGCCACCGATATGGGCCTGCCAGGCGATTCCGCCACTGAAGGTGAAGATGAGGTTGATCACCAGCAGGGCGATGATCGGCCGCATGTCGTAGTTGAGGCGGCGGATGAGCACCGCGGTCGCGCCGAAGAGGCCGAAGATCGCGCCGGAGGCACCGAGCGAAGGCTGGTTCTGGGCGGCCAGCAGATAGGTGAAGGCGCTGCCGGCCAGGCCGGAGACGACGTAGAGGGTGATGTACCGGGCTCGGCCGAGGGCGGCCTCCAGGGGGCCGCCGATCCACCACAGGCTGAGCATGTTGAACGCGATGTGCATGGGGTTCGAGCTGTCGTGCAGGAACATCGCGGTCAGCAGCCGGTAGTACTGGCCTTGGGCCACGCCTTCGATGTCGCCGTACTGCGGGAACCAGGCCTGTCCGATCAGCTCGAAACGGCTGGTGAAGCTGTCTCCGACGGAGAGCTGGACCAGGAAGACGGCGATGTTGATGCCGATCAGGATCTTGGTGAGCAGCCGTGGGTCGGCGGTGACGGTGCCGCCGGCGATGGTGCGCGGGCGGGAGTCGGCGGGGGGCGGGCCGCTGGGGCCGGCGGTGGTGCCGCGGACGCATTCGGGGCACTGGAATCCCACGGAGGCGCTGACCATGCACTCGGGGCAGATGGGGCGCTCGCAGCGGGTGCAGCGCACGCCTGTCTCCCGGTCCGGGTGCCGGTAGCACATGGGCAGGCTGTGTGCGTCCCGCGCGCTGCCTGCCGCCTGGTCCTCCATGGGGTCCCCTCGCTCGTCGTGGGCAATGCTCTGCCCCGCACATCCTTACGGACGGGCGGGGCGTTTGGTTCCCTTCGGGCGATTCCTTTTGGGCGCTTCCCTCTGGTGTTTCCTTCAGTCGGGTCAGCGCTGTCGGTCAGCTCTCGCGCTTCTCAACGAGGACCGTCTCGATGACGACGTCGTTCTCGGGGCGCTTGTTCGGTCCGCTGACGGTCACGGAGGCGATCTTGTCGACGGTCTTCTGGCTGTCCGCGTCGAGGACCTCGCCGAAGATGGTGTGCTTGCGGTTGAGGTGGGGCGCGGGGTTGACCGTGATGAAGAACTGGGAGCCGTTGGTGCGCGGGCCGGCGTTGGCCATGGCCAGCAGGTAGGGGCGGTCGAAGCGGAGGTCGGGGTGGAACTCGTCCTCGAACTTGTAGCCGGGGCCGCCGATGCCGGTGCCGAGCGGGTCGCCGCCCTGGATCATGAAGCCGCTGATCACCCGGTGGAAGACCGTGCCGTCGTACAGCGGGTCGGTGGAGACCGTGCCGGTGGCCGGGTGGGTCCACTCACGCTCGCCCTGCGCCAGTTCGGTGAAGTTCTTGACGGTCTTCGGCGCGTGGTTCGGGAAGAGCCGGACCTCGATGTCGCCGAGGCTGGTCTTCAGGGTGGCGTAGAGGTGCTCGGCCACGGTCCGCCTTCCGTTGTGCTCTGGTGTGCTCGGGTGTGACCCGGTGCTGGGTTGGCCCGGCACGATCCTCGCACGGTATGGCGGTCCGGAGGCCCGCCTGCGGTCTCCCGGCGCGGATCCTCACGAATCGCTTGCGGAAACCCGGCGGAGTCCTCAGATCCGCGCCGAGGCGGAGCGCTGGGCGCCGATCCGTGGCATGGTCGTGGACAAGCCCCTCTTAGTTCTGGTTGCACCCGTATGCCCGTCCTCGCGCGCCGCTTGGGCCGGGGAGAGGCATGATCCCTAAAAGGGTGGATAGTCGAAATACCGTACGCCACCGAGGAGGAGGAAACCCGTGACCCGCAAAGAGAGCGTGCGCGCTGCGACCAGCTCGGCGAAGGACAGCGTGCGGCACGCAGCGGAAGTGGTGGCGCCCTACGCCGACACGGCCAAGGAGCGTGCCGCGTACTACGCGCAGGAGGCACGCGTACGGCTCGCGCCCGTGGTGTCGCAGGCTGCTGAGCAGGCCCGCGTCCAGTATGACGCCCGTCTCGTACCGCGTCTGGAGCAGGCCCGGACGCATGTGCCGCCGATGGTGGACCAGGCTGCGCACGACGCTGCCGATCTGACCCGCAAGGCGGCCCGGCAGGCCGCCGATTATTCGCGTCCCAGGATCGAGCAGGCCGTGGCGGCGGCTGGGCCGGTCCGTGATGAGGCCTCTGCGCGGGGTGCTGCCGCGCTCGCCGCGCTGCGTGGCAATGTCTCGGCCGAGCAGATCGAGAAGCTGGCGCGCAGGAACCAGCGGCGCTCGGCGTACGGCCGTGCGTTCAAGGCGTTCGCTGTGTTCGGTGCGCTGGCGGGTGCTGCCTTCGTCGCGTGGAAGTGGTGGGACAAGCAGGCCAACCCGGATTGGTTGGTCGAGCCTCCCGCTGCCACGGAGGTCCCGGATTCGGGCCGTCTCGGCTCGGTGGACGGCAGTTCTCCGCTGGACCCCGAGGTCCAGGCCAAGGAGGCGGAGGAGCAGGCGTCGCGCGACGACAAGGAGTTCTGAGCCCCGCGTTTCACGTGAAACAAGAGCCCCCTCTGATCCGCGTGTCCGCGGGTCGGAGGGGCTTTGTTGTGCGGTCGATGCAGGACGGGCGGGCGTGCCCACCACCGAAACGCTGCTCTCCCTCGCGGAGAAGAACGGCGTGGCCATCGAGACCTCCGGCCAGATCGTCCCCGCGAGCGGGTCGCCGGCGGGATGCGGATGACCGTCGAACTGCCCGCGCCTTCCCCGCACACCAGCAGGTGACGAGCCGGGGAAGTCGAATTCAGTCGCTCTCTCCAGAGGTGGTCGCTCACCCAAGGTAACCACCCCGGCACGTAAGGTGCACATGACTCTCCGGCGGGCGACCGGGACAAAAAGACCCCTCCGACTGCGTTTTCGCAGTTCAGAGGGGTCCGATGCTGTGGAGCCTAGGGGAGTCGAACCCCTGACATCCGCCATGCAAAGACGGCGCTCTACCAACTGAGCTAAGGCCCCGTACGGGAAGCGACCGGCCAAGCGGAAGGTCCGCTGGTCGGTGCCGCAGACCAGAGTACCGGTTCACCCCCCGTACCTCACAAAAAGATTGGGGGTCCCCCCGGATGACCACGCTCCGTAAGATGCTCGACGGGGTTCGCTGTAGCGAACCGTGGATTTTTTGGGGAAGCGATGGGGAGACGCAATGGACGCCGCACAGCAGGAAGCCACCGCCAGAGCGCGGGAGCTGCAGCGGAACTGGTACGGAGAGCCGTTGGGGGCGCTCTTCCGTAAGCTCATCGACGACCTGGGGCTCAACCAGGCACGTCTCGCGGCGGTCCTCGGACTGTCCGCACCCATGCTGTCGCAGCTGATGAGCGGGCAGCGGGCGAAGATCGGCAACCCGGCCGTGGTCCAGCGGGTGCAGCTGCTCCAGGACCTGGCGGCGCAGGTCGCGGACGGCAGCGTGAGCGCGGCCGAGGCGACCGAGCGGATGGACGAGATCAAGAAGTCCCAGGGGGGCTCGGTGCTCAGCAACACCACGCAGACGACGAGCGGTTCGGGAGCGCCCACGGTCAAGCGGGTGGTCCGCGAGATCCAGTCGCTGCTGCGTTCGGTGGCCGCCGCCGGTGACATCATCGACGCGGCGGACACGCTGGCTTCGTCCCATCCGGAGCTGGCGGAGTTCCTCCGGGTCTACGGCGCCGGCCGCACCTCGGACGCGGTCACGCACTACCAGTCGCACCAGAGCTGAGCCGCGGCCCGGTACACCGGAGGGGGTCCGGTGGACCGGGCGGGGCGCGGCCCTGGCCGAGGGGGTCACGCGAGAGGGGTCGTATCGCTCATCCGGGGGAAGCAAGGGGGGTGTGGCAGGGGGGACTAGAGGGGGAGGCTACGGGCAGTCATGGGTGAGGTCTTCGCAGGCCGGTACGAACTGGCCGACCCGATCGGTCATGGCGGCGTGGGCGCCGTCTGGCGTGCCTGGGACCACCGGCGCAAGCGCTATGTGGCCGCCAAGGTGCTCCAGCAGAGCGACGCCCACGCGCTGCTGCGCTTCGTGCGGGAGCAGGCGTTGCGCATCGACCATCCCCATGTCCTGGCTCCGGCCAGTTGGGCCGCCGACGACGACAAGGTCCTGTTCACGATGGACTTGGTCGCCGGCGGCTCGCTGGTCCACCTCGTCGGGGACTACGGTCCCCTGCCCCCCGTCTTCGTCTGCACGCTCCTCGAGCAGCTGCTCTCCGGCCTCGCCGCGGTGCACGCCGAGGGGGTGGTCCACCGGGACATCAAGCCCGCGAACATCCTGCTGGAGGCCAGCGGTACCGCCCGGCCGCGGCTGCGTCTGTCCGACTTCGGCATCGCCATGCGGTTCGGCGAGGCCCGGCTGACCGAGACCAACCTCGTGGTCGGGACACCGGGTTACATCGCCCCCGAGCAACTCCTGGGCGCAGATCCCGACTTCACGGCCGACCTGTTCGCCGTCGGCCTGGTCGCCCTGTTCCTGCTGGAAGGCGCCAAGCCCGACGCCAAGGCGCTCGTCCAGCACTTCGCCGAACACGGCACCCCGGGAGCCCCCAAGGGCATCCCCGACCCCCTGTGGCAGGTCGTCGCCACCCTTCTCCAGCCCAACCCCCAGTCCCGCTTCCGCACGGCCACGGGCGCCCGCAAGGCCCTCGCCCAGGCCATGGAACTCCTCCCGGAGCCGGGCATCGACGACGAGTCGATCGAGATCTTCGACCAACTGGGGCCACTTCCACCGGGGTTCGGTCCCGAGGGGCCACTACGTGTGGCGTCCGGGGTCGATACGACGCGGCATACGACGGGTACGACAGGGACGGCGGGGACGGCGGGGACCGGAACGCGGGCCGGGAGTACGACGGAGGCGGCCGCGGGTTCGGGGGTTGCCTCTGGTACGGCCGCGGGTGCGGAGGCCGACGCGGATCCGGCCTCGCTGACAGGAACCAGCACCGGGTGGGACACGACAGCGGACAGGGGGAGGCCGTCAGAGGCGTCCACCCCGACGGGTTACGACACGACACCGGAATCCGCATCCGGCACAACGCCAGAGGCCGGCTTCGACACAACGCCAGGGGCCGGCTTCGGCACGGCACCGGAGGCAGCGTCCCGCACGGCACCGAAGCCCGCATCCGACAGGGCACCGGAGGCCGCATCGGGCACGCCAACCGGCACGGACCCCGGCTCGGCGGCCGGAGCCCAGGCAGGAACCGCGTACGCGCCCCCGGCCACCTCCACCGGCCCCGCCGGCTCTCCCTCGGCCGCCGTCGGCATGTCCGACACCGGCAGCTTCCGGCTCCCACCGCCTCAGACGCCGGTACCTCCCGCCCCGTACGCGGAGCCGCCGCAGCCCACACCGCCGTACCCGCCGCACGCCGCCCACCAGGAGCCGCAATCGTGGCCGGGCCCGGACCCGCGGCCAGGAACGGAATCCGAACCGCAGCCTCGACCGCAGCCGCGGCCGCAACAGCCTCCGGCCTCCTCCGTCCCGCAGCCCCACACCCCCTGGCCCCCCGCGCAACCCCTCCCCCCGGCCCGGCCGCATACCGACCCCACCGAGACCACCGACACGGCCACCTACACCGCCCGTGACCCGCAGCCGGCGTCGCGGGTCTCGCAGTTGCCGGTGCGTACTCACGGCCGGCGTCGGCGGCGGGTGCCTCGGCCCGGGCCGCCCGCGAAGGCCGCCGTGCCCATCCTGCTGCTGGCGCTGGCCTGTTACGTCGTGGGTTTCTGGGCGTTGACCCGGATCTGAGCGCGACGGGCGGTCAGCGTCCACACGCCCAGGACGAGAAGCAGGGCCGTACCCGTGCCGATCCCGCCGGCCGCGAGCACCCGCATCGCCGTGTCGTCGTCGCCTGCCGCGGCGGCCAGGCCGCCGCCCTGGTCCGACGGCGGGTCGAAGACGTCCTTCGGGACGGGCGAACCGGCGTAGTGGGGGCCGGAGTTCGGGGTGCCGTCGACGCGGACCCGGAGTGTCACGTCGTACGGCCCCTTCCCGAACGTGTCCGCGGTCTGCCCGGTGAGGTGGACGACGAGGTAGTAGGCGCCGGCGAAGCGGACGGAGTTCTCCTCGCCGGAGACGGCGTACCGGTTGGCGTAGGCCACGGGTGGCAGGGGGTCGAGGGAGGACGACTTCTGGGTGCCGTCGTAGCCGAGGGAGATGTCGTCGACGTAGCCGCGAACGGGGTTGTAGAGGGAGAGGTTGAGCGCGGCGCTGACGTAGCCGTGGGCGTCGCCGCTGATGCTGGCCAGGTCGACGGTGGCGTGCAGTTGCTGTCCCCAGGCGACCGGGACCGCGTAGTAGAGGGTCTGGCCCGGGGTGATGCCGGTCTGCCAGACGCCCGTGTCGAGGGTGCGGGCCGTGGTGAAACCGGCGCCCGCGGTGCGGCGTTCGGGGTCGCCGGTGAGCGGCTCGGGGGACGCGGAGTTCCAGGTCTCCGGGGCGGTGGTGGCACCGGCCCTGGCCAGGCCCGGTTCGGTGACGGGGGCGATCTCCAGGTCCCAGCTGCCCGGGGACGTGGTCCGCGAGCCGGACGCGAGCCGCTCGACGACGACGTAGTAGGTGCCCGCGCCCTCGCAGAGCGCCTTGCCGGTGTCCCGCCGTCCCAGCGCCGTGACCGGCCGGGGGCTCAGTCCGGCGCCGAAGCGGGCGCCGTCGTAGCCGCAGGAGACACCGTTGGCGTCCTCGATCGAGACGCCGATGCCGTCGCTCGCGGAGACGGTGGCGTCGGCCGGCGGGACGGCGGTGACGGGGACGTAGGCCGTGCTGCCGGCGGCGAGTTCGAGGCGGAAATACAGTTCGCCCTTCTCCGGCAGGGTGCTGCGGTAGGTCGTACCGGGCTCCAGCGGTACGGCGGCCGCGGTGCCCGTCGCTCCGGTGATCGTGCGGGCGCCCGGGGCGAAGCCGTAACCGCTGCCGCCGTCCGCCGCAACCGGAGAGGCCGGCAGCAGTGCCGTCAGTGCCAGGGCGGCCGTCGTGCCGATGCCGCGCCATCCCGCCGCCGTACGCCACCGCCGTATCACGCGCGCCCCCAGCCGTCGCTCGTCAGCCGTCGAAGCCCCGGTCCGGCCCCGGCCCCATACTGCCGCTCGCGCCCCCGCGCCACCCGGCAATTTGTACGACCGTCCGAAACGCCCGCCTCGCGCGATCTCCGCGCCCCCCGGACAACGCAAAACCCCGACCGCGAGGCGGTCGGGGTCTCAGTGTCGTTCGTTGTCGGTACTCACGAACCCGTGGGCACGGAGTCAGTCGCCTCCGTCCACAGATCCTGCTCGGCGCGATCCGCCTGGATCTGGCGGTACACGAGGAGCCCGCCGATGGCGGCCAGTGCGACCAGGAGAAGCTTCTTCACCGCGCGACCTCGTCTCTTCCTTGACGTAGGGGACCTCTGGCGCCCGACTATACACACCGACCGATATCGATCGGTGACCTGGCATCCGACCCCAACTCCGGCCCACCACAAGGTGTTGCACAAGCCGTTGGAGAAGACGGGGCCGTTCCGATCGGAGGGTGATCACACCTCCACGGACGGTTACTTTGCTCCGTCTCGCCCGCCTTCAGGACCTTTCTTCCGATTTTTCGGACCTCATGCGTCCGTCCGGGTGGTGTTCATCGGAACATCGCCGCGCCACAGGTCGACGTCCCCCACTTCGCGATCCCCATACACATCATGAGGAAAGTACGCAAATCGCCCAACCCGAAAGTGAGGGGCCATGGCCAGGAACGCCAAGGTCATGAAGTTGTGGACCGCCATCGTCACCGCCTTCCTCGCGCTGTGCACGGCGCTCGGATTCGTCTCGGCCGCCACCGCCACCGCGGTACCGCAGACCGAGGCCCCGCGCAACAGCAGCGGCGACGACCACAGCCCGGCCGGCCGGGTGATGATCCCGGCACAGACGCACTGGCTCTGGGCCCAGGCAAGGTCCCTGCCCCCCACGATGAAGCAGCGCATCCGGGCCGAGGCCCACGGCAAGACCCCCGGTTGCCGCCAGCGGCCCCTGGACACGACCGAGTCGGAGGAGAACCCGGCCGAACCCCCCGCGGCGCCCCTCGACTGCTGACCCTCCCCAGACAGCTCAGACGCAACGGCGCAAGGGCGACTTGCGTACGTACCAGCGCCTACTGCGAAGAGACCCGCGACCGGGAACCGGTCGCGGGTCTTCGCATGTCCGGCCCCGTCGGTGGCGTCTCGTCGGTGGCGTCTTCTCGGTGGCGTCTTCTCGGTGGCGTCTTCTCGGAGGGGCCTCTTGGGTGGGGCCTCGTCGGTGGGCCTCGTCGGTGGGGCGCTCGACTCTCCAACTCCTCTTGAGGAGTCGTAGGCTGAAGCAGTGCCCAAGGCGTACGAGGAGATCGCCGACGACCTCCGCCGCTCCATCAGGAACGGCGAGCTCAAGCCCGGTGCGCGGCTGCCTTCCGAGGCGGAGCTGGCCCGGCACCACGGCCGGAGCGTGCCCACGATCCAGAACGCGCTGCGGCTGCTGAGCGCGGAGGGTCTGATCGACAAGCGGCACGGCAGCGGCACCTTCGTGCGCAAGCCCCGCACCCGCGCGATCCGTGACAACACCCGGCACCAGTGGGAGAAGGACCGCGCCAGGATGCCGGAGGCGACCCGGGCCGCGACCGGCGCGACCGAGCACGAGACCGGTCTGGTCCTCGACGACCTGGTCTTCTTCGCCCGGTACCGCGAGCTGATCGCGCCCAGCGACCTCGCCGACGCGTTCGGGGTACCGGAGGGCACCATGCTCCTGGAACGCACCTACCGGACCCGGTACTCGGCCGAGTCGGCCCCCTTCAGCCTGGTGAGCTCCTATCTCGTCCGGGACATGATCGCGGCGAACCCGGCGCTCCTGGACGAGACCAGGGAGCCCTGGCCGGGCGGCACCCAGAACCAGCTGCACACCGTCGGCATCGAGGTCGCCCGCGTCGAGGAACGCTTCACCGCCCGGCCGCCGACGCCCGAGGAGGCCCGGGAGCTGGACCTGCCGGCCGGCACCTCGGTGATCCTGCTGCGCAAGACGTCGTACGACATCCACGACCGCATCGTGGACATCTCCGTCGTCACGCTTCCGGGCGACCGCACGGAACTGGTCTTCACCACGCACCTGGAAAGGTGGTGAGCGCCGCCGTGAGCCGGTGCGTCGCTCTCGTCACCGTCGTCACCGCGGTCCACGCGCCGTCGGCCCGTTTCCTGCCGGAGGCGTACAAGTCACTGTGCGAGCAGCGGCTGCCGGACGGCTGGGAGTGGCAGTGGCTGATCCAGGAGGACGGCTACGGGGACGAGGTCCGCCCGTACGTCCCCGACGACACCCGGGTGTCGTTCCGGCAGGGCCGCACCGGCGGTCCCGGGGTCGCCCGCACCATCGCGCTGGCGCGGGCCGAGGGGGCGTACGTCAGGATCCTCGACGCCGACGACCAGCTCACGCCGGGTGCGCTGGCCCGCGATCTGGCCGTCCTCGAGGCCCGTCCGGCGGTCGGCTGGGCCACCTCCCGCGTCCTCGACCTGTTGTCCGACGGCTCCACGGCCGGTTTCCCCGGCGACCCGGAGGAGGGCCCGATCGAGCGCGGAGCCGTGCTCGACTTCTGGACGGCCAACGGCTACCTCGCCCAGGTCCACCCGGCGAGCCTCTTCGTCCGCCGTGAGCTGCTGCTCGCCCTGGGCGGCTGGATGGCGCTGCCGGCCTCCGAGGACACCGGGTTGCTGCTCGCGCTGAACGCGGTGAGCCGGGGCTGGTTCACGGCGGACGCCGGGCTGCTCTACCGCAAGTGGGAGGGCCAGGTCACCGGGCAGCCCGCCCACACCGACCCGGCCGAACGGCAGGCCCGGATGGCGGTCGTGGCGGCCCGGGCACGAGCACTGGCGGAGTTCGGCTGGCAGTACCCGACGACGGCGGCCGACTAGCCCGACTGAGCCGACTAGCCCGACCAGCCCGACTAGGCCAACAAGAGGGCGCATGCGTCCGGCGGCCGACGGGACGCCGCACGGCTGAGACCGCCGAGTGGAGGGCGCACCTACCCGGCCCTCGGCTGGAAGGCGCACGCGTCCGGCCACGACGGGAAGACGCACGCGTCCGGCCACGACGGGAAGACGCACGCGTGCGGGCCGCGACGGGAAGGCGCACGTGTGCGGCATCGACCGGCTAGAGCGTCGCCGCGTCGGTCCGTGAGAACACCAGGTCGCTCTCCTCGGTCACCGGTCCGTACCAGCGGACCGGGGCCACCGGCTCGCCGTACAGCGCCCCGGGGTAGCTGTCGGCCGCATAGCTGTTGGCGAGCCGGTAGACGTGGTAGCCGGCGTCGGTCATGGTGCGCAGCAGGTCGTCCGCCGAGTCGCCGAGCTGGGCCATGCGGTCTGGGGTGACCTCGACGGTGATCTCGGCGTCCGGGCGCAGCTTCTCCAGCAGCGGGGCCAGCCCGCGCACCACCGCGCCCTCGGCGCCCTCCACGTCGATCTTGATGACCCGCGCGCTCTCGATCTCCTCCGGCCGCAGCAGCTCGGGCAGCGGCACGGCCTCGATGTCGAAGCTCGACTCGGCCGGTCCGTCCCACGGGACGATGCTGTTGGCGCCCATGTTGCGGGAGCTGGCGAGCACGAAGGTCAGGGTGCGGTGGGCGTCGGAGACGGCCGCGTTGACCGCCCGGATGTTCCGGCAGCCGTTGAGCGCGCTCTGCTGTTCGAGGCGGCGGTGGAAGACGGGGGAGGCCTCGACGGCCACGACCCGGCCCTGGTCCCCGACCAGCTGGGAGGCGAGGACGCTGAAGACGCCGACGTTGGCGCCGACGTCGACGAAGCAGTCCCCCGGCGCCAGCCGGCCGCGCAGCCAGCGGGTCATGTGCGGTTCCCACACCCCGAAGAGGTAGAGGTAGCGCTGGATGAGGTCCTGGGTGTCGACCGCGAACCGGGCGCCGGAGCGCGTCTGCACGACCCGTCGGCGCGGGTGGTCGCGCAGGTAAGGGTTGAGCGCGCGGGCGGCGAGAGTCTTGCCCCAGGGCCCCGGGAAGTCCCGGACGTAGCCGCGGCCGAGGGTGACCAGAAGTTCGGCGAGTCCGGCGAGTCCGGTGCGTCCGGTGCGTCCGGTGCGTCCGCTGAGTTCCGTGCCGATGGTGCTCATCCGCTAGTCAGTGACCCTTTTGCCGTTGATCCGGATCGCCTGGGACGGGCAGCGTTCGGCGATGTCCCGGATCAGTTCGTCGTCTCCGGACTCCTCCCGTCCGGGCAGGACGAAACCGTACCCGTCCTCGAAGCCGAACACAGTGGGTGCCCGGAAGGCACACTCACCCGACCCGTAACAGACATCGGCGTCGACGGAGACCTTCATGGAAAGTCCCCTGCCCACCGGACGCCCCGCCGAACCGGGTTACGTGAAGGGCAGCTCCAGCATCCGGATCGCGTTCCCGCGCAGCAGCTTGTAGGCCACCTCCGGCGCCAGCCCGCCCACGTGCTCCTGGGCGACCCGCTTGGTCTCCGGCCAGGTCGAGTCGACGTGCGGGTAGTCCGTCTCGAAGGTCGCGTTGTCCACGCCGACCGTCTCGATCGCCTCGATGCCGTGCTTGTCGCGGAAGAAGCAGCAGAAGATCTGCCGGTAGTAGTACGTCGACGGGGGCTCCGGGACCAGGTCCTTGACCCCGCCCCAGGCGCGGTGCTCCTCCCAGACGTCGTCGGCGCGCTCCAGGGCGTACGGGATCCAGCCCATCTGGCCCTCGCTGTACGCGAGTTTCAGCCGGGGGAACTTCACCAGGACGCCGGAGAAGAGGAAGTCCATCATCGAGGCCATGGCGTTGTTGAAGCTGAGCGAGGCCTGCACGGCGGGCGGGGCGTCGGGGGAGGCGGCGGGCATCTGCGAGCTGCTGCCGATGTGCATGTTGACGACCGTCCCGGTCTCCTCGCAGACCGCGAAGAACGGGTCCCAGTAGCCGGAGTGGATGGACGGCAGGCCCAGGTAGGTGGGGATCTCGCTGAAGGTGACCGCGCGGACGCCCCGCTCGGCGTTGCGCCGGATCTCGGCGACGGCCAGGTCGATGTCCCACAGCGGGATCAGGCACAGCGGGATCAGCCGGCCGCCGCTGTCGCCGCACCACTCCTCGACCATCCAGTCGTTGTAGGCGCGGACGCAGGCCAGCGCGACCTCCTTGTCGTCGGCCTCGGCGAACGTCTGCCCGCAGAAGCGGGGGAAGGTGGGGAAGCAGAGGGAGGCCTCCACATGGTTCATGTCCATGTCGTCGAGGCGGGCCTTGGGGTCCCAGCAGCCGCGCCGCATCTGCTCTCGGGTGATGCCGTCGAGCGTCATCTCGTCCCTGGAGAAGCCGACGGCGGCGATGATCCGCTTGTACGGGAAGAGCAGGCCCTCGTACTCCCACCAGTCCGTGATCTGGCCCTCGGGGTCGGTGGTGAAGCGGTACTTGCCTCCGACGTAGGCGAGTTCTCCGATGCCGGCCGTGAAGGGCTTGGGTCCCTTGTCGCGGTACTTGCCCGGCAGCCACTTCTCGAAGAGGTGCGCGGGCTCGATCACGTGGTCGTCCACGCTGACGACCCTGGGCAGATCCTGGGTGCCGGTCGTGTTCTCTGCCATGCCTACCCCCTGCTGCCTGCTTGGATGCCCGATTATCTGACGGACCATCAGATTTCGGTTCGGCTTTCAGGCTAGGCCCAGGAGCCGGTACCAGCAAGAGCCGCCCGACCTCTTGCGACCCGCGCCGCCTTCCGCTGAACTGACGGATCGTCAGGTGAGTGGACGGATCCGGGGAGGGTGCGGGATGCGATCAGCCTTGCTGAGCGGTGCCGAGTGGTTCGCGGTGCTCCGCATCGGGCTCGGTCTGTGGTGGCTGGAGAGCTGGCGGCACAAGGACAAGAAGCAGTGGTTCGGCGGCGGGGGCATCGGCTGGGCGGCCGGTGTCGCGGAGAAGCACCGCTGGCCGGTGGTCCGGCGGGGCTTCGACGTGGTCGTCGCGCCACGTCCCCGGCTGATGGCCTACGTGGTGGCGTATGCGGAGTTGGCCCTCGGCCTGGGCCTGACGTTGGGCTTCCTCACACCGATCGCCCTGGTGGCCGGGTTCCTGCTCAACCTGATCTACCTGACCCTCATGATCCACGACTGGGCGGAGCAGGGACAGAACCTGATGATGGCCCTGATCTCCGCGGTCGGCCTCTTCGCGTTGTGCTGGCAGAGCTGGTCCCTGGACTCGGTACTGGGACTGTTCGCCCCCTAGGGGCGCGGGGAACCTCGCGACCAGCCACCACGGAGCCGCACCCGACCCGGCGGCGGACGGGCACAGCGCCCCACGGCGATACGGCGGCGGCTCAGGGCGCGCGAGCCCATCGCGCCAGGTGCCGCGACGGCCCACCTCGGCCCACCACGGCCCACGACCGCCTACGACCGCCCACGACGGCCCACCACGGCCCACGACCGCCTACGACCGCCCACGACGGCCCACGAGAACGGTGCCCCCGTGCCGCTCGGCTCCGGTCCCTCCCCACGTGGGGACCGGTGCCGAACGGCGCGGATGGCCTCAGGCCCCGCGGCCCGCCCGGCCGGAGAGAGCAGCCGCTGTCGTCGCGCCACTCCGGCGGGTAATCGCCGGTGGAACCTGACCGAGAACATGCGGTGCCGTGCACTGTCTCTGCGGACGCTGAGCTGGTCGGCCCGCCGGGCGACGCCCGACCACCGCCTTACTGCGGCGAAATCCTGCCAGTCGAGGTGCACATCTGAGGAGGCCATGACGTCCGGTCCAGGGCTTCGCCGCAGGTCAGCCATATAAAGTGAGTTTTCCGGTCCGGATGGCCAGCAGCGGGGGAAGTAAGGGGTGGAGAGCCTTGGGTCCCGACGCAGGGGCACGCACAGCCTTCGCGGAACGTCTCGCGTTGCTGTACAAGGAGGCTGGCAATCCTCCGCTCAAACGCGTCGCCGAGGCGGTCGGCCGACTGCACCGCGTCGACGAGCGGGGCCGGCCCGTGCGGGTCTCCGCCCAGCGGATCAGCGACTGGCGGCGGGCGAAGAACGTGCCCGCGCAGTTCGCCGCGCTCTCCGCCGTACTCCAGGTCCTCATCCCGCAGGCCCGGCGCTCCCAGCCGGCGCCGGTCTCCCCCGGGCTGTACGACCTGTCCCAGTGGCAGAAGCTGTGGGAGCGGGCCGTGGCCGATCCGGTCGGCGAGCTGCCCGGGCCGGAGGCGGCGGAGGAGACGGAGGCACCACCGGCGGTCGACAGCGTCTGCCCCTACCGCGGCCTGGCCTCCTACCGCCGTGAGGACGCGCGCTGGTTCTTCGGCCGGGAGAGCAGCACCGACGCCCTGGTCGCCCAGCTCCGGTCGGCGAAGGCGGGCGGCGGTCTGGTCATGCTGGTCGGTGCCTCGGGGGCGGGCAAGTCCTCGCTGCTGAACGCCGGCCTGGTCACCGCTCTGCAGAGCGGCGCCCTGGCCGACGAGGAGAACCGCCCGCACGAGGTCCTTCAGCTCGTCCCGGGAGCGGACCCCGTCAAGGAACTGACCTGTCGTATACCGGAGCTGGCCGATCTAAGGGACCTGGACGATCCGGAGGCCGCGCGGGAAGCGGTCACGGCCTGGGCCGGGCGCAAGGCCGGGAATGTTTCACGTGAAACATGGCCCTCGGGAACCGATACGACTCGTCCGGTCGTGATCGTGGACCAGTTCGAGGAGACCTTCACCCTGTGCGCGGACGAGGCGGACCGGCGGACCTTCGTCCGGCTGCTGCACGCGGCCAGTACCTCCGCTGCCCCCGGCGAACCGCCCCCCGCCCTGGTCGTCCTCGGTATCCGGGCCGACTTCTACGAGCAGTGCCTGGGCTATCCCGAGCTGGCCGACGCGCTCCAGCACCGGCACATGGTGCTGGGCCCGCTGACCACCGCCGAGCTGCGCGACGCCGTGACCGCCCCCGCCAAGGCGGTGGGCCTGGAACTGGAGCCCGGCCTCGCCGAGCTGATCGTCCGCGAGGTGAGTGCCGACGGCCCGCGTGGCGCCCATGACGCCGGCGTCCTCCCGCTGCTCTCGCACGCTCTGCTCGCCACCTGGCAGCGCCGCAAGGGGGGCCGTCTGACACTGGCCGGGTACCGGGCGGCCGGCGGTATCCAGGGCGCTGTCGCCGCGACCGCCGAGCGTGCCTGGTCCAGCCTGGACCCGGCCGCCCGCACCGCCGCCCGGCTGCTGCTACTCCGCCTGGTCCGCCTCGGCGAGGACACCCAGGCGACCCGCAGGCGTGGCACCCGGCGTCAGCTGGCCGCCGAGTCCACCGACCCGAACAAGACGGAGGAGTCACTCGAAGCGCTGGTCCGGGCCCGTCTTGTGACCCTCGACGCGGACACTGTGGAGATCACCCATGAGGCGCTGCTGCACGCCTGGCCCCGGCTGCGCGAGTGGCTCGACGAGGACCGCAACGGCAATCTGCTGCGCCAGCGTCTGGAGGAGGACGGCAGGTCCTGGGACGAGTCCGGCCACGACTCCGCCCTGCTGTACCGGGGTTCACGGCTGGAGCAGGCCCACACCTGGGCGAAGTCGGCCGGTGACACCTTCCTGACCCGCAGCGCGGTGGAGTTCCTGGCGGCCTCGGTCCGGCTGCGCCGCCGGACGGTGTGGATCAGCAGAGCCGCCGTTGCGGCGCTGGTCGCGCTGGCGGTACTGGCCGGCGGAGCCGCCGTGATCGCCCGGCAGCAGCGGGACGACGCGATGTTCGAGCAGGTGATCGCGGAGGCCGACCGGTTCCAGTACTCGGACCCGGCGCTCTCCGCCCAGCTGGACCTGGTCGCACACGGTCTGCGCCCGGACGACGAGGGCGCCAACAACCGCCTGATATCGATCGTCAACGCACCGCTGGCCACACCGCTGCTCGGCCACACCGGTGCCGTCTACCTCACCACTTTCAGCCCCGACGGCAAGACACTGGCCACCGCCGCCTACGACCGCACGGTCCGCCTGTGGGACGTGAGCGACCCGACCCGGCCCAAGGCTCTCGGCAAGCCGTTGCTCGGCCACACGAGCTGGGTCTCCAGCGCGGTCTTCAGCCCGGACGGCAGGACCCTCGCCAGCGCCGGCGACGACGGCACGGTACGCCTGTGGAACGTCTCCGACCCGATCCACCCGGCATCCCTGGGCACCCCGCTGAGCGGTCACGACGGCACGATCTACCTGGTCGCCTTCAGCCCCGACGGCCATACCCTGGCCACCGCCGACGAGGACCACACCGTCCGCCTGTGGGACGTGCACGACCCGCGCCACCCCACGTCGGCCGGCACCCTGACCGGTCATACCGAAGCCGTCCGCTCCCTCGCCTTCAGCCCCGACGGCCGCACACTCGCGGCCGGCAGCGACGACAACTCGATCCTCCTGTACGACGTCTCCGACAGCCGGCGCCCCAAGCGTGTCGGGGCGCCGCTGACCGGGCACACCGGGACCGTGCACTCCGTGGCCTTCAGCCCGGACGGCCACACCCTCGCGAGCGGCAGCAAGGACGACACCATACGGCTGTGGGACGTCACCGACCGGGCGCACGCCAGGGCCCTGGGCGCGCCGCTCACCGGGCACACCGGGCCCGTCTGGTCGGTGGCCTTCAGCCCCGACGGCTCGATGCTCGCCGCGGGCAGCGCGGACTCCACGGCGAGTGTGTGGAACGTGGGCAACCCGGCCTTCCCCTCCCAGGTGGGCGAGCCGCTCGCGGGCAGCAGCGGGGAGATGTACGCCGTCGGCTGGAGCCCCGACGGACACACCCTCGCCACCGGCAGCGGCGACGGCAAGGTACGGCTGTGGTCGATCCCGGGGGCCGACATGATCGGCCAGGCGGGAGCGTTCAGCCCGGACGGCCGCGTGCTGGCCACCGGGGGCGGCGACAGCCGGATGCGGCTGTGGAACATCACGGATCCGGCCCGGCCGACGGCGCTCGGCGAGCCGTTCAGGACCGGGCAGCGGGACCTGCGCTCGATGGTGTTCACCCGCGACGGCCGCACTCTGGTCATCATGACCGGCGAGAACGACGTCAACTGGGTACAGCTGTGGAACGTCTCCGACCCCGACCACCCCAGCCAGTACGGTGCGCCGGTCCGGCTGAACACCCGGTACGCGGGCGCCGAGGCACTGGCGCTGAGCCCGGACGGGCGCACCGTGGCCGCCGACTACGACGACCGCACGGTCCAGCTCCTGGACATCACGGACCCGGCCCACCCCCAACAGCTCGGCAAGCCCCTCAAGGGCCACACCGGCTACGTCAACGCCCTGGTCTTCAGCCCCGACGGCAGGACCCTGGCGAGTGGCAGCGCGGACGGTACGGTCCGCCTCTGGAACGTCTCGGACCGGGCCCGTGCCAAGGCCCTGGGCAGCCCCCTCAAAGGCCATCTGGGCCCCATCAACACCCTCGCCTACAGCCCCGACGGGGCGACCCTGGCCAGTGGCAGCGACGACGACACGGTCCGCCTCTGGAACGTCTCGGAGCCGGCCCGTGCGACCCGGCTGGGCTCGGCCCTCACCGGCCACACCGAGGCGGTGGTGTCCCTGACCTTCAGCCGGAACGGCAGGACCCTGGCCAGCGGCGGCAACGACAACACGGTCCGCCTCTGGAACGTCTCCTCCCCGTCCTCCGCCCACCCCATCGGCCAGTCCATGAGCCCCAACGCCAAGACGGGCAACTTCCTGTCCTTCAGCCCGAAGAGCAACATGCTGGGCGTCTCCAGCGGCGCCGACACGGTCCGGCTGTGGAGCCTGGACGTCGACCAGGCGGTCAGCCGTATCTGCTCGGTCACGCGGAACGTCCTGACGGAGGCGAAGTGGCAGGAGTACCTCCCCCGCCTCGCCTACGCCCCGCCCTGCGACGACTGAACCGGCCCTCCGCGCGACCGCCTCTGAGTGATCCCGATCACAACTGCTCACGACGGTCGAGAAGTTGACCCCCGCCGCACAGGCCACCTTGTTAGGCTGGCCGCAACCCGGTCGCTGGTGCATCCCCCGTCGCCAGCGACCGGGCCTTTCCATACCCGGAGCCGGACGCGAAACACCCCGGCCCCCGGCCACGAACGCCAAAGGCCCCCGATCCATCCGGACCGGGGGCCTTCGTGCTGGTGGGGCTAACAGGATTTGAACCTGTGGCCTCATCCTTATCAGGGATGCGCTCTAACCAACTGAGCTATAGCCCCGCCGCGCTCTGCGGTGTGTGTCCCGCGCGCTGACTCCTGAAGATTAGCGCACGACCGGGGCAGTCCCAAAATCGGTTGTCGGAGGACCGTCAGCAGAGGTTTGAACTCCGGTTACTCGTCCTCGGCCAAGGTCAGCTCGATGCCGCCGACGAAGCCCGCGGACAGGTTGTAGATGAACGCGCCGAGAGTCGCCAGCGCCGTCGCGAGGACGACGTCGATGACCGCGATGATCGCCGTGAACATCAGGACGTGCGGGAGGGACAGGAACGACTGGAGGTCGAAGCCGTTCGACTCGTTCGAACCGGTGGCCTCCGAGATCGTGCCGCCGACCGTCGAGAACACGCCCATCGCGTCCAGGACCATCCACAGCACCGCCGACGCCACGATCGAGCAGATGCCCAGCGCGATGGAGAGCAGGAAGCTGACCTTCATCACCGACCACGGATCGGCCTTGGCGACCCGCAGCCGGGCCTTGCGGGTGCGCGGCGCGGTGCGTGCCCCGGCGCCGGTGCGCGGCCGTCGTACCGCCCCCGCAGGCGTCCCCGCGGGTGCCTGCGCGGCCTGGGCCGCCGGATAGGCCTGCGGCGGGTGGTAGGGCCCTGCGGGCTGCTCCGAGCGCCGTTCCCCGGGCAGCGGGGAGGGGTTCGGCTGCTGCGCGGACGCCGGCTGGGCGCCCGCCGCGGCCTGGCCTCGGGTGTCGGTCACGGTTCCCCCCTGGGTTCCCTGCGCATCCGGCGCGGACGCCTTCACCGCCTTCAGCTGGGTGGTGTGCGTATCCATCGGCTGCGCACCGCCCTCGGTGGCCCCGCCGGACGCGGCGGAGCCACGGCCGCCGCCGTCCGCATCCGTACCCGTCGAGGTACCGGCCGATCCGGCGCCCGTGGCTCCGCTCACGATGACTCTCTCCTCGTGCTACTCGGCCGAGGGCGCCTCACCCTCGTCCGTACCGCTGGTCACGACACCCTCGACGGTCTCGTCCACGGTGTCCACACCGTCGACTTCCTCCGCCTCGCTGCCGGCCTCGGCGTTACGTGCGATGCCGACCACGGCATCGCGCTTGCCCAGGTTGATCAGTTGGACGCCCATGGTGTCACGGCCCGTCTCCCTGACCCCGCTGACTCGCGTACGAATCACACCGCCGGACAGGGTGATGGCGAGGATCTCGTCGTTCTCCTCGACGATCAACGCGCCGACGAGCGAACCGCGGTCCTCCACGATCTTGGCGGCCTTGATGCCGAGGCCGCCGCGCCCCTGAACGCGGTACTCGTCGACACGGGTCCGCTTCGCGTACCCCCCGTCGGTGGCAGTGAACACGAACGTACCGGGTCGAACAACATTCATCGACAGAAGTTCATCGCTCTCGCGGAAACTCATGCCCTTGACACCCGAGGTGGCCCGGCCCATGGGGCGCAGAGTGTCGTCGGAGGCGGTGAACCTGATCGACTGTGCCTTCTTGCTGATCAGAAGCAGATCATCGTCCGCCGAGACCAGTTCGGCTCCGATCAGTTCGTCGTCGGAACCGTCCTCGCGCTCCCGCAGGTTGATCGCGATGACACCGCCGGAACGGGGCGAATCGTAATCCTTCAGAGGCGTCTTCTTGACCAGACCGGCCTTGGTGGCGAGCACCAGGTAGGGCGCCGCGTTGTAGTCGCGGATGGCGAGGATCTCGGCGATCGCCTCGTCCGGCTGGAAGGCCAGCAGGTTCGCCACGTGCTGACCACGCGCGTCACGCCCGGCGTCCGGCAGCTCGTACGCCTTCGCCCGGTACACCCGGCCCTTGTTGGTGAAGAACAGCAGCCAGTGGTGCGTGGTCGAGACGAAGAAGTGGTCGACGATGTCGTCTTCCTTCAGCTTCGCACCGCGTACGCCCTTGCCGCCGCGCTTCTGCGCCCGGTAGTCGTCCGTCTTGGTCCGCTTGACGTATCCGCCGCGCGTGACCGTGACGACGATGTCCTCCTCGGCGATCAGGTCCTCGATGGACATGTCACCGTCGTAGGGCACCAGCATGGTCTTGCGGTCGTCGCCGTACTTCTCGACGATCGCGGCCAGCTCCTCGCTGACGATGCCGCGCTGGCGGACCGGCGAGGCCAGGATCGCGTTGTACTCGGTGATCTTCGCCTGGAGCTCGTCGTGCTCCTGGATGATCTTCTGGCGCTCCAGGGCGGCCAGCCGGCGCAGCTGCATCTCCAGGATGGCGTTGGCCTGGATCTCGTCGATCTCCAGGAGCCCCATCAGGCCCGTACGCGCGATCTCGACCGTGTCACTGGCCCGGATCAGCGCGATGACCTCGTCGATCGCGTCCAGCGCCTTCAGCAGACCGCGCAGGATGTGCGCCCGCTCCTCGGCCTTGCGCAGCCTGAAGCGCGTACGGCGGACGATGACCTCGATCTGGTGCGCCACCCAGTGCCGGATGAACGCGTCGAGGGAGAGCGTGCGCGGCACACCGTCGACCAGCGCCAGCATGTTGGCGCCGAAGTTCGACTGCAGATCGGTGTGCTTGTAGAGGTTGTTCAGGACGACCTTGGCGACCGCGTCCCGCTTCAGCACGATGACCAGACGCTGGCCGGTGCGCGAGGAGGTCTCGTCGCGGACGTCGGCGATGCCCCCGACCTTGCCGTCCTTCACCAGGTCGGCGATCTTCTGCGCGAGGTTGTCGGGGTTGGTCTGGTAGGGCAGCTCCGTGACCACCAGGCACTGGCGGTTCTGGATCTCCTCGACCTCGACGACCGCGCGCATGGTGATCGAGCCGCGGCCCGTGCGGTAGGCCTCCTCGATGCCCTTGCGGCCGACGACCAGGGCGCCGGTCGGGAAGTCGGGACCCTTGATCCGCTCGATCAGCGCGTCCAGGAGCTCCTCGTGCGAGGCCTCCGGGTTCTCCAGGTACCACTGGGCGCCGGCCGCGACCTCGCGCAGGTTGTGCGGCGGGATGTTGGTCGCCATGCCGACCGCGATCCCGGCGGAGCCGTTGATCAGCAGGTTCGGGAAGCGGGCCGGCAGGACGGTCGGCTCCTGGGAGCGGCCGTCGTAGTTGTCCGTGAAGTCGACGGTCTCCTCGTCGATGTCACGGACCATCTCCATCGAGAGCGGCGCGAGCTTGCACTCGGTGTACCGCATGGCGGCCGCCGGGTCGTTGCCCGGGGAGCCGAAGTTGCCGTTGGAGTCCACCAGCGGCATCCGCATCGACCACGGCTGGGCGAGGCGCACCAGGGCGTCGTAGATCGAGGAGTCGCCGTGCGGGTGGTAGTTGCCCATGACGTCGCCGACGACACGGGCGCACTTGTAGAACCCGCGCTCGGGCCGGTAGCCGCCGTCGTACATCGCGTACAGGACGCGGCGGTGCACGGGCTTGAGGCCGTCGCGGACGTCGGGCAGCGCACGGGACACGATGACGGACATCGCGTAGTCCAGATACGAGCGCTGCATCTCCGTCTCGAGCCCGACGGGCTCGACACGCATCGCGACCTCGCCGCCCTCTTCAGGGGTGACGGGAGTGTTCTCGTCGGTCATAGCCGGTGAAGATCCTTCCTGGTGCGGTCAGCTGAGACCGACTCAGATGTCGAGGAAGCGGACGTCCTTGGCGTTGCGCTGGATGAACGCGCGGCGGGCCTCGACGTCCTCGCCCATCAGGACCGAGAACAGGTCGTCGGCCTGGGCGGCGTCGTCGAGCGTGACCTGGCCGAGGACCCGGTGCTCCTGGTCCATGGTGGTCACACGCAGCTCTTCGGCGTTCATCTCGCCGAGACCCTTGAAGCGCTGGATCGAGTCCTCGCGGACCCGCTTGCCGCGCTGCCGCCCCATCTCCAGGAGGGCGTCCCGCTCACGGTCCGAGTACGCGTACTCGACGTCGTCCCGGCCCCACTTGATCTTGTACAGCGGCGGACGGGAGAGGTACACGTGCCCGGCCTCGACCAGCGGCCGCATGAAGCGGAACAGGAAGGTCAGCAGCAGGGTGGAGATGTGCTGGCCGTCGACGTCGGCGTCCGCCATCAGGATGATCTTGTGATAGCGGAGCTTCTCGATGTCGAAGTCCTCGTGCACACCCGTGCCGAACGCGGAGATCAGCGCCTGGATCTCCTGGTTCTGCAGGATCTTGTCGATCCGCGCCTTCTCGACGTTGAGGATCTTGCCCCGGATCGGGAGGATCGCCTGGTACTGCGGGTTACGGCCGGACTTGGCCGAACCGCCGGCGGAGTCGCCCTCGACGATGAAGATCTCGCACTTGGTGGGGTCGTTCGACTGGCAGTCGGAGAGCTTGCCCGGCAGGGACGCCGACTCCAGGAGACCCTTACGGCGGGTCAGGTCACGGGCCTTACGGGCCGCCACGCGCGCGGTGGCCGCCTGGATGCCCTTGCGGATGATGTCCGCCGCCTCGACCGGGTTGCGGTCCAGCCAGTCGTTCAGGTGCTCGTAGACCGCCCTCTGCACGAAGGTCTTGGCCTCCGTGTTGCCCAGTTTGGTCTTCGTCTGCCCCTCGAACTGCGGCTCGCTCAGCTTGACCGAGATGATCGCGGTCAGACCCTCGCGGATGTCGTCACCGGTGAGGTTGTCGTCCTTCTCCCGCAGCAGCTTCTTGTCGCGCGCGTACTTGTTGATCAGCGAGGTCAGCGCCGCGCGGAAGCCCTCCTCATGGGTGCCGCCCTCATGCGTGTGGATGATGTTGGCGAACGAGTACACGCCCTCGCTGTAGCCGCTGTTCCACTGCATGGCGACCTCGAGGGACAGGCTCTTGTCCTTGTCCTCCGCCTCCAGGTCGATCACCGTCGGGTGCACCACGTCGCCCTTGCGGGAGTTGAGGTACTTCACGAAGTCGACGATGCCGCCCTCGTAGTGGTACGAGACGGTCTTGTCCTCGGCCTTCTCGTCCGCGCCCGCCTCGTCGGCGCCCGCGACGGCCTTCGCCGACTCGCGCTCGTCGGTGAGCCGGATCGTCAGACCCTTGTTGAGGAAGGCCATCTCCTGGAAGCGCCGCGAGAGCGTCTCGAAGGAGTACTCGGTGGTCTCGAAGATGTCCGGGTCCGCCCAGAACGTGACCGAGGTGCCGGTCTCGCCCGTCTCCTCGTGCTGCGCCAGCGGAGCCGTCGGGACGCCCAGCTTGTAGTCCTGCGTCCAGCGGTGGCCGTCGGTCTTGATCTCGACCGACACCTTGGACGACAGGGCGTTCACGACGGAGACACCCACACCGTGCAGACCACCGGAGACGGCGTAACCACCACCGCCGAACTTGCCGCCCGCGTGCAGCACGGTCAGCACGACCTCGACGGCCGGCTTGCCCTCGGACGCCACGATGCCGACCGGGATGCCACGACCGTTGTCGACGACACGCACGCCGCCGTCGGCCAGGATCGTCACGTCGATGGTGTCCGCGTGGCCCGCCAGAGCCTCGTCGACGGAGTTGTCCACCACCTCGTACACGAGGTGGTGCAGGCCGCGCTCACCGGTGGAGCCGATGTACATACCGGGGCGCTTGCGGACCGCGTCCAGCCCTTCGAGCACGGTGATGGCGCTGGCGTCGTAGGAGGCGGTGACCTCACCGTTCGCGCCGGCGTCGGTGGACGGGATGTTCTCGTTGGGGTTGCCGGAATCGGCCACGAAGCGCCCTTTCTGGCACAGCACGAGCCGGGCTCGTCGGCGGGTTGCCGGAGCGGCTGCGGCATGTTGCGTTGGTAAGCCTTGATCAGCGTTGCTCAGCTTTTCCCGGACGGTCCCCACGTTCGGGGCGGGATTGTCTTCCAGTCTACCGGTAGCGCCGACAGTGATGGGGGTTTGCCGGTACCTGAGTCCGCATGTGCCGCCCTGAACCCGCCTCCGCCGACTCCCGATATACGGATGGGGGCTCCAAGAGGCTCACAGAGGCACTCAGCGCTTCCACCCGTCAACCCTTGGCTACTCCGGGGTCAGGTCGCGATTCGCAACCGCGTGCGGTTGTACGACGATCAGCCGAGGGGGTCGCATCAAGGCTCCACACTCGGCTGACGGCGTGACGCAAGTCACCCGTAGGTATCGCCGGGACCGGTGCTCCCGGGGGCGCGCAGCGGACCGTAGCGCCTGGGCGGACCGCCGGGATTGAGCACCTTGATCATCCGCACGGCGCCATGCCCCAGGTCCTCGTTCAGACGTGCGACCAGCGCCGGAGAGAGATGGCGCAGCTGCGTCGCCCAGGCCGTGGAATCGCACTGAACGACCAGCACCCGCTCGTCCTCGTCGTACCGCTGCGGCACACAGTGCTTGGCGAGGTCCTCGCCCACGATCTGCGGCCAGCGGCCCATCACCCCACCCACCGCGGCCGGCGTCTCCCAGCCGCGCTCGGTGATCAACCGGTTGATCGCCGAACCCAGCGCCATGGGATCGCGACCGTCGGCGCGCGCGCCGGAGCGCAGACCACCACGCCGCGCCTGCTTCCTCTGCTGCGCCGCGTCACCACGCGCGCGTGCCGCCTCCTTCGCCGCCCTGAGCGCCACGCGCGCCAGGTCGACACCGGAGGGTTCCTTCTTCGGAGCGGATCCGTCGGAACTCACGCGCGCTCCACCACCCCGTCCGCCACGGCGTACCGCACACCGGTCAGGAGGTGCGGCACATCGTCGTCCACAGCAGCGGTGACCAGCACCTGCTCCCCGGGCGCGACCAGCTCCGCCAGCCGCTCCCGGCGCCGCGCGTCCAACTCGGCGAACACGTCGTCGAGCACCAGCACCGGCTCATTGCCCTCCGCACGCAGCAGGTCGTACGACGCCAGGCGCAACGCCAGCGCGTACGACCAGGACTCGCCGTGCGAGGCATAACCCTTGGCGGGCAGCTGCCCCAGCTTGAGGACCAGGTCGTCGCGGTGCGGACCGACCAGCGTGACACCCCGCTCGATCTCCTGCTTACGGGCCTCCACCAGGGCCGCCATCAGCTGGGTGTACAGGTCCTCGCGCGTGTGCGCCTCACCGGGCGCCGACGGCCGGTACTCCAGCCCGACCGGGCCACCACCCGGCGCCAGCTGCTCGTACGCCTTGTCGGCAAGCGGCTGGAGCGCGGCGATCAGGTCGAGCCGCTGGGCGAGCAACTCGGCACCGGCCCGCGCGAGGTGCTGGTCCCACACGTCCAGCGTGGACAGATCCATCGAACGGCCACCGTGCCGCCGGGCGAGGGCCGCGCTCTTCAACAGGGTGTTCCGCTGCTTGAGGACACGCTCGTAGTCGGACCGCACAGCGGCCATCCGCGGCGACCGCGCCGTGATCAACTCGTCCAGGAAGCGCCGCCGCTCACCAGGGTCGCCCTTCACCAGCGCGAGATCCTCCGGCGCGAACAGCACCGTCCGTACGATCCCCAGCACATCCCGCGGCCTGACCTGCGAGGACCTGTTGATACGGGCACGGTTGGCCCGGCCCGGGTTGAGCTCCAGCTCGACCAGCTGCTGCCGGTCGCCCTGCCGGACCTGCGCCCGGATGACCGCCCGCTCGGCGCCCATCCGGACCAGGGGAGCATCGGAGGCGACCCGGTGGCTGCCGAGAGTGGCGAGATAACCGACGGCCTCTACGAGATTGGTCTTGCCCTGGCCGTTGGGGCCGACGAAGGCGGTGACGCCCGGGTCGAGCGGGACCTCGACCCGGGCATAGGAGCGGAAGTCGGCCAGCGACAGATGCGTGACGTGCATGGGTGTTTCGCCGACCTCCCCGTGACCTGCTACTTCGTCTCTACTTCGGCTCTACGGCGTGGCCGCCGAACTGGTTGCGCAGCGCGGCGATCATCTTCATCTGCGGCGAGTCCTCCTGCCGGGAGGCGAACCGCGCGAACAGCGAGGCGGTGATCGCGGGAAGCGGCACCGCGTTGTCTATCGCGGCCTCCACCGTCCACCGGCCCTCGCCGGAGTCCTGTGCATAACCCTTCAGCTGGTCCAGGTGCTCGTCCCCGTCGAGGGCGTTCACCGCGAGGTCGAGCAGCCAGGAACGGATGACCGTGCCCTCCTGCCAGGAGCGGAAGACCTCGCGCACATCCGTGACGGAGTCGACCTTCTCCAGGAGCTCCCAGCCCTCAGCGTAGGCCTGCATCATCGCGTACTCGATGCCGTTGTGGACCATCTTCGCGAAGTGACCCGCGCCGACCCTGCCGGCGTGCACCGCACCGAAGTCGCCCTCGGGCTTGAGCGCGTCGAAGACCGGCCGCACCTTCTCGACGTGCTCGGCGTCACCGCCGTACATCAGCGCGTAGCCGTTCTCCAGGCCCCAGACACCGCCGGAGACCCCGCAATCGACGAAGCCGATGCCCTTGGCCGCCAGCTCCCCGGCATGCCTCTCGTCGTCCGTCCAGCGGGAGTTGCCGCCGTCGACGACCACGTCACCGGGCTCGAGCAGCTCGGCAAGCTCGTCGATCGTGGACTGGGTCGGCGCCCCGGCCGGGACCATCACCCACACCACCCGGGGCCCGCTGAGCTTGCCCACAAGCTCTTCCAGGCTGTGGACGTCGGCGAGGTCCGGGTTGCGGTCGTATCCGACGACGGTGTGGCCCGCGCGGCGGATCCGCTCGCGCATGTTGCCGCCCATCTTGCCGAGGCCGACGAGACCGAGCTCCATCAGTTGGTTCCTTAGGTTGCGGTGTGGCAGGAGAGGCACTTTCGTGCCGCGCCCGAGCCTAATCGCGACCCTTTGTGCACAGTTGTGGGCCCAGCCGCTCACCTGGGGAAACCCACACGGGCACAGCGCCGGCCACCCGCAGGAAGGCGGCGGCACTGTGCACAGCTGTGGACAACGTCAGCCGCTCAGCCGCACCGGCATGATCAGGTACTTGTACGCCTCGTCCGCCTCGGCGTCGAGCGCCGGCTTCCCGCTCAGCAGCGCCGGCTTCGTGGACGTCGTGAACGACAGCTGGGCGACCGGCGAGTCGATCGCGCTCAGACCGTCGAGCAGGAAGGTCGGGTTGAAGGCGATCGACACGTCGTCGCCCTCCAGCTGCGCGTCCACCCTCTCCACAGCCTGTGCGTCGTCGCTGGAACCGGCCTCCAGGATCAGCACGCCCTGCTCGAAGCTGAGCCGCACCGGGGTGTTCCGCTCGGCCACCAGGGCGACACGCTTGACGGCCTCCACGAAGGGGGCGGTCTCGATCACCGCCACGGAGTTGAACTCGGTCGGGAACAGCGAGCGGTACTTCGGCAGGTCGCCCTCGAGCAGCCGCGTGGTCGTCCGCCGGCCCGCGCCCTCGAAACCGATGAGCCCCTCGCCGGCGCCCGAGCCGGACAGCGCCAGGATCACGCTGTCGCCGCTCGTGAGGGCCTTGGCGGTGTCCAGGAGCGTCTTGGCGGGCACCAGGGCCACCGCGGACGCCTCGGGGTTCTCCGGCTTCCACAGGAACTCACGGACCGCGAAGCGGTACCGGTCGGTGGAGGCCAGGGTGACCGTGTCGCCCTCGATCTCGATCCGCACACCGGTCAGCACCGGCAGCGTGTCGTCACGCCCGGCGGCGATGGCCACCTGGGAGACGGCGGAGGCGAAGACCTCGCCGGGGACGGTGCCCGTCGCGTTCGGCATCTGCGGCAGCGAGGGGTACTCCTCCACCGGCAGGGTGTGCAGCGTGAACCGGGACGATCCACAGATCACCGTGGCCCGTACACCGTCTGTGGAAATCTCCACCGGCCGGTTGGGCAGGGCGCGGCAGATGTCGGCGAGCAGCCGGCCCGAGACCAGGACCGTGCCCTCCTCCTCGACCTCGGTCTCGACGCTGACCCGCGCGGAGACCTCGTAGTCGAAGCTGGACAGGCTCAGCTGGCCGTCCTCGGCCTTCAGCAGCAGGCCGGCGAGGACCGGCGCCGGCGGACGGGCCGGGAGGCTGCGTGCCGCCCAGGCCACTGCCTCCGCGAGTACGTCGCGTTCCACCCGGATCTTCACCGTAAGCCCGCCTCCTGCTGTTGCCGGGGCTTCTCGCCCTGCTGCGTCTTCGTCGTCTGACTCGGTGTCGTGAGCCCCGGGAGGGGAAGAACACCGGGGACCAGTCTGACGCACCGCACTGACAGCTGGTGCCCGTCGAGGTCAAGTCGTGACGAGGCGCGGTCAGAGGCCGAAGAGCGAGTTGTGCACAGGGCCCTCTTCGAAACGGATTCCCAGCTCTCTCTAGTTGGAAGTAGTAGTAGGGGCTGTGGATACCGTGGATAACCCCGTTTTCCCAGCTCAGAGGCCAGATTTTGTCCACTGCCCCTGTGGGTTAAGCCGGTGGACAACCGGGTGCTCCTGTGGAGAACAGAAAGTTCTGCACACACCGTGCACAGCCCGAGGCGACTTCTCCCCAGCGCCGTCCCCAGCTTTACCCACCTTTCCCACAGGCCAACCCGGCAGCTTCGTGTGACGCCTTTCACTCGCCACGGTGAGCAGGCGCGTCACGTTGCCGAACAGTGGACAGCCATGTGGAGAAGCTGGGGATCGCTGGGGACAACCACCCCTCAGCCTGTGAGGTACCGGTGGACAACTTCATGCACAGGCTGTGGAAGCTCTCCTCGTCCACAGGCTGTGGAGATCCGTCGTCCACCATTCCACAGCCACCTGAGCTGGCCCGATGCGTTTTCGCCTGCCCGCCTGTGGACGGCGTTCGGGACAACTTCACAGTCCCCAGGGTGTGGACGCAAGAAAGTCGGCAAATCTGTGGAGGACGCCCGTAACCCGGGCCGGTAATCGAACAGCGGGGGGCACGCCTTCGCGGCGCCGCTCGGTGGACGCGCCCCGTCAGGGGCGCGGGGAACTGCTCGAGCAACCACCGACGGACCCGCGGCGGCCCCTGGCCGAACCACCCCAGGAGGCGACAAGGCGCCCCCGGGATCTCTCCCGAGGGCGCCCTGAACGCCGTAGAACTAACCGTTCTTGATGCGGTTCGTCAGCTCCGTCACCTGGTTGTAGATCGACCGCCGCTCCGCCATCAGCGCTCGGATCTTCCGGTCGGCGTGCATCACGGTCGTGTGGTCCCGGTTGCCGAACTGCGCTCCGATCTTCGGCAGTGACAGGTCCGTGAGCTCTCGGCACAGGTACATCGCGATCTGCCGCGCCGTGACCAGCTGCCGGCCGCGCGAGCTGCCGCACAGGTCCTCGACCGTCAGCCCGAAGTAGTCCGCGGTCGCCGCCATGATCGCCGTGGCGCTGATCTCCGGCGTGGAGTCCTGCCCCCCGGGGATCAGGTCCTTCAAGACGATCTCGGTCAGGCCGAGATCGACCGGCTGCCGGTTGAGCGACGCGAACGCCGTCACCCGGATCAGCGCGCCCTCCAGCTCACGGATGTTGCGCGAGATGCGGGAGGCGATGAACTCCAGTACCTCCGGCGGTGCGTTGAGCTGCTCCTGGACCGCCTTCTTGCGCAGGATCGCGATGCGCGTCTCCAGTTCCGGCGGCTGGACGTCGGTGATCAGACCCCACTCGAAACGGTTCCTCAGCCGGTCCTCGAGGGTGACCAGCTGCTTGGGCGGCCGGTCGCTGGACAGCACGATCTGCTTGTTCGCGTTGTGGAGCGTGTTGAAGGTGTGGAAGAACTCCTCCTGCGTCGACTCCTTGTCCGCGAGGAACTGGATGTCGTCGACGAGCAGGATGTCCATCTCGCGGTAGCGCTTGCGGAAG
This sequence comes from Streptomyces sp. NPDC051105, assembly GCF_040682795.1. NCBI lineage: Bacteria > Bacillati > Actinomycetota > Actinomycetes > Kitasatosporales > Streptomycetaceae > Streptomyces > Streptomyces sp. NPDC051105. The sequence continues at coordinate 242,175 of NZ_JBFBBR010000006.1, read as the reverse complement.
CTGTCGCCCTTGCCGTCGCGGATCGAGTTGATGAACTCGTTGGTGAACTCCTCGGAGCTCACGTAGCGCACGCGGGTGCCCGGGTAGAGGCTCCGCGCGTAGTGCCCGATCGCATGCAGCAGGTGCGTCTTGCCGAGCCCCGACTCTCCATAGATGAAGAGGGGGTTGTAGGCCTTGGCGGGCGCTTCGGCGACGGCGACCGCGGCCGCGTGCGCGAAGCGGTTGGACGCGCCGATGACGAAGGTGTCGAAGAGGTACTTGGGGTTGAGGCGGGCGGTCGGTTCGCCGGGACCGGACGCCGGTGCGGGCTTGGCGCCCAGTGGTCCGGGCGCGCCGGCGGCGGCCGGCAGGTCCGGGCGTCCCGGACCGCCCCGGCGGCCCTGGCCCGGGCCGCTCGGCGGCTCGGACCGCTCGCGGCGGCCGGTGTCCCGCTGGTCGTAGTCGCCACGGTCGTAGTCGGACCGTTCGTAGTCGGGACGGTCGTAGTCGGGGCGCTGCGGTTCGTACTCCGTGCGCTGCTGGTCGTAGGGGGGCCGGTCCATCGGCTGCTGGGGCCGGTAGTCCTGGGAGTAGGAGTCGCCGTAACCGTCCGAGCGGTAGGTGTCCTGGGACGGTGAGGCGTAGGGGTCGCGTTCGGGGAAGCCGAGGCGGGGCTGCTGCCAGCTGTATTCGTCCTGCCCCGGGCGGGGCCAGGCGCCGGGTTCGGGGCGCTGGTACTCGGAGGGGTAGGCCGGCCGGGCGGTGGGAAGCTGGTCGGCGCGCGGGGGCGGCGGCTGGTCGCGGCCGCCCTGCTCGGGCGGGTGGTCGGCGTGATGCCGGCCGTATCCGCCCTCGTACTGCGGGGAGGGGAGCTCGGGCTCCTCGTAACGCTGTGTCTGCACGGGGGGTGCCGGCGGGGTCGGGGGTTCGCCCGCGGATTCGTCCACGGTGATCGCGATTCGGATCGGGCGCCCGCACTCGCGGCTCAGCGTCTCGCTGACGATGGGCGCGAGACGGCCCTCCAGCACGTTTTTCGCGAATTCGTTCGGTACCGCGAGCAGAGCGGTGTCCGCGACCAGGGCGAGCGGCTGGCAGCGCCGGATCCAGTGTTCGTCCTTGCCCTCCACACCCTGACCGCGGCCCTCACCGAGGAGCTGCTCCAGTACTCGTGGCCACACTGCGGCAAGATCGGCAGGTACGTCAGCCACAGGGCACGCTCTCTCACAGGTCCCACGAACGTGTGGTTCGAGGACGGGTCGGGATGAATATCGGGTCGGGCGGGGATAAAGGAACGAATCGGAGTTCAGCCACGGTAGTCAGCGTGGCGGGTGCGGTTCAAGTTGTTGTCCCCAGCCTGTGGATAGTGTCTCTCCGTCACTGCTGGTTTGACCGAATGGCGTAGCCCCGCGTACCGTAACCAGGTCGAGTTGTCGATGGCTGCTGCCGCCTGCCTCCGATGGGCACAGATCGCTGAAGGTGATCGGGAAGCGGTGCACTCGGGCGTGATGCGAGCTACTCGTGGGCGCACGGTGACAGCCAGGACGGCACCCGCCACACCGATTTGATTTCTGGAGCCCCCGAGTGAGCAAGCGCACCTTCCAGCCGAACAACCGTCGTCGTGCCAAGACCCACGGCTTCCGCCTGCGGATGCGCACCCGTGCCGGTCGCGCGATTCTGGCGAACCGCCGCAGCAAGGGTCGCGCCAGCCTGTCCGCCTGATCCTGATCAGGTCATGACGTCGTGCTGCCTACCGAGCATCGGCTGAGGCGGCGCGAGGACTTCGCGACCGCGGTACGACGGGGTCGCCGGGCCGGCCGCCCGTCCCTCGTCGTCCATCTTCGTAGCGGTGCCACGGACCCGCACGCGCCTGGGGAGAGCGCTCCCTCGACGCGTGCGGGTTTCGTCGTGAGCAAAGCAGTGGGTGGCGCGGTCGTGCGCAACAAAGTCAAGCGCAGACTGCGTCACCTGATGCGTGACCGAGTCGCCCTGTTTCCCCCCGGTAGCCTGGTAGTCGTACGAGCGCTGCCCGGAGCGGGCGACGCCGACCATGGACAGCTGGCCCGAGACCTGGACGCCGCCATCGAGCGGCTGCTGGGAGGGGGCGCGCGATGAAGTACCCACTGCTGGCTCTGATCAAGCTGTACCAGTGGACGATCAGTCCGTTGCTGGGGCCGGTGTGCAAGTACTACCCGTCGTGCTCCCACTACGGCTATACAGCCATCGACCGGCACGGTGCGATCAAGGGGACGGCGCTTACTGCCTGGCGCATCCTGCGATGCAATCCGTGGTCGCTCGGTGGTGTGGATCATGTTCCTCCGCGTAAGCGACCGCGGTGGCACGAAAAGCTGCGTGACGCCTGGCGTACACGCAAGGGCGGGCCCTCCGCCGCCGAACCGGCCACCGAGGAGAAGCTTGCTTCCGAGCTTCCTTCGAGCCCGGCCGCAGAGACTTCGTCCCATGCCCAAGGAGCATGATTAGTGGACACGATTGCCAGCTTTTTCAGCTTCATCACGACACCCGTTTCATGGGTCATCGTCCAGTTCCACTCGGTGTACGGGAAGATCTTCGGTCCCGACACGGGGTGGGCCTGGGGCTTGTCCATCGTGTCTCTGGTGATCCTGATCCGCATCTGCCTGATCCCGCTCTTCGTGAAGCAGATCAAGGCGACCCGGGCCATGCAGACGCTGCAGCCTGAGATGAAGAAGATCCAGGAGCGCTACAAGAACGACAAGCAGCGTCAGTCCGAAGAGATGATGAAGCTGTACAAGGAGTCGGGTACCAACCCGCTCTCCTCGTGCCTTCCCATCCTCGCGCAGTCGCCGTTCTTCTTCGCCCTGTACCACGTGCTCAACGGCATCGCGACGGGCTCGACGATCGGCGTCATCAACGACTCGCTGCTCAACAGCGCTCGTAAGGCGCACATCTTCGGTGCTCCGCTCGCCGCGAAGTTCACGGACGGGTCGTCGAAGGTGGAGGCGCTCGGCGCCTCCCTGACCGACGTCCGGGTCGTCACCGCGATCATGATCGTCCTGATGTCGGCGTCGCAGTTCTACACGCAGCGCCAGCTGATGACGAAGAACGTCGACACCACGGTGAAGACGCCGTTCATGCAGCAGCAGAAGATGCTGATGTACGTCTTCCCGGTCATGTTCGCCGTCTTCGGCATCAACTTCCCGGTCGGTGTCCTCGTCTACTGGCTGACCACCAACGTGTGGACCATGGGCCAGCAGATGTACGTCATCCGCAACAACCCGACCCCGGGCTCCAAGGCCCAGGCCGCCTACCTGGAGCGCCTCACCAAGCACGTCACGCACCACGGCAAGACCCGTCGCCGCAGCGAGAAGACGATCATCAAGGCGATCGTCGCCAAGGGCCGTGACCGCAACGAGTTCGAGCGCAAGTTCATCAACGCGCTGACCAAGGCGGGCCTCGTGGCCCAGACCGACGGCACCGTGGTGAAGGGCGAGGCTCAGGCCACCGCGGGGACCGAGGACGGTGTCGCGACCACCGGTGCGGCCAAGCGCCAGCAGCCCAAGCGCCAGACCAAGGCCCAGCGCCAGTCCGGCAGCGCGAAGGCGGCCGGTGAGCCGGCGGCCTCCGCCGAGAAGGAGGACTCCGCCGAGCCGACGACCTCGCTGGAGAAGTCCGACGAGCCGCAGGACGCCAAGCCGGCCGCCCGGCAGCAGCCCCCGAAGGGCGGTTCCAACGGCCGCAGCAGGGCCCAGTCCGGTCAGCGCAAGGGCGGTCCGCAGCGCCCCAAGTCCCCGTCCAAGAAGTAAGAAGGAGCCCATCCCGTGACGGAAGGCACCACCTCCGCTGCCGAGGGTGCAGACACCCTCTCCCGCCTGGAGCAGGAGGGCGAGATCGCGGCGGACTACCTCGAGGGTCTGCTGGACATCGCCGACCTCGACGGCGACATCGACATGGATGTCGAGGCCGACCGAGCCTCTGTGTCGATCATCAGCGACGCGGGCGGCCGCGACCTGCAGAAGCTGGTCGGCCGTGACGGCGAGGTGCTGGAGGCGCTTCAGGAGCTGACCCGCCTGGCTGTGCACCGGGAGACCGGTGACCGTAGTCGGCTGATGCTCGACATCGCGGGCTACCGCGCCAAGAAGCGCGCCGAGCTCTCCGAGCTGGGTGCCAAGGCCGCTGCCGAGGTGAAGAGCACCGGCGAGCCCGTGAAGCTCAAGCCGATGAGCCCGTTCGAGCGCAAGGTCGTGCACGACGCGGTCAAGTCCGCCGGACTGCGCAGCGAGTCGGAGGGCGAGGAGCCGCAGCGGTTCGTCGTCGTGCTGCCCGCCTGATCGGTCCCCTCGTTTCACCGGCCCCGTCTGTTGAGCAGGCGGGGCCGAACTTTGTCAGCCTGGTAGTTCTGGTGGCCGGTGCGTGGAGCGCCGGCGCTGTACGGAAGGACGGTCCCCGTGACGGAGGCTGCGGAGCTCCCCCCGGCGCCTGAGCAGGCGCGGGAAGTGTTCGGCGAGCGCTACGCCGATGCGGTCCGCTATGCGGAGCTGCTCGCCGAGGCAGGTGTGCAGCGTGGTCTGATCGGCCCACGGGAGGTACCTCGCCTGTGGGAGCGGCACCTGCTGAACTGCGCGGTGCTCTCCGAGGCCGTCCCCGAAGGGGTGACGGTGTGCGATGTCGGCTCCGGTGCCGGCCTGCCGGGCATTCCGTTGGCGCTGGTCCGGGAAGACCTCAACATCACGCTGCTGGAGCCGCTGCTGCGGCGCACCAACTTCCTGACCGAGGTCGTCGAGCTGCTGGGCCTGGACCATGTGACCGTCGTGCGGGGGCGCGCCGAGGAGGTCATGGGCAAGCTGCCTCCGGTGCATGTGGTGACGGCGCGTGCCGTGGCCCCGCTGGACCGGCTGGCCACCTGGGGCATCCCGCTGCTGCGTCCCTACGGCGAGATGCTCGCCCTGAAGGGGGACACGGCGGAGGAGGAGCTGAAGGCTGCGGCGACCGCCCTCACCAAGCTCGGCGCGGTGTCCACGTCCATCCTGCACGTGGGTGAGGGGGTCGTGGACCCGCCGTCCACCGTCGTGCGGGTGGAGGTCGGGGAGAGCCCGGGCGGTGTGCGCTTCGCTGCGAAGCGGGCGAAGGCGGCTCGTACGGGTCGGGCGCGTAGGCGTCGCTGATCCGTCCTGACGACCAGACGTACTCCACACAAGCTGCCAAACCTACGCATGACGGAGTGTCGCGGCTTTTCGGTACTGCTCGCTGTGCATCGTGTTTCACGTGAAACGTCGCTCACTGTTGCACGGCATCATCGGCCGGGGCCGCGCTGCGGCCGAACCGCGCGACCGAAAGCCCCTCGGGTCCCTCAGAGAAGAGGCCTCTGGTGACACTCCGTCCCTCCTGCGGGGCAGGGAGTTGTCCACAGAGGTGGATTTCTCCACAGAAGAACGGGCCTCACTGGTTCACGACCCCGACGGCATGGGAGGCTCTGTTCATTGCGAGCCTGAAGTCGAGGAGAGTGAATCCTTGCGGTCCGACGCCAACATCGCGGGACCGATGACCGATCCGGTCCCCGGTCCCCGTACCGAGTCGATGGGGGCGGATGTTTCACGTGAAACACCGCCTCCGATGGACGACACTCCCATCGGTCGTGCTGCCCAACTTGCGGTGGAGGCTCTGGGCCGCGCCGGCGAAGGCCTGCCACGTCCGGAGCAGACCCGAGTCATGGTGGTCGCCAACCAGAAGGGCGGTGTGGGCAAGACGACGACGACCGTCAACCTTGCCGCATCGCTGGCACTCCATGGTGCCCGCGTCCTGGTGATCGACCTCGACCCACAGGGCAATGCCTCCACTGCGCTGGGGATCGATCATCACGCCGAAGTTCCATCGATCTACGACGTGTTGGTCGAGAGCAAGCCGCTGGCCGAGGTCGTCCAGCCGGTAGTGGACGTCGAAGGCCTCTTCTGCGCGCCCGCCACGATCGATCTCGCCGGTGCGGAGATCGAGCTGGTGTCCCTGGTGGCACGGGAGAGCCGGCTTCAGCGGGCGATCCAGGCGTACGAACAGCCGCTGGACTACATCCTCATCGACTGCCCGCCCTCGCTCGGCCTGCTGACGGTCAACGCGCTGGTCGCGGGCGCCGAGGTGCTCATCCCGATCCAGTGCGAGTACTACGCTCTGGAGGGCCTCGGTCAGCTGCTGCGCAATGTCGACCTGGTGCGGGGGCACCTCAACCCCACACTGCATGTGTCGACCATCCTGCTCACCATGTACGACGGCCGGACGCGTCTTGCTTCCCAGGTCGCGGATGAGGTGCGCAGCCACTTCGGCGACGAGGTGCTGCGGACGAGTATTCCTCGCTCAGTCCGTATCTCCGAGGCGCCGAGCTATGGGCAGACGGTACTGACCTACGATCCTGGATCGAGCGGTGCCCTCTCCTATCTTGAGGCGGCCCGAGAAATCGCGCTCAAGGGCCTCGGCGTCAGCTACGACCCGACGCAGGCCCACATTGGCGCACAGAGCAATCCGAGCATGGTGGAGGGGATCCAGTGAGCGAGCGACGGAGGGGGCTGGGGCGTGGTCTCGGCGCACTGATCCCAGCTGCCCCGACAGAGAAGACCCCGGCCCAGACAGCGGTGGGCGGGACGGGATCTTCGTCCCCTGCGGCGGTCCCGGTGCTGACGACCGACCGTGGGGTCGCCGCCGCCAAGGTGACGACGCTGCCGGCTGTTTCACATGAAACCGAGGAGCCGTCGGTCTTCGGTGTGGCTCCGGAAGCGTTCGCTTCCCCCGTGGGCGCCCACTTCGCGGAGATCCCCCTCGACGACATCTCGCCGAACCCGCGCCAGCCGCGAGAGGTCTTCGACGAGGACGCACTGCAGGAGCTGGTCACCTCCATCCAGGAGGTGGGCCTTCTCCAGCCGGTCGTCGTACGCCAGCTGGGTCCCTCGCGCTATGAGCTCATCATGGGCGAGCGGCGCTGGCGGGCCTGCCGTGAGGCCGGCCTGGAGGCGATCCCGGCCATCGTCCGGGCGACGGACGATGAGAAGCTCCTTCTGGACGCACTGCTGGAGAACCTCCACCGCGCCCAGCTGAACCCGCTGGAAGAGGCCGCCGCCTACGACCAACTGCTGAAGGACTTCAACTGCACACACGACCAGCTGGCTGACCGCATCGGGCGCTCCCGTCCGCAGGTCTCCAACACCCTGCGGCTGCTGAAGCTCTCTCCGGCCGTGCAGCGCCGGGTGGCTGCCGGTGTCCTGTCGGCCGGGCACGCTCGGGCGCTGCTCTCCGTCGATGACTCGGAGGAGCAGGACCGGCTCGCCCACCGGATCGTGGCCGAGGGTCTGTCGGTGCGGGCGGTCGAGGAGATCGTGACCCTCATGGGCTCGCGGCCGCAGACGCCGGCCCGTGCCAAGGGACCGCGTGCGGGTGCCCGGGTTTCCCCGGCGCTGAGTGACCTTGCTACCCGGCTCTCGGACCGCTTCGAGACGCGGGTGAAGGTCGACCTGGGCCAGAAGAAGGGCAAGATCACCGTCGAGTTCGCTTCGATGGAAGACCTTGAGCGGATCCTCGGCACGCTTGCCCCGGGCGAGGGTCCGGTCCTCCCTCAGGGGATCCAGGACGCCGACCCCGCGGGCTCTGAGGAGTTCGAGGACTGACCCCGTCCGGTGGCGCTCTGCTCGGGGCCGTGACGGGTGCTTCTCGCGCGGGACCGGGTGTTTCCCGCCTCGGCGGCGCCCTGTCGCTCGGAGAGCGGATCGTGTCCGGTGTGTATCGGACACGATCCGCTCTTTGCTTTCAGGCGCTATCGATGGAATCGCTGTGTGGATACGATGCGTTCGGGTACGGCGGATCCACCTGACAGCTGGCAGCACCTCTGAATGGGAGGCGGGAGCCATGCCATCGATGAGCCGCACCGGACTGGTGAGCGCGGGCCTGGGACTGGGCGCGACCGTCGGATTCGTCGGCAGTCTGCTCAGGCAACGCAGTGCTCTGACAGCCGCTCGCGATGCTGCGGGCGAAGGAAGCGAGGATCAGCCTTCATGGGGCGTCGGCTCGTACCGCTCACGCTGGACAACCTTCAGGACCTTCCCAAGCGCTGTCGCTCGTGTGTCTTCTGGGAACTGGATCCCGTCAGCGGCGAAGCAGCGGTAAGGGCGGGCACACCCGCGCTGGAGAAGGAGGCCTGGATCTCCGCCGTGCTGCTCGACTGGGGATCGTGCGGCCGGGTGGTGTACGTCGACGACGTACCTGTGGGCTTTGTGCTCTACGCTCCGCCCGCCTACGTCCCGCGCGCCACGGCATTTCCCACGAGCCCGGTGTCACCGGACGCCGTCCAGCTCATCACCGGCTACATCATGCCCGGCTACCAGGGGCAGGGGCTCGGGCGCGTGATGGTCCAGACAGTCGCCAAGGATCTGCTGCGCCGGGGCTTCAAGGCGATCGAGGCGTTCGGCGACGCCCGCTACAAGGAGCCGGCCTGTCTGCTGCCCGCCGACCATCTGCTGGCCGTGGGCTTCAAGACGGTCCGGCAGCACCCCGTGCATCCACGGATGCGGCTGGAGCTGCGGACGACGCTCTCCTGGAAGGAGGACGTGGAGTTGGCGCTCGACCGCCTCCTGGGAGCCGTACAGAAGGAACCAGCGCTGCGGCCGCTTTAAGCCAGCGCTGCGGCCGCTTTGAGAGTGCCCTGCATTTGATCGAAAGGCGTCTTCAAAACGAATGGGCCAACCCCGGGGGGTTGGCCCATTCGTGTTTCACGTGAAACGTCACTCGGCGATGTAGTCGTCGAGATCGCGCAGGAGCGCGGCCTTCGGCTTGGCACCGACGATCGTCTTGGCAACCTCGCCGCCCTGGTACACGTTCAGGGTGGGGATCGACATGACGCCGTACTTGGCGGCCGTCGTCGGGTTCTCGTCGATGTTCAGCTTGACGATCTCGATCTTCTCGCCATGCTCGGCGGCGATGGCCTCAAGAGACGGGGCGATCTGGCGGCACGGGCCGCACCACTCGGCCCAGAAGTCCACCAGGACGGGCTTGTCGCTCTTGAGGACGACCTCCTCGAAGTCGGCGTCGGTCACATGCTTCAGGGTGCCGGCCACGGCGGGCTCCTTTACTCGTTCGTGCGGTGAGGCGGAAGGGGGGATGATCAGACGGTGGTCTTCTCGGGCTCTGCCTTCTCCTCGTCCGCGAGGGCGGCGAGGAAACGCTCGGCGTCGAGAGCAGCGGAGCAGCCGGTACCGGCCGCGGTGATCGCCTGGCGGTACGTGTGGTCCACCACGTCACCGGCGGCGAACACACCCGTAAGGTTGGTGTGCGTCGAGGGCGCGGCGACCTTCAGGTAGCCCTCCTCGTCCAGGTCCAGCTGGCCCTTGAACAGCTCGGTCCGCGGGTCATGGCCGATCGCGATGAACAGGCCCGTCACCGGCAGGTCCGAGAGCTCACCGGTCTTGACGTTGCGCAGCTTCAGACCGGCCAGCTTCTGCTCGCCCTGGAGCTCGGCGATCTCGCTGTCCCAGGCGAACTTGATCTTCGGGTCGGCGAAGGCGCGCTCCTGCATCGCCTTGGAGGCGCGCAGGGTGTCCCGGCGGTGGACGATCGTCACGGACTTGGCGAACCGGGAGAGGAAGGTGGCCTCCTCCATCGCGGTGTCACCGCCACCGATCACAGCGATGTCCTGCTCCTTGAAGAAGAACCCGTCACAGGTGGCGCACCAGGAGACACCGCGGCCGGAGAGAGCGTCCTCGTTCGGCAGGCCCAGCTTGCGGTGCTGGGAGCCGGTGGTGACGATGACGGCCTTCGCCCTGTGCACGGTACCGGCGGTGTCGGTGACGGTCTTGATCTCACCGGTCAGGTCGACGGAGACGATGTCGTCCGGAATCAGCTCGGCACCGAAGCGCTCGGCCTGGGCACGCATGTTGTCCATGAGGTCGGGACCCATGATGCCGTCGCGGAAGCCCGGGAAGTTCTCCACCTCGGTGGTGTTCATCAGGGCACCGCCCGCGGTGACGGCGCCCTCGAACACGAGGGGCTTCAGCGACGCGCGCGCGGTGTAGAGCGCCGCCGTGTAGCCGGCGGGCCCGGAGCCGATGATGATCACGTTACGGACGTCGCTCACGACTTGATTCCTCGTCTCTGGTCTACGTCATTCGACCGGTGGGAGTTCTTGTCAGAAGCTCTCACCCCACCCAACGGATCCTACGGGGCGCGCATTCCCGGTGTGTCCGGGCACACGGGCATCCCACACCGTACGGATTTCCACGCCAGGGCGGGACGATGCGTCCCTCCGCTCCCAGGGGTCCACGACCACTCAGGGACGTGCCAGGGACTCCGTCAGCAGAACCTCGCCGGGGGAGGCCGACGACCGGCTCTCACAGGTGGCGTCGACGATGAAGGCGGTCACCCGGGTGCTGTCGGAGGTATCGGGGAGGACGACGAGAAACGCGTCCTTCCCCTCATACGTCCCCCTCTTCGCACCTAGGACGTCGTCGTTCTGGCTGATGCCCTGGCGGACGCACGGCGGCACCGGCACCGAGGGCTTGATCCGGGTGGTGTAGGGCGTGTCTTTGGAGCCGGGAGAGGTGGATTCGCCCTGGAGTCCCAGGTCCGGCTTATTGGAGCCACGTGGGCTCGCCTTCGTGGCGAGGAGGTTCTCCACCTCCGTCGGGAGGGTGCCCTTGGAGAAGCCCTCGGCCGAGCTTGTCGGCTTGCCCTGCGCGGTCGTGGGCCCATCGCCGCCGAGCGACTGGAGGAAGAATGAGCCCGCGCCGAGGACGGCCGCAGTGAAGACAGCTCCGAGAACGACGGTCCGACGGCGTCGGCCGCGTCCCTTTCCGTGCGCCTGCCCGCGGTCCGGTCCGCGGTCCGGTCCGCGGTCCGGTCCGCGGTCCGGTCCGCGGTCCTTGCGGCCGGGACCGGTCGAAGCGCTCGACCGTCCGGCGGGACGGTTCACTGGGGACGAAGCGAGGGGCGATGTTTCACGTGAAACATGCGTCTCGGGTGCCGTGGCGTTCAGTGGTGCCGTGGCGTTCAGTAGTGCCTCAGCGGCGAGGGCGGCGTCGATCCGGCCCGCGACGTCGGCCGGCATACGCGGCGGCCCCGGCAGTGCGCCCAGCAGGCCCCGGATCTCCTCCAGCGAAGCGTGGACATCGGCACAGAGCTCGCACTCGTCCAGGTGCTGTCGTACCTCCGCGGTCCGGGCATCCGGGAGCAGGCCTTCGGTGAGGTCGGAGATCTCCGCGACGTCCGGGTGCCCGGACGTGTCTGTCGTGGAAGTCACGCTCGCCCACCTCCGCCCTTCACTGCGGCTGAATCACTCGGCCCGGTTTCCTGTGAGCCCCCGTCCTGAGGCCTCGCTGTCGGTGGGACGGATGTCCCCTCCGCCCGGTTCCGTGCCGGGCCCGGCACGTTCTCGTCGCCGGTGTTTTCCGGCCGTAGATGGGTGAGCAGCGGCAGGAGTCTGGCTCTGCCGCGGGCACAGCGGCTCTTCACCGTCCCCGTGGGCACATCGAGGATCCGGGCCGCCTCCGCGACCGGATAGCCCTGCATGTCGACCAGGACGAGGGCGGCGCGCTGATCGTGCGGCAGCGTACCGAGGGCTTCGAGGAGCTGGCGGTGCAGATCGTTGCGCTCGGCCGGAGCCGAGGCCGATTCGTGCGGCTCCAGCAACTGCTCCAGCCGCTCGGTGTCGTCGACGGGGGCGGCCTTGCGGGAGGCCGCCTTGCGGGCCCGGTCGAGGCAGGCGTTCACCGTGATCCGGTGCAGCCATGTCGTGACGGCTGACTGGCCCCGGAAGGTGTGGGCGGCCCGATAGGCGGACACCAGGGCGTCCTGGACGGCGTCAGCAGCCTCCTCGCGGTCCCCCAGAGTCCGCAGAGCGACCGCCCAGAGCCGGTCCCGGTGCCGCCGCACGATCTCACCGAAGGCGTCGGGGTCACCTTCCACATGGCGGGCGAGCAGATCCTGATCGCTCACTCCGTCGTATCCGGCCCCCTCCGCCATCTGCCCCTCCGCCTTCGGTGCCTCCGTCTTCGGTGCCTGCGGTGAGACGTCAGCCTGTGAACTTCACTTCGGTGATGGCTTGCTTGTAGCCGGCCTGTGCGTACGCGGCGGGGTCCGCACCAGACTTCGGTACGGCGGTCATCCACACGAGCACGTACTGGCTCTTCACCTTCTTGCTGACCTTCACTGTGGCGGTGTTCCCGGTGGTGGTGACACTGCCGATCTTCGTCATCGAGTCGATCGACGCCGGGGTCAACGAGTCGGCCGCGTACAACTCGACCGTCGTGTGATCGCCAGCGTAGCGAAGGGAGACTGTCCCCGTGGCGAGTTCCTTGGCGGAGCCGAGGTCGTAGACGATGCCCACACCCGGCTTGTACGGCGCGAGCTTCGGGCCGGACACGAAGGTGTTCGTCCTCCAGAACGTTGAGGTGCTGCCGTCGTACGTCTTCTGGACGTCGTTCGGATGCTGGGCCTCACCCTTGGCGACGTATTCCTGGGCGTTCTGGATCTTTATCGCGGCGGCGGGCGCCGGGCTGGCGTTGTTCTTGTCGCCGTCGTCCGAGGTCTGGGTGTTGTTGGCGTCCCCGGGCTTGTCGCCCTGGTCCATCAGGGCGTCCGCGAGCTGCCAGCTGCCCAGTCCCAGCGCGGCGATCAGCAGGGCGGAGACCGCCCACTTGAGGGCCTTCCCGGTACGGCTCTGGAGCGGGGGCGGCGGCGCCTGGATGGGCTGCGTCATGCCGGGAGGCGTGGGGCGGCCGTAGGTGCCTTGCTGGTACGTGGTGCGCTGGTACTCGGGCGGTGCCGTGAACGACGGCTCCGGCGGGCGGATGCGGGGCATCTCGCCGATCGCCTTCACCAGCTCCTCCGGCGTGGTGCACGCGGACTCGTGGCGGGAGGCGGTGGCTCCGTCGTTGATCAGTGCTCGCATGGTGAGCTCCGACAGGCCGCGGTGGACACCGGCACGCACCTGGTCGGGTGCGATCAGGCCGACGTCCTTGGGCAGCCCCGGCAGACCGTAGGCGTCGCTCTGGTAGGGCCAGCGCTGGGTGAGCGCCGCGTACAGCAGGGCGCCGATCGCCTCGGTGTCGGTGCGCTGCGGAGTCTCGGAACTGATGCCGCGCAGCGCCGCGTTCACCGCGAGGCCGCGGATACGCCACTGACCGGTGGAGGTGCGCAGCACGGCGTTGGGGTTGAGCCGGAGATGGGCCAGTCCCTCGCGATGCGCGGCTGCCATCGCGGACGCGATCTGACTGACCATCTGGTAGGCGTCGTGCGGCTCCAGCGGGCCGGCCGCGAGCAACGCGGTCAGCTCGGTTGCGTCGGGCAGCCACTCGTGCACCACGTAGACGAGGTCGTTCTCCTCGACCGCGTCCAGGACCTGTACGAACCGCGGATCCCCGAGTAGCGCCGCAGAGCGGGCCGCGGCCAGCACGGCGCGGGTGCGCACATGGTCGGCCGGCAGGATGTGCACGCCGACGGCACGCCGCAGTTTCTCATCGACCGCACGCCAACTGCTGAATCCGTCCAGACGGGTGACGCACTCCTCAAGACGGTAGCGTCTGGCGAGCTTGTGACCGCTGTGCAGTTCGGGAGGCAGAGCCTTCTTCCCTGGGCTCGCGGCTGTGCCGCTCCCCTGTGCCTCTTCGCTGTCCGTGTCCCGCTCCGGGTTCTGGGCCACCCCGTCGGCCGTGGACTGCTCCGCCTTGGCGGTCAGCGGCTTGTCACCGCTGTTGTCTGCCACGTCGACGGCAGCCGTGCTCCGTTCCGCCACCGTCGTTCCCTGCCTCCCCATCCGTTGCACGCTGTCCGACGCCGAAACCAATTGTGCCCACAGTCTGCCGCTATGCACGACACACGGCGACGGACGATGGTTGTGCGCGTACCCCTACCTCAGCGACCCAGACGCCCGCGCACCATACCCACGAGGGAGTTGAGCTCCTCGATCCGCATGCGGCGCGCGGCCACATAGAAGACACCCAGCAGTACCGCTCCGCCGGCCAGCAGCGCGGCGAAGGAACCGATCACGCCCTGCCCCAGAGTGTGGCCGATGGCGTAGCAGGCCGCACCACTGAGCAGAGCGGCCGGGACGGAGGCGAAGCACAGCCGCGCGTAGGTGCGGGTGACCTGGGAGCCGTCCAGGTCGCCGCCGAGCCGCTTGCGCAGCCGCTTCCAGGCGACCCCCACGCCGATCGCGTAGGCGAGGCCGTAGGAGGCGGCCATGCCGGCCACCGCCCAGCGGGCCGGGAGCAGGACGTAACAGGCGACCGAGGCGCCCGCGTTGACCGCGGCGACGATGACCGTGTTGTAGAAGGGGGTGCGGGTGTCCTCGTAGGCGTAGAACGCGCGCAGGACGACGTACTGCACCGAGTAGGGGATCAGGCCGAGGCCGAAGGCCATCAGCATGAACCCCATGTTGGTGGCCTCGTGGATGCCCGAGGAGCCGAAGATCAGGGTGCACATCGGGATACCGAGTGCCACGAAACCGAAGGCGATGGGGACGATGGCGACGGCGGTCGTCCGCAGCCCCTGGGAGATGTCGTCGCGGACGGCGCCGGTGTCGTCCTCGGCGGCCGAGCGGGAGATCCGTGGCAGCAGGGCCGCCATCAGGGAGACCGTGATGATGGCCTGGGGCAGGCCCCAGATCAGCTGGGCGTTGGCGTAGGCGGCGAAGCCGGTGCCGTCGACCGGGGACTTCTTGCCGGCCGAGGTCGACAGCTGGGAGACGACCAGCGCGCCCGCCTGGTTGGCGAGGACGAACAGCACGGTCCACTTGGCGAGTGTGGCGGCCTTGCCGAGGCCGTGGCCCTTCCAGTCGAAGCGCAGCCGCATCCGGAAGCCGGTCTCGCGCAGGTAGGGGATCATCGCCAGGGCCTGGACCACCAGGCCGAGCAGCACGCCGAGGCCGAGCAGCCGCTGGCCCTCCGGCGGGATGGTGGTGACCTTCATGCCGGAGTGCGCGGCGGTGCCGTACACCCAGATGAACAGGCCGAGGGTGACGATGATGACGATGTTGTTGAGGACCGGGGTCCACATCATCGCGCCGAATTTGCCCCGGGCGTTGAGGATCTGACCCATCACCACGTGGATGCCCATGAAGAAGATCGAGGGCAGGAAGTAGCGGACGAAGGTGATGCCCACGTCATTGGCCGCCGGGTCGCTGGCAACCGAGTCGGACAGCAGGCGGATCAGGAAGGGCGCGGCCGCGATCGTGGCCGCGGTGAGCAGGCCCAGCGCCACCATCACGAGGGTCAGCAGGCGGTTGGCGAACGCCTCGCCGCCGTCCTCGTCCTCTTTCATGGCCCGCACCAGCTGCGGCACGAAGACGGAGTTGAGGCCGCCGCCGACGGTCAGGATGTAGATCATCGTCGGCAGCTGGTAGGCGACCTGGAACGTGTCACCGAGCAGACCCACGCCCAGGGCGGAGACGATCAGTGCGGAGCGGACGAAACCCGTGAGACGGGAGACCATCGTGCCCGCTGCCATCACGGCACTGGACTTCAGCAGCCCGGAGGCACGCCCGCCCTTCTTGGCCGCGGGGGCCGAGGGCGATGCGGGGGCCGCCGGGGCGGTCGTGACCGGCTCGGCGGCGGGGGCCCCGGGAGCGGACGGTGCCTGCGGGAACTGGGGGGCCGCGTACTGGTTCTGGGCGGCGGGGACCTGTGGCGGCGACGGGTACTGGCCTGAGGACGGCGGGTAGTGGCCCGAGGACGGCGGGTACTGGCCGGCAGGCGGCGGGTACTGGCCCGCGGGGCCCGGTACGGACCGGGGGTCCGTCTGCGGGCTGCCGCTGCCCTGCTGCTGGTCCCGGAAGAGGTGCGCGAAGGCGTCCGGCTCGTGGCGCTCCTCACCGGAGTGCGTGACCAGGTCGTCCACGCCCACGAACTGGGTCGTGCGCGGGTTGTCGCCGTACGGCAGGTACTGGGTCGGGCCCTCCGGCTCCGGCGGCGGGGTCTGGGCCCACACATGCGGGTCCGGGGCGTACGGCGACTGCGCGGGCTGGCCGTACAGCGGCTGCTGCGGGTACGTGCCCGGGGGCGGCGGGGGGTGCGCGGCGCGGTCATAGAGCGCCTCGGCGACCGGGTCCTGGGCGGAGAGGTCCTGTGCCCGGTAGGGGTCCTGGTCGTAGGCGTCCTGGAGGTACATGTCAGCCGCGTGCTGCGGCGGGACCTGGCCGGCCTCAGGCGGCGGCTCGGGGTAGCCCGAACCGGCCGCGCCCTGGCCGCGTTCACCGTCGTACGGCGCGTTCATGGTTACCCCACCTCATCGTCCCGGGCCACACCGGCCACGACATCGCTCAACGGTCCACTCTCTCACCCGTCCCGGACGGGTCGGCGCTTTCCGGTGCGGTGTCCGGTGTCGGGTCACTCGGCTGCTCCGGGTCGTCTGCCCCGGAGCGGGCCCCGGACTCTTCCTGGAGACGGTCCTCACGAGCGTCGGGGTTCCCCGCCCGGCCGGTGTCCTCGGGGCCCTCGGTCTCCAGGGCCTCGGGAGTCTCCGGGGTCTGCGGAGTGTCCGGGGTGCCCTCGCCCGTCTCGTCGGGACCGTCGCCCTCCTCGGCACGGCGGGCGGCCGCCCGCTTGCGCTGGGTGTACATCCGGAACCCGGCGAGCACCAGCAGCAGCACACCGCCGCCGATGACCAGCATCACGGTGGGCGTGACCTCGGTGACCTTCACGTCGAACCGTACGGGGGCGCCGTACTCCTGGCCGTCCTCGGTGTAGAGCTGGGCGATGACCTCCACCCGGCCGTTGGCGTTGGCCGACGTGGAGAACTTGACGGACTGGGTGTGGCCGCCGGAGACCTCGACCGGCTGCTCGTAGTAGGCCTTGCCGCCGATCTCCAGTCGGGTCGGCATGGTCGAGGTGAGCCGCAGGACGAGGTGGTCGACGCCCTGGACCAGGTTGTTCTGGACGGTCACCGGGATGGTGGCACTGCGGCCGGAGAGCTTGGTCTCGGACTTGTCGATCAGTTTGACCTGGCCGATGAGGCTGTCGAGCCAGGACTCCACGCCCGTGCGGAAGCTGTCGGCCTCGCTGCCGCGGCCTCGCCAGGACGTGGACATCTCACGGTTTATGGCCCGCCCGAAGGGAGTCACCACCCGGGACTGGTTGCTGAGGATCACCTGGAAGTTGTCGAGCTTGGCCTGGGTACGGGCGATCTGCTCGAAGGCCGTCCTGGGCAGCTCCTGCTTGCGCAGCGCGGAGGGGTAGGCGGACGACGAGGGGATCTTCGTGGTCGCGCCGGGGTCGGGCTTGGCCTTGGCGGCCGCCGCGAGGTCCTGGGACTGCGACCAGTTGCCGTCCTGCAACGCGGTGATCGCCGTCGCCATCGCCTGGGCCTGGCTCGCCGACGGCATCCGCTGCGGGGCGACGACGATGCTGCGCTCTTTGTCGGTCTGGGTGTTCAGCGCCAGGCTCTGGGCCAGGAACCGCTGCACCGCGAGGGTGGCCGAGTCCGCCTCCGTCAGATCGCCCTGGAACGCCGTGGACAGTCGTGCGTCCGCGACCACCGCTGTCGTGCCGCCACCGATCGGACGTGCCGCCGAGGGCGTGTAGGGCAGCCCGCCGGTCTCCTGGAGGCTGTCGCTGCGGGTGATCACCTTGTCGGCGCCCGCCGAGGTGGCGACCTTGATGATCGACGGGTCGACGGCACCGTTCACGGGCCATGCGAAGTCGGTGCTCGGTGTGACATGGAGAACGGTCTCCACTGTGGTGGCGGCGACGTCGGTGGCGTCCTTGAGATGACTCAGCGAGCCGGTCACGCTGGTGCCGTTGTGCGCGAGGGAGGCCAGGTCCGGGTCGGCGAAGGGAAGGGCCACGACCTCCTTGTCCGCCACCGCGTCCTGCAGATCGGCCAGGAACTGCTTGGCCACCGCCTGATGGGTGCCGGTCGTGGTGCTGTCGCCGGCACCCTGGATCCGGTAGCTGCGGGTCATCGCGTCCACGGAGGCCAGCAGGTCCGGGTCGATCACCCAGGTGACGTCCAGGTCCTTGCCGAGCGCCAGCATCTGCGCCAGCCGGCCGCCGGGTGAGATCTCCTTGGCGAGGTCGTCGTCGAGGAAGACCGGCGTCTGCAGCTCACCCGCGCCCGTCTTCGCCGTCACATGGACGGTGGAGATCAGCGGCCACAGATACGTCGTCCTGGTCCTTGTGCCGGCCTCGGAGGACTGCCACGGCAGGAACGTCCGCTGGATGCCGAGCACCTGCTCCCATGGCTGCGCGGACGTCTGGCCGGACAGTGAGACGCCGAACGGGTACACCCCGTCCTGGCCCAGGTCGAGCTTGTCGACCGGCACGGAGATGCTGAAGTGCTCGGCGACCCCCGGGCCGAGCGAGTCGAAGTCCTCGGTGTACTTGCCGCCGACCGCGGTGCCGAGGCTCGAATTCAGGTCGTCGGGATGCCGGGCGGCGGAGTCGATCGCGGAGCGCGCACTGAGCTGGGAACCCACGCGCAGGTCCACATGGGCGTTCGTGACGGCCTGCTTGCCGTTGTTGGTCACCGTGCCGGAGACCGTCAGCGTGTCCCCGTCGGTGGGGGCGCTGGGGCTGAGCGAGTCCAGGGCGACGGACACCGTGTCCGAGTCGGCCGCCTGCGCCGGAACCGCGGCGGGCAGCTGCACCAGTGCGGCCAGCAGAGGCGCACCTGCGAGCAGTGCCCCGGTGCGCCGCAGCCAGCGACGGGCAGGTGAGGGCGTCCCCTGGATGTCTGCCGCCTCGGCCACGCGCTCGCCCGTCCCTCGTCATCGTCAGTGGTCGTCGGAATGTGCGTCCACGCATGGTAACGAGGTGCGCTGAGCGGAAGTGCCGCGGTCTGCTCCACAAGATCGGGGGAGGAGACCGGCCCGTCCCCTATATCCAGTATCGTCGGGAGACTCATGTAAGCGGCGAGCGCTGTTCTTGTGCGGGTATGACGTGAGCTGTCCCACTCCCCTTGTATGGAGGCTTTGTGTGGGGCGCTGCCGGAATATGGAGGCGCTTCGAGCCGCTCGGGCCACGTACCCTGTTCTGTTGTGCCGAACGCCAATGAAGACACTCCTTCCTCCGCCCTGAGCCAGGCGCAGCAGCGCGCGGTGAGCGAACTGCTGCGGGTGGCGCCCGTCGCCGACGACCTCGCCCGCCGATTCCAGGAGGCCGGGTTCTCGCTTGCCCTGGTCGGCGGCTCGGTCCGGGACGCGTTGCTGGGCCGGCTCGGCAACGACCTGGACTTCACCACCGACGCCCGCCCCGAGGACGTCCTGAAAATCGTCCGGCCCTGGGCGGACGCCCTCTGGGAGGTCGGTATCGCTTTCGGCACCGTCGGGGCGCAGAAGGACGGCTACCAGATCGAGGTGACGACCTACCGGTCCGAGGCGTACGACCGCACCTCGCGCAAGCCCGAGGTGTCGTACGGCGACTCCATCGAGGAGGATCTCGTCCGGCGGGACTTCACGGTCAACGCGATGGCGCTGGCGTTGCCGGAGAAGGAGTTCATCGACCCGCACGGCGGGCTGGACGACCTCGCGGCCCGTGTACTGAGCACCCCCGGGACGCCCGAGGAATCTTTCTCGGACGATCCGTTGCGGATGATGCGCGCCGCCCGTTTCGCAGCCCAGCTCGACTTCGAGGTGGCCCCCGAGGTGGTCGCGGCGATGAAGGACATGGCCGGACGTCTCGAGATCGTCTCGGCCGAGCGGGTCCGGGACGAGCTGAACAAGCTGGTCCTCTCCGACCACCCCCGCAAGGGCCTGACGCTCCTCGTCGACACCGGCCTCGCCGACCATGTTCTTCCCGAGCTGCCCGCCCTGCGCCTGGAGAGCGATGAGCATCACCGGCACAAGGACGTCTACGACCACACGCTGATCGTCCTGGAGCAGGCCGTGGCGCTGGAGGAGGACGGTCCCGACCTCATCCTCCGCCTTGCCGCGTTGCTGCACGACATCGGCAAGCCGCGCACCCGCCGTTTCGAGACGGACGGCCGTGTCTCGTTCCATCACCACGAGGTGGTCGGCGCGAAGATGACCAAGAAGCGTATGACGGCTTTGAAGTACTCCAACGAACTGGTGAAGGACGTCTCACGCCTGGTCGAACTCCATCTCCGCTTCCATGGCTACGGCGCCGGGGAGTGGACGGATTCGGCGGTGCGCCGCTACGTCCGGGACGCGGGTCCCCTGCTCGACCGTCTCCACAAGCTGACCCGGTCCGACTGCACTACCCGCAACAAACGGAAGGCAGTGGCGCTCTCCCGTGCCTACGACGGCCTGGAGGGGCGCATCGCCGAGCTTCAGAAGCAGGAGGATCTCGACGCCATCCGCCCGGACCTGGATGGCAACCAGATCATGGAGATCCTCGGGATCCGGCCCGGACCGGAGGTCGGCAAGGCCTACAAGCACATGCTGGAGCTTCGGCTGGAGGACGGGCCGATGGAGCACGACGCTGCGGTGGCCGCACTCAAGGAGTGGTGGGCCGGGCAGGGCTGAGCGCGGGGAAACGGGGTCATGTTTCACGTGAAACATGACCCGGCCGGGACGCGACGAGGGGCGATGTTTTAAGTTTAAAAAACCCCCACCACACAGCACATAACCCCCCACGTCAGGGTCGCTG
>NZ_JBFBBR010000006.1:0-221646 GCF_040682795.1 Streptomyces sp. NPDC051105 | reverse complement strand
CCTCACCGCTGCGCATCATGGCCGGCGGCGAACCCCTCCCGGCCGACCTGTGGCTTTCACGTGAAACATCGCCCCTCGTCGCTGCTCTTCCCCTCCGAGGTCAGGGTCGCTGTCGTTGCCGGAGGGGATCCATGACTCTGCCGCGCCCCTCAGCGGCGTTCGAAGCGAGCCATGGCCGCTGCAACCGCCGCGTAGATGAAGGCGACGGCGATGACGAGGGTCGCGGAGCGGCCGTCCGGTGGGAGCATGAGGGCTGCGACGCCGGCCGCCCCCACGAAGGCGACGTTGAAGAGTACGTCGTACACGGAGAAGATCCGGCCGCGGAAGCCGTCGTCGACGGACGACTGGACGATGGTGTCGGTGGCGATCTTCGCGCCCTGGGTGATCAGCCCCAGGACGAAGGCGGCGACGAGCATGGGGGCTGTCGTGAACGGGAGACCCAGAGCGGGCTCCAGTACGGCGGCGGACGCGGCGCACACGACGATCCATCGCCCGGGACCGAGCCGCCCCGCGGCCCATGGCGTCACCACGGCTGCCGCGAAGAAGCCCGCGCCGGATATTCCCAACGCCAGCCCCAGCAGCCCGAGCCCGTCGTCGGGGTCGGAGGAGAGGGCGTAGCGGCACAGCATCAGTACCAGGACGAGCAGGGCGCCGTAGCAGAAGCGCATCACCGTCATGGAGAGCAGTGCCCAGACCGCCTCGCGGCGCCGCGGTGCGGCGAGGTGCCGTATCGCCTCCAGGAGATCGCGCGCGGTGGTGATCACAGCCGTTCCCAGGCTCGGCTGAGCCGGATGCCGTTCGGGGCCGAGGAGGCCGGGGGCCATGGTCAGCGAGGTGAGGGCCGCGGACAGGTACAACGCAGCGCCCAGCAGCACGACCGCCGCGTCGGAATCGGATGCCAGCAGCCGCACGGCGAAGGCGAGCCCTCCGCCGGCGGTCGCGGCGAGGGTTCCTGCGGTCGGGGACAGGGAGTTGGCCAGCACCAGACGTTCGGGGGCGACCACGCGTGGGAGGGCGGCGGACAGCCCCGAAAGGACGAAGCGGTTGACGGCCGTGACGCACAGGGCGGAGACGTAGAAGAGCCAGTCGGGGACATGGCCGGCTATCAGGACGGCGGTGACCGCGGCCAGCAGCGCACGCAGCAGATTGCCGTAGAGGAAGACCTGGCGGCGGCGCCAGCGGTCCAGCAGGACGCCGGCGAAGGGGCCCACGAGGGAGTACGGGAGGAGCAGGACCGCCATGGCCGAGGCGATCGCGCCTGGTGAGGTCTGCTTCTCCGGGGAGAAGACGACGTAGGCGGCGAGCGCGACCTGGTAGACGCCGTCGGCACCCTGGGAGAGCAGACGGACGGTGAGCAGGCGGCGGAAGTCCCGCAGGCGCAGCAGGACACGCAGGTCGCGGACGACGGGCATGGGGCACAGCCTCACACACGGGGAGAGTCCCCGGGTCGGGGGACCCGGGGACTCTCACAGCCCTGGCAGGAGCGTTTTTTTGCGAGCGGCGGACGTCGATGTTCGGTGTGGTGCCGAGTTACCGCTCGACGTCGCCGCGGATGAACTTCTCCACGTTCTCGCGGGCCTCGTCGTCGAAGTACTGGACCGGCGGGGACTTCATGAAGTAGCTCGACGCGGAGAGGATCGGGCCGCCGATACCGCGGTCCTTGGCGATCTTCGCGGCACGCAGGGCGTCGATGATGACACCCGCGGAGTTCGGGGAGTCCCAGACCTCGAGCTTGTACTCCAGGTTCAGCGGGACGTCACCGAAGGCACGGCCCTCCAGGCGGACGTAGGCCCACTTGCGGTCGTCCAGCCACTGCACGTAGTCGGACGGGCCGATGTGGACGTTCTTCTCGCCGAGGTCCCGGTCGGGGATCTGGGAGGTGACGGCCTGCGTCTTGGAGATCTTCTTGGACTCCAGGCGCTCGCGCTCGAGCATGTTCTTGAAGTCCATGTTGCCGCCGACGTTCAGCTGCATCGTGCGGTCCAGGACGACGCCCCGGTCCTCGAACAGCTTCGCCATGACGCGGTGCGTGATGGTGGCGCCGACCTGCGACTTGATGTCGTCACCGACGATCGGGACGCCGGCCTCGGTGAACTTGTCCGCCCACTCCTTGGTGCCGGCGATGAAGACCGGGAGGGCGTTGACGAAGGCGACCTTGGCGTCGATGGCGCACTGGGCGTAGAACTTCGCCGCGTCCTCGGAGCCGACGGGCAGGTAGCAGACGAGAACGTCGACCTGCCTGTCCTTGAGGATCTGGACGATGTCGACCGGCTCGGCCTCGGACTCCTCGATGGTCTCGCGGTAGTACTTGCCGAGGCCGTCGAGGGTGTGTCCGCGCTGGACGGTCACGCCGGTGTTCGGCACGTCACAGATCTTGATGGTGTTGTTCTCGGATGCGCCGATGGCGTCCGCCAGGTCGAGACCGACCTTCTTGGCGTCCACGTCGAACGCGGCGACGAACTCGACGTCCTTGACGTGGTAGTCGCCGAACTGGACATGCATCAGGCCGGGGACCTTGGACGCCGGATCGGCGTCCTTGTAGTACTCGACTCCCTGGACCAGCGACGCGGCACAGTTGCCCACGCCGACGATGGCTACGCGAACCGAACCCATTCCGGTTGCTCCCTGTGTGTACGAGTGAGGCCCTGATCGGGTCTCACGTGGTGGTGTCGTCGGGCAAATCCGGCCGGGTCTCCCCGGACCGGGGCAGGTTGCCCGGCGCTCCATTGGTGGTGTTCTGCTGAGCGGACCCTCCGGAAGCGGGACTCTTCGTGTCCCGCCCGGCCCGCTCGCTCTCGATGAGCTCGTTCAGCCAGCGCACTTCGCGCTCCACGGACTCCATCCCGTGGCGCTGGAGCTCAAGCGTGTAGTCGTCGAGGCGCTCCCGGGTGCGTGCCAGCGAGGAGCGCATCTTCTCCAGGCGCTCCTCCAGCCGGCTGCGACGGCCCTCCAGTACGCGCATCCGTACATCGCGCGAGGTCTGCCCGAAGAAGGCGAACCGTGCCGCGAAGTGCTCGTCCTCGTACGCGTCGGGGCCGGTCTGGGAGAGGAGCTCCTCGAAATGCTCCTTACCTTCGGCCGTCAACCGGTAGACGATCTTGGCGCGGCGGCCGGAGAGCGGTGCGGCGAGGGGGTCCTCGGTGGTGTTCCCCGGTTCCTCGATCAACCAGCCGTTGGTGACCAGCGTCTTGAGGCAGGGATAGAGCGTCCCGTAGCTGAACGCCCGGAAGACGCCCAGCGAGGTGTTGAGCCGTTTCCGCAGCTCATAGCCGTGCATCGGGGATTCGCGGAGCAGGCCGAGCACGGCGAACTCAAGGATGCCGGACCGTCGGCTCATGGTCGCCTCCTCTCGTCTCTGACGCGCTTATCTCGCTCTGATGTATCGGCTCGATACATCCCGACGATAGATCGGCGATCCCGGCGCGACAAGAGGAGCGACGGTGAACGGGATCACATCACCGATTCGTAGGAGGCAACTTGCCTGATTTGGGGTGAACTTCGGGGCTCGGCGGGTTTTGGTGGTGCGTAGTCTGTGCGGCATGCACACCACCGGGAACCAAGTGACGCCTGGGGGGCGTCCCTGTCCCCGGTGCAGTACGGGTGAATGCAGGACCGACCACATCCGTACTTCGGGGGGACCGGAAACCAGCCGCCGTTTCCAGGCGCGCACGGGTGCGCCTGCCCGAGGAGTAATCGTTCGATGAGCGAGCACCGTCGCAAACCGCAGCAGCCGCAGGGAGGCGGACGTGCCGCGGCCCGACGCGGCCAGTCCGGCCCGTCCTCCGGCCGCCGTGCGGCACCGCGAGGCGCCACCGGGTCTCCTTCCGACTCCTATGGGTCCAGTTCCTATGGGTCGGACTCTCAGAGCTCGGAAGGCGAAGAGCGTCCGTACGGAAGCCGTGCCGAGGCACGCCGGGCGGCGCAGAGAAACACGGGAAGCCGCCGCAGAGCGGCCGACAACGCGAGCCGCGGTCCGGGTGGCCCTGCCGGGCCCGGGCGTGGCAGAGGCCGGGCGTCCACGGCGCCCGGCAAGAAGCGCATCATCGACTACCCCAGGGCGAACAGGTTCGGCTGGCGCCGCTGGGTCCCCTCCTGGAAGCTCGTCTCCGGGCTCTGCATCACCTTCTTCGGCAGCCTGGTGGCGCTGGTCGGCGTCGGATACGCCATGGTGGGCGTCCCGGACGAGAACACCGCGGCCAAGTCCCAGAACAACGTCTACTACTGGGCCGACGGCAAACAGATGGTCGCGACGGGCACCGGCGTCAACCGGCAGAACGTCGGCATCGCCGAGATCCCCGAGGCGATGCAGTACTCGGTGATCTCGGCGGAGAACAAGAGCTTCTACTCGGACCCCGGTGTCGACTTCAAGGGCATCGCCCGTGCTCTCGTCAACATGGCCCAGGGCGGTGAGACGCAGGGTGGTTCGACGATCACCCAGCAGTTCGTCAAGAACACCTACCTCAGCCAGGACCAGACGCTCACACGCAAGTTCAAGGAGATGTTCATCTCCGTCAAGGTGGGTACCAAGTTCACCAAGCCGGAGATCCTCCAGGGCTACCTGAACACCTCGTACTTCGGCCGTGGGGCGTACGGCATCCAGGCCGCCGCCCAGACCTACTACGGCGTGGACGCGAAGGACCTCACGCCGAGTCAGTGCGCGGTCCTGGCAGCCCTCCTCAAGGGCGCCACGTACTACGACCCGGCGGGCAACCCGGACATCGATACCGCGGCCAGCAAGGAAGCCAACTACAAGCGCTCCCACGACCGCTGGGCCTGGATCCTCGAGGAGATGCACAAAGACAAGCACCTCACCGATGCCCAGTACCAGGATGCGATCAAGAAGTACCCCTTGCCCCAGGGCCGCAAGGCGACCAAGGGGATGACCGGCCAGATCAGCTACCTCGCCGACACGGCCAAGAAGTACGTGCTCTCGCACTCCGACATCACCGAGGCGCGGTTCGACCAGGGCGGCTACCAGATCTACACGACCTTCCAGAAGGACAAGGTCAACTCGCTGACCGCGGCCGTGCAGAAGGTCCAGAAGGAGCGTCTGGACCCGAAGAACCGCGAGAAGGACAAGTACGTCCAGTTCGGCGCGGCGTCGGTGGTGCCCAATGACGGGGCGATCGTCGCCCTGTACGGCGGCGCCGGCTACGAGAACAACCACTTCACCAACAACGCCGACACCTCCGGTGTCCCCGTCGGTTCGACGTGGAAGCCGTTCGTCCTGGCCGCGGCCATGGAGTACGGGACGTACAAGACCTCCCCCGAGGGGGTCTCGCCGTTGAGCAAGTACAACGGCAACGACAATCTGAAGGTGCAGCGGCCGGACGGCACGTACTACCTGAACAAGGACAACTCGATCTTCCGCCAGAGGAACGAGAGTGACCACGCCTGGGGGTACATCTCCCTGCGCAAGGCGATGGAGCAGTCCATCAATACCCCGTTCGTTCAACTGGGTGTGGACGTGGGACTCACACATGTGCGTGACATGGCCCATGCGTCTGGAATTCTGACCGACAGCATGTTGCAGGGTCTGAACCCGTCGTTCGCCATCGGTACCTCCACCCCCAGCGCCATTCGCATGGCCGATGCCTATGCGACCTTCGCGGCGTCCGGTAAACACGTGGATCCGTATTCCGTGACCGAGGTCAAGCAGGACGGACAGGAGCTGGGCGGCTTCGACAAGCCGAAGTCGAGCAGGGCCATGTCCGCCAACGTCGCGAACAACGTCACCGACGTACTGCAGAACGTCATCCAGAACGGTACGGGTCAGAACGCCAAGGCTCTGGGCCGTACGGCGGCGGGCAAGACCGGTACCACCGACAGCAACAAGTCGGCCTGGTTCGTCGGCTACACCCAGCAGCTGGCGACGTCGGTCGCGATGTTCCGCGAGAACCCGAAGGACGCCGAACTGCTCTCCATGAACGGCACCGCCGGCGTGCCGTCCATCCACGGCGGTGACATCCCGACCTCGGTGTGGACCGAGTACATGAAGGCCGCTCTGAAGGGCAAGAACGACCCCGGCTTCCCGGAGGCCACCAAGATCGGTGAGATCGCCGACGAGGCGGGGGCGCCTTCCCCGACTCCGACGCCCAGCATCACGCCGAGCGAGACGCCCAGCGAGACGCCGAGCGCCACGCCCAGCGAGACGGCCACCTCGCCGTCGCCCAGCGCGAGCGAGAGCTGCCAGTTCGCCTGGAACTGCGCCAGCGATGGTGGCACCGACTCGGGCAGCACCGGAGGCACGACGTCCTCGCCGACGGCTACGGAGACGACCGGTGAAGGAGACACCAGAGGCAATGCCAACGGTGGCGGAAACCTCTTCGGCGGGTCGACGGGCTGACTGAATGGCAGAGGCCGGTGTTCGTCGCCTTTCAAAGGCGACGAACACCGGCCTCTGTGTGTACCGGCCTCAGTGCAAGGACTTACTAGCTGGGGTCTTGCGTGGATCCGGAAACCCATTTCGTGCAGACACTCTTCTGCGTGGAGCCCTCGTAGGTGCCCACCTGAACTCCGGCATCGGTGATGGTGCCACCCGAGGAGACGTAAGAGTTGAACTGCAGGGTGGTGCCCGCGCCGTCGTAGTCGTAGTGCCACGGGAAATAGCCGACCGAATCCGGGTACTGCACCACCAGCCGGATCTGTGTGTGGTGCCCGTCGGCGAGGGTGTCCTTCAGCGTCAGGGAGAGATTAGGGATGCTCCTGTCGTTGTAGTCCCATCCCGTAGTGATGAGAGATCCACTGGAGCCGGTTGCGGAACAGCTCGCGGTGTGCACCACGAGCGCTTGCGACGGAGTGGCCGCAAAACCCACGAGCAGGGCGGAACTAAGAGCAACCAGGCCGAACCTCGCCGCTTTCTTCATTTTTTCCCCCAGGTTTTGATGCGCCTTGGACCTGGGGGCGACCTTAGGTCTGGGAAAGTCACCGCAGCAAGATTAATAATCTTCATAATTAGGGTGTATTAATCCAAAATAACAGGTGCATTCCCTGGCGGTGTGTCGTCCTCAGGTACATACGGCAGGATGTCCCCCATGCCCAGTGCAGAGACGACGCCCGCGGGCGTGCGCGAGCCGGAGCCGGTGCGACCGACCCGGGAAGATCCCGTCGCCGCAGCCGGTAGTGAGCTGATCGGTGGCCCGATCGGGCGGCGTGCGCTGCTCGGGACGACCTGGTGGACGCCACTACGGGTCGTGGTCCTCGTGGCGATCGGCATGTTCGCCCTGGGCCTGATCCAGAAGGCGCCCTGCTATGACGGCGGCTGGTTCTTCGGCGCGAGTTCCCAGTACACCCACGCCTGCTACTCGGACATTCCGCACCTCTACCAGGGGCGAGGCTTTGCCGACGGTCTGGTGCCGTACTTCGACAAGCTCCCCGGTGACATGGACTACCTCGAATACCCGGTGCTGACCGGTGTGTTCATGGAGGTGGCCGCGTGGCTCACGCCGAGCAGCGGCAGCATCCAGCTCCAGGAGCAGGTGTACTGGTTCGTCAACGCCGGCATGCTGATGATCTGCGCCGCCGTCATCGCGGTGTGTGTGGTCCGTACGCACCGCCGGCGCCCCTGGGACGGCCTGCTGGTCGCCCTGGCGCCCGCCTTCGCGCTGACCGCCACCATCAACTGGGACCTCCTGGCGGTCGCCCTGACGGCCGCGGCGATGCTGATGTGGTCCCGGAGCCGTCCCCTTGCCTTCGGTGTCCTTCTGGGGCTTGCTACGGCCGCCAAGCTGTACCCCGTGTTCCTGCTGGGGCCGCTGCTCCTGCTGTGCTGGCGTGCGGGCAAATGGCGGGAGTTCTTCGTCGGGGCGGGCGGTGCCGTCGTCGCCTGGCTCGTCGTGAACCTGCCGGTGATGATCTTCGCCTTCGACGGCTGGTCGAAGTTCTACACCTTCAGCCAGGAACGGGGCGTCGACTTCGGCTCCTTCTGGCTGATTTGGGCGCAGAACACGACCACCCCGCCCAGCACCGGCTTCGTGAACAACGCGGCGATGGCCCTGGTGGTGCTCTGCTTCCTGGGCATCGGCGCCCTGGCCCTCACCGCCCCGCGCCGGCCGCGCTTCGCTCAGCTGGCCTTCCTGGTGGTGGCGGCCTTCATCCTCACCAACAAGGTCTATTCCCCGCAGTACGTCCTGTGGCTGGTGCCGCTTGCCGTGCTGGCCCGGCCCAAGTGGCGGGACTTCCTGATCTGGCAGGCGTGCGAGGTGGCGTACTTCCTGGGGATCTGGATGTACCTCGCGTACACGACCAGCGGCGACGCCCACAAGGGCCTGCCGACCCACGGCTACCACTGGGCCATCGCCGTGCACCTGCTCGGCACGCTCTACCTCTGTGCGATGGTCGTACGCGACATCCTCATGCCCGAGCGGGACGTGGTGCGCCGCTCCGGGGACGACGACCCCTCGGGCGGCGTGCTGGACGGCGCGAAGGACGTCTTCGTGCTCGGCGCGGCCGTCCGTCCCCCGCGTCATGCCGCCCAGTTCGAGGGGCCGCAGGTGGAATGGGGAAGCCGCTCCTCCGAGGACAGTTCGCTCTGAGCGAACAGCCCGGGCGCTGGGCGTCTGGGCGAACACCCCGGACCGAAGGAAGGGGGCCGCACACGGAACTCCGTGTGCGGCCCCCTTCGCTGTTCTGAGAACCCGTCAGCGGTCCACGATGCGGTCGAACTGGGTGGTGGTGTGCCGCAGATGGGCCACCAGTTCCTCACCCACGTGCGGCTCCGGAGCGTCGGTCGGCACGAACAGGATCGACACCTGCATGTGCGGCGGCTCCGCGAACCAGCGCTGCTTGCCGCCCCAGACGAACGGCGAAAGGTTCCGGTTCACCGTGGCCAGGCCGGCCCGTGCGACGCCCTTGGCGCGCGGCATGACGCCGTGCAGGGCCTTCGGGGCCTCCAGGCCCACCCCGTGCGACGTACCGCCCGCCACGACCACCAGATAGCCGTCCGACGCCGCCTTCTGCTGCCGGTAGCCGAACCGGTCGCCCTTGGCGACGCGGGTGACGTCCAGGACCGCGCCGCGGTACTCGGTGGCGTCGTGGTCCCCCAGCCACAGCCGGGTGCCGATCCGGGCCCGGAACCGGGTCTGCGGGAACTGCTGCTGCAGCCGGGCGAGTTCGTCGGCCTTGAGGTGGCTGACGAACATCGTGTGCAGCGGCAGCCGGGCCGCGCGCAGCCGGTCCATCCAGCCGATGACCTCCTCGACGGCATCCGAGCCGTCGGTACGGTCCAGCGGCAGATGGATGGCGAAGCCCTCCAGGCGGATGTTCTCTATGGCGGAGTGCAACTGCGGCAGGTCCTGCTCGCTGATGCCGTGCCGCTTCATGGTGGACATCACCTCGATGACCACGCGCGCGCCCACCAGGCCGTACACGCCGTCGATCGACGACACCGAGCGGATCACCCGGTCGGGCAGCGGCACGGGCTCCTCGCCGCGCCGGTACGGCGTCAGCACCAGCAGATCGCCGCCGAACCAGTCCTTGATACGCGCGGCTTCATACGTCGTACCGACCGCGAGGATGTCCGAGCCCAGACGCGTGGCCTCCTCCGCCAGGCGTTCGTGCCCGAAGCCGTAGCCGTTGCCCTTGCAGACCGGGACGAGGCCCGGGAACTGCTCCTGCACGTGCTTGTGGTGCGCCCGCCAGCGCGCGGTGTCGACGTAGAGCGTGAGCGCCATGGCCGGACCTGGAACCTTTCTGGATGGCTGGGGTGTGTCAGGGCTATAGAAGCACGGAGCGTGACGTCAGCGGCGCGACATGTAGATGTCGAGCGCCTTGTGGAGCAGCTTGTTCAGCGGGAAGTCCCACTCGCCGAGGTATTCGGCTGCCTGGCCACCGGTGCCCACCTTGAACTGGATGAGACCGAAGAGGTGATCCGTCTCGTCCAGCGAGTCCGAGATGCCGCGCAGGTCGTAGACGGTGGCGCCGAGCGCGTAGGCGTCGCGCAGCATCCGCCACTGCATGGCGTTGGACGGGCGCACCTCGCGGCCGATGTTGTCGGAGGCGCCGTAGGAGTACCAGACGTGCCCGCCGACGATCAGCATGGTCGCCGCGGACAGGTTCACCCCGTTGTGCCGGGCGAAGTACAGCCGCATCCGGTTGGGGTCCTCGGTGTTGAGCGCCGTCCACATGCGCTCGAAGTACGACAGCGGGCGCGGCCGGAAGTGGTCGCGCACGGCCGTGATCTCGTACAGCCGCTGCCACTCCGCCAGGTCCTGGTAGCCGCCCTGGACGACCTCGACGCCGGCCTTCTCGGCCTTCTTGATGTTGCGCCGCCACAGCTGGTTGAAGTTCTTGTGGACGTCTTCCAGGGAACGGTTCGCCAGCGGCACCTGGTAGACGTAGCGCGGCTGCACGTCACCGAAGCCGGCGCCGCCGTCCTCGCCCTGCTGCCAGCCCATCCGGCGCAGCTTGTCCGCCACCTCGAAGGCGCGCGGCTCGATGAAGTCGGCCTCGATGTCGCGCAGCCGCTTCACGTCCGGGTCCTGGATGCCGGCCTTGATGGAGTTGGCTTCCCAGCGCCGGATGATCACCGGCGGGCCCATCTTCACGGAGAACGCGCCCTGCTGCTTGAGGTGGGCCAGCATCGGCTGGATCCACTCGTCGAGATTCGGCGCGAACCAGTTGATGACCGGGCCCTCGGGGAGGTACGCGAGGTAGCGCTTGATCTTGGGCAGCTGGCGGTACAGCACCAGGCCGGCGCCGACCATCTCGCCGGTGCGGTCGTCGAACCAGCCGAGGTTCTCCGAACGCCACTCCGCCTTCACATCTGCCCAGGCCGGGACCTGCATGTGGCTGGCAGCCGGCAGGCTCTGGATGTAGGCCAGATGCTGTTCGCGGCTGATGGTCCGCAGGGTCAGGCTCATGTCGGGGCGCTCCTCGGGCTGGTGTGTCCCCATGGGTACAGGGGCTCCGGCTCTCGCGCCGAAGCCTACTGCGCCTCGCCCGCGGCCCGACTGGGCGTACACCCCCTACGCCCCGGCTCAGGTGCGGCCGGGGTGTAGGCGGTGGTGCGCAAGGTGCCGGAGGCCTACCCGAACAGGCCGCCGTGCGCCATGCCGATGAAGAAGCCGATGCCCGCGGCACCGAGACCCAGGATCAGACCGAAACGCTCGCGTGTGGTGATCGAGACCCACTGCCCGAACAGGCCGGTGAAGATGCCGATCAGACCGGTCCACGAGCTGAGCAGGTGCAGGCTGTGGAAAAACGACGTGATGAAGGCGATCAGCCCGAGTGCCAGTGTGACCGCCATCAGAGAGTCCTGGAGCGGATGGGTCTTGCCGTCGGTGGCGAACAGGGAGCCGGCGGTGTTGGGTCGCAATGCCTGTGCCATAGGGCACCTCCTGCGGAAGGCGGCGCATCGTAGCGCCGTACACACCCGATGCGTACAGATTGAGGGCCCCGGCGGTCGGATTTCAACCGGAAGCAGGTGTGCGGGTAGTCTGTACCCTCTGCACCGGTGTCTGCCCAGGCCCGCGGCCGGGGATCCCGAGGGAAGCCCCCCGTATGTCAGTGGCGGCCGATACCGTTGCGCACGCATCACAACCCTCCTGCCACGGAACGACCGTGGCCGCTGAGTCCAAAGGAGGTGGGTTCCACATGCGTCACTACGAGGTGATGGTCATCCTCGACCCCGATCTGGAGGAGCGCGCTGTCGCCCCCCTGATCGAGAACTTCCTCTCCGTCGTCCGTGAGGGCAACGGCAAGGTGGAGAAGGTCGACACCTGGGGCCGTCGTCGTCTCTCGTACGAGATCAAGAAGAAGCCCGAGGGCATCTACTCGGTCATCGACCTGCAGGCCGAGCCTGCGGTCGTGAAGGAGCTCGACCGCCAGATGAACCTGAACGAGTCGGTCCTCCGGACCAAGGTCCTCCGTCCCGAGACCCACTGAGCTCCCAGCTCAGCTGATCTCGGGTTTCGAGTAGCAGCAAGCAGCCAGCAGCAAACCCGCCGAGAGGTTCCCCCATGGCAGGCGAGACCGTCATCACGGTCGTCGGCAATCTTGTCGATGACCCCGAGCTGCGCTTCACCCCGTCCGGTGCGGCGGTCGCGAAGTTCCGCGTCGCGTCCACTCCCCGCACCTTCGACCGCCAGACGAACGAGTGGAAGGACGGCGAAAGCCTCTTTCTGACCTGCTCGGTCTGGCGTCAGGCGGCGGAGAACGTCGCCGAGTCGCTTCAGCGAGGCATGCGCGTCATCGTGCAGGGCCGGCTGAAGCAGCGGTCCTACGAGGACCGTGAGGGCGTCAAGCGCACGGTCTACGAGCTGGACGTCGAGGAAGTCGGCGCCAGCCTGCGGAACGCCACGGCCAAGGTCACCAAGACCGCCGGTGGTGGCGGCCGCAGTGGCCAGGGCGGTTTCAGCGGCGGTGGCGGCCAGGGTGGCGGCAGCTGGGGCGGCGGCTCCGGTGGCGGCCAGCAGGGCGGCGCTCCCAGCGACGACCCCTGGGCTTCCGGCGCTCCCGCCGCCGGCGGCGGCAACCAGGGTGGCGGCGGCTGGGGCGGCGGCTCCGGCAGCAGCAGCGGCGGTGGCGGCGGCTACTCGGACGAGCCCCCCTTCTAAGGGCAATGGCTCGCATCCCCACTTCTTGATCACACAGGAGAAACACCATGGCGAAGCCGCCTGTGCGCAAGCCTAAGAAGAAGGTCTGCGCGTTCTGCAAGGACAAGGTCCAGTACGTGGACTACAAGGACACGAACATGCTGCGGAAGTTCATTTCCGACCGCGGCAAGATCCGTGCCCGCCGCGTGACCGGCAACTGCACGCAGCACCAGCGTGACGTCGCCACGGCCGTCAAGAACAGCCGTGAGATGGCGCTGCTGCCCTACACGTCCACCGCGCGATAAGGGAAGGGTGACCGACACATGAAGATCATCCTCACCCACGAGGTCTCTGGCCTCGGTGCCGCCGGCGACGTCGTCGACGTCAAGGACGGTTACGCTCGCAACTACCTGATCCCGCGGAAGTTCGCTATCCGCTGGACCAAGGGTGGCGAGAAGGACGTCGAGCAGATCCGTCGTGCTCGCAAGATCCACGAGATCCAGACCATCGAGCAGGCCAACTCCGTGAAGGCCCAGCTCGAGGGTGTCAAGGTCCGTCTGGCCGTCCGCTCCGGCGACGCCGGTCGTCTCTTCGGTTCCGTCACCCCGGCCGACGTCGCCTCGGCGATCAAGGCTTCCGGTGGCCCCGAGGTCGACAAGCGCCGCATCGAGCTGGGCGCGCCGATCAAGACGCTGGGTGCCCACGAGACGTTCGTGCGTCTGCACCCCGAGGTTGCCGCCAAGGTCAACATCGAGGTCGTCGCGGCCTGACGCTGCGCTCGGTTTGAGCAGTAGCTGAAAGGGGCCGTACCCGTGAGGGTGCGGCCCCTTTGGCTTGCCGACGATGAGGTCGGGTGGGTGTTTCACGTGAAACGTGGCGGCTCGCGGTGTTTCACGTTTCACGTGAAACAGTCGATGGGCCGTGCCGGTCGGCCGTCAGCGGGTTGCACCGGCCACGATCCAGCGGCCCGAGCGTGTCCGCAGCCAGAGGGTCAGCATGCGCGTGGCCATCATCAGGGTCATGGCTCCCCAGAGCGCCGTGAGCCCGCCGCCGAAGACGGGGACCAGGAGGGCCACCGGTGTGAAGACGGCCAGGGTCACGACCATGGCCCCGGCGAGATAGGGCCCGTCTCCCGCCCCCATCAGAACGCCGTCGAGGACGAAGACCACGCCAGAGATCGGCTGGGAGAGCGCCACGATGAGCAGTGCGGGCAGCGCGGTGTCCTTCACGGTCGGATCGCTGGTGAACAGCGGGAGGAAGAGTGGTCGGGCAGCCATCACAAGCAGGCCCAGAACGATCCCGGTGGCGATGCCCCACTGGACCATGCGTCGACAGGCCTCACGGGCGCCAGCAGTGTCGCCCGCACCGAGATAGCGGCCGATGATGGCCTGCCCGGCGATCGCTATCGCGTCCAGGGCGAAGGCCAGCAGGCTCCACAGGGACAACACGATCTGGTGCGCCGCGATATCGCCGTCGCCGAGCCGGGCCGCGACGGCCGTGGCGATCATGAGGACGGCCCTGAGCGAGAGCGTCCGGACGAGGAGAGGTACGCCGGCCTGTGCCGAAGCGCGTATCCCGGCGACGTCGGGGCGAAGGGATGCCCCGTGCCTGCGGGCTCCCCGGACGACGACGGTCAGATAGACGGCCGCCATCCCGCACTGGGCGATGACGGTGCCCCAGGCGGAGCCGGCGATGCCCAGTCCGGCGCCGTAGACGAGCCCGGCGTTCAGCCCGGCGTTGGCGACGAAGCCTGCGACGGCGACGTACAGCGGGGTCCGGGTGTCCTGGAGGCCCCGCAGGACGCCGGTGGCGGCGAGCACCACCAGCATGGCCGGGATCCCCAGCGAGGAGATCCTGAGGTAGGTCGTCGCGAAGGGCGCCGCGGTGGCCGAAGCGCCGAAGAGATCCACGATGCCGGGTGCCAGAGGCAGGACGACGGCGATGACGCCGGCACCGAGTAGCAGCGCCAGCCAGATGCCGTCCATGCCCTGACGGATGGCCGCCTGGAGATCGCCGGCGCCGACCCGGCGGGCCACGGCCGCCGTGGTGGCGTAAGCGAGAAAGACGAAGACGCTCACGGCGGTGGTGAGGAGGGCCGAGGCGACGCCGAGGCCGGCGAGTTGTGCGGTCCCGAGATGGCCGACGATCGCGCTGTCGGCCATGACGAAAAGCGGCTCGGCGACGAGTGCGCCGAAGGCCGGTACGGCCAGTGCGACGATCTCTCGGTCGTGCCGCCGTCGGGTGGCTTCGGGGATCGCGGGAGCCTGTGACATGGGCACTAATCTAATCGTCCACAGGTAAGAGATGCAATTGCGCACTGACCCTTACCGAGGCTTGCGTGGCCCGCGCTGCCGCGCGCCGTTCGAAGCGATCTTGATCCGACTGGGGAAGTTTTTCTTCTGCACAGCCGGTGGATGGGAAAGGTGCAGGTCAGAGCCGATGACGGAGAGAGATCGAGGGCTTGTTCACAGGGCTGTCCACCGCGTCGTGCACAGGTTTTGGGAGGTTCTCCACAGCATACGGGCCGTCGTCCACATGGCCTGTGGATAACCAGATTGGCTGACGGTGCCCGCGGGCCTACCGTGGTGCGGCGCCCACTCCTCCTTATGGCCTCGGAAACCTCACAAAACCGACGCGTCCAGAACCGGAATGGGGCGACTTGGTTTGTCAGTGCCGTGCCGTAGAAATGGGGCCACGGCGAGGTCCGCCGGGCGGACGGGAGGAGGTGGCTCGGTGAGTATTTCCGAGCCCTTGGACGATCCGTGGGCCGAGGCCGGTCCAAGCGATCGTCTGCCCGCTTCCCGTGGACGCGGTGAGGGCGGCCGAGGGCGGGACGACAGGCACGACCGGGGCCGGGACAGCGGCGACTGGGACGGCGGAGGTTCCACCTTCGAGCGAGTCCCCCCGCAGGACCTGGATGCCGAACAGTCCGTGCTCGGCGGCATGCTGCTGTCCAAGGACGCCATCGCCGATGTCGTGGAGATCCTCAAGGGCCACGACTTCTACAAGCCCGCGCACGAGACGATCTACCAGGCGATCCTCGACGTCTATGCCAAGGGCGAGCCGGCCGACCCCATCACCATCGCCGCCGAGCTCACCAAGCGCGGCGAGATCAACAAGGTCGGCGGGGCCTCCTATCTGCACACCCTCGTCCAGACGGTGCCGACGGCGGCGAACGCCGAGTACTACGCGGAGATCGTCCACGAACGGGCCGTACTGCGCCGTCTTGTCGAGGCCGGGACCCGCATCACGCAGATGGGATACGCGGCCGACGGCGACATCGACGAGATCGTCAACAGCGCCCAGGCGGAGATCTACGCGGTCACCGAGCAGCGGACCAGCGAGGACTATCTGCCGCTCGGCGACATCATGGAGGGCGCCCTCGACGAGATCGAGGCGATCGGCTCGCGTACCGGCGAGATGACCGGCGTACCCACCGGCTTCACAGACCTGGACTCGCTGACCAACGGCCTCCACCCGGGTCAGATGATCGTCATCGCCGCGCGTCCCGCCATGGGTAAGTCCACTCTGGCTCTGGACTTCGCCCGGGCCGCGTCGATCAAGCACAACCTGCCCAGCGTCATCTTCTCCCTCGAAATGGGCCGCAACGAGATCGCGATGCGTCTGCTGTCCGCCGAGGCGCGGGTCGCCCTGCACCACATGCGCTCCGGCACGATGACCGACGACGACTGGACCCGGCTCGCCCGCCGGATGCCGGACGTCTCGGCCGCACCGCTCTACATCGACGACTCCCCGAACCTGTCGATGATGGAGATCCGTGCCAAGTGCCGCCGGCTCAAGCAGCGCAACGACATCAAGCTCGTGATCATCGACTATCTGCAGCTGATGCAGTCCGGGTCCAAACGCTCCGAGAGCCGTCAGCAGGAGGTCTCGGACATGTCCCGAAACCTGAAGCTGCTCGCCAAGGAGCTGGAGGTCCCGGTGATCGCGCTCTCACAGCTCAACCGTGGTCCCGAGCAGCGCACCGACAAGAAGCCGATGGTGTCCGACCTGCGTGAGTCCGGCTCCATCGAGCAGGACGCCGACATGGTCATCCTGCTCCACCGCGAGGACGCCTACGAGAAGGAGTCACCGCGCGCGGGCGAGGCGGACATCATCGTCGGCAAGCACCGAAACGGCCCGACCGCGACGATCACCGTGGCCTTCCAGGGCCACTACTCCCGTTTCGTGGACATGGCACAGACCTGATCCGACCACCGAAATGAACTCGACGCAGGTCCGCCCACCGGGTGGACTGGGTGCATGACGACATTTCAGGAAGAGCTGCTCCCCGCCACCCGGCGGACGCTGTTGCACCGGATCGCGGTCGCCCAGGCCGAGGGGCGGGCGCCGTCGCTGGTGGCGGCGGTCGTGCGGGGTGGGCGGGCCGTCTGGCACGGGGCGCGGACCTCGGTGGACGGGCACGAGCCAGACGAGAACGTGCAGTACCGGATCGGATCGATCACCAAGACGTTCACGGCCGTTCTGGTGCTCCGGCTGCGCGACGAAGGGCTGCTCGATCTCGGCGATCCACTGGAGAAGCATCTGCCGGGCACCGGCGCCGGGGAGGCGACGATCGCCGAACTGCTCGCGCACACAGGGGGTTTGGCGGCCGAGTCGCCCGCACCCTGGTGGGAGCGCACCCCGGGCTCGCTGCGGCCGGAGCTCAGTGATGTTCTCGGTGAGCAGCCCCTCCTGCACCCTGTCGGGCGTCGACACCACTACTCCAACCCCGGCTACACCCTGCTCGGCGCCCTGGTCGAGGAGCTCCGCGGTGCCCCCTGGGAGGAGGTGCTCCGGCGGGAGGTGCTCGAACCGTTGCGCCTCGACCGCACGAGCGCCCAGCCACGGGCGCCGCACGCGGGCGGGTGGGCGGTGCATCCTTGGGCCGACGCGATGCTCCCGGAGCCGCTGGAGGACCTCGGCCGGATGGCACCGGCAGGACAGCTCTGGTCGACCACTGACGACCTGGCTCGCTTCGCCGTGTTCCTGGCGGCCGGCGACGAACGGGTCCTGAGCGCGGAGTCCGTACGGGAGATGCGCATCCCGGCGGCTCCCGCCGAGCCCGCCGACGTCCTGGACGGCGCCACCTACGGCCTCGGTCTCCAGATCCAGCGGCGCGACGGCCGGCTGCTGATCGGGCACTCCGGCTCGCTGCCCGGCTTCCTGGCCAACCTCACCATCAGCGTGGACGACGATGTGGCGGCCGTGGTGCTCGCGAACTGCACCTCAGGCCCGCTGCTGTCCGCCGTCGGCGCCGATCTCGTCCGTATCGTCGCGGAGGCCGAACCGCGCATTCCCGAGCCATGGCGGCCCCTGGCCCAGGTCGAGCCGTCTGTTCTGGAATTGGCTGGCCAGTGGTACTGGGGTACGCACCCCTTCGCGCTGCGGGTGACGGCCGACGGACTGGTCTCGCTCGGGCCGCTGTCGGGCGCCGGCCGCCGTGCGCGTTTCCGGGCCCACGGTGACGGCACCTGGACCGGCCTTGAGGGCTACTACGCCGGAGAGCCTCTACGGCCCGTACGTCGTCCGGACGGCACCGTGAGCCACCTGGACCTCGGTTCGTTCGTGTTCACGCGTCAGCCGTACGAGGAGACGGCTCCCGTCCCCGGTGGGGTGGACCCCGAGGGGTGGCGGGGGATTGGTTAGACGAGCCGGGGGTGGTGTTTCACGTGAAACACCACCCTTTGAGCCCATGCCGTCGGTGCCTGGCGGTCAGATCTCACGCTTGAAACCGACGTGCGAGGCGGTGAAACCGAGCCGCTCGTAGAAGCGGTGGGCGTCGGTGCGTGACGCGTCCGAGGTCAGCTGCACCAACTGGCAGCCCTGACGGCGGGATTCCTCGATCGCCCACTCGATGAACCGGGTGCCCAGCCCGCCGCCGCGCTCGTCGGCGTGGATGCGTACGCCCTCGATGATCGACCGCGTGGCGCCGCGCCTCGAGAGCCCGGGGATGATCGTGAGCTGGAGTGTGCCGACCACGCGGCCCTCGCGTACGGCGACGACCAGCTGCTGGTTGGGGTCGGCGCTGAGCCGCTCCAGGGCGCTCAGATAGGGCGCCAGATCGTCCGGTGATTCCCGCCGGGCGCCCAGTGGGTCGTCGGCCAGCATGCCGACGATGGCCGGGATGTCGTCGGCGACCGCGGCACGTATGTCTAGATCTCCCATGCCCGCAGCCTATGCGGGCACGTTGAGCGACTCCACGACTCGTACCAGGGGAGCCAGTTCCGCGTTCCTGGCCGCCTCGTCGAGGGCCTCGCGCAGTGCGGTGTCATTGGTGGGACGAGCCTCTTCGAGCAGCCGCAGCCCCGCCTCGGTGACGTTCGTATAGATGCCGCGCCGGTCGGTCGGGCAGAGGTAGCGCTCCAGGAGGCCCCGGTCTTCTAGGCGTGTCACCAGCCGGGTGGTGGCGCTCTGGCTGAGGACGACCGCGTCGGCGACCTGCTTCATCTGCAGATGGCCCCCTTCGCCGTCGTGCTGGCGGCTGAGGACGTCCAGCAGAGAGTATTCGCGCACGCTCAGGTCGTGGTTTCCCTGGAGGGCTCGCTCGATGTGCGCCTCGATCCTCCCGTGTAGCAGGGAGAGAGCGCACCAGCCCTGGGCAAGGGCGGTGAGCGCGGGGTCCGTCGCTGTCATTGGCGTGTTCCTCCGTCCCGGAGCGGCTGAAACCAGGATAGAGCAGGTCCGCAATATCCCTTGGTTGCATATAGTCAGCGTCTGCAACCATTGCGCTTCGTGGCCGTCACCTGCGTCGTGCCGATGACGGCCCGCTCACTACCCGGGACGCCGAACTCCTGATCCGAGGCCCAGCGCGCCGCCGAGGCCGTCGGCGTTCGCCGGACCGGGAGATCCTCAGCCGGCCGCCACCGTCAGTGGTGCGAAGCGCCGTGTCCAGTCTCCCGGCAACTCCGCGAGGCCGTAAGTCATGACGGAGTTCATGGCAACGGAGGCCAGCCCCCGCTCCTTCGCCCATGCCAGCAGTTCCTCGTGCCGGATGTCGATGTCGGTGCGGAGTGGGCGGTCGGTGTGGTCGGCGAGTGAGGCGATGAGGGACTTCGCCGTCTCCGTGTCCCGGGCGATCAGCGGTCCGACGACATGGGTGGCCATGTTCGGCCAGGCGGCCGCGTAGCCGACGATCCGGTCGCCGTCCACGGCCACACGCAGTTGGTCCGAGAACGCGGGCAGGCGGGCGATGAGAGGTGTGCGGTCGGTACCGAACACCTCTGCGTCCAGCCGCAGGATGGAGGGGAGGTCCTCGGCCGCGGCCGCCCGTGTCGCCACCCGGGGCTCGGCCCCGCCCGGGGTGAAGGGCCCGGTCAGCATCTCCGAGCGTCCCGTGGTCTTGAACCCCAGCTCCTCGTAGAGCGGACGGCCGTACGGCGTCGCGTACAGAGTCAGCGGAGTCGTCCCCATAGCCGAGACGATGTGGCGCATCAGTCGGCGCCCGACGCCCTGACGGGCATGCCGTTCGGCAACCAGGACCATGCCGATCGCGCCGAGATTCGGGCGTTCCCCCGGGCCGTACTCCGTGATGACACAGGCGGCGACCAGCCCCCCGCCGGGGTCGTCGATCCCGTACCCCTTCCCGGCCGTGAGGAGCAGGCGCCATTTGTGTTCCTCGCGGGGCCATCCCCGATCCTCGGACAAGTCGGCACAGGCGGTGAGATCGCGTGGCGTGAGTCGGCGTATGGGCAGGGTGGCGACGGAAGGAGTGGGCACGCAGGTCAGGCTGTCCGACCGGCACCCGCGGCGTCCACCTGTTTCCAGGTAGACGCACGCGCTTTTGGTCATGCCGTAGCCCTGAGCGCAGCCCCAGGACAGACAAGGGACGTTTCACGTGAAACATCCCCACTCAGCCGCTGCCCGTGACCTCTTCGAGGGTGGTGAACCCTTCCCGCTAGCCTGGGGGCCCATGGCGAGACTTCATCTCTTCGATCTCGACGGCACATTGCTGCACGGCACCTCCGCCCCCGTCGAGATCTCCCGGCAACTCGGCCTGGAAGCCGAGACGGTGGAGCTTGATCGGGCGATTTCGGCAGGACGGATAACCCCGCCGGAGTATGCGGCTCGGGTGTACTCCCTCTGGGCCGAGTTGACCGATGCGCAGGTGGCCGCGGCATTCGCCGGAGCGCCTTGGCTGGCCCGTATCCGGGAGGTCTGGGCCGAGATCAGGGAAGCGGGTGACTATTGCGCGGTGGTCTCGCTCTCTCCCTCGTTCTTCGTGGAGCGCCTGTTGGACTGGGGAGCCCATGCGGCCTTCGGATCGCGTTTCCCGGCGGTTCCCTTCGTGGAGCCGGTGGACCCGGCGGGCATCCTTGATCCTGCGGCCAAGGTGACCATCGCGGACCGCCTGTGCGAGCAGTTCGGGGTTGGCCGAGCGGACTGTGTCGCGTATGGGGATTCCGTGTCGGACAGGGAATTGTTCGCTGTGGTTCCGGTGTCCGTGGCGGTCAATGCGGACGGACATCTCGCCGGTCTCGCGACGTACTCCTACACGGGCCGTGATCTATGGGATGTCTATGAATTGGCGAGCGGCGCTCGGGAGTTGAGGGACCTTATGGGTCGCCCTTAGTGGGATTGGCGGGGGAGACAGGGGGGACTTGTGTGCGGAGCGACGGCCGGTAGGGTCGACTCCGGTTCATGTCCCGGATGAGACGTTCTGGCGCGAGTGACTGCGGCCCATGTCACACTTTCGCCTTACTTGTCCGTACGCGAAGGAAGCATGGGTTCAATGTGGCCATGTCGGCCACGGGCCTGGCCGGGGAGAGCTAGCCGTCAACGGGGGAATACAAGCACCTTCCGAGTGAAGTGCAGACCGACCGAAAGATGTTCGAGGCGAGGCACACCATGGATGCTCCGACCACCACGTCGGCGGGCAACGACGGGGCCGGCGGAAGCAGCTGGTTCACGTCCCCCAGCAACACCCCGGTCGAGCCCGCCGCCGAGCATCCGGTCGTGGCGCCGGCCGGGGAGCAGGAGGCTCCCCGGAGCCACCGTCCCGCGTCCGGAGAGGCCCGGGAGCGAATACCGCCGACAGAGGAGCCGGCCCGCCTCCAGAACCCCGCCCAGGCCCCGCCGGCCGGGCGGCCCCCGGCCCCCGGCCGCTTCGCCCCCACGGCCGGAGAGCCAGTGCCCCCCACGCTTCAACAGCACGTCCCGCCGCAGCGCAGCGCACAGCCGCGTCCGGAGGCCTCCCCGGACGCGATCCGCATCCGCGGCACCATGGCCGAGGTCGCTCCGATAGCCGACAGGGTCACCTCGTACTTCTATGCACTGCTCTTCGTACGCCATCCCGAACTGCGTCCGCTGTTCCCGGCCGCGATGGACACCCAGCGGGACCGGCTGCTGAAGGCCCTGCTCACTGCGGCCGAGCACATCGACAACACGCCCGTCCTGGTCGAGTACCTCCAGAATCTGGGTCGCGGCCACCGCAAGTACGGCACCCGCGCGGAGCACTACCCGGCGGTCGGCGAGTGCCTCATCGGTGCGCTGAGCAAGTACGCCGCGGCCATCTGGGATCCGGAGACGGAGGCGGCCTGGGTGCGGGCGTACACGACGATGTCCCAGGTGATGATCGACGCGGCGTCGGCGGACGAACTGCGTGCACCGGCCTGGTGGCATGCGCAGGTCGTCGCCCACGACCTCAGGACCGCGG
Organism: Streptomyces sp. NPDC051105; assembly: GCF_040682795.1. Lineage (NCBI taxonomy): Bacteria > Bacillati > Actinomycetota > Actinomycetes > Kitasatosporales > Streptomycetaceae > Streptomyces > Streptomyces sp. NPDC051105. The sequence continues at coordinate 199,458 of NZ_JBFBBR010000006.1, read as the reverse complement.
ACGTCGCGGTGCTCACGGTCCGCCCGGACCAGCCGTATCCCTTCCTCGCCGGGCAGTACACGAGCATGGAGACGCCCTGGTGGCCGAGGGTCTGGCGGCACTACTCCTTTGCCTCCGCGCCCCGCTCGGACGGGCTGCTGACGTTCCATGTGAAGGCCGTTCCGGCGGGCTGGGTCTCCAACGCGCTGGTGCACCGCGCCCGCCCCGGTGACGTCATCCGCCTCGGCCCGCCCGTCGGCTCGATGACCGTCGACCATACGAAGGACAACGGACTGCTCTGCCTGGGCGGTGGCACCGGCATCGCCCCCATCAAGGCGCTGGTCGAGGACATCGCCGAGCGCGGCGTACGCCGCCCGGTCGAGGTGTTCTACGGCGCCCGCACCGACCACGACCTGTATGACATCGACACCCTGCTCCGGCTCCAGCAGAGCCATCCCTGGCTCTCGGTCCGCGCGGTCGTCGACCAGCAGGCGCATCTCCAGCTCCCCGACGCCATCCGCGCCTACGGCCCATGGACCGGCTACGACGGCTATCTCTCGGGCCCGCCCGGCATGATCCGCAACGGTGTGCACGCCCTGCGGGACGTCGGCATCCCGGCGCACCGGATACGGCATGACTCGGTCGAGGAACTGGTCGTCGTCGGCGACTGATCCGTCAACCGAGGTCGGGAGCGTGCATGGCCCGTACGCCCTCGATGTTGCCGTCGAGGTAGTGCCGCAGGGAGAGCGGTACGAGGTGCACGGAGGCGATCCCGACGCGGGTGAAGGGGACGCGCACGATCTCGTACTCGCCGGCCGGCTCGTCGACTTCGGGGCCGTGCCGCAGGGCCGGGTCCATGGACTCCAGTCGGCAGACGAAGAAGTGCTGCACCTTCACGCCGGTGGTGCTGCCGCTGTCGCCGATGTGCTCCACGGTGTCCACGAAGCAGGGCACCACGTCGGTGATCTTGGCGCCGAGTTCCTCGTGTACCTCGCGATGCAGGGCGTCGACGACAGTGGTGTCCTCCGGCTCGACCCCGCCACCGGGGGTGACCCAGTAGGGATCGACACCTGGCTTGGTGCGCTTGATCAGGATCAGGTCGTCGCCGTCCAGGAGAACGGCACGGGCGGTGCGCTTGACCACGGGTCGGACGGTCATGGGAGAAATGTGGCCCAGCTGGTTCCACGTGAAACATCGCGAAGCGCCACCGTACGGGCGCATCGTGTCACCCCCTGACGTTCTCAGCCCCAGTCCACAGCCGCGTGCTGGAGCCATTCGTGTGCCCGCGCCACATGCGGCATGGCGAGTGTGCCGGTCCGCACCACCAGGAAGTAGGTCCGTAGCGGGGGTACAGCGGGCTCGTGCAGCGCCATGACCTCACCTCGGTCCAGGGCGGCCGTGCACAGATAGCGGGGCAGCACGGCAAGGCCGGCGCCCGCGACCGCGCAGGCGAGGACGGCGCGCAGATCGGGCACGACAACCGTGCCGGAGGCAGCGGGCCGCGCGTCGAAGACGGAGCCCCAGTAGCGCGAGACGAAGGGCAGCGACTCGTGGACCTCGACGACGGGCAGGTTCTCCAGGACGGGCGCGCCCTTGTCCCGTACCGTTCCGGTCCCGATCTCCTCGGCCCAGCGGGGAGCGGCGACCAGTACATGTTCCTCGTCGCAGAGGGCGGTGGCGGTGAGCAGGGCGCCACGCGGCCGGGCCGTACTGATGGCCAGGTCGTGATGTCCGGCGGACAGCCCTTCCAGGGTCTCCTCTGCGGTGCCGAACGAGGCGCGCAGCGCGAAGCCCTGGCCGTCGTCGCCGGCGAGCTCGGAGAGGGCGGGCAGGGCGCGCTCGGCGGTGAACTCCGGCGGGCCGGCGAGATGGAGGGTACGTACCGAGGAGTCGTCGTCGAGGCCGCGTTCCGCTATCTCCACGAGCGCGTCGAGGTGCGGGGCTGCTTTGTGGGCGAGTTCGTCGCCGATGGTCGTCGGGGTCACCCCACGGGCCTGCCGCAGGAAGAGCGGACGGCCCAGCTGTCTTTCCAGCGTGCGGATCTGAGAGGTGACGGCCGGCTGCGAGAGTCCGAGCAGGGCGGCGGCGCGGGTGAAGGAGCCGGCCCGGTGCACGGTCACAAAGGTCCGCAGCAAGGCCAGATCCATCGCTCACCCTCCCCTTCTCCCTGCCCCCGTCGGCCCTCGGGGGCAGGTCCACAACTATAAATAAGTCGATAGGTCTCTGCCCCTACAGTGATTGGACACTGACGCAGAGTCAACTAGCCTTGGTCGCGCGGTTCTTGGCGCGCGGGAACCGGGACGGTCCGAGCCACGAGGGGGGAGGCTCGGACCGTCCGTTATGCGTAGCCGGGTCGGCGAGGGCGTCCGTAATCCGGTCACCGATCCGACTCATCGAGCGCGCGGAGCACATCGGCCACCAGGTCTTCGGGATCCTCGGCTCCGACCGACAGCCGAATGAAACCCTCCGGCACGTCGTCCCCGCCCCAGCGCCGCCGCCGCTCGGCCGTGGAGCGCACCCCGCCGAAACTCGTCGCGTCGTCGACCAGCCGCAGGGCCTCCAGAAAACGCTCGGCACGCGCGCGCGTGGGCAGCGTGAAGGAGATCACCGAGCCGTAGCGCCGCATCTGCTGTGAGGCGATCTTGTGCGCGGGGTCGTCGGACAGTCCCGGGTAGCGCAGTCCGGTCACCTCCGGCCGGTCGCGGAGCGCCTCCGCGAGCACCAGGGCGGTGGCGTTCTGCCGGTCCACCCGCAACTGGAGAGTGGCCAGGGAGCGATGGGCCAGCCAGGCCTCCATGGGTCCGGAGATCGCGCCGATGATCTTTCGCCAGCGGCGTACGGCGGCCATGGCCGCCGTGTCCCGCCCGGCGACGTACCCCAGCAGGATGTCCCCGTGCCCGGTGAGCTGCTTGGTGCCGCTGGCCACGGAGAAGTCGGCGCCCAGCGCCAGCGGCCGCTGGCCCAGCGGGGTGGCGAGGGTGTTGTCGACGGCGACGAGGGCGCCACGCGCGTGTGCCGCCTCGGCAAGCCGCCGGATGTCGCACACGTCGAGCCCGGGGTTGCACGGCGACTCGATCAGCAGCAGCTTCGCCCCGTCCAGGACGTCGAGCTGGGCGTCGCCGGCGGTCGGCGCGGTGCGCACCTCGATGCCGTACGCCTCCAGCTGGGCGCGGACCAGGGGCAGCACCTGGTAGCCGTCGGACGGCAGCACGACCGCGTCTCCGGCGCGCAGCTGCGAGAAGAGCACGCCCGCGACGGCCGCCACACCGGAGGCGAACACCAGCGTCTCGACGTCCTCACCGGGCGCCTCCAGCTCGCCGATGGCGCGCTCCAGATGGGTCCAGGTCGGGTTCTCGTCACGGCCGTAGGCGTACGGTCCGCTGACCTCGCCCGGCAGGTGGAAGTGTGCGGCGAACACCGGCCCGGGAAGGGTCGGTTCGTTCTTCACCGGCTCGGGCAGTCCCGCGCGCACCGCGCGCGTGCCATCACCCGCCACGGAGCCGAAGCCGGACTCGGAATCGCTCATGCCGTCGTTCCCTCCACTGTGTCGCGTACCGCGGTCAGCAGGCCCTCGCTCGCCGCCTCCACCATCTCAAGACACTCCTCGAAGCCGTCCAGACCGCCGTAGTACGGATCCGGTACGTCGAGGTCGTCGGCGGCACCGGGGTCGTAGGAGCGCAGCAGGTGGACCTTGCGTGCGTCCTGCTCGGTGGGGGCGAGGCGGCGCAAGGACTTGAGGTGGCCGGAGTCGAGGGCGATCACGAGATCGAGGCGGGCGAACCAGGACGCCTGGAACTGGCGGGCGGTGTGGTCGCCGTAGTAGCCGTGCTCCTGGAGGACGCGGACGGTGCGCGGGTCGGCGCCGTCCCCCTCGTGCCAGCCACCGGTGCCGGCACTGTCGACCTCGACACGGTCGTCGAGCCCGGCCTCGGCTATGCGGGCCCGGAAGACGGATTCGGCCATCGGGGAACGGCAGATGTTGCCGGTGCAGACGAAGCAGACGCGGTAGGTCATCGGGGACTCAGTCCGAGTCGGGAAGGATCATGTTCAGGGCCCAGGACACGATGGAGATGATCAGACCGCCGAGAACGGCCGTCCAGAACCCCTCCACGTGGAAACTCAGGTCGAGCTTGTCGCACACCCACGACGTCAGCAGCAGCATCAGCGCGTTGACCACCAGGGTGATCAGACCGAGCGTGAGGATGAACAGCGGGAAGGTCAGGATCTTCAGGATCGGCTTGACCAGGAAGTTCACCAGGCCGAAGACCAGGGCGACCAGGATCAGCGTCCAGACCTTCTTGGTGGTGCTGTCGCCGGTCAGGGTGATCTTGTCGAGCAGCCACACGGCGACGGCCAGGGCGCCCGCGTTGGCGATCGTCTTGACTACGAAATTCTTCATGTGTCTGATCGTGGCAGACGAGATCAGATACGAGCAGTGGGGCGAGGGCGGACAACGGCGATGAAGGCATTCCGGCTGGACGAACTGGAGGCGGAACGCGCCGCCAACGACGGGGCCTACCTGCAGTTCCTGCGGGAGCGGAACATGTCGGTCGGCCTCTACGCCCTGAACGCGGGCGAGCAGGACCCGCAGAAGCCGCACAACCAGGACGAGGTCTACTTCGTCGTCAGCGGCCGCGCGGCGATCACCGTCGGCCTGGAGACCACGCAGGTGGCGCGAGGCAGCGTGGTGTACGTGCCGGCCGGGGTGGCCCACAGGTTCCATCACATCAGCGAGGACCTGAGGGTCCTGGTCGTCTTCTCTCCGCCCGAGGCCTGACCTCTCCCCTCAGGGTTCCCTAGGGGAGAGGTCAGGGGAGGACAAGGGATCAGAGGCCCCCGAACGGCACCCTCGCGGCTCTAGCATCGAGTGCAGGACATCGCATCGTGCGGCAGGCACGAGACCGACCGTACGTGCCGAAGCGCACGGGAAAGCAGAGGGCAGGGCAATGCGAGAGATCTTCACAGGTCTGCCGTGGTGGGTGAAGTGGATCGCGGTGCCGGTCATCGCACTGGTGGTCTTCGGCGGTCTGATCGGCTCCATCGTCGGCTTCCTGGCCTACCTGCTCTTCAAGTTGCTGATCTTCGTGGCGCTTGTCGGGGGACTGATCTACATCGTGCGGAAGTTCATGTCGAACTCCTCGTCGAAGAGCGACTGGTGAGGACCGTGGGAATCGGTGACCGGTAACAGGAATCACCGGTTCCCTCGGGGGAGGGAAGTTTCCCGCACGGGCCGACTGGAAGCGGTGGCGGACGGTTAGAGTCGCTGACCCCCTCGCGCTCCGGGAGTGACCCTTGGCCACGCTTGACGCCACCTCCGCACCCACGGAACTTCCACCGCCCCCCACCCAACGCCGTTCCGGCACACCCCCCGTGCAGCGGCCGGCCACCTCGGCCGACCCCGCACAGCCGCACTCGGCCACCCTCATCGGCTCCGTGCAGCGTGCGATGCGGCTGCTGGAGTGTGTCGCCGGACACGAACACGGCGCCCCCGCCAAACAACTGGCCCGCGAGACCGGCCTCGCGCTGCCCACCGCCTACCACCTGCTGCGCACCCTCGTCCACGAGGGCTATCTGCGCCGCGACAAGGGCCTGTTCTTCCTCGGTGAAGCGGCGGAGCGGCTGAGCAGCAGCGGAGCGCAGCAGAAACGTCGCAGCACGGTAGTCGACACCCTCGCCCACTGGCGGGATTCGATCGGCGCGCCGGTCTACTACGCGATGTACCGGGACGGCGAGATCGAGGTCGTGTGCGTCTCCGACTCCCCGAGCAACCCGGCGGTCGAGGAGTGGGCCGACTTCCGCGAGACCGGGCACGCCCATGCCGTCGGCCAGTGTCTGCTCTTCCAGCTGGACGAGAACACCCGCCGTGACCATCTCGACCGCTATCCCCTGCAGCCCCTCACCCCTTACACGGTCCGTGACGATCACGCGCTGCTACGGCGGCTGGAGCGGACGCGGCGGATGGCGCCGCTGGTGGAGCGCCAGGAGTACGCACTGGGCACGGTGTGCGCGGCGATCCCCATCACTGTCGGCACCACGGCGGCCACGGTGGCCATCTCCCTCCCTCTTCACCAGGCAGACCGGCTGCTGCCCGCCGCACGGCAGTTGCAGACGGAGGTGGGACGGCATCTGGGTTCTCTGGCGATCGCTATCAGTATCTGAAAACTCACTCCTTGTGATCTGCTGTGTACGTTCAGCAAGATTTGACCACCATCAAAGGGATAGATAAATCCCGGCCAGTCGGTGTCATATGACGGGGTAGGCGATGCGCGAGTCCGTACAAGCAGAAGTCATGATGAGCTTTCTCGTCTCGGAGGAGCTCTCCTTCCGCATCCCCGTGGAGTTGCGCTACGAGACCTGTGATCCGTATGCCGTGCGGCTCACCTTCCATCTGCCCGGGGATGCGCCGGTGACCTGGGCCTTCGGCCGTGAGTTGCTGATCGACGGGGTGGGCCGGCCGTGCGGGGAGGGCGATGTGCATATCGCACCCGCCGATTCCGAGGTGCTGGGCGAGATCCTGATCAGGCTTCAGGTCGGCGGCGACCAGGCGGTGTTCCGGTCTTCGGCACCACCGCTGGTGGCCTTTCTCGACCGTACCGACAAGTTGGTGCCGCTGGGCCAGGAAGGTACGCTCGCCGACTTCGACGCCCATCTGGACGAGGCACTGGACCGCATCCTGGCCGAGGAACAGAGCGCGGGCTGAAGCGAGCGATACGGCACGGGACGCGAGACGCTCCACCGAACCGCGTGAGGACGCGCAGGAACGCTTCTGCGCGTCCGTGGGCGGCTGCCGGCGCGCTTCTCCTCGTGCGGACCCTCCTCTTGCGCCGCCCACCGCCCCCTCGCCGCACGGTCACCGCTTCCGGCGACGCCCTCGCCCGCCACGTGCCGGGGCCTCCACGGCCGCGACGGCTTCCTTGCTCTGCCGGTCGGCCGAGACCACCAGCGCCGCGAGCAGCGTGGTGACCGGCACCGAGGCGACCAGGCCGATCGAGCCGACCAGCGTGCGCACGATCTCCTCGGCGACCAGCTCACTGTTGGCGACCGTCGCCACGCTGCTCTGTGCGATCGAGAAGAGCAGCAGCAGCGGCAGCGCGGCGCCCGCGTAGGCCAGGACGAGAGTGTTGACGACGGAGGCGATGTGGTCCCGGCCGATGCGGATGCCCGCCCGGTACAGCCCGCGCCAGCCCATCGTCGGGTTGGCCTCGTGCAGCTCCCAGACGGCCGATGTCTGGGTCACCGTCACATCGTCCAGGACACCCAGCGAACCGATGATGACGCCGGCCAGCAGCAGACCACTCATGTCGATCGACGGGTACAGGCCGTGGATCAGCCCGGTGTTGTCGTCGGTGTTGCCGGTGAGCGCGGCCCAGTCGATGAACTCCGAGCCGAGGACGCCGATCAGGCACAGCGAGACCAGCGTGCCGAGCACCGCCACCGAGGTCCGGGCCGACAGGCCGTGGCACATGTACAGGGCGATCAGCATGATGGCGCTGGACCCGACCACCGCCACCAGCAGCGGATTCGAGCCCTGCAGGATCGCGGGCAGGATGAACAGGGTCAGCACCAGGAAGCTGACGGCCAGCGCGACCAGCGCCATCACACCACGCAGCCGGCCCACCACGACGACGGCGAGTGCGAAGATCCCGGCCAGCAGGGCCATCGGGAACTTCCGGTTCACGTCGGTGACCGAGTACTGCAGGTCCTTGGGCGCCGAGGGCTCGTACGCGACCACGACCTTCTCGCCCTCGTCCAGCTGACGTGACTGATCGGGCTGCACGATCTCGGTGAACGTGCGGCCCTTGTCCTTGCCGGTGTCGACCCGGACCGTGGCCTTCTTGCAGGTGCCGTCCTCCTCCTGCTTCGCGGAGCTGCCCTCCGAGGTGGAGGTGTCGCCGGTCGAGCTGTCCCCGGAAGCGTTGACCGACTTGCAGCTGACCGAGACGACCTTGGTGACCGTGGCCGCCTGCGTCTGCCGGTCGAAGCCGACGCCGGTGCGCTCGTGCGACGGGGCGCCACCGGGCCAGAGCACCACGAGGCCGACGACGACCGCGGCGGTGAAGGGGATGAGGATCGCCGCGATGACCTTGCGCAGATGCTTGGAGACCGGCGCGGCGGGGCCGTGGCTGTGCGAGTGACCGTGCCCGCCGCCTGACCCGGAGCCGCCCTGGCCGGATCCCTGGCCGGGCGGGTGGCCGAGAGTATGGCCGTCGTCGTGACTGTGGGCGTGCCCCTGGTCGTACTGGTGGCCCTGCCCGTGGTCGTGTCCGTCACCGGCACCATGGCCCCCGTGGCCGGTTCCGCCGCCCTGTGCGGCGCCGTTGCCGCGCCTTGGGTCGGGGGGCGGATAGGGGTGCTGCTGTGTCGTGGTCACCGCCCGATCATCGCAAGAACGGCAGGGGCCCTCTGTTCACCGCGCCCGAATTGACGCTAGCGTGGAGGCACCTTTGCACACGCGGGAGCTCGGAGCACCGGGCTGAGAGGGCGCTGACCTCCGTATTCGCGATGTTCCACGTGGAACGAGTGATGTTTCACATGAAACGCCGCCTGACGGAAGCCGCTGCGTCGACCGCCGAACCTGTTACCGGGTAATGCCGGCGTAGGGAGTAGGTCTCATGGCCAACAAGGACGTACGCACGCCTGCCTTCAGCCAGGACGAACAGCCCATTGCGGGCGAAACCCCCCAAGGAGCAGGGAAGTCCATCGGCTGGCACAAGGGGTATGTCGAGGGTTCGCGCCCCGACCTTCGGGTGCCGGTCCGTCAGGTGCATCTCACCAACGGGCAGTCGGTCACGCTCTACGACACCTCCGGCCCGTACACCGATCCGCTCGTCGAGACCGACGTCCGCAGGGGCCTGCCGCCGCTGCGGGAGAACTGGATCATCGCCCGCGGCGACACCGCCGAGTACGCGGGCCGCCCCGTCCGTCCCGAGGACGACGGGATCAAGCACACCTCGCCGCGTGGCGGGCTGCGCAACCTGGACGCGGTCTTCCCGGGCCGCCCGCGCCAGCCGCGCCGCAGCCGGGACGGCGAGGCGGTCACACAGCTCGCGTACGCCCGCCGGGGTGAGGTCACCCCGGAGATGGAGTACGTCGCCATCCGGGAGAACGTCTCCCCCGAAGTCGTCCGTGAGGAGATCGCGGCGGGACGGGCCGTGCTGCCGGCCAATGTCAACCACCCGGAGATCGAGCCGATGATCATCGGCAAGCGGTTCCTGGTGAAGGTCAACGCCAACATCGGCAACTCCGCGGTGACTTCCTCCATCGAGGAGGAGGTGGAGAAGATGACCTGGGCAACCCGCTGGGGCGCCGACACGGTCATGGACCTCTCCACCGGACGCAACATCCACACCACGCGCGAGTGGGTGCTGCGCAACTCCCCCGTCCCCATCGGCACGGTTCCGCTCTACCAGGCCCTGGAGAAGGTCGACGGCCGGGCCGAGGAGCTGACCTGGGAGATCTACAGGGACACAGTCGTCGAACAGGCCGAGCAGGGCGTGGACTACATGACCGTCCACGCGGGAGTGCGCCTGCCGTATGTGCCGCTCACCGCCCACCGCAAGACCGGCATCGTTTCGCGCGGCGGGTCGATCATGGCGGCCTGGTGCCTCGCGCACCACAAGGAATCGTTTCTGTACGAGAACTTCGAGGAACTCTGCGAGATTCTCGCCGCTTACGACGTCACCTACTCGCTGGGTGACGGCCTGCGCCCGGGCTCCATCGCGGACGCCAACGACGAGGCTCAGTTCGCGGAGTTGCGCACGCTCGGGGAACTCAACCGGATCGCGAAGCGTTTCCATGTACAGACGATGATCGAGGGCCCGGGCCATGTCCCGATGCACAAGATCAAGGAGAACATCGACCTTCAGCAGGAGATCTGCGATGAAGCTCCGTTCTATACGCTCGGCCCGCTGACCACGGACGTCGCGCCGGCGTACGACCACATCACCTCCGGTATCGGTGCCGCGATGATCGCCTGGTGGGGCACGGCGATGCTCTGCTACGTCACGCCCAAGGAGCACCTCGGCCTGCCCAACCGCGACGACGTCAAGACCGGCGTGATCACCTACAAGATCGCCGCCCACGCGGCCGACCTCGCCAAGGGCCACCCGGGTGCGCAGGAGTGGGACGACGCGCTGTCCGACGCCCGCTTCGAGTTCCGGTGGGAGGACCAGTTCAATCTCGCCCTGGATCCGGACACGGCCCGCGAGTTCCACGACGAGACGCTTCCGGCGGAGCCGGCGAAGACGGCCCATTTCTGCTCCATGTGCGGGCCGAAGTTCTGCTCGATGAAGATCAGCCACAGCATCACGGAGCGGTTCGGTGCTGGGGCGGCTGAGGGGGTGTCTCCCGAGGAGGTTGCGGAGGGGATGCTCCAGAAGTCGAAGGAGTTCGCGGCCAGCGGAAACCGGGTGTATCTGCCGCTGGCGGAGTGAGTTCCTGGCCGAGGTGCCGGTCCGGGTTGTCGGACACCCTGGACCGACGCCGTCGGCTCGGTCACCCTTCGGCGTCCTGCGGGTACCAGCGCAGCTCCACCGCGTTGCCGTCCGGGTCGCGGAGGTAGACCTGCGGATCCGGTCTCATGAGTGACTGGATGGGGGTGCCTTCCATGATCGGCCGGGGGGCGAGCCATCAAGGCGTGATCGGCATACGACCGTTGAGCCGGATTAAGCGCCGAGGTGGGCTCATGCTGGAGCGACTGGAGACCGAGATCTTCCTGACGCTTGCCGAGGAACTGCACTTCGGGCGGACCGCCGAGGTGTTGGGGATCACGACCGGGCGGGTGCGCCAGATGACTCCGCGAGCGCTCTGCCGGTCGGCTTCGCGTCCGTGTCTCGTGACCGGGTGTCCGGCTTGCGCCCCCGGGCGGGGGCGCAAGCCGGGTTATTCCGGCTGGTGTTCCGGGCCTCCGAAGTCCGGGCTGGTGTAGTCCGGGCTCGTGAAGCTCGGCCGGGCGGTGGGTGCGGTGCCGTCGTCGGTGCTGAAACCGGGACGGTCGTAGCCGAGACGCGGCATCCGGCCCCCCGGGGCCGACGGCGTCGTAGGGCGCAGTCCGGCCGTGCCGGGTTCGGTGGCCAGAGCTTCCCGCAGGAAGGGGAGGATGCCGCGCTCCAGCAGGGCGTCCCGCCAGGCGTCCCTGGCCTTGGCCACCTCCCCACCGGGTTCACCGTAGGCTCCGGCCTCCAGCGAGGGACTGTTGCGCAGTGCGGTGAGCAGCAGCCCGGTGCCGGCCATGAGGATGGCGGCCGCGGTCACGACGCCGAAGACCCAGCCCGCGGTGAGCATGGTCTGGGCGAACGCCGGAGCCGGGTCCAGCATCTTCAGGGCGTAGCCGACGAGCAGGAAGATCGCGGCGGCGGTACCGGCGAGCACGGGCGCCAGGACCAGGGCGAGCGCGAAGCCGCCGGCGCCGGTGGTCTCGGCGGCCTCGCCGAGGGTGGTGGCGAGCCCCATCGCACCGCCCGTGGCCGACTCCGCGGAGTCGGCCTCATGGACGGTGGCCGGGGTGGACCGCGCCGGATTGCGCAGTTCCTCGCGGACCTTCACATAGTGCTGGTACTCGGTCGCCGCGGCCGCCGCTATCAGTGCGGTGGCGTTGAGCGCCATGGTGCGCAGCTGTTCGGAGTTCAAATGCTGGCCGGAACCGGCCAGTTCGGGACGGTAAGGGGCGGAGCGCAGCGCCTCATCGAGGATCCGCTCGTATTCCTGGCGGTCCTCGCTGTGCAGGTGCTGCGGAACGCTGTTCATGTGCATCCCCCGATGCTCCGTAGGGCTTGGGGCTCGCACGCCAGCGAGCCGTCGGGCAGAAACGGAGGGGAGCCTGCTACGGATAAACCGATGGTAGAGCCGTTAAGGCACGCGGTGACAGGGGGTTGCCGGAAATTGGGGGTGGCCCGCGTGTGACATCGGGGTACAGAACAGCGTGCCGAACGCTCAGACGTCCAGCGGAAGTTGCCTGACCAGCAGCTTTCCGGCCATGGTCACTCCGCCGTCCATGGCGATGGCGAGCCCGTCCGCGTAGACGTGCGGTCCTTCCACGACGGGGCCGGTGTTCTCTTCGCCGTCCTCGGAGCCGACGTCGCCCAGCAGATAGGGAATCGGGCTGTGCCCGTGAACGATGCGGGTACCGCCGTACGTATCGAGAAGGGAACGGACGGCGTCTGCACCTCCCTCGTCCCGGAAGGAGAACCGCTTGGTGAACTTACGGAAGAGATCCCAGACCTCGTCCGCGTCGTTTCGCGTGATGGTCTCGCGGATCGTGTCGTTGACCGCCTCGATCGAGTCGCCGTAGTCGAGGTAGGCGGTGGTGTCGGAGTGGACGAGCAGATAGCCGTCGACCTCCTCGACCGCGTCCAGGCGGGCCATCCACTGGAGGTGGTGGTCCTGGAGCCGGTCCATGTCGGTCTTCTGGCCGCCGTTGAGCAGCCAGGCCGCCTGGAAGGTGGCGGTACCCGCGCCGGAGTTGACGGGGGTGTCGCCGAACCGCTTGGCACCGAGCAACAGCAGCTCGTGGTTGCCCATGAGAGCCTTGCAGTAGCCGCCGGCCGCGGCCGCCTCGGCGGACAGCCGCATCACCAGGTCGATGACTCCGATCCCGTCCGGTCCCCGATCGGTGAAGTCGCCGAGGAACCACAGCCGGGCCGTGCCCGCGCACCAGTGCCCGTCCGCGTCGATCAGCCCCTGCTCCCGCAGCGCGTCGATCAGCTCGTCGAAGTAGCCGTGCACGTCCCCGACCACGTACAGCGGGCCGGGACCCGCCGCGAGCTGAGCGGCCGGGGCGGTGGCCGGGTCCACGGGCATCTGGAGCGTGTCCCCGCGGTTGATGACGGGCAGATCGCGCTGGGTGGGCGTGTACCCCTCGGGATATCCGTCGGGGTACGGCTCGTCCAGCGCCGGTGCGACGTCGCCGGGGTGGGTGCTCTGGACGTACGGACCGGTCTCGTTGACGTACGCGGGCACCCGGAAGTCGCGCAACGCCGCCGTCCGTTCCGCTTCGGGTCCCTGACCGGCCCCCTGAGTCATCAGACCCCTCCACCATCGCGCCGCATCTGCACCGCTTCGGACTGCCTGGTCGCAGCGGCCCGCGGTGTCGTGCGCCCATCATAGGAACGCCCGTCGCGCCGTGTGATGACCCAGGGGTGGTGAATCGGAGCAGGACTCCAGTTCAGCGCGGCTTTCGCCCCGATTGGGCAGGGGTTCGACCACCCGCCGTTCACCTGCCGGCCGTCACTCGACGACGCCCGGCAGGCGCGTCGGCCGCCTCCGTGTGCGTACGGATCGGCCGTGCGTGCGTACGGGCCGTCCGTGCTACTCCTCCTCCGGTGCCCGAGGCGGGCTGACCGTGGTGCGCTGCGGGCGTCGCTGGGAGGAGGTACGCACGATCAGTTCGGTCGGTATCACCTGCTCGACCGGCTGGTCCGACTCCACTCCCTCGATCGCGTCGATGAGCAGCTGCACCACCGCTGTCCCGATGCGGCGTGGCTTCAGGGAGAGCGTGGTGATGGGCGGCTCGGTGTTGGCGTACACGGTCGACTCGCTGCAGCACACCAGGAGCAGGTCGTCCGGCACGCGCAGCCCGTAGCGGCGGGCTGCGGCGAGCAGGTCGGTGCCGTTGGGGTCGAAGAGGCCGTAGACGGCGTCGGGGCGGTCCGGGCGGGCCAGCAGCCGGTCGGCGGCGACGGCGCCCGCACAGGGGTCGTGCGCCGGGTAGGCCTCGTAGACCGGGTCCTGGCCGACGCGTTCGCACCAGCGCAGATAGGCGGTGGTGGACAGATGGGTGTACGTGTCCGTCGTGGTGCCGGTGAGGAGGCCGATCCGGCGGGCGCCGGCGTCGGCGAGATGGTCGAGGATGCCGAGTACGGCGGCCTCGTGGTCGTTGTCCACCCAGGCGGTGACCGGGAGCGAGCCGGCCGGGCGGCCGTCGGAGACCACCGGCAGTCCCTGCCGGACCAGCTCGCTGACCACCGGGTCCTGGTCGGAGGGGTCGATGACGACCGTGCCGTCCAGGGCGACGTTCGACCACACGTCGTGGCGTGAGGTCGCGGGCAGGATCACCAGGGCGTAGCCGCGGGCGAGCGCGGCGGAGGTGGCGGCCCGTGCCATCTCGGCGAAGTACGCGAACTCCGTGAAGGTGAAAGGTTCATCCCCGTACGTCGTCACGGTCAGGCCGATGAGTCCCGACTTGCCGGTACGGAGGGTACGGGCGGCGGCCGAGGGGCGGTACCCCAGCCGGTCGGCGACCTCGCGGACGTGGCGCCGGGTGGCGTCCGGGAGCCGGCCCTTGCCGTTCAGGGCGTCGGAGACGGTCGTGATGGAGACTCCGGCGGCGGCGGCCACATCTCTGATGCCCGCCCGGCCCGGCCGGCTGCCTCGCCGAGAGGTTTCCGCGCGGCTCACCTGGTGCTTCCCTGCTGCTGTCATGGCGAGCCGATAGTAGGGCTCATGCGGTGGGGTAGTGCGGACGCATATGCACGCGTTGACAGGCACGTTTCTGCAAGGGCAAAGGGGGTCAACTACCTTAGAAAGAAAGTCAGTTGAACGATCCAATGGGGAGACGTGACGTGTCGGCACGTATGGGCCTGCCAAGTGCCCCATGTCTCGAAGAGGTCTCAACTCACCTTCACGGGTGATGCGCGCCACGGCGCGAGCCACCGGCGCGTAGATATATGTAGGGCGCGCCCCCGAAAAATGCGCCTTCGTGCGGTGATGCCCGTGATGCCGGTGGGACGGATGAGGTCAGGTCGCCGCCTACGGGCCTGCTCCGCTGCTGTACGCAGCGGAGCCGAATCCTCATAAGGTGAGCAGTATTGGATGCCGGCGGTGCGGACGGTTCCGTCGGTGGTCGCGAGGAGGACTGTGGTGAGCGAGACGAGCCCCAAGCTGCGCGCCGAGCTGGAGGGTATCCCCACCTACAAGCCGGGCAAGCCTGCCGCGGCGGACGGCCCGGTCGCCTACAAGCTCTCCTCCAACGAGAACCCGTATCCTCCGCTGCCCGGCGTGATGGAGTCCGTGACCGCGGCCGCCGCCGCCTTCAACCGCTACCCGGACATGGCGTGCACGGCACTGATGAACGAGCTGTCGGACCGGTTCGGCGTCCCGCTCGGCCATCTGGCCACCGGCACCGGCTCGGTCGGAGTCGCCCAGCAGCTGATCCAGGCGACCAGTGGCCCCGGCGACGAGGTGATCTACGCCTGGCGGTCCTTCGAGGCGTACCCCATCATCACGCAGATCAGCGGTGCCCGCTCGGTCCAGGTGCCCCTCACGCCCGGCGACGTGCACGACCTGGACGCGATGGCGGACGCGATCACCGACCGCACCCGCCTGATCTTCGTCTGCAACCCCAACAACCCGACCGGCACGGTCGTGAAGCGGGCCGAGCTGGAGCGGTTCCTGGACCGGGTCCCCGGCGATGTGCTGGTGGTGCTCGACGAGGCCTACCGGGAGTTCATCCGCGACCCCGAGGTACCCGACGGCGTCGAGATCTACCGGGAACGACCGAACGTCTGTGTCCTGCGGACCTTCTCCAAGGCGTATGGCCTCGCCGGGCTGCGCGTCGGCTTCGCGATCGCCCATGAGCCGGTGGCGGCCGCGCTGCGTAAGACGGCGGTGCCGTTCGGCGTGAGCCAGCTCGCCCAGGAGGCGGCGATCACCTCACTGCGGGCGGAGGACGAGTTGCTCGGCCGGGTCGGCTCGCTGGTGTGCGAGCGGCAGCGTGTGGTCGGGGCGCTTCGCGCCCAGGGCTGGACGGTTCCGGAGACCCAGGCAAACTTCGTGTGGCTGCGGCTGGGGGAGCGTACGACGGCCTTCGCGCAGCTCTGTGAGGAGCATGGCGTGGTCATCCGGCCGTTCCCGGGCGAGGGTGTCCGGGTGACGGTCGGGGAGACCGAGGCGAACGACATCTTCGTGAAGGCGGCGGAGAACTTCCGCAAGGAGTTCTAGCCGCAAGAAGCTCCAGCAGTAGGCCAGTTCCACACGCACGGGGTCGCTGTCGAGGCGGCCCCGTTGCGTATGGGTTTCACGTGAAACCGAGGCCGGTGGGGCGACGTGACGGAGAAGACAGGACCCCCCTGCCTGCGTTGAAAATCCGTACGTCATAATGGCTTGTGAATGTGAATGCATTCACAAGCGTGTCCCTTTTGATCCGCGATGTCTGCGACAAAAGGGGCAACCTGCCGCTGCACTACGGCGACGTAAGGAGGCTGACGACGTGGACCTGGCCCTGGCGCCGGAGACATTGGCGCGTTGGCAGTTCGGCATCACCACCGTCTACCACTTCCTGTTCGTCCCGCTGACGATCTCACTGGCCGCCCTCACGGCCGGACTGCAGACCGCATGGGTGCGCACGGAGAAGGAGAAGTACCTCAGGGCGACCAAGTTCTGGGGCAAGCTCTTCCTGATCAACATCGCGATGGGTGTGGTCACCGGCATCGTGCAGGAGTTCCAGTTCGGCATGAACTGGTCGGACTACTCGCGGTTCGTCGGTGACATCTTCGGTGCCCCGCTCGCCTTCGAGGCGCTGATCGCGTTCTTCTTCGAGTCCACCTTCATCGGACTGTGGATCTTCGGCTGGGACAAGCTGCCCAAGAAGATCCATCTGGCCTGCATCTGGATGGTCTCCATCGGCACGATCCTGTCCGCGTACTTCATCCTCGCGGCCAACTCCTGGATGCAGCACCCCGTCGGGTACAAGATCGACAAGGCGAAGGGGCGCGCCGAACTGACCGACTTCTGGGCCGTTCTCACCCAGAACACCGCGCTGGCCCAGGCCTTCCACACGCTGTCCGCGTCCTTCCTGACCGGCGGCGCGTTCATGGTCGGCATCGCCGCCTTCCACCTGTTCCGCAAGAAGCACATCACCGTGATGAAGACCTCGCTGCGGCTGGGTCTGGTCACCGTCGTCATCGCCGGCATGTTCACCGCGATCAGCGGTGACACCCTCGGCAAGGTCATGTTCAAGCAGCAGCCGATGAAGATGGCCGCCGCCGAGGCCCTGTGGGACGGCCAGAAGCCGGCGCCCTTCTCGATCTTCGCCTACGGGGACGTGAGCAAGGGCCACAACACCGTCGAACTGTCCGTCCCCGGCCTGCTGTCGTTCCTGGCCGACGACGACTTCAACTCGTACGTCCCCGGCATCAACGACACCAACAAGGCCGAGCAGCAGAAGTACGGTCCGGGCGACTACCGCCCGATCATCCCCGTCACCTTCTGGGCGTTCCGCTGGATGATCGGCTTCGGCATGGCGTCCTTCGCCATCGGCCTGGCCGGACTCTGGCTCACCCGCAAGAAGTTCATGCTGCCGCAGCATCTGCGGGTCGGTGAGGACGAGGTGCCGCATCTTGTCCTCTTCAAGAACAAGGCCCTCAGCCCGAAGCTCGGCAGGCTGTACTGGCTGGTGGCGATCTGGACGCTGGGCTTCCCGCTGATAGCCAACTCCTGGGGCTGGATCTTCACCGAGATGGGCCGTCAGCCCTGGGTCGTCTATGGCGTCCTGCAGACCCGTGACGCCGTCTCCCCCGGTGTCTCCCAGGCCGAGATCCTCATCTCGATGATCACCTTCACCGCGCTCTACGCCGTCCTCGCCGTCGTCGAGGTCAAGCTGCTCGTGAAGTACATCAAGGCCGGCCCGCCCGAGCTCACCGAGGACGACCTCAACCCGCCCACGAAGATCGGCGGCGAGGCGCGTGACGCCGACAAGCCGATGGCCTTCTCGTACTAGGCCGAGGGAGACGCAGTCATGGAACTTCACGACGTCTGGTTCGTCCTGATAGCCGTCCTGTGGACCGGCTACTTCTTCCTGGAGGGGTTCGACTTCGGGGTCGGCATCCTCACCAAGCTGCTCGCCCGTGACCGGCCCGAGAAGCGGGTGCTGATCAACACGATCGGCCCGGTCTGGGACGGCAACGAGGTGTGGCTGCTCACCGCGGGCGGCGCGACCTTCGCCGCCTTCCCCGAGTGGTACGCCACGCTCTTCTCCGGCTTCTATCTGCCCCTGCTGGTCATCCTGGTCTGTCTGATCGTCCGGGGGGTCGCCTTCGAATACCGGGCGAAGCGGCCCGAGGAGAAATGGCAGCGCAACTGGGAGACCGCGATCTTCTGGACCTCGCTGATCCCGGCGTTCCTGTGGGGCGTGGCTTTCGGGAACATCGTGCGGGGCGTGAAGATCGACCAGCACTTCGAGTACGTCGGCACCGTCTGGGACCTGCTCAACCCGCATGCCCTGCTCGGCGGACTCGTGACGCTGACCCTGTTCACCTTCCATGGGGCGGTGTTCACCGCACTCAAGACCGTGGGTGACATCCGGGTACGGGCGCGGAAGCTGGCGACCAAGGTCGGTCTGCTCGCCGCCCTCCTGGCGCTGGCCTTCCTGCTGTGGACGCAGGTCGACAGTGGAGACGGCAAGAGCCTGGTGGCCCTGGTGGTGGCGGTCGCCGCGCTGGTCGCCGCGCTCGGGGCCAACCTGCGGGGCCGTGAGGGATGGGCGTTCGCCCTGTCCGGCATCACCATCGTGGCCGCCGTGGCGATGCTCTTCCTGTCGCTCTTCCCGAACGTCATGCCGTCGTCGCTCAACGCGGACTGGAGCCTTACGGTCACCAATGCCTCGTCGAGCCCCTACACCCTGAAGATCATGACGTGGCTCGCGGCGATCGCCACACCTCTCGTCATGCTCTACCAGGGGTGGACGTACTGGGTGTTCCGCAAGCGGATCGGTACGCAGCACATCGCAGCCGAAGCCGCGCACTGAGCCGGCACGGAGTCGGCTCCCACCCCGCATCGGCCTTGCACTGAGTCCGTATGAGTCCAAGGAGTGGGTGTTTCACGTGAAACACCCACTCCGGACCGAAGGGCATGTTTCACGTGAAACCAATCGATCCGCGCCTGCTGCGCTACGCCCGAGCCACTCGTCTCTTCCTGATCGCGGTCGTCGGCCTCGGTGCGGTCGGGGCCGGACTGGTCATCGCCCAGGCGATGCTCGTCGCCGAAGTGGTGGTCGGCGCCTTCCAGCATGGCCATTCGGTATCCGAACTCCGCACTCCCCTGCTGTTGTTGGCGGCAGTCGCCCTCGGCCGGGCGCTGGTCTCTTGGCTGACTGAACTGGCCGCGCACCGGGCGAGCGCGGCCGTCAAGTCGGAACTGCGGGGGCGGCTTCTCGACCGTGCGGTGGCGCTCGGTCCCGGCTGGCTGAGCGGTCAGCGGACCGGGTCGCTGGTCACCCTCGCCACGCGCGGCGTCGACGCTCTCGACGACTACTTCTCCCGCTATCTGCCCCAGTTGGGGCTGGCGGTGGTCGTACCGGTCGCGGTGCTCGCCCGGATCGTCACCGAGGACTGGGTGTCCGCGGCGATCATCGTCGGCACTCTGCCGCTCATCCCGCTCTTCATGGTGTTGATCGGCTGGGCCACCCAGTCCCGTACAGACCGTCAGTGGCGGCTGTTGTCCCGGCTGTCCGGCCACTTCCTGGACGTGGTCGCCGGACTGCCCACGCTGAAGGTGTTCGGGCGCGCCAAGGCACAGGCCGAGTCCATCCGCCGGATCACCGGCGAGTACCGGCAGGCAACCATGCGGACCCTGCGGATCGCCTTTCTCTCCTCCTTCGCGCTGGAACTGCTGGCCACGCTGTCGGTGGCGCTGGTCGCCGTCACCATCGGTATGCGATTGGTGCACGGCGATATGGACCTGTACATCGGGCTGGTCATTCTGGTGCTGGCGCCCGAGGCGTACCTCCCGCTGCGGCAGGTGGGTGCCCAGTTCCACGCGGCGGCGGAGGGGCTCGCGGCGGCGGAGGAGATCTTCGCGGTGCTGGAGACGCCGGTGCCGGCGTCCGGTGCGGGGGAGATCCCTTCTGATGCTGCCCTGGCCTTCGAAGGAGTGACGGTCCGCTACCCGGATCGCTCGGCGGACGCGGTGACCGACGTGTCGTTCACCGTGGAACCCGGCGAGACCGTTGCACTGATCGGCCCGAGCGGGGTGGGCAAGTCGACGCTGTTGAACGTGCTGCTGGGGTTCGTGCGGCCGATGGCCGGCCGGGTGCGGATCGGGGGAGCCGAACTCGGCGAGGTGGACCTGGAGGCGTGGCGGTCGCGGATCGCGTGGGTGCCGCAGCGGCCCCATCTGTATGCCGGGACGATCGCCGAGAACGTACGGCTCGCGCGTCCCGACGCGGACGACGCGGCGGTACGGCGGGCGTTGCGGGACGCGGGGGCGCTGGAGTTCGTGGACGCGTTGCCGGAGGGCGCGGGGACCGTGCTCGGTGAGGACGGGGCCGGATTGTCCGCCGGGCAACGGCAGCGGCTGGCGCTGGCGCGGGCGTTCCTTGCGGACCGGCCTGTGCTGTTGCTGGATGAGCCGACGGCTGCGCTGGACGGGGCGACCGAGGCGGAGGTTGTGGCGGCGGTACGGCGGCTTGCCGCGGGGCGGACGGTGCTGCTGGTGGTGCACCGGCCGGCCCTGCTCGCTGCGGCAGACCGGGTGGTGACACTCTCGGGCAGCGAGGCCCCCAGGGGGCTCCGCCCCCTGGACCTCCAACCCCTTCGCCCACCCACCACCCGACTCGGTCGATGGGAAGGCGAGGCGATCGAGCAGGCCGGTGGGCTGGAAAGCGGACCGGCGGAGTTGCTCGGTGGGCTGGAAGGCGGTTCGGCGGAGTTGCTCGGTGGGCTGGAAGGCGGTTCGGCGGAGTTGCTCGGTGGGCTGGAAGGCGGTTCGGCGGAGTTGCTCGGTGGGCTGGAAAGCGGTTCGGCGGAGTTGCTTGGTGGGCTGGAAAGCGGGTCGACGGACTTGCTCGGGCAGATCGAAGTGCCTGGTCGGTCGGGAAGTGGGTCGGTGGAGGGGCTCGGTCTGTCCGGGAGTGGCTTGGTGGGGCGGGTCGGTCTTTCCGCGGAGGGCTCGGGGAAGTCGGTGGCTGGGGCTCAGCAGGGTGTTCTGGGGCGGGTTCGTGCGGCCTCTGGGGCTCGGCGGGGGCGGTTGTCGCTCGCGCTTCTGCTGGGGGCTCTCGCGCTCGGCAGCGCTGTGGGGTTGATGGCGACCTCCGGGTGGTTGATCTCACGGGCCTCGCAGCAGCCGCCGGTGCTGTATCTGATGGTCGCCGTGACGGCCACGCGGGCTTTCGGCATCGGACGGGCCGTGTTCCGGTACAGCGAGCGGCTCGTGTCGCACGACGCCGTCCTGCGGATGCTGGCCGACACCCGGGTTGCCGTGTACCGGCGCCTTGAACGACTCGCACCTGCCGGGCTTCGGGCGACCAGGCGCGGGGATCTGCTCAGCCGGCTCGTCGGCGACGTGGACACCCTGCAGGACTACTGGCTGCGGTGGCTGCTGCCCGCCGGGGTCGCGGTGGCCGTGTCCGCCGGGGCCGTGGGGTTCACGGCCTGGCTGTTGCCCGAGGCGGGCGCCGCTCTGGCCGTCGGGCTGCTGGCGGCCGGTGTCGGTGTTCCGCTGGTGACCTCCGCGGTGGCCCGACGCGCCGAGCAGCGGCTGGCACCCGCCCGCGGCTTGCTCGCGACCCGGGTGACCGACCTGCTCACCGGCACCGCCGAACTGACCGTCGCCGGCGCGCTGCCCGCCCGTACCGACGACACCCGGCAGGCCGACGGCACGCTTACCCGGATCGCCTCGCGGGCCGCCGCCGCCACCGCGCTCGGTGACGGACTGACCGCTCTGCTGACCGGCCTGACCGTCGCGGCCACGGCGCTGCTGGGCGCCCAGGGGGTCGCCGACGCCCGGTTGAGCGGGGTGGCGATGGCGGTCGTCGTGCTCACGCCGCTGGCCGCCTTCGAGGCCGTACTGGGACTCCCGCTCGCCGTGCGGCACCGGCAGCGGGTGCGCAAGAGTGCCGAGCGCGTCTACGAGGTGCTGGACGCGCCCGAGCCCGTTCGGGAGCCCGAGCGGCCGCGCCAGGCGCCCGCCGCGCCCTTCCCCGTCGTACTGAAGGGCCTGTCCGCCCGCCACGAGGGCCAGCGTCGGGACGCGCTCGCCGGGCTCGACCTCACCCTCCACGAGGCGCGACGGATCGCCGTGGTCGGTCCCTCCGGCTCCGGTAAGACGACCCTCGCCCAGGTCCTGCTGCGGTTCCTCGACCCGGACGCGGGCTCTTACTCGCTGGCCGGCGTGGACGCGTACGACATGGACAGCGACGACGTACGGCGGCTCGTCGGGCTGTGCGCCCAGGACGCGCACCTCTTCGACAGTTCCGTTCGCGAGAACCTGCTGCTCGCCCGCAAGGACGCCACCGAGGAGGACCTGCGGGACGCGCTGGGCCGAGCCCGGCTGCTGGACTGGGTGGACGGGCTGCCCGACGGACTGGACACCCTGGTCGGCGAGCACGGGGCCCGGCTGTCCGGCGGCCAGCGGCAGCGGCTGGCGCTCGCCCGCGCGCTGCTCGCGGACTTCCCGGTGCTCGTCCTGGACGAGCCCGCCGAGCATCTCGACCTGCCGACGGCGGACGCGCTCACCGCGGATCTGCTGGCCGCCACCGAGGGCCGTACGACCGTGCTCATCACCCACCGGCTGGCGGGCCTGGAGGCCGTGGACGAGGTGATCGTGCTCGACGAGGGCCGGGTGGTGCAGCGCGGGCCGTACGCGGAGCTGGCCGCCGTGGCCGGCCCGTTGCGGGGGATGGCGGAGCGGGAGGCGGCGACAGCCGTCACAGCCCCGGTATCGGCCCCGACAGGGGCGGGACGAGGGTGACCTGGCAGGCGCCGCACCGAAACCGGAACCGGCAGGCTGTGCCGTACCCGAGACGGCGGTGAGCGCCGTACCGATGGCGGCGGTGGGTGCCGTAGCGATGGCGGCGGTGAGCGCCGTACCGCATCCGGTGGCTTCAGATGTGCGCGGCCAGCAACTGCTCGATCACGACCGCCACACCGTCCTCGTTGTTGGCGACCGTGCGGCCGGAGGCGGCGGCGATCACGTCGGGGTGGGCGTTGCCCATCGCGTACGACTGCCCGGCCCAGGTCAGCATCTCGACGTCGTTGGGCATGTCGCCGAAGGCCACGACCTCCTCGTGCGAGATGCCGCGCTCGGCGCACTCCAGGGCCAGCGTGCTGGCCTTGGAGACCCCCGGACCGCTGATCTCCAGGAGGGCGCTGGGGCTGGACCGGGTGACGTTGGCGCGCTCACCGACGGCGAGGCGGGCGAGGGCGAGGAAGGCGTCGGGGTCGAGGTCGGGGTGGTAGGCGAGGATCTTGATTACGGGCTCGCCGGCGCTCGGGCCGTCGGCCGCCAGGATCTCCTCGGCGGCCAGCAGATGGTCCGGTGTCTCCAGGTGCAGCTTGGGATAGGCCGGCTCCTGGTGGAAGCCGTACGTCTGCTCGACCGCGTACACCGTGCCGGGCGCGGCGTCGCGCAGCAGCCGTACCGCGTCCAGCGCGTTCTCCCTGGCCAGTTCACGCACCTTCACGAAGCGGTGGGCGCCGGGGCCGCCGTGCAGGTCGACCACGGCGGCGCCGTTGCCGCAGATTGCCAGGCCGTGGCCATGGACGTGGTCGCTGACGACGCCCATCCAGCGGGCCGGGCGGCCGGTGACGAAGAAGACCTCGATGCCCGCCTCCTCGGCGGCGGCCAGCGCGGCGACCGTCCTCGGCGAGACCGACTTGTCGTCCCGCAGCAGGGTGCCGTCGAGATCGGTGGCGATCAGCCGGGGGGGAGTCGTGAAGGCAGAGGTCTCGGGCTGTCGGGTCGCTGAGGTCACCGGGCCATTCTCGCGCATGTGCTCGCACGCCAGTGCGGTGCTCCGCGCAGATGAGACACAGACGACTCCCGAAGCGCCTCCCCGGCCCTGTGCGCCCACCTCGGCCCACCCACCTCGGCCCCCGCCCGTAGGTCTCAGGCCAGCTGGGCCCGAGCCTCCATGGCGATCCGCTCGAAGGTCTTCTCCTCGGCCGCGAAGTCCGAGTCGGGGATGGGCCAGTGGATCACCAGCTCGGTGAAGCCGAGTTCCTGGTGACGGCCCGCGAAGTCCACGAAGGCGTCCAGGGACTCCAGCGGCCGGGCACGGTCCGGCGTGAAGCCGGTGAGCAGGATCCTCTCCAGCTCCGACGCGTCCCGGCCGACCGCCGCGCAGGCCTCGCCGAGCTTCGCCGTCTGACCGCGCAGCGCCTCGACGGACTGCTCGGGCGTGCCGTTCTCGTACAGCTTCGGATCGCCGGTGGTCACCCACGCCTGTCCGTACCGCGCGGCCAGCTTCAGCCCGCGCGGGCCGGTGGCCGCGACCGCGAAGGGCAGCCGGGGCCGCTGCACACAACCCGGAATGTCCCGCGCCTCGTGGGCCGAGTAGAACTCGCCCTCGGACGTCACCGAGTCCTCGGTGAGCAGCCGGTCGAGCAGCGGCACGAACTCGGCGAACCGGTCGGCGCGCTCGCGTGCGGTCCACGGCTCCTGGCCCAGCGCGGTGGCGTCGAAGCCGGTGCCGCCGGCGCCGATACCCAGCGTCACCCGACCGCCCGAGATGTCGTCGAGGGAGATCAGCTCCTTGGCGAGCGTCACCGGATGCCGGAAGTTCGGCGAGGTGACCAGCGTGCCCAGACGCAGCCGGTCGGTGACGGACGCGGCGGCGGTCAGCGTCGGAATCGCGCCGAACCACGGGCCGTCCCGGAAACTCCGCCACGACAGGTGGTCGTAGGTGTACGCGGTGTGGAACCCCAGCTCCTCGGCCCGCGTCCAGGCGGCACGGCCGCCCTCGCTCCAGCGGCGGTACGGCAGGATCACGGTGCTCAGGCGCAGACTCATGCGTCCGAGACTAAGGGGCCACACCGACAGCGGACGAAACGGTCACCGTATGCGGCTGTTCAGCCACGGCGTGAGGAAGCTCGCGGCCAGGTGCTCCTTGTACGTACGGTCCCCGGGCAGCGGTACGACCAGCGAGGCCGTCGGCGGGAAACGGCGGGCGCGGACATGGGCCAGCCCGCCGAAGACGGCGCGGAGGAAGGCCGGCACGTCGTCGCGCGGGAGGTCGTGGAACTCGACGCCCTCCACCGTGATCAGCGCGTCGTCGTCCGGGTAGAGCCGCACGCTCACCCGGGGCACCCCGCCGAACTCGGCGTATGCCTCGTGCGGCAGCGAACCGTCCGGGTCCGCGGTGACCCCGAAGCCCGCCGCGCTGCGCCGGGAGGTCTGGTCCGCGCCGATGTCGTGCGTCACCTCGATCTCGCGGCCGCCCTCGGCGGCGATCGCTCGGAGAACGGTCACGGCCGCCTCGGTCGTGGGGAGGTGGTCCCTGCGGTCACTCTGGTCCATACCAGCCATCATGCGGGGTCAGTGCGGGTCGGGGAAGCGCAGGTATTCCGGCGGTACGGCCTTCGTCAGCCACACCCCGTTCGCACTGACGTGGAAGACATGGCCGGCCCGGTGCATCGCGCCCGCGTCCACCGACAGCACGACCGGGCGGCCGCGCCGGGCACCGACCCGGGTGGCGGTCTCGCGGTCGGCCGACAGGTGCACGTCGTGCCTGCTCATCGGGCGGAGACCTGCGGTCCGGATCGCGTCCAGGTACCGGGCGACGGTCCCGTGGTAGAGGTACGGCGGCGGGGTCGCCGGGGGCAGTCCCAGCTCGACGTCGATGCTGTGGCCCTGGCTGGCGCGGATCCGGGCGCCTTCGATCGCGAAGCGCTGCTTGTCGTTGGCGGCGACGACGTGGTCGAGTTCCTCGCGGGTGACCGGGAAGCCGTGTGCCGCTGCCGCCGCGAGCAGCGTGTCGATCTCCACCCAGCCGGCCTCGTCGAGCGTGAGCCCGATGCGTTCCGGCTGGTGGCGCAGGTGCTTCGAGAGGTACTTCGACACCTTCACGGTGCGCCGGTCGTCCCACCCCTTGTCGTTCTGTCCGATATCAGGCTTGTCGTTCTGTACGTCGTTCGTTCTGTCGTTCCTTCTGTGGCTCTTCTTGTCGTTCACACCACCAGCGTGCCGGGAGAGACACGGATCACGCAGTTATTTTTTGGCGGAGGTTTGATCCACAACCAAGTTCGGTTATCCACAAGGGAATTGACAGCGCTGTGGACAACCGCTGGGCGATTCAGGATGGTTCGTCAAGATCGGTAACAGGGTTGTGATGTGCGGCCAGCGCGTCCAAGCGGCGTGCGCGTGCCTCTCGTTCGGCGGCCAGTGCGATGAACTCGGCGATATGGTCCGGGCCAACCAGGCGCCGTACGGCCTGAATCGTGTCGGCGGGGAGAGACACGGTACGCGTCTCCTCCCGGGACTTCGGCTGCTCCCCGGCACCAAGTCGCCGGCGCACCTCGCGAGTGGCGAACAGGCGCATGGCCCGGGCCAGTTCGGCGTCCATCGTCTGCTGGGCGAGCGGGCGCAGGCGCCGCACCAGGGACGCCGCTTCGGCCGCTTTCGCGTCGGTGCGGCGGTGCGGGTCGTCGAGGTAGCGGGCGAAGACGTGCTCGGTGGTGAACTCGAGGAAGCGGGCGGCGATGTGCTCCACCTGGGTCCTCAACTCCCGCAGGTGGTCCGAGATCGCGGTGAGCGGTACCCCGGCAGCGTGCAACTCGGCTGCCACGGCCAGCTCCTGGGGACTCGGGACCAGGAAGGAGTCGGGGTCGCCCGGTACCGGTTCCAGGACGCCGAGTGCCACGGCCTCGGCCACGGCCGTGTCGTCGGGGGTGCCGCCGAAGCGGGCGTCCAGGTCGGCGCGGGAGAGACGGGCCGGTTCCTCGTCGGTCCAGGGGCCCTCGGCCTCGGTGACGAGGCCGAGGACGCCGGCCAGGCCGCGGCCGGTGTCCCAGGCACCGAGGAGTTCCTTGATGGAGGCGAGGGTATAACCGCGGGCGAGGAGGTCGGCTATCTGGTGGAGGCGGGTGAGATGGGCGTCGGAGTAGAGGTTGGCGCGGCCCTGGCGCTCCGGGCGGGGCAGCAGGCCTTTGTCCTGGTAGGCGCGGATGGTGCGGACGCTGGTCCGGGAATGGTGGGCCAGGTCTTCGATGCGGTACGTCCTGTGCGGTGGGTGGTCGGCCGTCACAGTCTCGGCTCCATCCTCGCGATTCTCCGCAGCACCCCCGGCGCCACCCGCGACAGCGTCCGAGCCCCTCGCGCCTCCGGTGTCACCGGCACCACCGCCCTGTTGTGCTCCACCGCCTCCAGAATCGCTGAAGCCACCTTCTCCGGCGGGTAGTTCCGCATCCCGTACCAGCGGGCCGAGCGCTTCTGCCGCCGTCGTTGCTCCTCCTCGTCGACCCCTGTGAAGCGGGCGGTCGACGCGATGTTGGTGTTGACGATGCCGGGGCAGATCGCGGTTACGCCGATGCGCTGAGCGGCGAGTTCGGCGCGCAGGCACTCGGACAGCATCAGGACCGCCGCCTTGGAGGTGCTGTAGGCCGGCAACACCCGTGACGGCTGGAAGGCGGCCGCCGAGGCGACGTTCACGATGTGGCCGCCCTGGCCGCGGTCCGCCATCCGCGCGCCGAACAGACGGCAGCCGTGGATCACGCCCCAGAGGTTGACGTCCAGGACCTTGCGCCAGTCCTCCGTGGTCGTCGTGAGGAACGAGCCGGCCAGGCCGATGCCGGCGTTGTTGACCAGTACGTCCAGGACCCCGCGCTCGCGGTGGACCCGCTCGGCGAGCTTCTCCATGGCCTGTTCGTCGGAGACGTCGGCCGTCTCGGCCCATGCGTCCGCCGCTCCGATCAGCCGGGACAGCTCGGCGGTGCGGGCGGCGGCCTCCGCGTCCCGGTCCACGGCCACCACGCGCGCGCCCGCCTCCGCGAACGCGAACGCCGTGGCCCGGCCGATGCCGCTGCCCGCCCCGGTGACCAGCACCAACTGGCCGCCGAACCGCTGGGCATGGCGGTCCGCCCGCTTCGGCTCGGTGCCCCGGCCGTCCTCGACGGAGATCACGAACTCCTCGATCCAGGACGCCACCTGGTCCGGGCGGGTACGCGGGACCCAGTGCTTGTCGGGCAGGGTGCGGCGGGTCAGCTGGGGTGCCCAGCGCTCCAGGTCGTCGTACAGCCGCGCGGAGAGGAACGCGTCGCCCAGGGGCGTGATGAGCTGCACGGGCGCGTGTGCGTACGCGTCCTCGCGTGGGCGGCGCAGCCGGGGCCGTACGTTGTCGCGGTAGAGCCAGGCACCGTGCGCCGCGTCGGAGCGGAGGGAGCCGGTCGGGTAGTCCCCGGCGGGGAGCTTCTCGGCTCGTCGGAGGATTCCCGGCCAGGCCTTGCCGAGCGGGCCGCGCCAAGCCAGTTCGGGGACGACGGGGGTGTGCAGCAGGTACACGTACCAGGACTTGGCGCCCTGGCCGAGGAGTTGGCCCACCCGGCGGGGTGTCGGGCGCTTCACGCGCGCGTTGATCCAGTGTCCGAAGTGGTCGAGGGACGGCCCGGACATCGAGGTGAAGGAGGCGATACGGCCTTCCGTGCGGCCCACGGTGACGAACTCCCAGGACTGCACCGAGCCCCAGTCGTGGCCGACGAGGTGCACCGGGCGGTCCGGGCTGACCGCGTCGATCACCGCCAGGAAGTCGTCGGTCAGCTTGGCCAGTGTGAAGCCGCCGCGCAGCGGTTGCGGTGCGGTCGAGCGGCCGTGGCCCCGGACGTCGTACAGCACCACGTGGAAGCGCTCGGCCAGGCGGGGCGCGACCTCGGACCAGACCTCCTTGCTGTCCGGGTAGCCGTGGACGAGGACGACCGTCGGCTGTGCCGGGTCGCCCAGCTCCGCCACGCACAGTTCGATGCCGCCGGTGTGCACCCGGCGCTCGCGTGCGCCCTTCAGTGCCGTCACTTGTCCTCCGCCCAGCGCCGCACTCCCCCACGCTCGAACGACCTCGCGCGGGGGGACCCCCATGGCAGATCGTCGTCCAGCCAGAAGGCGCTCTGCTCGGGGTCCCGGGAGTCGGTGACCACGAGGATCTCCTCGAACTTGGCTCCCGTGCCCCGGAGGTGGAACCAGTCCCGTACGCCACGGGCGCGGAGCCAGTCGCGCTGCATCCGGGCCGCCTCGCGCTCGGTGATGCCGGGCTCCAGCCGGGCCGCGACCGCCTCCGCGCATTCGTACGCGAGTCGCTGCACCCGCCGGAAACCCTGGAGCTCCGCGGCGCGTTCGGAGAGTACGTCGTGCGCTGTCGTCATCATCCGCCCCGTCCCCATCGACTGCGGTACGCGTCCGTAACTTGACACTGGTGAATGTGACAGTTGTTAGAGGTGACGTCAATAGGTGGTGCAAGGCCTGTGGATAACTCTGCGTAGCTCTCAAGCAGGGGATCCCCTAGGGTCCCGTAATACTCCAGAGTGATGCGAAGACGGCTCTCGGGTCTGACGACCTCCGTGGTCCACATCACTACCTTCGATGGCGTGACTGTGATCGCGACCGAAAGCCTGAGCAAGCGGTTCCCCCGGGTGACCGCGCTCGACCGGCTGTCCGTGGACATCGGACCCGGTGTGACCGGACTCGTCGGAGCCAACGGCGCCGGCAAGTCCACCCTGATCAAGATCCTGCTGGGTCTGTCCCCCGCGAGCGAGGGCCGAGCCGAGGTGCTCGGCCTCGACGTGGCGACCAAGGGTGCCGCCATCCGTGAGCGGGTGGGGTACATGCCGGAGCACGACTGCCTGCCGCCCGACGTCTCGGCCACCGAGTTCGTCGTGCACATGGCCCGCATGTCCGGCCTGCCGCCCGCCGCCGCGCGCGAGCGCACCGCCGACACCCTGCGCCATGTCGGGCTCTACGAGGAGCGGTACCGCCCCATCGGCGGCTACTCGACCGGCATGAAGCAGCGCGTGAAACTCGCCCAGGCGCTGGTGCACGACCCGCAACTGGTCTTCCTGGACGAGCCGACCAACGGCCTCGACCCGGTCGGCCGCGACGAGATGCTCGGCCTGATCCGCCGTATCCACACCGACTTCGGCATCTCGGTCCTGGTCACCTCGCACCTGCTCGGCGAACTGGAGCGGACCTGCGACCACGTGGTCGTCGTCGACGGCGGCAAGCTGCTGCGCTCGAGCTCCACCACGGACTTCACCCAGTCCACGGCCGTCCTCGCCATCGAGGTCACCGACAGCGACGCGCACCCCGACGGCACCCGCGCGCTGCGCGACGCGCTGCACGCGCGCGGGGTGGAGACGAACCACGAGGGCGGCGGCCTCCCCGGCGCCGGCCACATCCTGCTGCTCACCGCCCAGGGCGAGGAGACGTACGACCTGGTACGTGACGTCGTCGCCGATCTCGGCCTCGGCCTGGTGCGTATGGAGCAGCGCAGACACCACATCTCCGAAGTGTTCACCAGCAGCGACGAGCAGCGGAAGGAGGCGGCCGTCCATGGCGGTTGAGCAGCCTCTGGCCACCCCCGCGGGTGACCAGTCCCGTATCCACGACATCGGCTACCGCGGCTACGACGGCCCGCGCCTGGGCCGCGGCTACGCCCGCCGCTCCCTCTACTCGCAGACCCTGCGCGGCTCCTACGGCCTCGGCCGCTCGGTGAAGTCCAAGGTGCTGCCGATGCTGCTGTTCGCGGTGATGTGCGTGCCCGCGGCCATCATGGTGGCCGTGGCCGTCGCCACCAAGGCGCACGACCTGCCGGTGTCCTACACGCGGTACGCGATCATCATGCAGGCCGTCATCAGCCTGTACGTCGCCTCGCAGGCACCCCAGGCCGTCTCCCGCGACCTGCGCTTCAAGACCATCCCGCTGTACTTCTCGCGGCCCATCGAGACCGCCGACTACGTCCAGTCCAAGTTCGCCGCCCTGGCCTCGGCACTGTTCATCCTCACCGGCGCCCCGCTGGTCGTGCTGTACGTGGGCGCCCTGCTGTCCAAGATGGACTTCGCCCACCAGTCCAAGGGGTTCGGCCAGGGACTGGTCTCGGTGGCGCTGCTGTCCCTGCTGTTCGCCGGTATCGGCCTGGTCATCGCCTCGATCACGCCCCGCCGCGGCTTCGGCATC
The DNA here is from genome assembly GCF_040682795.1 of Streptomyces sp. NPDC051105. Classification (NCBI taxonomy): domain Bacteria; kingdom Bacillati; phylum Actinomycetota; class Actinomycetes; order Kitasatosporales; family Streptomycetaceae; genus Streptomyces; species Streptomyces sp. NPDC051105. The sequence goes on along the minus strand of NZ_JBFBBR010000006.1, from coordinate 168,615 downwards.
GCCGCCGTGATCGCCGTACTGACCATCTCCTACGGCGCGGTCTCCACCCTCCAGGCCATCGCGGACTCCCAGGGCAGCACCGGTGCCATCGCGTGGATCGGCCTGTTCTCGCCGGTCACCCTCATCGGCGGCCTGAGCACCGCGCTCCTCGGTGGCACCAACACCTTCCCGGGCGGCGACGGCCCCTCCCACGCCCAGGGCGCGGTGTATGTGCTCGTCGTCCTCGGCCTCATCGCCGCGAGCTATGGCCTGCTGCTGCGCCGTTACAAGAAGGTGGGACTGTGACCACGCTCTCCATCGACCACGTCTCCCGCTGGTTCGGCAACGTGGTCGCCGTCAACGACATCACTATGACCATCGGCCCCGGTGTCACCGGCCTGCTCGGACCCAACGGCGCCGGAAAGTCCACTCTCATCAACATGATGGGCGGCTTCCTCGCCCCCTCCACCGGCACGGTCACCCTCGACGGACAGCCGACCTGGCGCAACGAGGCCATCTACCAGCACATCGGCATCGTCCCCGAGCGCGAGGCGATGTACGACTTCCTCACCGGCCGCGAATTCGTCGTCGCCAACGCCGAGTTGCACGGCCTCGGCGCCAAGGCCGCCCAGAAGGCGCTGGCCACGGTGGAGATGGAGTACGCGCAGGACCGCAAGATCTCGACGTACTCCAAGGGCATGCGCCAGCGCGTGAAGATGGCGTCCGCCCTGGTCCACGACCCCTCGCTGCTCCTGCTCGACGAGCCCTTCAACGGCATGGACCCGCGCCAGCGGATGCAGCTGATGGATCTGCTGCGGAAGATGGGCGACGAGGGCCGTACGGTGCTGTTCTCCTCGCACATCCTCGAAGAGGTCGAGCAACTGGCCTGGCACATCGAGGTGGTGGTCGCCGGACGGCACGCGGCCAGCGGCGACTTCCGCAAGATCCGCCGTCTGATGACCGACCGCCCGCACCGTTACCTGGTCCGCTCCAGCGACGACCGCACCCTCGCGGCCGCGCTGATCGCCGATCCGTCGACCGCGGGCATCGAAGTCGACCTCACCGAGGGCGCGTTGCGTATCCAGGCCGTCGACTTCGGCCGCTTCACCGCCCTGCTGCCGAAAGTTGCCCGTGACCACGGCATCCGGCTGCTCACGGTCTCGCCGTCCGACGAGTCCCTCGAATCCGTGTTCTCGTATCTGGTCGCGGCGTAGGAGGCCGAAGATGTACGACCCCACAGTCGCCCGGCTCACTTATCGAGCCCTGCTCGGCCGTCGCCGGGCCCTCATCCTGGGGGCGTTGCCCCTGTTGCTCATCGCGATCGCGGTCGTCGTCCGGGGCCTCGCCGGCGCCGACGACCAGACGGCCTCCGACCTGCTCGGCGGCCTCGCGCTCGCGACCATGGTGCCGATCATCGGCGTCATTGCCGGCACGGGTGCGATCGGCCCGGAGATCGACGACGGCTCGGTGGTGTATCTGCTGTCCAAGCCGATCAAACGGCCGACGATCATCCTCACCAAGCTGATCGTGGCGATCGCCGTGACGATGGTCTTCTCGGCTCTGCCGACGCTGATCGCGGGCTTCATCCTCAACGGCAACGGCCAGCAGATCGCCGTCGCCTACACGGTCGCCGCGCTGGTCGCGTCGATCGCCTACGCGGCGCTCTTCCTGCTGCTTGGCACGGTGTCCCGGCACGCGGTGGTCTTCGGGCTCGTCTACGCCCTGGTCTGGGAGGCCCTGTTCGGCTCCCTCGTCCCGGGCGCGCGGACGCTGAGCGTCCAGCAGTGGTCCCTGGCGGTCGCCCACAAGGTGACGGGCGGCGAGCTGGTCACGTCGGACGTGTCGCTGGCGACGGCCACGGTGCTGCTGATCGCGGTGACGGTCCTGGCGACCTGGTACGCCGGCCAGAAGCTGCGCTCGCTGACGCTGGCGGGCGAGGAGTAGACGCCCGGCTTATTGACGGGGGCTTCACCTCTGTCCGGGCACACTGGACAAAGCGGGTGTACTGCGTAGGAGGCGCGGGATGGCTGAGGGTTTCGGAGACGGGGACTGGGACGGGCTCGTCCTGGACGAGGACTTCATACGGTCCGCGGGGACTTCGGAGCCGTCCGCGCGGGCGCGGATGCTGGCGGCGAAGTGGCGGGCGGAGTCACCGGAGCCTCAGCCGTGGCGGTCGGACGAGCCGCCCGCCGGGTGGTTCTTCAGCAAGGCGCGGCGCAGGTGGTGGCGTCGGTAGGCGTCTTAATTCGGTAGCTTCCCACTCGGTCGCCAGGCACAGTTGTCGTGTCAGCCCCCGAACCGGGAGAGGAGCCGGACGATGTCCATGCACGACAGTACGTCCCGCTCCCTTCAGGGCAGCCCGCGGCGGATCGCGATGTAGCTGCCCGGGGCGGCCGCTTCGAGCACGCGATGTCGCTCTCGCGTGGGCCGCCCACCCGGAGGATTGGCCGAGTGGTAAGGCACTGGCTCGCGCTGAGTTCCCTCAGGAGCAAGTCATGGTCGGGCCTGGAAAGCCCGCGCACGTTCGATCCGTGCATCCTCCGCAACGCCTTGAAGACGCCCGAGTCGCAACGCCTTGAAGACGCCCGAGTCGCAACGCCTTGAAGGCGCCCGAGTCGCAACGCCTTGAAGGTGCCTCAGCCGAGCAGCCGCTCCAGCACCACCGCGATCCCGTCCTCCTCGTTGGAGGACGTCACCTCGTCGGCCACGGCCTTCAGCTCGTCATGGGCGTTGGCCATGGCCACACCCCGGGCCGCCCAGGCGAACATCGGGATGTCGTTGGGCATGTCGCCGAAGGCGATCGTGTCGGCGGCCTTCAGGCCCAACCGGCGCGCGGCCAGCGACAGGCCCGTCGCCTTCGACAGCCCCAGCGGCAGAAGCTCCACGATTCCCGCGCCCGCCATGGCGACCGTGACGAAACCGCCGGCCGTATGACGTGCCACCTCGGCCAGCTCGTCGTCGGAGAGCTCGGGGTGCTGGATGTAGATCTTGTTCAGCGGCGCCGCCCAGAGATCCGCAGCGTCCGTGAACGGCGTCGACGGGAGCTTGCCCGTCACCGCGTACCCCGGCCCCACCAGCACCTCGCCGTCGAGGCCGTCGCGGCTCGCGGCGAGGTACAGCGGGCCCACCTCCGCCTCGATCTTCGCCAGGGCGACCCCGGCCAGCTGGCGGTCCAGCGTCACGGACGTCAGCAGGCGGTGTGCCCCGGCGTCGTACACCTGCGCCCCCTGACCGCACACGGCGAGGCCGTGGTAGCCGAGGTCGTCGAGGATGGGCCGGGTCCAGGGGGCGGCGCGGCCGGTGACGACGATGTGCGCGGCGCCCGCCGCGGTGGCCGCGGCGAGCGCGTCCCGGGTGCGCCGCGAGATCGACTCGTCGGGGCCGAGCAGCGTTCCGTCGAGGTCGGTGGCGATCAGTCCGTACGGGAAGCTCACCGGGACACCGGCTCCAGGACCTCTCGGCCGCCCAGGTACGGGCGCAGCACCTCGGGGACCCGGACCGAACCGTCGGCCAGCTGGTGGTTCTCCAGGATCGCCACGATCGTGCGCGGTACGGCGCACAGCGTGCCGTTCAGCGTGGCCAGCGGCTGGACCTGCTTGCCGTCGCGGACCCGGATCGACAGCCGGCGGGACTGGAACTCGGTGCAGTCCGACGTCGACGTCAGCTCGCGGTACTTGCCCTGCGTCGGGATCCACGCCTCGCAGTCGAACTTGCGGGCGGCGGAGGAACCGAGGTCACCGGTGGCGACGTCGATCACACGGAACGGCAGCTCCAGCGAGGTCAGCCACTGCTTCTCCCAGGCCAGCAGACGCTGGTGCTCCGCCTCCGAGTCCTCGGGGGCGACGTAGGAGAACATCTCGACCTTGTCGAACTGGTGGACGCGGAAGATGCCCTTGGTGTCCTTGCCGTGCGAACCGGCCTCGCGGCGGAAGCAGGGCGAGAAGCCGGCGTAGCGCAGCGGGAGGCGCTCGGCGTCGATGATCTCGTCCATGTGATACGCGGCGAGGGCCACCTCGGACGTGCCGACCAGGTAGAGGTCGTCCTTGTCGAGGTGGTAGACGTCCTGGGCCGCCTGGCCGAGGAAGCCGGTGCCCGCCATGGACTGCGGCCGGACCAGTGCCGGGGTCAGCATCGGCGTGAAACCGGCCTCGGTGGCCTGCGCGATCGCCGCGTTGACCAGTGCCAGTTCCAGGAGGGCGCCGACACCGGTCAGGAAGTAGAACCGGGAGCCGGAGACCTTGGCGCCGCGCTCGACGTCGATCGCGCCGAGCAGCTGGCCCAGCTCCAGGTGGTCCTTGGGCTCGAAGCCCTCGGCGCCGAAGTCGCGGATCGTGCCGTGCGTCTCAAGGGTGACGAAGTCTTCTTCGCCCCCCACGGGCACGTCGGGGTGGACGAGGTTGCCGAGCCTGAGCAGCAGCTCGTGGGTCTCGGCGGCGGCGGCGTCACGCTCGGCGTCGGCGGTCTTCACGTCGGCGGCGAGCTGGCCCGCCTTCTTCAGCAGCTCGGCCTTCTCGTCACCGGCGGCCTTGGGGATGAGCTTGCCGAGCGACTTCTGCTCGTTGCGCAGCTCGTCGAAGCGGACGCCGGAGGACCTGCGCCGCTCGTCGGCAGAGAGGAGGGCGTCGACGAGCGCGACGTCCTCTCCACGGGCGCGCTGGGACGCGCGCACACGGTCGGGGTCCTCACGGAGCAGGCGTAGGTCAATCACGGAGCCAAGGCTACCGGTGTGGGGTTGCCCCCACGAATCACTATTGACCCGTGTTCCGAATCGCGGCTTACGCTCCGTTATGGGGGAATTGCCGAACGTGTCAATAAAAAGTGTCTCACTCCCCGAGACGGGGCACGTGCGCGGCCCGCGGTTGACTCGATTCCCTTGTGGAGAGCGGGACTTGGGGGCCGGGTTGTCCACAGGAATCCACACCCTCCCGAGAGTTATCCACAGGCTGTGTGGATGGGGTGTGGACTTCGGAATTGATCACTTCGGGGCCGGTGCCTGAAGAGAGGAATTCCCCGCCCAAACCTGGACAACACCCACTTTCGAGTGGAAAGGAGTCGCTCCAAAAGATGAACCATGGGAAACGAGTGGACGAAGGGTGACGTGAGCGATCAACGGCCCGCCTGGGGGCTGTAGGCCGATTTGTCGACAGGGTCGGGTGTCACTGTCGACTTGTCCCCAGGTCGAGTTGAGGACCTGTGGATAACTCCTGTGGATAACGAAGATAGGAACGTATGGCTGGTTAGAAACGGCCGTCCTGGCAGCGCGCCACCCAGTCCGAGGCCGCCATGAACTCCTCGTCCGACGTTCCCGGCCGCGTCGGCCCCGCGGTCTCGCCCGGATTGATGTCCGCACGCGGGTACGAGCCCAGGAACCGCACCTGGCGGCAGATCCGCTTCAGCCCCATCAGGGCCTCCGCCACCCGGCGGTCGGAGATGTGCCCTTCGGCGTCGACGCAGAAGCAGTAGTTGCCGATGCCGGCGCCGGTGGGCCGGGACTGCAGCAGCATCAGGTTGATGCCCCGGGTGGCGAACTCGCCGAGCAGATCGCGCAGGCCGCCGGGATGGTCGTCGTTCTGCCAGAGCACGACCGAGGTCTTGTCCGCGCCGGTCGGGGCGGCCGGCCGGGCCGGGCGGCCCACCAGCACGAACCTCGTCTGCGCGTTCTCCGCGTCGTGGATCTCGGTCTCCAGGGCCTCCAGGCCGTAGCGCGCGGCCGCGAACTCGCCGGCGAAGGCGGCGTCGTAACGGCCCTCCTGGACCAGGCGGGCGCCGTCCGCGTTGGAGGCGGCGGACTCCCAGACGGCCTCGGGGAGATGGGTCCGCAGCCAGTTGCGGACCTGTGGCTGGGCGGCCGGGTGGGCGGTGACCGTCTTGATGTCGGAGAGCTTGGTGCCCGGCCGGACCAGCAGCGCGAAGGTGATCGACAGCAGCACCTCGCGATAGATCATCAGTGGCTCGCCCGCGACCAGCTCGTCCAGCGTCGTGGTGATGCCGCCTTCGACGGAGTTCTCGATCGGCACGAACGCGGCCTCGGCCTCACGGCTCCGCACGGCGTCCAGCGCGGACTGCACGGAGATGTACGGGATCAGCTCCCGGGTGGCCGCCTCCGGAAGCGTGCGCAGGGCGACTTCGGTGAAGGTGCCTTCGGGACCGAGATACGCATAGCTCGCTGGCATGTCCCTCACCCTAATGGGCGCAAGGCAGCAGGGCTCACCTGTCGGGTCGGAACCACTCGACCGGGTGGTTTGAAACCCGGAAACGCGCCAATAGTGATCGTTATCCACAGTGGTAACGCGGCCACCGCGCGGAATCCACCGCAGGCGCGGAATCCACTACACGGGATACCCGGCCCCGGCTGTCCGGCCTCAGCCCTCCAGCAGGCGCTGCCCCACGTACTCCCCGTCGGCCGCCCCGCCGGGTACCGCGAACAGTCCGCTCGCCTCGTGCCGGATGTACTGCGAGAGCGCGTCCCCGCGGTCCAGCTTCCGCTGCACCGGTACGAACCCACGCAGCGGATCCGCCTGCCAGCAGACGAAGAGCAGCCCCGCGTCCGGCGTCCCGTCGGCATCGATGCCGTCGTGGTACGAGAACGGGCGCCGCAGGATGGCCGCGCCCCCGTTCTGGTCGGGCCGGGTGATCCGGGCGTGGGCGTTGATCGGGACGACGTAGTCGCCGTCGGACCTGGTCTTCTCCAGGTCCATCGCCGTTGTCTCGGTACCTCCGGACAGCGGCGCTCCGTTGGACTTCCTGCGCCCGATCACGTCCTCCTGGGCGGCGAGCGAGAGCTTCTCCCAGTCGTCGAGGAGCATGCGGATCCGGCGTACGACGGCATAGGAGCCGTTCGCCATCCATGTCGGCTCGCCCGACGACGGTACGAAGATCCGCTGGTCGAAGTCGGACTCCGTCGGCTTCGGATTCCGGGTGCCGTCCAGCTGGCCCATGAGGTTGCGGGCCGTCATGGGGTGGGCGGTGGCGCCCGGGGTGCGGTTGAAGCCGTTCATCTGCCAGCGGACCTTGGCCGCGCTGCCCGCGTCCTTCTGGATGGCGCGCAGGGCGTGGAAGGCGACCAAGGCGTCGTCGGCGCCGATCTGTACCCACAGGTCGCCGTCGCTGCGCGACCTGTCGAGGTGGTCGGAGGAGAAGTCGGGCAGCGGGTCCAGGGCGGACGGGCGCTGCTTCTCCAAGCCGGTGCGGGCGAAGAAGCTGTTGCCGAAGCCGAAGGTGATCGTCAGTGACGAGGGGCCGGCGTCACGGGCCACATCCGTGTCGTCCTGTGTCATCGCCTCGCCCGCCATCAGCCGTTCGGCCGTCGTCGACCAGCGACGCAGCAGCGCGGCGGCCTCCTTTCGCCCCGCGCCCGCCGCCAGGTCGAAGGCGACGAGATGGCCGCGCGCCTGGAGACCCTCGGTGATGCCGGGCTGATGTTTCCCGTGAAACATCGCCTGGTCGGAGCCCACCGAGCTGAGCGGGGTGGCCTGTGCGGGCGCGGCCGCGTAGCCGACGCCCGCGCCTGCCGCGCCGAGCGCGAGTCCGGTGGCCCCGGCGGTACCGAGCAGCGCGCGCCGGGTGACGCCTCCGGCCGGGGGAGCCGACGGGCTTTCCTCGGTGACCTGCGGACGGAGGGACTGGGACGGTTCAGCCATGGTGCGGTTCAGCCGATCTGCGCGTTCTTGGAGACGGTCACCTGGTCGATGTCGGAGGTCCGCACGGTCACCGCGATCTGCCAGTCGCCGGCCATGGGGATCTGCACACCGTTGGCGGCCCAGTGGCCGGTGGTGACGTGGTCGGGGGTCACGGGAAGCGGCCCGATCTTCTTGGCGGCGAGGGTGAAGGCGACCTTCACCTCGGGGATGTCGAAGGCCCGGCCGTTGGGGCGCTGGACGTAGACGTGCATCTCGTTGATGCCCACCGCCGCGGGGTCGAGGTCGACCCGGACGACGCCCTTGCCGTCCTTGCCGCCGGTGTCGAAGGACATGTCGAGGGTCAGCGCGCCCGAGGACGAGTTCGATGCCGAGGACGAGGAGGAGGACGCGGCCGAGGCAGTCGCCCTGGCGTCCTGCTCGGTACGGCCCGGCTCGGTCTGCGTCAGCACGGTCGTGACCGCGAGCAGGGCGACGGCGACCCCGGCCTCGGCGAGCACCGAGCGACGCAGGCCGAAGCGGTTGGGGTCGGCGTCCCGGACGCGCTTCTGCCGGGCGGCGTCCTTGGCGGCCTGCTGCCGGGCCAGTTGGGCGGCCCGCTCGGGGTCCTCGGAGTCGTCACCGGTGGAGGCGTCCTTGCCGGAGCCCTTGACGCCGGACCCGCCGGACCCGCCGGACCCGCCGGACGTGTCAGAAGCGGCGGACGCGCTGGAAACGCCGGACCTGACCGACGCCTCCTTGGTGGCGGCGGACGCCTTGACGGTCTCCTTCTCTTCCTCCGCGTCGGCGACTTCCCCGGCCGACTCCTCGGTCCCGGTCCCGGTCCCGGTCCCGGTCTCGGTCTCGGCCTCCGTCACCGTCTCCGCCGTGTCCGCGAGCCGTCGCGTCCACCGCCGTGAGATGGACGCGATGCCGACCAGCAGTGCCACCAGCGCGATCTTGACCAGCAGCAGCTGCCCGTAGGCCGTGTCGGTGAACGCCGACCAGGAGCCGAGCTGGCGCCAGGACTGGTAGATGCCGGTGGCCACCAGTGCCACCACGCTTCCGAAGGCCATGCGGGAGAAGCGGCCCACGGCGACGGCCCCGACGGGCGTGTCCGCGGGCGCCCGGTAGAGGGCGACCAGCAGGGCGGTCAGGCCGCCCAGCCAGGTGGCGACGGCGAGCAGGTGGATGACGTCGACCGGCATCGCGATGCCCGGCTGGAGTCCGGTGGAGGCGTGCTCGGCCATGGCCCAGCTCGCCGCGAGCCCGGCGGCCACGACGGTCCCGCCGATGGCGAGCCCGAAGGTCAGGTCCCGCTTCTCCGCGCCCTCCTCACGCTTGTCGTAGGCTCCGAAGAGGACGGCGATGAACAGCGCGGCGGCCGCGAGCAGCAGCAACCGGGAGACCAGGGCCGCGCCGGTCTTGGTCTGGAGGACCTGGCCGAGCAGGTTGAGGTCGAAGATGTCGCCGACGCTGCCGGAGGTGGCGTAGGACCCGCGCAGGAGCAGCAGCCAGAGGGTGGCCGCGGTGAGTGTCAGCCAGCCGCCGACGACCAGCCGTTGCAGGGCCTGTACGCCGGAGCCGCGCTGCCAGCAGGCGAGCACGAAGGCGGCGCCGCCGACGAGCACGATGTACCCGGCGTACGACATGTACCGCCCGAAGCCGTAGAGCCAGCCGACGACCCCGCCGCCCGCGTCCTGGTCCCCGACCGAGGCGACGGTCTTGGAGGGCGCCCCGACGGAGAATGTGTAGGCGCCGGCGACGGGGTGGCTGTCCGCGGAGACGACCTGCCAGGCGACGGTGTACGTGCCCTTGCCGAGCCCGCTCTTGAGCTGGACGCCGTAGGTCGTCCCGGTCAGGTTGTCCGGCTTGGCCAGGTCGACCCGCTTGCCCTTGGGGTCGAGGACCCGGATCGAGTTGTCGTTCAGCGACACGTTCTCGGAGAACGTGAGCGAGACCTGGTCGGGTGCCTTCGGGACCACCACCCCCTGGGCGGGGTCGCTGCCGGTCAGCGCGGCGTGCGCGGAGGCCGGCCCGGCGCCGGCCAGCAGCGCGCCGGTGACGGCGAGGAACAGCAGCACCAGCGTGCGCAGGCGGGGGGTGATGGTCCGCGTCAAGGTCGGTCCCTCCCTCAGTGTCCGGTCGAAGGGTTGTACGTGGCGGACTTCACCGGCATCTCGACGGTGAGCGGACCGGATTCGGCGAACTTCAGCTTCAGGGTGATCGTGTCGCCCTGTTTCGGGCGGCGCTTCAGCTTCTCGAACATCAGGTGGTTGCCACCGCTTTTGAACACGAGTTGACCGTGCGCGGGCACCTCGAAGGAGTTGACCTCGTCCATCGCCCCGCCGTTGGTCTCGTGCATGGTGACCTCGCCGGCGGAGTCGCTGGTGACGGATGTCAGCTCGTCCTTCGTCCCGCCCTTGTTGGTGATCGTCAGAAACCCGGCGGCCATGTCGGCGGAGACCGGCTGGGGCATGTAAGAGGCGCCGACGGACAGCCCGGTTCCCGAGGAGCCCGGAGAGTCCGAGCCGCCGCAGCCCGCCAGGACCAGCGCGCCCGCGAGGGCTATGCCGGTCGTTGCCACGCCGGTCAGGGCGAGCCGCCGCCCGGTCAGCGCCGGAAGGGTCAGCGCCGGAAGGGCCGGCGCCCGGCGGGGCGGTGCCGGACGGCGCAGTGCCGGGAAGGCCCGGGCCCGACGCCTCACGGGTTCTCCCCCTTGATCAGCTTGGGGAGGTCCTTGGTGTAGTCGTCGACGGTGGCGTCCTCGCCGTAGAGGACGTAACCCCCGTCGGTCTTCGGCGAGAACGCGATGACCTGGGTGCCGTGCACCGAGACGGTCTTGCCGGTCTTCTTGTCCTTGTGGGTCGGCTCGATGGAGATGCCGAGGGTGCGGGCGCCGGCCTGGATGGTGGAGAAGTCACCGGTCAGGCCGACGAACTGGGAGTCGATGCCCTTGAGCCACTTGCCGAGCTCGGCCGGGGTGTCGCGGGCGGGGTCGGTGGTGACGAACACGACCCGCAGCTTGGCCTGGTCGGCCTTGGGCAGCGCCTTCTTGGCGACCGCGAGGTTGTTCATGGTCAGCGGGCAGACGTCGGGGCAGTGCGTGTAGCCGAAGTAGATGAGCGTCGGCCGGCCCTTGGTCTCGGCGCGCAGGTCGTACTTCTTGCCGTGGGTGTCGGTGAGTACCAGGTCCGGCTTCTCGAACGGCTGGTCCAGGATGGTCGCGGCCTTGTTCGAGGTGTCCCCGGCGACCACGGTGACGGGTGACTTGCCGTCGTCGCCGCTGCCGCAGGCGGAGAGGGTCAGGGTGGCGGCGGCGAGCAGCGCGGCCGCGGCGAACGTCTTCTTGCGCATACGAAAATGTCCCAGTTGTGAGAGATCCGGCGCGCACCGGGGGCGTACGAGAACTACCGGGGGCGTACCAGAGCTGTCGGAGCCACGACAGCCTCGCACGGCCCCCTGTGCGCGCTACGGACGTGGAGCTCAGGCCTCGGAGCCGGTGGACCGGCGGCGGCCCGCGAGGACGCCGTAGGCGACCCCGGCCGCGCCGACCACGATGCCGACGACGCCGAGGACGCGGGCGGTGGTGTCACTGCCACCGGACGAGGAGCCGGAGTCGTCCGAGGCGGTGGTCTCGGTCTTGGCCGCGGTGTCCTCGGCCGTGGTGGTCCCGTGGTGGTCGTCGGTGACGGCGGCGGACAGCGCGAGGGCCGGGGCCGGGTTCTCGGGCTCCTCCTGGCCCTCTTGCTGGACCTCGATCCAGCGGACGACCTCCTTGTTGGAGTACGTCTGGATCGCCTTGAAGACCAGTTCGTCGGTGTCCTCGGGCAGGGCGCCCACGGAGAGCGGGAACTTCTGGAAGTAGCCGGCCTCGATCCCCTTGCCCTCGGCGGTCCAGGTGACCTTGGTGACCGCCTCGTCGATCTTCTCGCCGTGCATCTCCAACGGCTTGGCCAGCTTGGACTTGGTGACCTCGACCTTCCAGCCGGCCATCGGCTGTGGCATCACGGAGGCCAGCGGGTGGTCGGCGGGGAAGTTGACCTCGAGCTTGGTGGTCGATGCGTCGTCGCGCTCGTTGGGGACCTTGAAGTCGATGACCGCGTAACCGCCCTTGGCGGCGGTGCCCTCGGGCTGCACGCTGACGTGGGCGAACGCGGGCGAGGAGACGGCCAGGACGGCCGTGCCCGCGACGGCGGTGACGGCGGCGATACGAGAAGCCTTCATGGCACGGAAAGCCTTCATGGCAGGGAGCACTCCACTCTGAGTGAGTTCTGTCGTTGAGGGGCGCGCGGGCAGCGGGAAGCGCACGCGCGCGTGCCGCGCGACGGCGGCAGGCCCCTCCGGATCCGGACAGATCCCGGGAAGTGCTCTGGTCGCGTCGCGTCAGGCGGCGAGAACGAGTACGGCGGCGGCCATGGGCGGCCCGCGCCGGATCACGGAGTGCTGGAGTGCGACGGTGTGGGGCGCGGGCGGTTCGTCCCGGGTGCTGCGACGGCTGTGCGCGGGCGCCTCGGGTATGGCCACGAGCCCGGCGCACAGAGCGCGCGCCAGTGCGAGCGCCCCGCGCAGGGAACGGACGAGCGCCCCCTCGGCGACCCCGTGCGCCGACAGCTCGATCAGCCGCAGCAGCGCCAGGTCGCCCCGGCGCAGCAGCCATCCGGCGACCACGGCCGCGAGGAGGTGTCCCAGCAGCATGGGCACGGAGGGCAGCAGCGAGCCGGAGGCCCCCGTGGCGTCCGCCGCATGGGCCGTCCCGCTCAGGCCGGCGGCGGGACCGGAGGTGCCGAGATGCGCGTCGGAGAGGATCTTGTACGCGTGGGCGGGGCTGATCTGCGCCGCCCCGGCCCCGCACACCAGCCGCGCGGCCCGCTCGACCAGCGAGGCGTCACTCGTCGACAGCGATGACAGTGAGGACATCGAGGACATCGAAGACATCGAAGACATCGACGTCGAGCCGGTGGACATCGTGCCGGCCGACATCGCCGCGCCGCCGTGCTGGCCGAGCCCGAACAGCGTGTGCAGCACGGTCTGCATGACCGCGAGCAGTGCCACGATCCCCGGCAGCGTGCGGGCCCGCCCGGTGAGCGGGGCGACGAGTGTCAGGGTGCCGAGAAAGCCCGCGCCGAGCGTCCACAGCGGAACGGTCGCGCAGGATGCCAGCGTGTGCCCCGCCGCGGCCAGCACGACACAGAGCGCGGCGAACACCGCGGCCCGCAGGAGCCGCAGTCCGCTTCCGGTGCGCGCCGTGCGCGGATGGGGGGCGTTCATGGCGCGCTCATCATCGCACTGGGCTCACGGCCGCCATACGGCAGGTCCACAAGGTTCGGTTACAGGTGAGAGGAGTGAAAGAAGCGGAAGATCGTCCTTGCAGTGAACCACCCGCTCATACACCGAAACCTCCTAAGGCGCATCCCCCGGATGGGCGTTCTCACATGAACGGAGTGCTTACACCCGCGCACGGATGGCAATAGGTATCGGTATGTCGAGCCGCAGCCAGGAGGCTGGAGCATGAGCATCTGGTGGTCACTCCATCTGCGGCGCGAGGCCGCGAGCGTCCCGCTCGCCCGGCGGCTGCTGATCGGCACGATGGAGACGGCAGGCGTCGACCCCGAGATCTCCTACGACCTCTCGGTCGCCCTCAGTGAGGCGTGTGCGAACGCCGTGGAGCACGGCGGGGCGGGCCGTGCCTCGGAGGCGTACCGGGTCACCGCCTATCTGGACGGTGAGAAGTGCCGTATCGAAGTGGCCGATTCCGGCCCGGGGTTCGGCCCTGGGTTCGCCCGCACCCAGGAGATCAGACCCGCCCGCCCGGACGCCGAGCACGGCAGAGGGCTCTGTCTGATCAGAGAACTCGCCGATCACGTCCACATCGGGAACAAGCCGGGCCGTGGCGGCACGGTGGTCAGCTTCGACAAGATCCTCAAGTGGACCAAAGATCCTTCCCTGCTTTCGGCATGACTCTCCCACGTGCATAACCCGCGCGCTAGGGTGCGCGCATGATTCTCGGAAAGATTAAAGAAAACGCAATCCTGCCCGGCGTGATATTGCGTCCCATTGCCGTGGGCGACGCGAAACCGCTGTCCGCCGCGTACGCGGGCAACCGAAAGCATCTCGAACCCTGGGAGCCGGTCAGACCCGAGTCCTTCTTCACCGTCGAGGGACAGACCGAACGCATCGATGGCCTGCTGCGACAGGCCGCGGACGGGATCATGGTCCCGTGGGTCATGGAGTCGGCCGAGGACCGCCGGATCGTCGGCGCGATCACCCTTTCCGGAATTTCCCTGGGACCTTTCTGCAGTTCGTACGTCGGTTATTGGGTGGCCGGTGATCAGCAGGGCCGCGGGCTGGCCAGCGCCGCGCTGGAGCGGGTCTGCGAGATCGCCCGGGATGTCGTGGGACTCCACCGGATCGAGGCGTCCACCCTGATCGACAACACGACGTCGCAGCGGGTGCTGAAGAAATGCGGATTCGAGACGATCGGCGATGCTCCGCAGTATCTGCACATCAATGGAGAATGGCGGGACAGCCGGCTGTTCCAGAGGGTTCTGCACGACCGCGACCCGGCTCTGTGAGAGCGTCACCCCGCCCCTGTGACCAGCGTTTTCCGCCGACCTCAGCTTCCTGGGCGTTCACAGCCTGTTGCCAGTCTCTGCCCATGCCCCTGACAAACGGCGTTCCTAGCTTCGTCACCCATGACGGGAAACCACAAAGACACGTCGATCACCCGCCGCCGCGCCCTCGTGGTGTCCGGCGGCACGGTGGCGGCCGGCGGCCTCGCGGTCGCCGGCTTCCAGTCGGCCTTCGCCGATGGGACCGACACCAGTACCGACGCGGACGCCACGGCCTCCGCCAGTTCCACCAGCGGTGAGTGCATGACGCTGATGAGCAGCGTCACGGAAGGCCCGTACTACCTCGATGGTGCCTTGGTGCGCAAGGACATCACCGAGGGCAAGGCCGGCGTTCCGCTCACCCTGCGCCTGACCGTGGTGGACGCCACCGACGGCTGCACCCCGGTCAAGGGTGCCGCGGTCGAGATCTGGCACTGCGACGCCTGGGGCTACTACTCCGGTTACACCACCGCCAACCCGGGCGGCTCCGCCCCCGCGGAGAGTGAGGAGGGCGATTCCGCCGACGACAACACCTATCTGCGCGGCTACCAGATCGCCCACGCCAACGGGGTCGTCAAGTTCGAGACGATCTTCCCCGGCTGGTACACCCCGCGCACCTGCCACATCCACGTCAAGGTGCACACGGGCGGCGAGAAGGAGGACGGCACCTACGAGGGCGGCAAGGTCAACTACACCGGTCAGCTGTTCTTCGACGACACCATCGCCGAGGAGATCTTCACCCTCGACCCGTACGCCAAGCACACCGGCAGCTACACGGTCCTCGCCGACGACATGGTGTACGACGGCGGGGGTGCCTCCAGCGGTCTGCTGACCCTGAAGGCCGTGCACAAGAAGGACCCCTCGAAGGGCTACAAGGGCTCCCTGACCCTGGGCATCGACCCCGACGCCGAGAACACCGGCGCCGGCAGCGGCGGGGGCGGCACCCCGCCGAGCGGCGCCCCCACGGGCGCCCCGCCCACCGACAGCGCCTCCCCTTCGGCCTCCGCCTCCTCGTAAGGTAAGGGACATGACAAGCCGCGAGGACGACGCGCTGGCGCAGGCCGCCGTGGCCGCGCTCACCGGCCAGCTGGCGCTGGCCCCGAAGCCGGGGCTGCCCGACCCGCGTGACCTGGACGCCCGCAGCACGCGCCGGGAGCACGACAGTCTGCGCTGGTCGGCCAGGGCGCTGGCGCCCGGCCTCGCGGCGATGGCCGCCTCCGCCCGCCGTACCGGCGAAGCCTCGCCGGTGCTGCGGGCGGAGCTGGGCGCGATCGGCCGGTCCACCGAGCACTCGGTCGGCCTGGCCGGCGGCGGCCACAAGGGCGCTCTGTGGGCCCTCGGCCTCCTGGTTGCCGCGGCCGCCCTGGACCCCCGGGCCAAGGCCCGTGAGATCGCCGCCACGGCGCGCAAGATCGCCGCCTTCAACGACAAGGGCGCCCCCAAGCGCCCCTCCCGGGGTTCGTCGATCTCCGCGAAGTACGGCGCGGCCGGCGCCCGGGGCGAGGCCAGGGCCGGATTCCCGCACGTACGAAGGGCGTTGGACGCACTGGCGACGGCCCGCAGGGGGGGCGCCACCGAGAACCAGGCCCGTCTCGACGCCCTGCTCACCGTGATGTCCACCCTCCAGGACACCGAACTCCTCTACACCGCGGGCCCCCTGGGCCTGCGCCACGTCCAGGCGGGCGCCCGCGGCGTCCTGGAAGCGGGCGGTACGGCGACGGAGGCCGGCGCGGAGGCACTGACGGCCCTGGACGCCGACCTGTACGAGCGCGGCTGGAGCCCGCGGGGCAGCGCGGGCCTGCTCGCCGGGGCCCTGTTCCTGGACGCCCTCCCGACACGCTGAGCCAGCCGTCCGGCACCTTGCGAACACCGCCAGGGGCTCCGGGCAGACCCGCTCCCGGGGCGCCCCCGTACCCGAGGACCAGGCCCTGCGGTTGCCCCGCACCGCCGCCCGTCCAAGCGCCCATCAGCGGGGCTGTACAGATGTGCGGCTACCGCCGGGTGGGCGCGACAGGCCCCCACCCACCCGCGGAACACAGCAATGGCCGGGCACCCATCCAGGTACCCGGCCATGCACACCACACGTCAGCTCTTGAGCGAAGCCATCCACGCCTCGACCTCGTCCGACCGCCGCGGCAGCCCGGCGCTGAGGTTCCGGTTCCCGTCGGCCGTCACGAGGATGTCGTCCTCGATCCGCACCCCGATCCCCCGGTACCCCTCCGGAACGGTCAGGTCGTCGGCCTGGAAGTACAGCCCCGGCTCGACGGTCAGGACCATCCCCGGCTCGAGGACGCCCTCCACATACGTCTCGGTCCGCGCGGCAGCGCAGTCGTGGACGTCGAGCCCGAGCATGTGCCCCGTCCCGTGCAGCGTCCACCGGCGCTGCAGCCCGAGCTCCAGCACCCGCTCCACCGGCCCCTCCACGAGCCCCCACTCGACGAGCCGCTCGGCCAGCACCCGCTGCGCGGCATCGTGGAAGTCGCGGTACTTGGCGCCCGGCTGCACCGCCGCGATGCCGGCCTCCTGGGCGTCGTACACCGCGTCGTAGACCTTCTTCTGCAGCTCGCTGTAGGTGCCGTTGATCGGCAGCGTGCGCGTGACGTCGGCGGTGTAGAGGCTGTGCGTCTCCACGCCGGCGTCAAGGAGGAGCAGTTCGCCCGAGCGCACCGGGCCGTCGTTGCGGACCCAGTGCAGGGTGCAGGCGTGCGGGCCGGCCGCGCAGATGGAGCCGTAGCCGATGTCGTTGCCCTCCACGCGCGCGCGGAGGAAGAACGTGCCCTCGATGTAGCGCTCGGACGTGGCCTCGGCCCTGTCGAGGACCTTCACCACGTCCTCGAAGCCGCGGACCGTGGAGTCGACGGCCTTCTGCAGCTCGCCGACCTCCCACTCGTCCTTGACCAGCCGCGCCTCGGAGAGGAAGACGCGCAGTTCCTCGTCGCGCTCGGCGGTGACCTTGTCCGTCAGCGCGGCCTCGATGCCGGCGTCGTACCCGCGGACGACCCGCACCGGGCCGGTGGCCTCGCGCAGCTTGTCGGCGAGTTCGCGGACGTCGGCGGCGGGGATGCCGTAGAGCGCCTCGGACTCGGTCAGGGAGTGGCGGCGGCCCACCCACAGCTCGCCCTGCCCGGAGAGCCAGAACTCGCCGTTCTCGCGGTCGGAGCGGGGCAGCAGATAGACGGTGGCCACATGGCCGTCGTCCTTCGGCTCCAGGACGAGTACGCCGTCCTCGGTCTGGTCGCCGGTCAGGTAGACGTACTCGACCGACGCCCGGAACGGGTAGTCCGTGTCGTTCGAGCGAGTCTTCAGGTTGCCGGCCGGGATCACCAGGCGCTCGCCCGGGAAGCGGGCGGACAGTTCGGCGCGGCGGCGGGCGGTGTGCCCGGCCTGCTCGATGGGCTTGAGATCGCGCAGCTCCGTGTCGGCCCAGCCGGACTTCATGTTCTCGGCGAGCTCGTCGGACACGGCCGGGTACAGGCCGTTCTTGCGCTGCTTGATCGGCTCTTCCGACTCGGTCTCCGGGGTCTCCGGAGTCTCCGGGGTGAGCTCGTCGGACACGGTCATCCTCCTCGACACTGCACTGGATCCCGTCCATCGTACGGTCGTACCCAACGGCGACCCAGGGCCGGACGAATCCTGACCGGGTGACCTGCCTTTTTGACCGACCGATCAGTCGAAACGGGCAGCGAGCAGCACCACGTCCTCCTCGCTGCCGGCCGAGTCCAGTCCGTTCGGCAGCATCGTGCGCAGCACATGGTCGGCGATCGCCCCGGGGTCGTGGCGCAGCGCGCGCGGGACGCCGGCGGCGGCCGCGTGCAGCCGGGCGAAGGCGCGGTCCATGGGGTCGCCGGTGCGGTGCAGCAGCCCGTCGGTGTAGAGGAGCACCGTTTCGCCGGCCTCGGCCTCGATCTCCACGCTGGGCGCCTCCCAGCAGGCCAGCATCCCGAGCGGCGCCGAGACCGACGTCTCCGCGAACTCGGTGCGGCGCTCCCCGATCAGCAGCGGCGGGCTGTGTCCGGCCCCGGCCAGGGTGACCTTGCGCAGCGCGGGCTCGCAGTAGGCGAACAGGGCGGTCGCGGAGCGGGCCGGTTCGGTCAGCCGCAGCAGCAGTTCGAGGTCGGAGAGGACCGCGACCGGGTCCTCGCCCTCCATCACGGCGTACGCCCGCAGGGAGGCCCGCAGCCGGCCCATGGCGGCCACCGCGCTGGGCCCGGAGCCGGTGACCGAGCCGACCGCGAGGCCGAGGGCGGCGTCGGGCAGCGGCAGCGCGTCGTACCAGTCGCCGCCGCCGCGCGGGCCGGTGCGGTGCCGGGCGGCGAGCTGGACGCCGGCCACCCGGGGCAGCCGGGAGGGGAGCAGCTCCTCGGCGATGGTCGCCATGCACGCGCGCGTGTGCTCGACTTCCAGCAGCCGGGCCAGGTGCTCGGCGGCGAAGCGGACGTACAGGCCGATGAGGTGGCGCTGGCGCTCGTTCGGCTCGGCCGGCTCGTCGTACAGCCACAGGACCGCGCCGAGGCCGGCGGCCGCGTCGGTGATCAGGGGGAGGGCGTAGCTGGCGGCGTAGCCGAGGCGGGTGGCGACCTCGCGGTGCCGGGGGTCAAGGCCGTCCTCGGCGAACAGGTCGGGGTGGGCGATCTCGGCGGCGGTGGTGGTGTCGTAGGGCAGCGCGCCGCTCGGGACGGTCTCCATGTGGCCGAGGTCCGCGCGGCCGAGTCCGAGGCCGAGCGTGGTGTGCGGGCCGAGCCCGTCGGCGGGCTCCAGCGCTACGAGACCGCGCCGGGCGCCCACGAGGGCGGTGCCGGCGCGCAGCAGTTCCTGGAGGGCGGGCTCCAGTCCGTCGGTGCGGGCGAGCCGTTCGGTCAGTTCGTGGAGGGTGGTCAGGTCGGAGACCCAGCCGGCCAGCCGGTCCTGGAGGAGCGTGCCCGGCGCTGGTGCGGCAGGGGCCTTCGGGACCGGAGGTGCGCCCGGGGCGGGGGGGACCGGCGCGACAGTGTGTGCTGGCGTGGGGATCGTTGAATCGATTCCAGCCACTTTCGGAGGGTGCGGGGCGTTCATCGTGTCCGGCTTTCAGACCTGCGCGTATTGCTCAAAAGCATCGCAAACCCCCATGTCCTTCTGCGCCGCTAGCGGTGTCTCCACATGTACACGCACTCGTGAGGGGATGTCCAGCATTGTCCTGCCGGGATTCCTGGTGTCCGTGGGTCTCCCGGTGACTTCTCCCGGACGGCTTGCACAAAAGCAAAGTTGGCTTAAAACTGACTCGGGCAACGCTTCATTGCGGTCGACTGGCCTTGCTCCACGGAGCGTCACAGCGGTCGTGATGGGTACGTACTCGGAGAAGGCCAGGGGTGGTTGGGGATCACCCGGAACCTGGCGACGGACCCGGGCGTCTTAACCACCGACGACCGTGCCCCATCCTCCCGTGGCGGCGGCGCAGAGAAACACTCGGAACGGCAAAACGCCAGACTTCGCCACCCCCACGCCGTGGCCGTGCTTTTGATAGACGCAGTATTGGATGCGGGCGCGGCCCCCGGCTCGACCCTTTGGGGTTCCCCTTGCCAGTGCAGGGGTGTGATGCGCCAACAGGTACGCACAGTGAAGTGATCGACACATGATGTGATGTGGTCCACGGTGTTGCCAGCGGTGCAACGGAAAGGAACGAGCGCTCATGCGCGAGATCCTCGGAAGGCGACGCAGGCTCCTGTCCAGGCGGAAAGACAAGGGGCCTGATTTTCTCGGCGCGGCCCTGACCTTCGCGACGGAATGGCAGTGGCCCGTACTCCCGGGTGTGGCCCCGGACCCGCAGGGCCGGGCCCGCTGCGCCTGCCCCGACCCGGAGTGCTCGGTGCCCGGTGCGCACCCCTTCGACCCCGGTCTGCTCGCCGCCACCACCGACGAGCGCATGGTGCGCTGGTGGTGGGGCAACCGGCCGGCCGCGCCGATCATCCTCGCCACCGGAGCCGTCGGCGGAAACGCGCCCTGCGCGGTCAGTCTGCCCGCCCTCGCGGCCTCCCATGCCCTGACTCTTCTCGACCGCCGCGGCATGCGCCTCGGCCCGGTGGTCGCGGCGCCCACCCGCTGGGCGCTGCTCGTCAAGCCGTACTCCATGGAGCAGTTGGGCGAGCTGCTGTACGCCAAGGACTTCGTCCCCGGCTCGCTCCGCTTCCACGGGGAGGGCGGCTATCTCGCCCTGCCCCCCTCCGAGACCGGCCAGGGCGCCATCCGCTGGGAGCGCGCCCCGCTGCCCGGCTCGGCCAAGCCCTGGGTGCCCGATGTGGAGGCCGTGGTGGACGCCGTGGTCGACGCCCTCACCCGTACGGGTGTGAGCGCACCCGAGTTGTAAGGGTGTCGGGCGCGAGAGCCCGGCTTCTCGTGGCTCGCTGGTTATCGTCCGCACATGCTGCGTAATTCTGGGGGGCAACCCCCAGACCCCCGACTACGTCTGCTCGCCCTCGTGGGTGTCATGGTGTGCGCGGTCGCGCTGCCGCTGACCGTGGCGTCCGCGGGACAGGTGGGCGACGCCGCCGGACACCCCGCCCGGAGCGACGACGAGAAGCTGCCGGCGCCCGTACGGTCCCCGCTGGTGCTCGGCCTCGGCCTGGCCACGGCCGCCCGCTGCGGTCCCGAACTCACCTCCCCCGGCGGAGTGGAGGCGCAGACCTGCGTGATGGCCCAGGGCGCGGACACCTGGGCGCGCACCTACTACCGCAACGCCACCGGGGCGGACCTGGAGTCCGTGCTGAGCCTCATGGGCCCGCACGGCCGCACCGTGCAGGCGCACTGCGCCGCGGACGCCGCCGACGAGCCCGCCACCTGTGAGACACCCCGGGAGCACACGCGGGGCGCGCTGGACGCCTACACGGCCGTCACGGAGTTCGCGGCGCGCGACGGCGACGGACCGCTGCTGCTGCGCAGCGCGAGCAACTCGGCGAGCAACTCGGCCGGTGCCTCCGGGGACGGCTCCGGCGGTGACGTCGGGAGCGGGGCTGCGAGTGGCGTCGGAAGCGACTTCGGCAGGGGCGCCGCGGGCGACTCCGCCGAGGGCTCCGGGGCCTCGTACGAGGGCAACTCCCGTGAGTCAAGCAGGAGTTGACGTATCGCTACGGTCCGTACACCGGACGCCGACATGGACGCGGGCATGAAAAGGCCCGGTTGCTGGCGACGGGGGATGCACCAGCAACCGGGCTACTGAGACGGTAACAAGAGATCGGCGGTTCGCAAATTCGATCTCGGCTATTCGGACACGTATTTGCTTGCCGTGTAGGGAAGTTGTGACAGGAGTCACCCGAGTCAACGGGTCCGGAGCGGCTGACCGGTCGGTCAGCCGCGTCCCTCCGTCGGCCTTGATCGTCAGCTGAGCGTGACCTGTCGGTTGGTCAGCCCGCCACGGGCCCGGCGCTCGTCCGCCGTGAGCGGTGCCTCCGAGGCCAGAGCGGTCGCGAGCCGTTCGGCGAACTCGGCGGCCGGCTTCTCCACGTCCTCGGCACCGACCCCGCTCGGCAGGTCCCAGACCGGCACGGTGAGACCGTGGGCGCGGAAGGAACCGACCAGCCGGGTCCCCTCGCCGAGGCTGGACCTGCCCGCCGCGTGCAGCCGCGCGAGAGCGTCCAGAAGCTGCTCCTCGGGATACGGCATGACCCATCGCAGATGGTTCTTCTCGGGCGTCTCGCACCAGTAGGCGGAATCGACGCCGGTCAGCTTCACCGTCGGGATGGCGGCCGCGTTGGCCCGCTCCAGGGAGGCGGTCACCTCCGCGGTGGCGTTCTCCGCGTCCTGCACCCAGAACTCGAAGCCGTCGTGCACGACCGGCACGAACGGGCCCTCGGGGTCGAGCAGGTCCTGCAGCCGGGGGCTGTCGGCGGGGGCGCGGCGGCCCTGCACGGGGGTGCCCGGGTCAGCGGCGAGGGCGCGCTGGAGGGTGTCGGCGAGGTCGCGGCTGATGTCGCCGGAGGCCGTGTCGTTCTGCAGGCCGAGGAGGACGGTGCCGTCGTCGCGCCGGAGGGCCGGCCAGGCCATCGGCAGTACCGTCGCGAGCGTGACGGAGGGGACGCCCTCGGGCAGGCCGTCCTTCAGGGTCAGCTCGGCCGTGGCGGCGGGGACCAGCTCGCGCAGTGCCACCCAGTCGCCCTCGCCCGCCAGCCCCTCGAACGGGCGGTGCACCAGCTCGGTCGCCGCGTGGGCGGCCGCCCGGCCGTGGCACGCCTTGTAGCGCCGGCCGCTGCCGCAGGGGCAGGGTTCACGGGCACCGACGACCGGAAAGTCTCCATCAGCGCCTTCGGCCCGGGCCGCATCGCTGAGCTGCGGCCGCGTGGCCTTTGTCTGGGGTCGCTTCTTGGCCATCTGGGTGTCTCCCGGTTACGGCTCGTCTCGTACTGGCGGGAGCCTAGCCGTTCACGCCCTGGACCACGGGTACCTGTGGACAGAGCCGCGAGAGCGGGCACCGCCGGACGGGGTCGGCACGGCTCGCTCCAGGCCGGTCCCGCTCCAGGCCGGTCCCGGCCGGTCCAGGCCAGCCAGGCCGGTCCCGGTCCTGGGCCATCCCGGTTCGTCCATGCCGGTACTGATCGGTCCGAAGTCGGTACCGGTCCCGGTCGATCCCGGTCGGTCCCATGCCGGTATCGGTCGGTCCCATGCCGGTACCGGTCGGTCCGAGTCGGTACCGGCCCGGTCGATCCCGGCCGGTCCGAGTCGGTACCGGTCCCGGGCGGTCCAGGCGGTCCCGGTTGGTTCTGGCCCGCGCCGGTCGGTCCGAGGCGGTACCGGTCAGTCCAGGTCCTCGAACGCGTCGGCGAAGTCCAGACCGGCGATCTCCGGGGCCGCGGGTGCCATGACGCGCGTAGCGAAGGCGTCGCGGCGGACCGTGCCATCGGGATCGCGCACGTCCTTCTGGACCACGACCCAGACCGTCACCTCGCCCCGGGCGTCGTCCCGAACCCCCCAGTCGTCCGCCAGGGCCGTGATGATGTTCAGCCCGCGGCCGCCGTGTGCCGTGACCGACGGGGTCATGGGAGCCGGGCGGGTCGGTCCGCCGCCGTCCGTCACCTCGACGATCAGGCGACCGTGCGTGTCCACCCGCCAGGCGGCCCGGACGTCGCCGTCCCCGGCCAGCGCGTCCCCCAAGGGACGCCCGTGTTTGCACGCATTGCTCAAAAGTTCGGAAAGGATGAGTACGGCATCGTCGATGACCGATTCCGATACGCCACCGGTGCGCAACTGATCGCGCATACGGTGCCTCGCCTTCCCCACGCCCGCAGGGCCATGGGGTACGGCCATGCTCGACGACGTGGGCACCTCCTGTGCCACCACCAACGCCACCCCCGAGACCTCCTTTGCCCCACGCCACGGTGTGGATGCCCCATCGGCCTGAACCGGAAACCGGCCAATGAATGTCCGATGACGCATTCGCAACGGACGAATGCGGACCGAACGCGCCGGAGCACACCCTGTGACGGGTACGTCGCCATATCCCCCCAGGTATGGCTTCGTGTGGCTGGATTTCGACGGTGTGGCCGATACGTGAGGATGCTGTGAGAGAGGTGTCGGGTCAAGGGGTGCGGAGATTCCTTACGCGACTCTTTATCTGAGCCTCGATCAGCTCATCGCCCGAGCCGCCGCAACACCGCCCCCGGCCGGTTGGTGATGATCGCGTCGATACCGAGCTCCAGGCACAGATCCACGTCCTCCGGCTCGTTCACCGTCCAGACGTGCACCTGATGGCCGTTGCGCTTCAGGCGTTCGATGTAGGTGGGCTGGTTGCGCACGATCCGGATCGAGGGGCCCGCGATCCGCACCCCGGCCGGCAGCCGGCCGTCGCGCAGCCGGGGCGAGAGGAACTGCAGCAGATAGACCGTCGGCAGTGTCGGCGAGGCCGCCCGCACCCGGTGCAGCGACCGCGCGGAGAAGCTCATGACCCGCACCTGTGACTCGGCCGCCGTGGCCGGAGCGTCCAGACCGAACCGCTTCAGGAGCAGCATCAGCCGCTCCTCGACCTGCCCCGCCCACCGCGTCGGGTGCTTGGTCTCGATCGCCAGCTCCACCCGCCGCCCGGCGTCCGCGACCAGCTCCAGCAATCGCTCCAGTGTGAGAACGGAGGTGTCCCCGCGGTCCTCCGGCCGGACCTCCCATTCGGGCTCCTCGTCCCGTCCCCGCCAGGCCGGCCCCCTCTTCCAGGAACCGAAGTCCAGGGCCGCCAGATCCGCGAGTTCCAGGGCCGAGACGGCGCCCCGCCCGTTGGACGTACGGTTGACCCGTCGGTCGTGGACACAGACCAGGTGGCCGTCGGCGGTCAGCCGTACGTCGCACTCCAGGGCGTCGGCGCCGTCCTCGATGGCCTTCTTGTAGGCGGCGAGGGTGTGCTCGGGGGCGTCCTCGGAGGCCCCGCGGTGCGCGACGACCTGGATGCGATGCTGTGGTGCGTGGGTCACCGCGACATGGTGCCACCGAGCGGGCGTGCGTGGGGGCATCCTCGATGCCAGCAAAGGGAACTTTTGTCGGACAGGCCCTATATAAAGGTTATCGGTGTACCCACAGCCACCGCTTATGGTGCTCTGACGGCCTGTGGGAAAAGCTGACGGCATACAAAAGCACATGCACAGCTGAATCGCGCCGGACCGACAGCAAGCGTGAAAGAGCGTGACCGAGTGCGACCGAGAAGAAAAGCCGTGGACCGAGGAGAGAAGCTGTGAGCACCGAGAACGAGGGCAACCCGGTACCTCCGGCCCCGTCCGCACCTCCCGTGCCGCCGACGTCTCCCGCTGCTTCGCCGCAGGCAGCCGCGTCCGACGGCGGGGAAGCGCCGACCACCCCGATCTCGCCGGCGCCCCAGGGTGCGCCCGCGGGTGACCCTTATGCGTCCCCGCCGCAGGCCCCTGCCGAGGGTTCCTGGCCGCCCCCGCCCCCCGCGACCCCTGCCTACGCGGACGCCGGTGCGGGCGCGGCTGCCGGGGCCGGCTGGGGCTCGCCGTACGACCAGCAGCACCAGCAGTACCAGCAACACCAGCCGTTCCAGCAGCCGCAGCCCGCGCCGAAGAAGGGCAACGGGCGCGGCGGTCTGGTCGCCGCCGTTCTGGTGGCCGCGCTGGTCGCGGGCGGCGTCGGCGGCGGCCTCGGCTACACGCTGGCCAAGAACAACGACGACACGGGCTCCACGACCGTCTCCGCCTCCTCCGACGGCGGCGCCACCCAGGTCAAGCGCGCGTCCGGCACCATCGCGGCGGTGGCCCACAACGCGCTGCCCAGCACGGTCACCATCGAGGCCGAGTCGACCAGCGGCGAGGGCGGCACCGGCACCGGGTTCGTCTTCGACACCCAGGGCCACATCATCACCAACAACCACGTGGTCGCGGACGCCCTCGACGGCGGCAAGCTGAGCGCTACCTTCCCGGACGGCAAGAAGTACGACGCCGAGGTCGTCGGCCACGCACAGGGCTACGACGTCGCGGTCATCAAGCTCAAGAACCCGCCGTCGGACCTCAAGCCGCTCGCCCTGGGCAACTCCGACAACGTGGCGGTCGGCGACGAGACGATCGCGATCGGCGCCCCCTTCGGCCTGTCCAACACGGTCACGACGGGCATCATCAGCGCCAAGAACCGCCCGGTGGCCTCCAGCGACGGCAGCTCCACCAGCAAGGCGTCCTACATGAGCGCCCTGCAGACCGACGCCTCCATCAACCCGGGCAACTCCGGCGGCCCGCTGATGGACGCCTCCGGCGCGGTGATCGGCATCAACTCCGCGATCCAGTCCGCCTCCAGCGGTGGCCTGGGCAGCACCGGGCAGTCGGGCTCGATCGGCCTGGGCTTCGCCATCCCGATCAACCAGGCCAAGTACGTGGCCCAGCAGCTGATCAAGACCGGCAAGCCGGTCTACGCGAAGATCGGCGCCTCGGTGTCCCTGGAAGACTCGACGAACGGTGCGCAGATCACCGACGCCGGCACGGGCGGCTCCGCCGCGGTCGAGTCGGGCGGTCCCGCGGACAAGGCCGGCCTCAAGCCCGGCGACGTCATCACCAAGCTCGACGACTCGGTGATCGACAGCGGCCCGACCCTGATCGGCGAGATCTGGACCCACAAGCCCGGCGACAAGGTCCAGATCACCTACAAGCGGGGCGGCAGCGAACACACGGTCACCGTCACCCTCACCTCCCGCGTCGGCGACAACTGACCCGCACGCGCCCGCACGAACCGGTTACTCTGTTCCCCGCGCCGATCTCGGTCGGCGCGGGGTGGGTTGCCCGAGCGGCCTAAGGGAACGGTCTTGAAAACCGTCGTGGCAGCGATGTCACCGTGGGTTCAAATCCCACACCCACCGCAGGTGAACGGCCCCTGACCAGGTAGATCGGTCAGGGGCCGACGTGCTGCGTGCTGTCCGCGCGGGCCCGGTCGGTACCCGGTGTTCTCCGCTGGACCGGGCACGGACGGGGCACGGGCCTTCTGATCCGGGGATCGGAACGGATCGGTCGCCGGCGGTCGTACCGGTTACGCCATGGCCCTGTGCGGACGCCACCGGATGCGCATCGTCTGGACACGGTCAGGGTGATGCGCTGGTGCGGCGGGTCCGAGGCGCTACCGGATCTTCAGGGGTGGTGACCGGTCATGCGGGCCGCTGACGCGATCGTCGCGCGGGCCTCGCGTTCCGTCAGGCCGGTGTGGACCGCCGCGTCGATCAGCGGGGCCCGCAGGGCGCGGCCGATGCCGTTCTCGTAGGCGCGGCAGGCCGCCCAGAACAGGCGGGTGTTGCGCTGGCCCTGGTGGGCGGCGAGAACGAACTGGACCAGGCCCTGGCCGCGGTTGCCGACCGAGGGGTGGGTCGCGGGATGGGGCGCCCGCGGGGGTGGGAGCAGGAGGCGGAGCAGAGCCGGCGGGCAGGGCGCCGGGACCAGGTGTTCGGTGCCCGGGGCGGTGGCGTAGACGCCGTGGTCGGTGCGGGAGCCGGGGCCGACCAGGTAGCCGCCGGCGCCCCGGATGTCGATGCCGGGGGCGAGCCGGCCGGCCGAGTTGGGGACCACGGCGTCCGGCGGTCCGGTGAGCCAGAGGTGGCGGCCGCCGCTCGGCGTGAGCACCACGACCGTGGGCGGGATCGTGAACAGGTGCCGCAGTGCCAGTTCACGCAGGGCGGCGGTGGAGTCCGTACCGGACTTCACGTCGAGGTCGACGCCGATGAGGCGGTGCGGGGGCAGCCCGCAGGCGATGCCGTAGCCGGTCGCCCAGGGCGCCGCGGCGAACAGCTCGCGGATGCGGGCCGGGTCGGTGGTGGCGTCGTACACCCCGTGGCCGGGGCGGCCGCACTCGCCGTGGCAGGGCGGTAGCGCCGGCGGCGGCTCGTCGAGGTCCGGGGATCGGTCCGGGTACCGGTCCGGGGAGGGGGATCTGTGCGGGGACGGAGATCGGTCCGGGGACGGAGATCGGTCCGGGGACGGAGATCGGTCCGGGGACAGGGATCGGTGGGGGGAGCGCAGGGCCGGGAGTTTGGTCCGGGACAGGGGGATGACGGCCAGGCCGCGCTCGGCGGCTGACAGGGCGTGTGCGAGGGCCAGCGTCGTGGCCTGCCGGTCGGTGGTGGCCATGGATCCATGTTCGTACGTACGTTCGAAAAAGGGAAGAGGGGTCGGGTGTGACGCGCCGAGGGCGGCAGCTTGGCCGGAAAAGGTGCCGGATCGGTTCTCCCCTTGGGGTGCTTGGAGAAGTGATATCCGTACTCGTCATGACAGGGGATGGAGTCAACCAAAGATGGCGAAAGGGGTTTATCGACTTGTCATCACGCTTGAGGGCGAATGAGCCTGTCCGGGGTGGTTCGCCGGGGATTCGGTGGGCAATTCTGATCTCGCGACGTCGATGACAACCACCGAGGCGGTCGGCCAACCGCCCTGGAAACAGCCTTACTTGACGTAGTTTCCGGCCTAGCCGGGCTCTGAGAGGAAACAACATGGCAAGCATCCGTACCGCCCGCGTTCTCGCCGCCGTCTCCGCCCTTCCGCTCGCCGCCGCTCTCTTCGCCGGTGTCGCCGCCGCGGACAACGGTGCGATCGCGGGCAACGGATCGAGCGCCAACGCCGGTGTGGCGGGCATCATCGGCAGCGGTGTCGGCCACGACAACAACGGCAACTCCTCCACCACGCAGCAGAACGCGGTGGGCAACGGCGCCTCGAACCAGAGCAACACCGCGCAGGTCAAGGGCTCCGCGTGGACGGCCCTCCAGCAGGGCAACGACAACGTGGCCGTCCACTTCACCGAGCTGTGGTAGTCCCCGTCTGAGCCCTGGTGGGGTGTGCTCTGTGGGGATGCAACACGCCTGCGCGGCGGTACTCCGGTACCGCCGCGCAGGCGTGTTCCGGCGCACTGCCCTCCGGCGCCCCGCTTTCCGGCAGCCCACGGCACCTCACGGCAGCCCATGGCAGCCCATGGCAGCCCAAGGCGGCTCCCGGCCTCCCGGCGCCGCGCGCCGCCTGTTCGACCTTGACAGTGAGCCATAGCTGACGGACAGTCAGAAACCATGCATCTGGCCCCCACCGAACGCCAGCGGCGGCTGCGCGCCGAACTCCGCGCCTACTTCCGGTCCTTGATCCCCTCCCCCGCCCCCGAGGCGCCCGAGGAACGCCGCGCCCTGCTGCGCCGCCTCGGCGCGGACGGCCTGCTGGGCATCGGCTGGCCCGTCGAGTACGGCGGTCAAGGGCGGGGTGCCGAGGAGCAGTTCGTGTTCTTCGACGAGGCGTATCGGGCCGGCGCCCCCGTCTCGATGGTCACGCTCAACACGGTCGGGCCCACGCTCATGAAGTACGGCAGCGACGAACAGAAGGCGCGCTTCCTGCCCGGCATCCTCAGCGGCGACCTGGTCTTCGCCATCGGCTACAGCGAACCCTCCGCCGGCACCGACCTCGCCTCGCTGCGCACCCGGGCCATGCGGGACGGTGACGGCTGGCGGATCGACGGGCAGAAGATCTTCACCTCGGGCGCCCAGCACGCCGACTGGATCTGGCTGGCCTGCCGTACCGACCCCGAGGCGCCCAGACACCGCGGCATCTCGATCCTCCTGGTCCCCACCGGCGCCCCCGGGTTCTCCTGGACCCCGATCGAGACGGTGGGCGGCCAGATCACCACGGCGACCTACTACGACGGAGTCCGCGTCCCCGCCGGCCACCTGGTCGGCGCCGAGCACGACGGCTGGTCGCTCATCACCAACCAGCTCAACCACGAGCGGGTCGCCCTCGCCGCGACCGCCATGCAGGCCGAGGACTTCTACGAGGCCGCGCTCACCGCCGCCCGCACCCCCGATCCGGTGACGGGCCGACGCCGTGTTGACGAGTCCTGGGTGCGTTTTCGGCTGGCCGAAGCGCATGCCCGGCTGGCGGCGAACCGCCTGCTCAGCTGGCGTTTGGTGGGGGACGCGGGGGCGGGCCGGGTGGCCCCCGCGGAGGCCAGCGGCGTGAAGTTCGCGGGAACGGAATCGGCAGTCGCGACGTATCGCATGTGTCAGGAGATCGTCGGCGAGGCGGCATTGGTCCGATCCGGGTCGCCGGGGGCGTTCGAGGACGGCGAGCTGGAGCGGCTCAACAGGGCGGCCCAGATCAACACGTTCGGGGGCGGGGTGAGCGAGGTGCAGCGGGAGATCGTCGCGACGATGCGGCTCGGGATGAGGAGGGGTGGCCGTGGCCGGGGGGACTGACGAGCTGGGGGTGCGGCTCAAGGTGTACGAGGGGCAGCCCGCCGCGGTCTCGGGCGTGGGCAGGGATCCGGTCAACCTGCCCATGATCCGGCACTGGTGCGAGGCGACCGGCGACACGAACCCGGCGTACGAGGGGCCCGACGCCATCGCCCCGCCCACCATGCTCCAGGCGTGGACCATGGGCGGTCTGTCGGGACACGGAGGGCGCACCGGTGCGTACGACGAACTGATGGCCCTGCTCGACGAGGCGGGCTGCACCTCGGTGGTCGCCACCGACTGCGAGCAGGAGTACCTGAAGCCGTTGCGGCCGGGCGACGAGGTGGTCTTCGACACGGTGATCGAGTCGGTGTCGGAGCGGAAGCGGACGAAGCTGGGCACCGGGTACTTCGTCACGACCCGCACGGACGTCCGCGTCGGCGACGACCTCGCGGGCACCCACCGCTTCCGCATCCTCAAATACGCGCCGAGCGCGCGGCCGTCCGCCGCGAAGGCCCGGCGCCCCCGCCCGGTGGTCAACCGGGACAACGTCGGCTTCTGGGAGGGCGTGGCCGAGGGCCGCCTCCTCATCCAGCGCTGCGCCGACTGCGGCACCCTGCGCCACCCCTGGCTGCCGGGCTGCAACGCCTGCGGCTCCCTCGACTGGGACACGGTCGAGTCGGCCGGTGAGGGCACGGTCTATTCGTACGTCGTGATGCACCACCCGCCCTTCCCGGCCTTCGCCCCTCCGTACGCGGTGGGCCTGATCGAACTCGCCGAGGGCGTGCGGATGGTGAGCAACGTGGTGGGGGTGCCGTACGACAAGGTGCGGATCGGGCTGCCGGTACGGGTGGAGTTCCGCCGGTACGAGGACGAGGAGGGCGCGCTGACCCTGCCCGTCTTCCGGAGCGTGGACACCCTCGGCGGTCTCGGCGGCCTCGGCGGTCTCGACAGTCTCGACGGTCTCGGCGGTCTCGGCGGGGAGGTCTGACATGGACTTCACGCCCACCGAGGCGCAGGCCGAGGCCCATGACCTGGCCGCCCGGATCTTCGCCGACCTCGCCACCCATGAGCGGCTGCGGGCGGCCGGCACCGGCAGCGACCCGGAGCTGTGGAAGGCCCTCACCGTGGCCGGGCTGGTGGCCGCGGTCGAGGAACTGGGCCTGCTGGGGCTGGTGCTGCTCCTGGAGGAACAGGGACGCACCACGGCCCAGGTGCCGTTCGCGGCGAGCTGTGTGTACGGGCAGCTGGCGATCGCCGGCCACGGCACGAGCGAACAGCGGGAGCGGCTGCTGCCGGGGATCGGGGACGGGTCGCTGGTCGTCGCCGGGGCGTTTCCCGCCCAGCAGGGTGTACGGCCTTCCGGGCGCGGTGGGCTGACCGGCACCGTCCCCGTCGTCCCGTGGCTGCGCGACGCCACGCATGTCCTGCTCGCGGACGCCGGTCGGCGGCTCTGGCTGGTGCCGCTCGGCGAGGGCGCCGGCATCGAGGAGACCGAGCTCACCGCCCCCTGGTCGGCGGGGCGCCTCACACTCCACGAGGCCCCCGCCGAGCCCCTCGGCACCGGCCCCGGTGCGGGGCCCGACCCCACCGCCTACGCCGACATCCTGGCCACCGCCCGCACCGCTTTCGCCGGGCTCCAGGCCGGTGTCTGCGCGGGCTCCCTCGCCCGGGCCGTCGCGCACACCAACGCCCGTGAGCAGTTCGGCCGCCCGCTCGCCACCCGGCAGGCCGTGCAACTCCGGGCCGCCGACGCCCATATGGACACCGAGGCGATACGGGTGACGGCGTACGAGGCGGCCTGGCGGCGGGACGCGGGGCTGCCGTACGCCACGCATGCGCTGACCACCGCCTGGTGGGCGTCCGAGGCGGGGCAGCGGGTCGTGCACACGGGCCAGCACCTGCACGGCGGTGCGGGCGCCGACGTCGAGCATCCGGTGCACCGGCACTTCCTGTGGGGGCGCCAACTGGACGCCTATCTGGGCAGTGGGGGCGAAGTGCTCCAGGAACTGGGGGAGTTGATCGCGAGTGGGGACTGAGACGACACGGCCGGGCGTGGGCACTGCGCTGCCGCCGCTGGAGATCCCGATCACGCGGACGCTGATCGTGGCCGGCGCGATCGCCTCCCGGGACTACCAGGACGTGCACCACGACGCCGAACTGGCCCGGCTGAAGGGCTCCCCCGACATCTTCATGAACATCCTGACGACCAACGGCCTGGTCGGCCGGTACGTCACCGACTGCTTCGGCCCGACGGCGGAGCTCCGCAAGGTCGCCATCCGGCTGGGTGCGCCCAACTACCCGGGGGACACGATGGTGTTGACCGGCCGGGTCGAGGAGCTGGACGAGGTGACGGGGACGGCGACGGTCCGGGTGGTCGGCGCCAACGGCATCGGCAACCACGTGACCGGCACGGTGACCGTCGTCCTGACCGAGGCCACCGTTACCGTCACCCTCACCGACGAGGCGGACTCATGAGCGTGCGGGGCCGGGACTCGCTCGGCGGGCGGGCGGCGATCGTGGGGATCGGGGCCACCGATTTCTCCAAGGACTCGGGGCGCAGTGAGTTGGGGCTGGCCGTGGAGGCGGTGCGGGCCGCGCTGGCCGACGCGGGGCTGACCCCGGCGGACGTGGACGGGATGGTGACGTTCACGATGGACACCAGCCCGGAGATCACCGTGGCCCAGGCCTGCGGGATCGGTGAGCTGTCCTTCTTCTCCCGCGTCCACTACGGCGGCGGCGCGGCCTGTGCGACGGTCCAGCAGGCGGCGCTGGCGGTGGCGACGGGGGTGGCCGAGGTCGTCGTCTGCTACCGGGCGTTCAACGAGCGGTCGGGGCGCCGGTTCGGCTCGGGCGTGCAGCACCGGGAGCCGTCGGCGGAGGGCGCGGCGCTGGGCTGGGCGCTGCCGTTCGGGCTGCTCACCCCGGCGTCCTGGGTGGCGATGGCGGCGCAGCGCTACCTGCACGCGTACGGGCTGACCCCGGAGGTGTTCGGGCGGGTGGCGGTGGTGGACCGGAAGTACGCGGCGACCAATCCCGCGGCCTACTTCCACGGCCGTCCGATCACCCTCGCCGACCACGCGGCATCCCGCTGGATCGTCGAACCGCTCCGACTCCTCGACTGCTGCCAGGAGACGGACGGCGGACAGGCGCTCGTCGTCACGTCGGTGGAGCGGGCGCGTGATCTGCCGCATCCGCCGGCCGTGATCGCGGCGGCCGCGCAGGGCGCCGGCCGGGCCCAGGAGCAGATGACCAGCTTCTACCGGGACGACCTGACCGGGCTGCCGGAGATGGGCGTGGTGGCCCGGCAGCTGTGGCGCACCTCCGGGCTCGCCCCGGCCGACATCGACGTGGGGATCCTGTACGACCACTTCACCCCGTTCGTGCTGATGCAACTGGAGGAGTTCGGGTTCTGCGGACGCGGGGAGGCGGCGGACTTCGTGACCGAGGAGCGGTTGCCGCTGAACACGCACGGGGGACAGCTCGGGGAGGCGTACCTCCATGGGATGAACGGGATCGCGGAGGGGGTACGCCAGTTGCGTGGCACGGGCGTGAACCAGATACCGGGCGCGGGCCGGGTCCTGGTGACCGCCGGTACCGGGGTACCGACGTCAGGCCTGGTCCTGACCTCGGACGGGTGACCAGGCGGCCCGCCGGGGCGCGGCCCGCCGCCTCGGCCGTAGTACCCCCTCAGGGGTAAACCCGCAGGAGTACTGCCCCCGTACTCCACCTTCAGGAGGTGTAGCCAGCCCTACCCCTACAACCTGAGGCGGACTCTCCTTCGGGACCTGCGGCCGATCCGCCGTCACGCTGTTCGCTCATAGCGTGGAGCCATGACCACACCCGTCTGCACCAGCGCGTCGGACGCCGCTGTCTCGGCGAGGCAGACCCGGCCGTACCCGTCCTTCGCGTCGTACGTCAGGGCCCGCCAGTCGGTCCTGCTGCGCACCGCCCGGTCGTTGACCGCGAACCCGAGTGACGCGGAGGACCTGCTCCAGACCGCGCTCGCCAAGACGTACGTGGCCTGGGAGCGGATCGAGGACCATCGTGCGCTCGACGGCTATGTCCGCCGGGCCCTGCTGAACACCCGGACCTCGCAGTGGCGCAAGCGCCGGGTCGACGAGTTCGTCTGCGACGAACTGCCCGAGCCGGAGCCGGTGGGCGGCGGGGACGACCCGGCCGAACGGCAGGTGCTGCGCGACGCGATGTGGCGGGCGATCATGAAGCTGCCCGCGCGGCAGCGGGCGATGGTCGTGCTGCGGTACTACGAGGACCTCAGCGAGGTGCAGACGGCCGAGGTGCTCGGGGTGTCGGTGGGCACGGTGAAGTCCGCCGTGTCGCGTGCGCTCGGCAAGCTGCGCGAGGACCCTGAGCTGGACGTCGCCCGATAGCGACCGGCTGCCGCCGACCGGTGTTAGTTGGCTCTCCCCTAGTGACATACCGCCCGGTATGTGAGCAGAATCAGCGCAGCCCCTTTACCACCGAGTAGGCAATGTCGCCCCCGGGAGGACCGCCGTGCTGAGCACCATGCAGGACGTACCGCTGCTGATCTCCACGATCCTGACGCATGGGTCGAGGGTTCACGGCGAGTCACAGGTGACCACCTGGACGGGTGAGGCCGAGCCGCACCGCCGCAGCTTCGCCGATGTCGGCGTCCGCGCCGCCCAGTTGGCCCACGCCCTGCGCGACGACCTGGGTGTCCAGGACGACGACCGGGTGGCCACGCTCATGTGGAACAACGCGGAACACACCGAGGCGTACTTCGCGATTCCCTCCATGGGTGCGGTCCTGCACACGCTCAACCTGCGGCTGCCCGCCGAACAGCTGGCCTGGATCGTGAACCACGCGGCCGACCGGGTCGTGATCGTCAACGGTTCGCTGCTGCCGCTGCTCGCCCCGCTGCTGCCCCACCTGAAGCCGTTGCGGCATGTCGTGGTCTCCGGCCCGGGTGACCGTTCCCTGCTGGACGGCGCGACCGTGGCCGTACACGAGTACGAGGACCTGATCGCCGGCAAGCCGACGACGTACGACTGGCCGGAGCTCGACGAACGCCAGGCCGCCGCCATGTGCTACACCTCCGGCACCACCGGCGACCCCAAGGGCGTGGTGTACAGCCACCGTTCGATCTACCTGCACTCCATGCAGGTCAACATGACCCAGTCGATGGGCCTGACCGACCAGGACACCTCCCTGGTCGTCGTGCCCCAGTTCCATGTCAACGCCTGGGGTCTGCCGCACGCCACCTTCATGACCGGCGTCAACCTGCTCATGCCGGACCGCTTCCTCCAGCCCGCCCCGCTCGCCGAGATGATCGAGACGGAGCGGCCCACGCACGCGGCCGCGGTCCCCACCATCTGGCAGGGCCTGCTCGGCGAACTCACCGCCCGGCCCCGGGACGTCGCCTCGCTCACCCAGGTGACCATCGGCGGCTCGGCCTGCCCGCCCTCCCTCATGGCCGCGTTCGACAAGCTGGGCATGCGGGTCTGTCACGCCTGGGGCATGACCGAGACCTCGCCGCTCGGCACGGTCTCCCGCCCGCCGGCTCACGCGGTCGGCACGGAGCAGGAGTTCGCCTACCGCCTCACCCAGGGCCGTTTCCCGGCCGGTGTCCAGGCCCGGCTGACCGGCCCCGGTGGGGAACGCCTTCCCTGGGACGGCGAGTCGGCCGGCGAGCTGGAGGTGCGCGGCCCCTGGATCGCGGGCGCCTACTACAACGGCCCCGACGCCGACCCGCTGCGCCCCGCCGACAAGTTCAGCGAGGACGGCTGGCTGAAGACCGGTGACGTCGGGACCATTTCCGCCGACGGCTTCCTGACCCTCACCGACCGCGCGAAGGACGTCATCAAGTCCGGCGGCGAGTGGATCTCCTCGGTCGAGCTGGAGAACGCGCTGATGTCCCACCCGGACGTCGCCGAGGCCGCGGTGGTCGCCGTCCCCGACGAGAAGTGGGGTGAGCGCCCGCTGGCGACGGTCGTCCTGCGGGAGGGCTCCACGGCCACCTTCGAGACGCTGCGTGTCTTCCTCGCCGAGGAGGGCAAGATCGCGAAGTGGCAACTGCCGGAGCGCTGGACGGTGGTGGCGGCGGTGCCGAAGACGAGCGTCGGCAAGTTCGACAAGAAGAAGATTCGTGAAGCACATAGGTTGGGCGAGCTTGAAGTGACCGAGGTGCGCTGACCTGCTGCACCACACAGAGAGCCCCTGGCACTTCGCCGGGGGGCTCTGCCGTTGCTCGGGACGGCTGGAGGGCGGACGGGCCCACATTGGGCCAGTAGGCCGCTTGGCTTGCCCCGAACAACGCCGGGGCCTCGGCTTACCCGGCAACGCAAGCCAGGGCCGAGGACCGGATCCGGGCCGCCCGGGCCACCGGCCTGCGCAACCTGCCCCTCCACACAACAGCCCAGAACAAGATATGGCTCGAGATCGTCCAGATCGCCCTCGTAGAAGCAGTAAGAACGACGAAATCCCCTGTCAACCGCGACAGGGGATTTCGTGTGTTCGATGCGGTGCGTTTCTATGCGGACCAGGCGAGTTCCAACAGGTCCGGATTGAACTTACGGGCGCCTCGGCCCGCAGGGCGCACGACGATCGCCTTTATGTGCTTCATCACTACGGCCCGCTGACGTTCAATCGGTAGCCGCTCGAATTCTTCCGACAGTTCTACCGTAGCCGCCGAGTTCTTCACTTGCTCGATGGTGTTACGATCACGCTCGTATGCAAGCTCATCGCGTTCTTTCTCCAGCGGCTCCAGCATTGCAATAGCCGTGGCGGCGGAAATCCGCTTCCCGTTCATCGCGGAAATCAGTTCGCTGATCTCCTGCTCGACCTCGACCAAACGGGCCGCCCCAGGCCACTCGGTAGGCTCCGATGCAGGCGCCTTCAGTCGCGCCTCGGCATCGTGAATGAGATTGATGATGTACTGGTCCAGCGGTTCACCGGCCCGAGACACCTTTCCGCAGCCGCCATCTTGAGCGGCAGGGCAGCGGTAGGTGAAACGGCTTCCCTTGCTGCCTTCCTTCCAGGAAGATCGCATGTTCGCCATCATGCGCGTGCCGCACTCAGAGCAACGAAGAATGCCGCTCAGTAGGTACTTATGATTGTTGCTCATGTTGTACGCCTTGTACTGCGTCTTGACGCCCTCAAGAGCGGCAACAACCGCGTCAAGCTTTTCGGGGGTGCAGATCGGCTCCCAGATACCCATGACGGGCTTTCCGTCCGCACCGATGTGCTTCTGACCCTTGATGGCGCGGTAACCGGCCAAGCGCGGGTTAACGAGAATGCCCTTCAGGGCGACGCGCGTGATCGGCTTGCCAGTGTTCCGTGAAGTGCGGATTCCCTTCTCTTGCCATTCGATGACGATAGTCGCAAGGCGTGTGCCAGCCAGCAGGGCGTCATGAGCCTTGGTGATCAACTCGGCCTGTACCGGATCAACAGTTACCCGGTCGTCCTTCCAGCCGAACGGAGCGAAGCCCCCACCGTTCTTCCCAGCATCGGCAAGTTCACGGTGCTTACGGGCTACGCGCCTTCCCGTGTCTGCACTCGCCTTGTTAGCGAAAGCCACCATGACTCGCGCCATGGTCCGGCCGTCCGACGTC
Source organism: Streptomyces sp. NPDC051105 (assembly GCF_040682795.1). Classification (NCBI taxonomy): domain Bacteria; kingdom Bacillati; phylum Actinomycetota; class Actinomycetes; order Kitasatosporales; family Streptomycetaceae; genus Streptomyces; species Streptomyces sp. NPDC051105. The sequence continues at coordinate 131,186 of NZ_JBFBBR010000006.1, read as the reverse complement.
GACAGGTCAATGTCGTTCGTGACCGTGCAGAAGACCAGTTCGGGCCGATCCTCGAAAACGTCGATGAGCCGTTCAAGGTCGCGCGGCTGTCGAGCCAACCGGTCAAGGTCGTAGGCGATCACACCGTCTATGACGCCCGACTGGAGATCCACCAGAAGACGCTCGAACTCCGGCCGAACTACGTTGCGCTTGAACGCACTTACGTCATTGTCGATGTAGTCGCGCGCCACCTCCCACCCCGGGCGCACCCCTGCAACCTGTCGGTAGTCGTGGCGCTGGCGCTCGACCCCCAACTCTTCGCCGGTCCTGTCCAGGCTGATGCGGGCGTACCCCCCGAGCCTCACAACCACCGTGACCCCTCCCCGCCGGGCGCCGTACATGTAGCCGGCTGCGCGCCTGAACTGCACTGATCGTGGATCACGAAGGTACAGCAGAACATGTGTGTTTGGTGAAGGTTCTTAAGAAGGTCCCCAGGCGGCAGTACGCCTCGGGCGAGCTGGACATCACCAGCCTCTGAAGACACCTCGCGCGGGGGCGCCCCAATAGGGGCGCGGGGCTGTATTCGATCTGCGGCTACCGCCGCGTGGGCGCGACCAGCCGCGGACCACCGTGAACCGACGGTCGGCAGTTCCCCGACGGCGCTACATCAGTTCGTCCCGATCCGCGCCAGCAAGTCGACGATCCGGTCCTGCACCTCGGAACTCGTCGACCGCTCCGCCAGGAACAGCACCGTCTCCCCCGACGCCAGCCGCGGCAGGTCCGCCTGGTCGACGGCCGCCGTGTAGACGACCAACGGCGTCCGGTTGAGCTGCCCGTTCGCACGGAGCCAGTCGATGATGCCGGCCTGGCGGCGGTGCACCTGCAACAGGTCCATCACCACCAGGTTCGGCCGCAGCTGCCCGGCCAGCGTCACCGCGTCCGCGTCGCTCGCCGCCCGCGCGACCTGCATCCCGCGCCGCTCCAGCGTCGCGGTCAGGGCGAGGGCGATCTCCGCGTGCTCCTCGATGAGCAGCACCCGCGGCGGATGCTGCTCGCTGTCCCGGGGCGCGAGCGCCTTCAGGAGTACGGCGGGATCGGCGCCGTACGCCGCCTCGCGCGTCGCCTGTCCCAGCCCGGCCGTGACCATCACCGGCACCTCGGCCGCCACCGCCGCCTGCCGCAGCGACTGCAGCGCGGTCCGCGTGATCGGCCCGGTCAGCGGGTCCACGAACAGCGCCGCCGGGAACGCGGCGATCTGCGCGTCGACCTCCTCACGGGAGTGCACGATCACCGGCCGGTAGCCGCGGTCGCTCAGCGCCTGCTGGGTGGTGACGTCCGGCGCGGGCCACACCAGCAGCCGGCGCGGGTTGTCCAGCGGCTCCGGGGGCAGCTCGTCGTCCATCGGCTGCGGGCGCGGCGGATCCGCGACCTCGACCGCCCCGCCCGGACCGTCCAGCGGCTCCGGGCCCTCGGCGGCGTTCACGTCCGGTGCGCCTATCGCGTACGACCGTCCGGCGCCCTCGGTGGCGCCCGTGAGCCGGGACTGCCCGGCCAGCGACGGCTGGGGCAGCGGCTGCTCGGCCGGCGGATGCGGCCGGGCCGACTGCTCGGGCTGCTCCTGCTCCTGGCGCGTGCCCAGCTTGCGGCGCCGTCCGTTGCCGCCCGGCTGGTGCGGGGGCGGCGTCGCCGTCGGCTGCTGCACCTGCGCGGCCTGCCGGGAGAACGGCACCCCCTGCCCCAGCGTCCGCACGCTGAACGCCCGGCCCTGCGTGGAGTCGGGGTCGGGCGGCGCGGGCGTCGCCGCCGCCTCGGCGGGCAACGGCTGCGCGGCACGGGCGCGCTGAGCGGCGGGTGCGGGGGGCGCCTCGTCGGCGCCGCCCGGCCACTGCTGCGGTACGGGGGCCACGGGCGCGGCCTCCGCCGGCAGCGGCTGGGCGCCGGCCGGGGTGGCTTCAGCGGCCGCGGCGGGCTGCGCGGGCACTGGCTGGGCCGGGGTCGGCTGGCCGGGGGCCGCCGGCGCGGGGATCTGCGGCTGAGACTGCGGCTGCTGTGCCTGCGCCGGTACGGCCGCCACGCCCGGCAGCGCCTCCGGAACCGGCCGGCCGGGCTGACCCGCCTGCACGGGTGGCACCGGCTGCTGACCCGCGGCCGCCGGGGCGGCGGGGATGCCGGAGGGCGCGGCGATCTGGGCCGCGGACCCGGCCTGGGCCGGGATGCCCTGGCCGGGCTGGCCGGGCGGAAGCTGCCCCGGCGGTACCGGCTGGCCGGGCTGGACGGGCTGACCGGGCTGGCCCGGTGCGCTCGCCTGCGCGGGCACCGTCGGCACGACGGCCGGCGCGGCCTCGTCGGGCTGGCCCACGGCCCGTCGACGGCGGCCCGTCGGCGCGTTGGTGGGGTGCGGCTGCGGCGGGGTGTGGTCCTCGGCCTGGTCGTGCGCCACGGCGTCGTGCCGGCCCTCCTCACCCGCCATCGCGACCGGCTCGGGGGCGCGATCGGCCTCGGCGGGCGGCAGCGCGAAGACCGGCCGGGGGCCCGCCTGCTGCTGTTCCGCCCGCTCGGCCGCCGCGGCCAGCGCACGGCGCCGCCGCCCGCTGGGCTGCCCCTCGTCGTCCTGCGCCGCAGCCGCAGCCGCAGCCGCAGCGGGTGCGGGCAGCGCCGGCGGCAGCGCCTGCCGCTCGTCGGGCTCACGCCGGGCGCGTCGTCCCGCAGCCGGGGCGGGCACGCCCTGCGGCGGAACGGTGCCACCGAGCCCCGTACCCGCGGCGGCCGTACCGGCGCCCTGCTCGGCCGCCGTCACCACGGCACCCTCGGAGACGCCGGCGACCCCCGCGCCTCCGTCGGCGCCCGCGTCCGCGTCGGCCGGTCGTCCGCGCCGCCGTCCGGTACCGCCGGACGCCGACTCCGCGCTCTCGATGCTCGCGGCGCTCTCGATCGCGGCGGGCCCGCTCTCCAGGGCCGCCGCCCCGGCGGCACGCCGGCGCCGCCGCCCGGTCGGCGCCACGGCCGGGACCTCGCCCTCGCCGCCCTCGCCGCCGGGCATGTCACTCTCCAGGAAGGCGTCCACGGAGGACCGCCGGGCCCGCCGCCGCCCACCGGCACCGCTGTCGTCGGCGGCCGGGATCATGGCCACCGCGGTACCGGCCGGAGGGGTCACGGCCCCGGCGCCGCCCCCGATCGGCACCTCCAGGACGAACGCGCTGCCGCTCATGCCGGGCACCTCGTGCGTCTGCAGCACACCGCCGTGCGCTCGCACGATCCCGCGCACGATCGGCTCGTGCACCGGGTCGCCCCCGGGGTACGGCCCGCGCACCTCGATACGGACGACCTCACCGCGCTGCGCCGCCGCGACCACCACGGTGTTGTCCATGTAGCCGCCGGCGGAGACGGGCGCGTTGCCGGTCGCGTCGACACCCGCCACGTCGGCGACGAGATGCGCGAGCGCGACGGCGAGCCGCTGCGGATCCACCTCGGCCTCGATGGGCGGCGCGTGCACGGCGAACTGGACCCGCCCGGGCCCGATCAGCTCCACCGCCCCGTCCACACCGGCGGCGACGACCGCGTCCAGCATCACTTTCGTGCGGTTGATGTCCTCGGTTCCGGCGTCCAGCGCCTGGTAGCCGAGCACGTTGTCGATGAGCTGGGTGATACGCGAGTAACCGGCCGAAAGGTGATGGAGCACCTGGTTGGCCTCGGGCCACAGCTGCCCGGCGTCGTCGGCGGCGAGCGCGGCCAGTTCCCGGCGCAGCTCGTCGAGCGGGCCGCGCAACGACTGCGCGAGCAGGGTCAGCAGCTGCTCGTGCCGACCGTGGAGGGCCTCGTACCGGTCCTTCTCGCGCTCGCCGAGGGCCGCGTACCGCTCCTCGCCGGACGCCAGCTCCTCGGCGTGCCGCTCGCGCAGCTCCTCGACCTCGGTGACGTGCTTCTGGCGCAGCGCGGTCAGATCGGAGGCGTGCTCCTCGGAGAGCCGCTCCAGCTCTTCGGCGTGCGCCTTCTCCAGGGCGTCCTTCTCCTCGGCGAGGTCGTCGTACGGCCGCCGGTCGGTGAAGGTCATCACGGCGCCGACGAGCTGGTCGCCGTCGCGTACCGGCGCGGTCGTCAGATCGACCGGCACCTTCTTGTCGCCCTTGGCCCACAGCACCTGGCCGCGCACCCGGTGCTTGCGCCCGGAGCGCAGGGTGTCGGCGAGCGGCGACTCGGCGTACGGGAAGGGCGAGCCGTCCGCGCGCGCGTGCAGCACCAGATTGTGCAGCTCCTTGCCGCCCAGCTCACCGGCCCGGTATCCCAGTATCTGAGCGGCGGCCGGGTTCACGAGCACGATCCGCCCGTCGGTGTCCGTCCCTACGACACCCTCGCTCGCGGCCCGCAGGATCATCTCGGTCTGCCGCTGTGAGCGGGCCAGTTCGGCCTCGGTGTCCACGGTGCCGGTCAGGTCGCGCACGACCAGCATCAGCAGCTCGTCGGCGCCGTAGCCGTAACCGTCGTACGCCTGCTGCCCGTTCTCCAGATTGGCGCTGGTGACCTCGACCGGGAACTCCGAGCCGTCGGTCCGCCGCGCCACCATCCGGGTCGGCTTGGTACGCCCGCGCGGGTCCATGTGATCGGGCCGCCGCATGGACCCCGGGATGAGCCGGGAGTCGAACTGCGGCAGCAGATCCAGCAGCCCTCGCCCGACCAGCGCGGTACCCGGTGCCTCGAACGCCTCCAGAGCGATCGTGTTCGCGTTGACGACGGTCCCGTTGGCGTTGACCAGCACCAACGCGTCCGGCAGCGCATCGAGTATGGCTGCGAGGCGAGCAGCGCCTCGGGATGGCCTGCTGCTCACGAGACGCTTCCTCCCTGTTACCGCACCTTGCCGACCGCTCGAGCCATCTTGCCAACCGGCCCGCGGCGTGTCACGCGAGGGAGTCTAAAGGCACCGGTTGCGCTCACGGCGCCGGATGAGAGGGAGGTCGCACGACGAAGTGACGGTGAACATGTGACCGACACGCCTCACCTCCGTCGTACCTCCGCGAGACATTTACGGGAGCGGGGCTTCCGCCGTGAAACCGCTGTGCCGTCCGGACGGCCGGATCGCCCCATGCCCGACCGGGCCGCCAGGTTCCAGGAACCCAGGTCGGGCAGGACCCTGGGACCCCAGGTCGGGCAGCAGGGGCACCATGCGGTTCCAGCGTCCGATCTCGCAGCCGTTGCTGCGGTCATAGGTCGCGTCGACCGGGCGGCCGGCCCAGGTGCCGGTGACATGGGCAGTGGCGGGGCCGCCGTACAGCATGGTGCAGGCGGTGCCGGGAGCGACCGGGGCGAAGGTGTCCCGTCCCCAGCGCGTGTTCCGGTCGAGCGACTGGCAGGCCCCGCTCACGTCCGGGTGACTGCCGGCGCCGGGATGGCAGGACAGCTCGTACGTGCCGTCCCGCCCGTCCCCGGCGTGCCGGACGGTGACGGTGAGGTGGTCGCCCTGGACGACGGCGGAGGCGGGCAGGGCGGGGACGGATCCGAGGACGGCGGCGACGGCCCCGAGGGCGCCCCGCACGGCGAAGTGCGACATGCCCTGCTCAACGCGTCGGCCGCCCGGACGTTGCGGCGCGCCCCGGCGAGGGGAAGTGCTTTGCCCTGCGGCCCGGCTGCCTAGTACCGTGGGAGCCGATTGGTGACAGCACGCTCGACTGTGTCATCATCTGCACGCACCACTCGCGCTCGCGCGGGCGGCTGTGCGGGAGGCGTCGCCTAGTCCGGTCTATGGCGCCGCACTGCTAATGCGGTTTGGGCCTTCAAGCCCATCGAGGGTTCAAATCCCTCCGCCTCCGCACCTGACTCAGGGAGCCCGACCATTTTCGGTCAGGGCTCCCTGAGCCGTTTACGGGCTCCGCCTTCGCTCCGTCATGATCACCGCCACTCCCGTCGGCCGGTGCGTGCAGGACCCCGAGATATGGCGTTTCCGCAGGTCACAATGGGTGCACCTAACGGATTTCACATGGCGGCGGCAGTCATGTAGTGTTCTTCCTGTCGCCGCGAGCGGGCCGGAAGGGCCGAAAGCGAAGACAAAAAAACAAGTGAACAAGCACTCGTAGCTTAACGGATAGAGCATCTGACTACGGATCAGAAGGTTGCAGGTTCGAATCCTGCCGAGTGCACACAGAGTAAAGGCCCCGGATCAGTCCGGGGCCTTTGTTGTTTCGAGGGCGTACGGCGGCGAAGTGAAAGGGCCCGGTTCGAACTCCTGCGACCACGTGGACGGATGGACGGCAGCCGGTGGGTCAGCCGTGCCGGTGTTGGACGGACCCGGGCGGTGTCCTGCTCATGTACCAACCCTCGACACGGGGTCTGACGAGGTCTGACGGCCAGCCCGCTGTCTCGACGGCGGCGTCGTAGACGGCGTCACGCCTCGAGCCCGTCAGCGGCAAGGTCCAGCGCCGTCCAGATCAGCCGGGCGGCGTGGTCGTCCCAGACGCGTTCCACATGATCGTCCTCGAAACGTGGCGGCGCATCGGCGCCAGTTCCGCTTGGACCAGCGTCGGCCACGCAGGGAGACGGTCGCTCACGGAGAGCCTCCCATCGCGGCGAGGGGCGCGCCTCGGACGCGGAACCGCGATCCACCAACCGATTGTCACACGCAGGTCAGCGTCCTCGCTCCTGGTCCATCGCACCCGCTCCTGGTCCATCGCACCCGCTCCTGGTCCACCGCACCCGCTCCTGGCCGCTGCCTGCCCCGTGTCGTTCGTCTGGGCGGACGGTGCGCGCGGCAGCCGTCCGGAACCAAGACGGAAAGAGCAGGTCAATGGGGCTTCGGTGCCCGGGCCGCGAGGCGCTGCCCCCAATCGTTGCCGGAGAGCGTTGCCCCAAAGCGTTGACGGCGCCACGAAATGACCGGAATGCAATGATGGGTACTACCGGCTGATCCCTCGATGATCGCGAGGAGCGACAGGTGGATGCGGCGGACGAATTCCTGCGAAGGGCTGAGCCGTCGGCTCTGCTGTATCTCGACGGCATCGTCCGCTCCCTGAACACGGCGATGGCCACGGCGCTCAGCAGGCCGGCGGAGCAGTGCGTGGGCCGGTACGCATGGGAGCTGGTGCCCGACAGCCAGCGCCCCGTGGTCGAGCGCCTGGTGACCCACGCGAGCAGGCAGCGGCTGGCGATGCGGGTGCTGGACCTTCCCAGTCCCGATGGAGCATCTCTGGCCTTCCTCGTCGAGGCGCGGCCCATGACCACCGACGGGGGCGAGCAGCTCGTCTGGATGCACTCCCTGAACGTGCAGAAGGACCTCGGCAGCCTGCTGATGCCGTTCCGGCTGTCGGCGAGGGCCGCCGGCCTCGGCCTGTCCATCTACCACCCCGAGGCGCAGGAGCTCGAATGGCTGGGAGGCGCGGCCAACGTGGGCGCGCTGTTCCCGGAGGCCTCGGTGTCCCTGCCCTGGGTGGTCCGGCACGTCCACCCCGACGATCGGATCTCCCTGCGACGGCTCCTGGCCGCGGAGACTCTCCAGCGCACCTGGACCAAACTGCGGTTCCACACCGACGACGGTGACCGGTACGAGCTGGCCTGCCAGACCCGTAGAGTCCGGCTGGGGTACGACGGCCCCGAGGAGGTCTTCGGGATGATCCGCGACGACACCCGGTACGAGGCCCGCCGCAAGGAGATGCTGGCCAGGCTGGGGGCCGAGCGGCGCCGCGCCGGCGAGATCGCCGAATTCTCCTCCGCCCTCATCCGCACCGCCTCCGAGCAGGAGCTTCAGCAGGCCGTTCTGACACGGCTCGCCGCGACCTTCGGCGGTACCAGCGCCGCACTCGCACTCGTCGACCACGGGCACCTCTCCGTCTCCTCGGACGGCGGGTTCCCCGCATGGCACGCCGACGAGGTGCGCAGCATGGACCTGGACGAGCGGCATCCGCTGCCCCAGGTGATCCGCACGGGCGAGCCGCAGTTCATCGCCGACCGTGAGGAGCTTCTGCGCCGCTGGCCGCAGGTGTGCGCAGCGCCCCCGCGGCGGGTCGACCCCGACGTCGCCCTGTCCATCACCCCCCTCGGCCCCGCCGCCGTCCACCCCCTCGGGGCCTGGGTGGTGACCTACGAAATCGGGCACCGCCCCTCCCTGGACGAGACCGCGTTCACGCTCACCCTGGCCGAGCTGGCCGGCCAGGCACTGGTGCGCATCAGATCCCAGCAGGCCCACGTCGAGCTGGCCACGGCGGTCCAGCGCACCATGCTGCCGAAGCTGCCCGAGCACCTGCCGGGCCTGCGTGTCGCTGCCCGCTACCGGCCCTGCGTTTCCGGGCTCGACATCGGCGGAGACTGGTACGACGCCTTCCTGATGCCGGACGGCACGGTTGTCCTGGAGATCGGCGACGCCCAGGGGCACGACGCGGACGCGGCCGCCTTCATGGGGCAGCTGCGCGGGTCCATGCGCGCGATCGCCGCCCACGAGCCGGACCCCGGAACCATGCTGAGAAGCGCCAACCAGCTGCTCGTCGCGATGGACGCGCCACGGTTCGCCAGCTGCAGCATGCTGCGCATCGACTCGGGCAGCGGACAGGTCACCGGCGCCAGCGCCGGCCATGTGCCCCTGCTGTGCGCCCACGACGACGGCAGCCATGACGTACGCCGGCTGTCGGGCGGTCCGCTCCTGGGCGTCCTGCCGGACGCCGAGTACCCGCAGGAGACCTTCACCCTGGACAAGGACACCGCGCTGGTCATGGTCACCGACGGCGTGGTCGAAGGGGCGGACCTCACACTGGACGCCGGGCTCGAGCAGACCGGAACGCTGGCCGCCCAAGCCCTCCACGACGGACTGAGCCCCGAGGAGACCGCCGGCCGCATCCTCGACGCCGCCATCGCCTCGAACAACCTCGACGACGTCGCCGTGCTGATCGTCCGACGCGCATGACGCGCCCCCTGCCCGCCCGATCGGCATGGACGGCTGCCGAAACCCCCGGCCGACATGCCCTGAGCCGAACGCGGGGCGAACAGGCGAGTGAGGCGGCTCCGGCTCGATGGAGGTTCTGACGACGCTGCCTCTCGAAACAGCAGGTCAGCGGTCTGGCGCGAGGGTTCGCGGGTGGATCTGTGCCGACGGCCACAGCAAATGGGCCGCGCATAGGCTCATACTGAGCCATGACAAAGCCTGCGGCACCGAAGCGTCACCTGCCTACCAGCCCCTTCAAAGCCCCGGTCGCACCAGCTCCCAAGCACTTTGCGATGGGCGATCAGGTCACCCATGATGTGTACGGCCTCGGCCGGGTCATCGGCATCGAAGAGGGAACCGCGGCGCTCGTCGACTTCGGTTCGGCGCAAATGCGGATCTTGAGCCCGTACGCCAAGATGACCAAGCTGTAGGACCGCCGTGCCCGGTCGCGGCACGCCAGGCCCCGTCAGGGACCTGTAACGAAAGGCAGACCTCTCATCGACTCGACGTCGCTGTTCTCCGCCATGGAAGGGCAACCCCGCCGTTCCACCGCTGTATCGCCGCCTCCGACGACAAAGCCCTTCCAGGCCCCGGACTTCGGAGAAGACGAGATCTCCTGGTCCGATGCGTCCGAGGCGTCCGAGGATGCACAGGAGCCCGCCCCTGGCACACGTGCGGCGCGGCCCGAGGCTGCCTAGCGGCCGGTTCGACGGATGACCGCTGAGTGTCGTGGCGCTGCGGTGCCGCGTGGAGCGCGGGCGTCTGGACGCCCCGGAAGGGCGTGACGGAGCCGGCGCCCGTTACCCCCCCCCAACGTCCCCAGCTTCGGCAACCGACAGCAAAGGCCCCGGTTCGGTCCGGGGCCTTTGGCGTTTCGGGGCGGGGGGGCCGAGGGGCCAGGGCTTACGACGGATTGCCGGGGCGGACCGTGAGGTAGGTCCACCGGGTCCAGGTGCTGCCGGTCTGGACGCCCTTGGCCGGCGGTGTGTAGTGGGCCCGGATGCGGTAGCGGTCGTTGCTCGTGAAGAGCTTGAGAGACCGGCCGTAGCCGTACCAGCCGTCGGCGTACAGGGGGACGCAGCTCTTCGAGGTGACCTGGTGCCAGGACCCCGAGTGGTAGTGCTCGACGAACACCGATGTGCAGCCGCTGGACTGACGGGGCGTGACCTGGACGTTGAAGCCCATGTTGACCTGGGGCTTGTAGAAGACCTGGTAGGTGGTGGAGCCGATGCGGGTGGTCGAGAGCGGCCACTGCATCTGCGTCCGGGTCGTCGGTGTGACGGTTGCGGTGGTGGTCACCGTGCGCGGTGCGTAACGGTAGTCACCCGCGAAGGCGGCGCTGAAGACGGTGTTGCGGGTGACCTTGAACGACGTGACGAGGTTGCCGTGCGCGTCGGCCCTGCCGCTCCTGAGCTGTGCCCGGGGCTTGCCCGCGGGCTGGTCGTAGAGCGTCACGGTGCGGGAGTTGTACGTGTTCCCCAGGTGGGCGGTGACCTTGACGGTCGCGCCGGAGCGGTACGACTTCGCGTCGGTCGTCACGGTCAGGGCGGGAGCGGCCCGGGACACCTGGACCCTCGCCGACGCCGTGACCGGGAGGTAGGACGTGCCGCCGTCGTAGGTGAAGGCGTAGGTGTTCGTACCGCCGACCCGCGGGGTGTCGTGGAAGGCGAAGGTGCCGTCGGCGGCGACGGACGCGGTGCCCACCGAGTAGCCGGAGGGGTGCGCCAGGTCGGTCTTGACGACGTGCACCGCGCCCGTCCTCACATGCGCGTGCGGCCAGGTGAGCCGCCCGGTGACGGTCAGCGGCGCGGCACGGCCGGAGGTGGCCGGACCGGTCAGCGTCAGGGTGGGCGCGTACTTCGCGACGGGGACGGTGAAGGTCTGGGCGGCCGGGCCGTAGTGGCCGCTTCCGGAGTAGTCGACGTGGAGGCTCAGCGGGCCGGTGAGGGGAGCGGTGCCGGCGACGTAGTAGGAGCCGAAGAAGTCGGCGATGCTCGCCGGGGTGGTCGTCGGGTCCGGGACGAGCACGCCGTCCGGGTCGGCGTCGTCGTAGCGCGTGATCCGTACGGTGCCCGGCAGCAGGGTCTGACCGGGGCTCAGCATGAGGTCCGAATCGAAGCGCGTCCGGAACGAGTAGGCCTCGCCGGGGGCGAGCGGGGTGGTGGTCGGGCCTCCGTAGAGCCTGACCCATGCGGATTCCGGGTTGCGGGCTATCCGCAGCGTCGGTGTTCCGCCGGAGGCGTCCACGGCCACGCCGTAGAGCCGGCTGCCGTCCGGGGCCCAGGCGAGGCCGGCCGGGGCCAGATGCAGCGGAGCGTCGATCTCGTAGAGGTTGTAGCTGCCCCTGCCGGTTTCCGGGAAGGCCTCGAACCCGTAGTTGCAGCCGCAGCCGGCCAGGGTGCCGTCCGGGGCCACGGCGACGGACTTGCCTGCCAGTGCCTCGGGGAACTGCCCGTCCACGGCCAGGTCCGAGGTCCGGTACCGGTTGGAGGTCGCCCTCAGCCAGGACGCGACCGCCAGATGCTGTCCGTCCGCCGTGACCGCGAGGTCGCTCAGGTCGGGGACGGGCAGTTGCTTCGCGGCCTGTCGGGTCAGGGCACCGTGCTCGGCCCGGTACGTCACGAAGGCGGAGGTGTCGCCCGTCTGCGCGGCCGCCGCGAGGACGCCGGAGGGCGTGGGTGTCGTGGCCAGCATCGGCGGTGCCGTCCAACTGCCCGGATCCTGCTGGAGGGTGACCGCGCCGGTGCTGTCGGCGGATCCGATGCCGCCGGCGCCCGCCGTGCCGTATCCGAACCAGAGGGTGCCCCCGGCGACGGCCAGCGAGTCCGGACGGGTGCCCGCGCCCGTGGCGTAACGGGCCGACTCGGTCAGCTTCTCCGTGCTGATCACCGATATCGCGTCCTGGCCCGGGAGAGCCGCGTACAGCGTGGATCCGTCGGCGGAGAAGGCGAGGCCGGTGGTCCCGGGCTCGTCGTCGATCAGCGTCGGGTTTCCGCCGTCGAGGTCGGTGACGAGAATGCCGTCAGTGCCGGCGCCGCCGCTGATGAAGAGGTGTCCGTGCGGAGCGTCCACGACCATGTGCGCGAAGTGCGCGATCGGCAGCGGTGTGTCCGATGCCGCGTACGAGCCGACGGCGCCCGGACCGATGACGGTCGTCAGCCCCACGAGAAGCGCTGCGGCGGTTGGCAGCGAGAATCTCGCCGACTTCATGAACGGCCCCCCACGTCACCTTCACGATCAAGGCGCGCAACTTAACACAGGGAATTGACAAGGAGCGTGGGGGGCCGGGGGTCGTGGCGGTGGATGCGTGGCCCGCCGTGACGGCTCCGGCTCACGCCGTGGTGAGGACGCCGGTGCGCTGGCGGCCGCGGAGAGCCTGGCCGCGTACGACGATGATGCCCAGGCGGATGACGACCTCGCTGACGGCCATGAGGACCAGGGCGGCGACCCATGCCTGTCCGCCGGTGATGTGGTGGGTGGCGGAGAAGTGGGCTATGCGGGTCTCGCCGGAGGGATGGGAGGTCCAGATCGCGAAGCCCAGGCGGAAGCCCATGCTGAGCACCCACAGGGCCGCCGCGCCCAGGGTCGCCTTGACCCGGACGTGCCCGTCCGCGAAGCGGACCCGGGTGAGCAGGCCGCCGGCCACGCCGCAGGCGATGCCGATTCCGGCGAACGCCGCGATGAGGGAGAGGTCGTCGCCCGCCGTCGGGATGTCGTGCAGGTAGCTCGTCGCCACCCAGGTGACCAGGCCCAGGGGCAGCAGCAGCCTGAAGGCCGTCAGCCGCTCCTCCCGCATCTGCTTGATGACCACGAGGATGAGCGCCACATCGATGATCCAGTCGGAAATCGTCATGCCCCGACTATCCGGTTCCGGCCCCGTCCGGCACTTGGACCCATGGGTGGAAGCAGGGTGGAAAACGGGTGGATGCGGCTGCTCTACCCCGGGGAGGACTCAGCACGGCCCCGGAGAGTCGCCGGACGCCCCGGACTCGTTGTGGTTCAGCCGTTCCAGGTATTCGTGGGCCAGCTCCGTCGCGCGGGTGAACCAGTCGGTGAGGGTGGCCAGTTCGTCGGGGGCGTAGTCGGCGAACAGGTTCGTGAGACGTCTGTAGTGGCCGGCGTACACCGCTTCGACCCGGCTGACCGCGTCCGGGACCGCGGCCACGCGGACCCGGCGGCGGTCGTCGGGATCGGGGCGCCGGGTCACGTAGCCCGCGCGTTCCAGGCGGTTGAGGATGCCCGTCACCGCGCCCGTCGTCACATGGGCGCGGGCGGCCAGGTCGCCCGCCGTCAGCAGGTCCTCGCCGGCCTCCAGGACGAAGCCGAAGCAGGTGAGGTCCGTGACGTTGACCCCGAGCCGCCGGGCCAGCTCCTGCTGGCCGATCACATGGGCCGCGATGAGGTGGTCCATCGCGGACAGGGCGCGGGCGGGGTCCGCGGGCGGTCGCGGCTTGCCGAGCATGGTCGTTCCCGATTCCTTGGGTGTTCGCGGGTCCCTGGAGATCCGTCGATCCTGGGAGATTCGCCGAATCCCTTAGCGCGTGAGAGATCTAGGCGGTAAATTTCTTAGCCCGTGAGGGATTCTAGTCGTCCTCACGCCGGATGTGGTGTTTCCGCCGCAAGTGAAGTTGCCGCAGCCTAGGAAGGGGAGGCGGGTACGTGAGCCTGCACGATGAAGGTCACACGGTCGCCGGGTGGACGGGTACCGCGATCGCGACCGTCGGAAGCGGTCTGCTGGGCTGGGGGGTGTGCGCCGTCTCGGTCCCCGCCCTGGTCGGAGGGGGCGCGGTGGGTGCCGCGAGCATCCTGGTCACCTGGTCTCTGCACCTCGCCGGCTGGGGCAAGCCGCCCGGCCCCCGGCCCCGCACGCAGTGGCCCCTGAGGGCCCGGGACACCGGCGCACGCGACGGCCACCCCGGATGCGTGGGGTGCCGGCTGGCGGGTCGGGGACGACGTACCGGATCCGTGCTCGAGCCGGTGACGGCCACCGGTCAGGCCGAGCCCGCGACCGCCCGGACCGGCGGCTGACCAGGAGCCGGCACCCCCTCCAGGCCCCCCGCTCCGCTCCACCCCGCACCGTTGTCACTGCCGCCCTCTACGCTCGAGAGTGATGGCACAGGTGTGGAAATGCTCGGGGCTGCGATGGTCGGACGACGGGCCCGTGCTGGTGTGGAGCGGCGGGCGGCGCAGTGTGCTCGGGCCGGGGAAGCGCGTCGCCTTCAGGACGGCCGACGGAGCCGTGCGGGAGTGCGTGGGGGCGCGTGGGCATCCCTGCGCGGTGCGCGCGTCCGTGTCCGGGCGCAGTACCGGCGCGCGCTGCGAAGAGTGTGCCCGGCTGGACCGTGCGCACTCCGTGGCGGCCGACGGCATCGCCGATGATCCTCGGCCGTACCACGTGTATCTGGCCTGGTTCGGGCCCGGCATGGTCAAGGTCGGGATCACCGCCGTCGAGCGCGGGTCGGCGCGGCTGCTGGAGCAGGGGGCCGTGTGCTTCAGCTGGCTGGGCGCCGGGCCGTTGATGGCTGCGCGGCGGACCGAGGAGCTGTTGCGGGCCGCGCTCAGGGTGCCCGACCGGATTCCCTACGGCGACAAGCGCGTCGTACGGGCCGCCCTGCCGGGAAGCGATGCCGAGCGTGCCGCCGAGGTCGTCGTCCTGCACGCGCGCGCCCTGGCGCTCGGGGCCTGGCCCGAGGCGCTCGTTCCCGAGCCCTGCCAAGTCGTCGACCACGTGCGGGTGTTCGGCCTGGACGGGGCGCCCGCCGCCGTCGGCGAGGTGGCCGAACTGGTCCCGGGTGGCGCGGTGAGCGGTGAGCTCGTCGCGGCCGCCGGGCCGGATCTGCATCTCGCCACCCGGCGAGGGGTCGTCGTCCTCGACACGCGCTTGCTGCCCGGGTGGGAGCTGACCGCCGCCGGAGCGGGGGACGAGGGCGAACTCGGCGTACCCGTCCGGGAGTTCACCGCCCCCCAGGAGGGGCTGTTCTGACGCGTGCCCAACACCCGGGAAAGTTCCCCGAGGACGGACCCGCCAAGGTCCACCCACACCCACCCACACCCACCCGACAGGCGCCCGACCATCCACCTCGGTACGCTCTCATCAGCGGTTCATCGAGGTTTCATCAGCGGGCCGGGGCGCACACCGGACGTACATGATCCGCACAGCCGGGGGGCGGTGGCGGTCGCGAGTTCGTGCGCAGGTGAGGGGATTCCCAGGCGTTCCCTGAGAGGTGCCTGTGTGTTTCTTAGGGAAATCACAGATTAGTGAAAGCGTGTTCTCAGAGGACACCGACAAGGTGTCCACCATGACCACGACCTCGCCCCAGGGGCGCACCGAACTGCTGAGGCCGGACGGGAGCCCCGTCCGAGTGCTTGTGGTGGACGACGAGCTGTCGATCACCGAACTCCTGTCCATGGCCCTGCGTTACGAGGGCTGGCAGATCCGGAGCGCGGGTGATGGCACGGGTGCCATCCAGACCGCCCGGGAGTTCCGCCCCGACGCCGTCGTCCTCGACATGATGCTGCCCGACATGGACGGTCTCACCGTTCTCGGTCGCCTGCGGCGCGAGCTGCCCGACGTGCCGGTGCTGTTCCTCACCGCGAAGGACGCGGTCGAGGACCGGATCGCCGGTCTCACCGCGGGCGGCGACGACTACGTCACCAAACCCTTCAGCCTCGAAGAGGTCGTGGCCCGGCTGCGCGGGCTGATCCGCCGCTCCGGCGCCGCCGACCGGCGGTCGGACTCGGTGCTCGTCGTCGGTGACCTCACCCTGGACGAGGACAGCCACGAGGTCTCGCGGGCCGGGGAGGGCATCCACCTCACCGCCACCGAGTTCGAGCTGCTGCGCTTCCTGATGCGCAACCCGCGGCGCGTGCTCAGCAAGGCCCAGATCCTGGACCGGGTGTGGTCGTACGACTTCGGCGGGCAGGCCAATGTGGTCGAGCTCTACATCTCTTACCTGCGCAGGAAGATAGACGCCGGCCGGGAGCCGATGATCCACACCCGACGTGGGGCCGGTTACCTGATCAAGCCCGCCGCGTCATGAGCGGGCGACGACGGCCGCGTGCGCAGAAGCGACGTGGGGGTCCCCTCGCTCGAGTGAAGTCGAGAGTGGGGGAGGGACAGCCGCGCACCCTGCGGACCCGGCTCGTCGTCGTGTCCGTGACCCTGATCGCCGTGGTCTGCGCGGTGATCGGGACCGTCACGACCCTCGCGTTGCGCTCCCATCTGTACGACCAGCTCAACCAGCAGCTCGGTGAGGTGTCCGCGCGTGCCGCCGGCGGGTTCGGCGAGCCGCCGGGCTCGATCAAGAACGGCGGCCTGCCGCCCGGTCAGCAGAGCACGGGCAGGTCCGGCGCGAACGCGGCGGCCAAGGACAAGGGCGCCGACACCACGCCGACCGATCTCACCCAGTTCGTCACCAGGGGCCCGCAGCCCAGCGGCACCATCGGAGCCAGGGTCGTCAACGGCTCGATCACCGACGCCAAGGTCGGCGACAAGACGAACGACGACCAGAACGTCCCGCAGATGAACGCGGAGACGCTGAAGACGGCCCAGATGAAGGCCCTCGGCTCGGTCGCCCAGGACAAGAAGACACACACGGTCGACCTCCCGGGTCTGGGCAGCTACCAGGTCGTCTACGTGGAGGGGAACAAGGGCGACTACTACGTCGCCATCCCGACCGCCGACGCCGACAGCACGATCAGCACGCTGATCCTCGTGGAGATCAGCGTCACCGCCGCCGGCCTGATCGCCGCCTCCCTCGCCGGCACCGTCATGGTCGGCGTGGCCACCCGCCCGCTGCGCCGGGTCGCCAACACCGCCACCCGCGTCTCCGAACTCCCCCTGCACACCGGCGAGGTCAACCTCAGCGAGCGGGTCCCGGAGTCCGAGTGCGACCCGCACACCGAGGTCGGCCAGGTCGGCGCCGCGCTCAACCGCATGCTCAACCATGTGCACGGCGCCCTGCACGCCCGCCAGCAGAGCGAGATGCGGGTACGGCAGTTCGTCGCCGACGCCAGCCATGAGCTGCGCACCCCGCTCGCCTCCATCCGCGGCTACGCCGAGCTGACCCGGCGCGGCCGGGAGGAGGTCGGGCCCGACACCCGGCACGCCCTCGGCCGTATCGAGTCCGAGGCGGGGCGGATGACCCTCCTGGTGGAGGACCTGCTGCTGCTCGCCCGGCTGGACGCGGGCCGTCCGCTGCAGTTCGAGCACACCGACCTGATCCCGCTCGTCGTCGACACCATCAGCGACTCGCGCGCGGCCGGCATGGACCACAACTGGCGCCTCGACCTGCCCGACGAGCCGGCCCTGGTGGCAGCCGACGCGGCCCGAATCCAGCAGGTGCTGGTCAACCTGCTGGGCAACGCGCGCAAGCACACCCCGCCGGGGACCACCATCACCGCCCGTATCCAGCGGCGCGGACCGTGGATGTGCGTGGACGTCGAGGACAACGGACAGGGCATTCCGCCGGACCTGCTGCCGCACGTCTTCGAGCGGTTCGCGCGCGGCGACTCCGCGCGGTCGCGGTCCACCGGGTCCACCGGCCTGGGGCTCGCCATCGTGCAGGCCGTCGCGTCCGCGCACGGCGGTGCCGTCACCGTGGACAGCGTTCCCGGCAGCACGGTGTTCACCCTGTATCTGCCCGCGCTTGCCCCGGCGGCCCCGCAGCCGGACCCCGAAACGAACTGGCAATCGCACTCACAGGCACAGCACAGTGCCACCACATGGGTGCAACAGGGCGCTTGACCAGAGTCGTTCCCATGCGAACCGACTCTTCTCCCGGCACCCTGCCGGCGCGGGAGCACCTCCCGGCCGGAGACGCCGGTACGCCTGTCCTGGACGTAGTGATCCCCGTCTACAACGAGGAGAAGGACCTCGGCCCATGCGTCATCAGACTGCATGACCATCTCAAGCGCACCTTCCCGTACGCGTTCCGCATCACCATCGCGGACAACGCGTCCACGGACACCACCCCCCAGGTGGCGAAGCGGCTCGAGGCGGAGCTGGCCGAGGTCAAGTCGTTCCGGCTGGAGCAGAAGGGCCGCGGCCGTGCGCTGCGGACCGTCTGGTCGGCCTCGGACGCGCCGATCCTCGCGTACATGGACGTGGACCTGTCGACCGACCTGAACGCGCTGCTGCCGCTGGTGGCGCCGCTCATCTCCGGCCACTCCGACCTGGCGATCGGTTCCCGGCTGGCCCGCTCGTCGCGCGTGGTGCGCGGGGCCAAGCGGGAGTTCATCAGCCGCTCGTACAACCTGATCCTGCGCGGCTCGCTGCAGGCCCGTTTCTCGGACGCGCAGTGCGGCTTCAAGGCGATCCGGCGCGATGTCGCGCAGGTGCTGCTGCCGATGGTCGAGGACACCGGCTGGTTCTTCGACACCGAGATGCTGGTGATCGCCGAGCGCGCGGGCCTGCGCATCCACGAGGTGCCGGTCGACTGGGTCGACGACCCGAACTCGACCGTGCACATCGTGAAGACGGCCACCGACGACCTCAAGGGCGTGTGGCGGGTCGGCAAGGCGCTGGCCACCGGTTCGCTGCCGCTGGACCGGATCGCCCGCCCGTTCGGCGACGACCCGCGCGACCGCGACATCCAGGACGTGCCGAAGGGCCTGGCCCGCCAACTCGTCGGCTTCTGTGTGGTCGGCGCCCTGTCGACCCTCTTCTACCTGGTCCTGTACAGCCTCTTCCGGCAGTTCTCCGGCTCGCAGATCGCCAACGCGCTCGCGCTGCTGGTGTCGGCCGTGGCCAACACCGCCGCCAACCGGCGCCTGACCTTCGGGGTGCGCGGCCGGGGCGGGGCGGTCCGGCACCAGGCGCAGGGCCTGGTCGTCTTCGGCATCGGCCTGGCGCTGACCAGCGGTTCGCTCGCCGCCCTGAACGCGGCGAGCAACGACCCCGCGCACTCCACCGAGCTGGCGGTGCTGGTCGCCGCCAACCTCGCCGCGACCGTGCTGCGCTTCCTGCTCTTCCGCGCCTGGGTCTTCCCGGACCGCGACGGCGGCCGGCCGGACTCCGCCACGGCGGTGGCGACGCACACCCCGTCGTCGCCGACGTACACCACGGCCCCCGGCGGACACCAGCAGCAGGCCCCGCCGCCGCACCGCCCGACGCACCAGCCCTACGCCCAGGGTTCCACCACGACCACCCAACTCCGCGCCGGCGAAGCCGCGGACGGCACCTGGAGGGACGCCACCATGCAGTTGCAGCCGGTGCGCCCCCATGACACCGATCTGGGGGATCCCCGATGAGCAGCACGCACACCGACCGACCGACCCAGTGGGGCCCGGCGGCCCCCACGGCTCCCTCGCCGCCCCAGCAGGCGCCGAACGCCCAGGACGTCCTGGAATCGCCGGTGCCGCAGGCGGGCTCCGGCGAGCCCCGGCAGCCCTTCGCCCGCAGATTCTGGCGCGGCCGCCCCGAGGATCCCCGCTGGGCGCGCCCGGCCTTCCTCGGCCTGCTGCTCGCCACCGCGGTGCTCTACTTCTACAACCTGAGCGTCAACGGCTACTCCAACTCCTTCTACTCGGCCGCCGTCCAGGCGGGCACCAAGAGCTGGAAGGCGATGTTCTTCGGCTCGCTGGACGCGGGCAACGCGATCACCGTCGACAAGCCCTCGGCGTTCCTGTGGCCGATGGAGATCGCGGCGCGGATCTTCGGCCTGAACTCCTGGACGATCCTCGGCCCCGAGGTCCTCATGGGCGTCGGCACGGTCGCGGTCGTCTACGCCTCCGTGCGCCGCCGGTTCAGCCCCGCGGCCGGTCTGATCGCGGGTGCCGTGCTCGCGCTCACCCCCGTCGCGGCGCTGATGTTCCGGTTCAACAACCCGGACGCGATGCTGGCCCTGTTGATGGCGCTGGCCTGCTACTTCGTGGTCCGCGCGGTCGAGGACGGCAAGACAAGGTGGCTGGTGTGGGCGGGCGTGGCGATCGGCTTCGCCTTCCTCGCCAAGACCCTCCAGGCCTTCCTGATCCTGCCTGCGCTGGCCTTCGTGTACGCGGCCGTCGGCCCGCACACGCTGAAGAAGCGGATCGGCCAGCTGGCCCTCGCGACCGGGGCGCTGGTCGTCTCCGCCGGCTGGTGGGTCGCGATCGTCGAACTGTGGCCGGCCTCCTCCCGCCCCTACATCGGCGGTTCGCAGAACAACAGCTTCCTGGAGCTGACCTTCGGCTACAACGGCCTCGGCCGCCTCAGCGGCGACGAGACCGGCAGCGTCGGCGGCGGTGGCGGCGGCACCGGCACCGGGCAGTGGGGTGCCACCGGCTGGGACCGGATGTTCAACTCCGAGATCGGCAGCCAGATCTCCTGGCTGATCCCAGCCGCGCTGATCCTGCTGGCCGCGGGCCTGGTGGCGACGCGCAGGCTGCGGCGGACCTCGGTGACCCGGGCCTCGTTCCTGGTCTGGGGCGGCTCGCTGCTGATCACCATGGTGGTCTTCAGCTACATGGCCGGCATCTTCCACCAGTACTACACGGTCGCCCTCGCCCCCTACATCGCCGCGGTGGTCGGCATGGGCGCCGGGCTGCTGTGGGAGAAGCGCGCCGAGCTGTGGGCGTCGATCACCCTCGCCGCCGCCGTGGTCTCGGCCGCGGTCTGGGGTTACGTCCTCCTCAACCGCACCTCCACCTACCTGCCCTGGCTGAAGTGGCTGGTCCTGATCGGCGGTCTGGCCGCCGCGCTCGGCCTGATCTTCGCGGGCCGGATCAGCCGTCAACTCGCCCTCGGGGCAGCCGCGGTGGGCCTGGTGGCCGCGCTGGCGGGACCGACGGCGTACACCCTCAGCACGGTGAACTCCGCGCACACCGGCTCCATCCCGACGGCGGGCCCGGCGGGCGCGAGCATGATGGGCTTCGGCGGCGGGGGCGGCGGCCGTGGTGGCAGGGGTGGCGGTGGCTTCGGCCAGGGCGGCCAGAACCAGCAGGGCGGCAACGGCAACACCCAGAACCAGCAGGGCCAGAACGGCACCGGCGGCTTCCCGGGTGGCGGCACCGGCGGCTTCGGCGGCGGCATGCCGGGCCAGAACCAGCAGGGCCAGGGCCAGGGCCAGAACGGGAACGGAAGCACGCAGAACGGCAACGGCTTCCCCGGCGGTGGTCGGATGGGCGAGGGCGGCGGCATGGGCGGTGGCGTCGGCGGCCTGCTGAACGGCGCGACCGTCACCTCCGAGGCCAAGAAGCTGCTGGAGCAGGACGCCTCGAAGTACACCTGGGTCGCGGCGGCCATCGGCGCCCAGAACGCGGCGAGCTACCAGCTGGCCACCGACGACTCGGTGATGGCGATCGGCGGCTTCAACGGCACCGACCCGTCCCCGACGCTGGCCCAGTTCAAGGAGTACGTGGCGGACGGCAAGATCCACTACTTCATCTCCTCCGGCACCGGCGGCGGCATGGGCGGCAGCAGCAGCGGCACGTCCTCGCAGATCACCTCGTGGGTCGAGAAGAACTTCAAGAAGGTGACGGTCGGTTCGTCCACCTTCTACGACCTCACGCAGCAGGCGAGCAGCAGCTGACGGTTGCCCGATCGGCGGGAGGGCGGTGGCTTCGGCCGCCGCCCTCTGGGCTGCGGGCCGGGCAGTTGGTGGGGGCGGTGGCTGTGGTGGTCGGGGGTCTCGTGGCGGCGGGACTTCTTCGTCGGGTGGAGAGGAATGTCGCCTGAGGGGGAGGGGGTAGGGGGGTTGTGGGTGGTTGCTCGCGCCCACGCGGCGATAGCCGCATATCGGACAAAGTCCTGCGGCCTCTGAAGGGGCGTTGCAGCCGTAGCATCTTGGGAAGTGATCGTCGAGGAGGAGGTCGTGATGGCGCGGGCCAGTGTGTGGCTGGGGGAGAAGGCCCGCAAGGGCGCCCGTAGCGGTCAGCCGTCCGGGCTCGACCGCGATCGCATCACCTCGGTCAGTGTCCGGCTCCTGGACTCCGACGGCCTCGACAAGTTCTCCATGCGGCGGCTGGCGGCCGAGCTCAACGTGACCGCCATGTCCGTGTACTGGTACGTCGACACCAAGGACGACCTGCTGGAACTCGCCCTCGACGCGGCCTTCGGCGAACTGCGCCTGCCGGAGGCGGATGACGGCGACTGGCGGGACCAACTGCGGGCGCTGGCCACGGAGTACCGCGCGCTGCTGGTCCGCCACCCCTGGCTCTCCCCGCTGGCCGGCCGGTACCTCAACATCGGCCCCCACTCGCTGGCCTTCTCCCGCGTGGTCCAGCAGGTCGTCCGCCGCGCCGGCCTGCCCGCACACGGGGTGACCGGCGCGATCTCGGCCGTCTTCCAGTTCGTCTACGGCTACGGCACGATCGAGGGCCACTTCGCCGAGCGGGTGGCGGCGGCCGGCCTGACGCCGGACGAGTACTTCAGCACCGCGATGACCGCGGTGACCGAGGCCCCGGCGACGGCCCAGATCATCGAGGAGTCCAAGGACCTCATGGCCGCGAGGGGCGGCGACACGGTCGCCGAGATGCTGGACAGGGACTTCACCTTCGCGCTGGACCTGCTGATCGCCGGCATTGAAGCCAAGGTGACTCGACCCACCTGAGGGGCGCGGGCCCTTGTCCGATATGCGGCTACCGCCGCGTGGGCGCGACCGGCCACAACGGCCCCGCAGCCGCGAACCGACACGCACCCCCCACCCACTGGGCGCCCGGCGAAGCCACTACGCGTCCGGCGAAACCAACCGCGCCGGGAACCCGCCCGTGGCCACCGGCCCCCACTTCTCCGGCGTCACCCGAATGATCGACTTGCCCTGCTTCAGCATCGCCGCCCGGTACTCGTCCCAGTCCGGGTGCTCCCCGGCGATGTTCCGGTAGTACTCCACCAGCGGCTCCACCGACTCCGGCGAGTCGAGCACCTCGGCGGTGCCGTCGATCTGGACCCACGGCCCGTTCCAGTCGTCGCTCAGGACGATCACGCTCACCCGCTCGTCCCGCTTGGCGTTCCGGGTCTTGGCCCGCTCGGGGTACGTGGCGGCCACGATCCGTCCGGAGTCGTCGACCCCGCAGGTCAGCGGCGACCCCTGGGGGCTGCCGTCGGCGCGGCGCGTGAGCAGGATCGCGCGGTGGCGGGGTCGTACGAAGTCCAGCAGTTCGTCGAGGGAGACGGCGGTGTTCGTCGCGATGTTCGGTGCCATGGCGTCAGCCTAGGCCGACGGGACCCGCCCCGCCCGGAAGCTGCCTGTCCCTGCCGGTCCTACGCCTGCGGCAGGGACTCCCCCTGCACCGCCTGGATCTCCAGCTCGACCTTGAGTGTCGTGCCGATGGCCGCGATGCCCGCCTGGACGACCTGGTTGTAGTTCATCGCGAAGTCCTCGCGGTGCAGCTCGGCCGTCGCGCGGAACGCGGCCCGCGTGCCGCCCCACGGGTCGGCGCCGGTGCCCAGGTAGGCGAGGTGGAGGTCGACGGGCCGTACGACACCGCGCATGGACAGCTCGCCGTGGACCGTCCAGCGGTCGGAGCCGGCCGCCGTCAGGCCCGTCGAGGTGTACGTCAGCTCGGGGTAGTGCTCGACGTCCAGGAAGTCGGCCGAGCGCAGATGCGTGTCGCGCATGCCGTTGCCGGTGTCGATGGAGGCGGCCCGGATGACGGCCTGGACGCGGGACTTGGTGACGTCGTCGGGGGCGATCTCGATGGCCGCCGTGAAGTCCGTGAAACGGCCGCGGACGCTGGAGATGCCCAGGTGCTGGGCGACCGCGGCGACCGTGGAGTGCGCCGGGTCGGCGGTCCACGGACCGGGCGGCGGCAGTTCGGTACCGCCCTGCCGGGCGAGCGTGATCTTGCCGACCTCGGCGCGGCCGCTGGCGGTGACGATGGCGCTGGAGGCGGCGGGCGCGTAGCCCACGGCGGTGACGATGACGGTGTACGCACCGGGCGCGAGCGGGTTCCGGTCCCGTACCGTGCCCTCGTCGTCCGCCTCGACGCGCAGCACCTGCGTGCCGGTCATGTCGGTCACCGTGACGACCGCGTGCGACACGGCCCATCCGTCCCGGGTACGGATCCTGGCGGTGAGTCCCATCCCGAATTCTCCCTGAAAAACGATCTAGAGGCGCGAAAAGCCTTATAAATTGCGCAGATTGCGACGGCCCGGGGCAGCCGATGGACCATCGCTGCCCCGGGCCGGGGGGAACTACTCGCCGGGGTGGGAGAGTTCGATGTCGTGCCCGTCGACACCGGCGCCGGTGACGTTCAGGGCCGTGGCGACCGGCGGGTAGCCCGTCGCGATCACGGTGTAGTCACCGCCGTCCAGGTCGGCGAAGGCGTACGCGCCGTCCACGCCGGTGGTGGACGTACCGACCACGTTGCCGGCCGCGTCCACAAGGGTGACGCGGGCGTCGGCCAGCGGCCCGTGCGGGGCCCTGACGACACCCTGGAGCTGGGCGCCGGCGTCCAGGTCGACCTCGATCCGGGTGACCCCGGTGGTGCCGATCTGGACCGGCAGCGCGCGGGGGCGGTACCCGGCCGCGTTCACCGCGACCGTCACCACGCCCGGCACCAGCTCGCCGAAGACGAACTGGCCCTGCTCACCGGTGGCCGCGGTGGCCAGCAGGTCGCCGCGCACGTCGGTGACGATCACCATCGCGTCCTTGACCGGCAGCGCGCTGCCCGCGCCCCGCACCACACCGCTCAGCCCACTGGTGCCGCTGAGCAGGATGTCGAAGGGCAGCGGGTCCTCGCCCACCATGACGGTGGAGGCCTGCGGCTGGTAGCCGTCGGCGGAGGCGATCAGGACGTACGAGCCCGCGCCGGGCGCGTCCAGGCGGTAGGAGCCGTCGTGGCCCGCGACCGAGCGGCCCAGCTGGCGGCCGGAGAGCGAGATGAGGGTGACCGCGGCCTGGGCGACCGGGGCGCTCTCGGCGCCGCGCACGAAGCCGTGCACCGGGGTGCCGCCGGAGCCCGCCGACTGCTCGGGGGCGGCGATGGTCGCCACGGCGGCGTACTGCCGGGTGGCTTCCGCGGCGGTGTCCGTGGTGCCGCTCACGACCGGGGCGGCCCAGCTGGGGACCGTCTCCTCGGCGGGAGCGGGGACGGCGGCAGCGGCGGCGGCGACCGGAGCGGCCTCGATGCCCTGCTCGTCGGCGGCGGCCTGGGCGAGCGCGCCCTTGGTCCTCAAGGGGACCTCCTTGATGAACAGGCTGATCAGGAACGCGAGGAACGCGAGGCCGCCGGCGATCAGGAAGACGTCGGCGATGCCGTGGCCGTAGGCGCTCTCCATGAGGGTGCGCAGCGGGACCGGCAGCTTGCCCAGGTCCGGGAGGCTGTCGCTGGACGAGCTGGAACCGGCCAGGGCGGCCTGGTACTTGTGCGGGAGGGCGGCGGCGCCCTCGGTCACGTAGTGCGTGATCCGGTGGGCCATCACCGCGCCCAGCGCGGAGACGCCGACCGCACCGCCGAGGGAACGGAAGAAGGTGACCGTGGAGCTGGCCGACCCGAGGTCGGAGGGCTCGACCTGGTTCTGCGTGCACAGCACCAGGTTCTGCATCATCATGCCGATGCCGAGACCCAGCAGCGCCATGAAGATGCCCATCTTCCAGTACGCCGTGTCGTACCGGATGGTGCCGAGCAGGCCGAGGCCGGCCGTCACGAGCACGCCACCGCTGACCAGCCAGGCCTTCCAGCGGCCGGTGCGGGTGATGAACTGCCCGGAGACGGTGGAGGAGACGAACAGACCGCCGATCATCGGGATCGTCATCACGCCGGACATCGTCGGGGAGTTGTCGCGGGCCAGCTGGAAGTACTGGCTGAAGAAGACCGTGCCGGTGAACATCGCGACACCGACGAACAGGGAGGCCAGCGAGGCCAGGGTGATGGTGCGGTTGCGGAACAGCCGCAGCGGGATGATCGGCTCCTTGGCCTTCGACTCGATGAGCACGAAGATCAGGCCGAGCACGATCGAACCGCCGACCATGGCGTAGGTCTGCCAGGAGATCCAGTCGTACTTGTCACCGGCGAAGGTGACCCAGAGCAGCAGCAGCGAGACGGCGGCGGCGACGAAGAACGCGCCGGACCAGTCGACCTTGACGTCCCGCTTCAGCACGGGCAGGTGCAGGGTCTTCTGCAGCACGATCAGCGCGACGACGGCGAACGGGACACCGACGTAGAAGCACCAGCGCCAGCCCAGCCACGAGGTGTCGGTGATGACACCGCCGAGCAGCGGGCCGCCGACGGTCGCGACGGCGAAGGTCGCGCCCAGGTAGCCGGAGTAGCGGCCGCGCTCACGCGGCGAGATCATCGCGGCCATGACGATCTGGGCGAGCGCCGACAGACCGCCGACGCCGATGCCCTGGACGACACGGCAGGCGATCAGCATGCCGGCGTTCTGCGACAGACCGGCGGCCGCGGAACCCAGGACGTAGATGACCAGGGCGATCTGGACGAGCGCCTTCTTGCTGTACAGGTCGGAGAGCTTGCCCCACAGCGGGGTGGTGGCGGTCATGGCCAGCAGCGAGGCGCTGACGACCCAGGTGTAGGCGGACTGGCCGCCGCCGAGGTCGCTGATGATGTGCGGCAGAGCATTGGTGACGATCGTGGACGACAGGATCGCCACGAACATACCGAGCAGCAGCCCGGATATCGCTTCCATGATCTGCCGGTGCGTCATCGGGGCAGCCTGCTCGACGGAGCCTCCCCCGTGCTTTGCATGGGCCCGCACACCGGCTGGTGTGGTCGTTGCCATGGGCTTCCTTTTCTTACGTCTTACGCGGGTGTACGGGTGGTCGGTTCGAGTACGGGGGCGATGGTGGGGGCGCGGGCGGCGGAGGCGACCGTGGCCGCGGCGGCGGCCTTCGGGGATCCGGGGGCCGGCTCGGCCGGGCCCGTCGCGCTCGGCCGCACAGGGCCGGTCCGGCAGTCGAAGCTGTCCCGGAGCCGGGTCATCAGCCGGATCAGCTGGTCGACCTCCTCGTCGCTCCAGCCGCCCAGCCGCTCGGTGAGCAGCTCGGTGCTGCGCCGGGACAGGTCCCGCAGCGTCGCCTCGCCCGCGGGGGTGAGGTGCAGGATGCGGGAACGCTTGTCCGCCGGGTCGGGGGACCGCTCGATCCAGCCGCGCTCGGCGACGTGCGCCACGTGCCGGCTGGTCACGGACATGTCCACGGCGAGCAGCTCGGCGAGCTTGCTCATGCGCATGGATCCGTAGCGGCCGAGCAGCGTCAGCACGGCCGCGGAACCGGCCGGGCAGTCGTGCGGCAGTATCCGCGCGAGGTCCCGCTTCACAGCTCCGACGGCGCTGAGCTGACGCGCCAGCTCCTCGAACTGCGCCTGCTCCGCCATCACACCTCCCGTATTCGTTGCTTGGGGCAACCATAGAACTGCTTGGTTGCCACAGGCAAATAAGTGGGCGGGGATGGGGATAAAAACTTGGCAAAGACAAGTATTGCGAACGTAAATACCCAGGTGGCGTGGGCTGTGCTTCCGGGCGGCCCCCCACTTGGGCCGGACCCCCGGATTCGCTAGTGTCTCGGGGCATGGCTAACACCCAGGGCCCCCAGGGCAACTACGACCCCGCCGGCAGCACTCAGATGTTCCGCGCGTTCGTCGACGAGGCCCCCCAGACCGCCCAGCAGACGGCATCTCCCTCCGCCTCCGGCGGCCCCCGCATCGGCCTGATCCTCGGCGTCATCGCCGTGGTGGTCGTGGTCGCGGCGGTGGCCTGGCTGGCACTCAAGTAGTCACTCGCCGCGCACTCGGCCCCTCGGGCGATACGAGGGTCTGGGCGGCGGCGCGACGAAGCACCCGGGGTCCACTGCCCCGGGCTTTCGTCGTGCCCGTACGGACGCGCCGGCTCACCTCCAGGCGACCGCCACGACCCGGGTCTCGACATGCATGCCCAGGGGGACGCGCCAGTCGTCCACGCACACCGTCCAGGTCCCGCTCGTACGGGAGTGGGGCGCGACCGGGGCCGGCAGGGCCTCCGTCGACCCGATCGTCGCCCAGTCGATGCCCAGCAGGTCGATGATGTGCGTGCCGAGGGTGACCGTGCCGGAACGGACCGCCGTGCCGCCCGAGTTGCGGAACTCGACCGTCACCTTCTCGCACCACCGCTGGTCCGTGGGCTCGCGGGTGGGGGTGCTCCAGGTGAGGGCGGCGGGTGAGGTGCCGCCGGGGGTGGTGGTGGGTGAAGTGCCGGTGGGTGAAGTGCCGGTGGGTGAAGTGGCGGTCGGCTGTGGTGGGTTCGGTGTCGGCGGATCGGACCGTCGGGGCCGGGTGCCGTCGCGGTGGGAGGAAGCGGATGACGGCGTCGGGGCCGAGGCCGCCGGGTCGGCCGGCCCGGCCGCTGCCGCGGCCCGGCCGTCCTCCGCCGAGGGCGAGCCGTGGGTCGCACCCGCCGGGGAACCGTCCAGCGGGACCAGCGTCACCGATCCCGTCGGTCTCGACGACGTCCCCGCGGCTCCCGGTGCGGTGCCCGCGGCCCCCACCGCCGTATAGCCGCCGTGCTCACCGCCTCCGCACGCCGTGAGTGCCGAGGCCAGGCAGACGGCGGCCGCCGACGCTGCCGTGACGGCGCCTCGGCGGCCACTCGGTGTCCTACGGAGAAGCATCGCGCCAGTGTGGCTGACACCTCGTCAGTAAGGAACCCGTCGGAGCGGGTTCAGTCCGAGATCAGGCCCTCGCGGAGCTGGGCGAGGGTGCGGGTCAGCAGGCGGGAGACGTGCATCTGGGAGATGCCGACCTCGTCGCCGATCTGGGACTGGGTCATGTTCGCGAAGAAGCGGAGCATGATGATCCGGCGCTCCCGGGGCGGGAGCTTGGCCAGCAGCGGCTTCAGCGACTCGCGGTACTCGACGCCCTCCAGGGCCGTGTCCTCGTAGCCGAGGCGGTCGGCCAGCGAGCCCTCGCCGCCGTCGTCCTCGGGGGCCGGGGAGTCGAGGGAGGAGGCGGTGTACGCGTTGCCGACGGCCAGACCGTCGACCACGTCCTCCTCGGAGACGCCCAGGACGGCGGCCAGTTCGGTGACCGTCGGGGACCGGTCCAGCTTCTGGGAGAGTTCGTCGCTGGCCTTGGTGAGGGCCAGGCGCAGCTCCTGGAGGCGGCGCGGGACGCGGACCGACCAGGAGGTGTCGCGGAAGAACCGCTTGATCTCGCCCACGACCGTCGGCATCGCGAACGTCGGGAACTCCACGCCCCGTTCGCAGTCGAAGCGGTCGATCGCCTTGATCAGGCCGATGGTGCCGACCTGGACGATGTCCTCCATCGGCTCGTTGCGGCTGCGGAAGCGGGCCGCCGCGTAGCGCACGAGAGGGAGGTTCAGTTCGATCAGGGTGTCCCGTACGTAGGCACGCTCGGGGCTGTCCTCATCGAGCGCGGCGAGGCGCAGGAACAGGGAGCGGGACAGGGTGCGGGTGTCGAGGCTTCCCGAGGCCACCGGGGATTCCGGGGTCGGAGGTGCCTCCAGCGCCGGGGCGCCGTCGATGCTGTCGAGCACGTCGATGGCGTCGAGCTCCTTGGGCGCTGCCTCGCTCTTCGTGAGCGTAAGCACCTTCGAGCTGCCCTGGTCTGCGGACATGCCACCCCCTTTGGGTCGCGGGACGGTCGCGGCGACGCCCCTCACGAGGAACGGCGCCTTCACCTGAATACCGGAGCCGAAGCCTCGGCAAACGCGCTTCCCGCAGAATGTCACATGTCGGCAACACGCTGTAGTGACATGTCGACATGGGAAATGTGAATCCGCCCTGGATGCAGGGGGTCTGACGCTATTTCGACCCCCAACTGTCGGGAACTGCGCTGGTGAGCGATTCGCTCGCGACGGTGATGGCTCGATCCTGCTTGCGGTTATGGCCGCACGGAGCAGGCCGGGGCGTGTCTCGGACCGGTAACGGGTCCTGCGACGGGCGCATGCGACGGCGCGTGCGACGGCGTGTGCCGGGCCCCGGTGCCGGGGTCCGCTGCGGGGTCAGGCCTCGATGCGGTTCGCCGAGCGCAGTCGCTGGAAGCTGCGGGCCAGGAGGCGGGAGACATGCATCTGGGAGACGCCCAGTTCCGCGCTGATCTGCGACTGGGTGAGGTTGCTGTAGTAGCGCAGCAGGAGGATCCGCTGCTCCCGCTCGGGGAGTTGGACCAGCAGATGGCGGACCAGATCGCGGTGCTCCACGCCGTCCAGGGCCGGGTCCTCGTAGCCGATGCGGTCCAGCAGGCCCGGCAGCCCGTCGCCCTCCTGGGCGGCCTCCAGGGAGGTCGCGTGGTACGACCGGCCGGCCTCGATGCAGGACAGCACCTCCTCCTCGCTGATCCGCAGCCGTTCGGCGATCTCGGCGGTGGTGGGGGAGCGCCCGAAGGCGGTGGTCAGGTCCTCGGTCGCGCTGTTCACCTGGACCCACAGCTCGTGCAGCCGGCGCGGTACGTGCACGGTCCGCACGTTGTCCCGGAAGTAGCGCTTGATCTCGCCGACGACGGTCGGCATCGCGAAGGTCGGGAACTGCACGCCCCGGTCCGGGTCGAAGCGGTCGATGGCGTTGATCAGCCCGATGGTGCCGACCTGGACGACGTCCTCCATCGGCTCGTTGCGGGAGCGGAAACGGGCGGCCGCGTAGCGCACGAGCGGGAGGTTCGCCTCGATGAGCGCCGCGCGCACCCGGTTGTGCTCCGCGGTGCCCGGCTTGAGATCCTTGAGCTGACCGAAGAGCACCTGGGTCAGCGCCCGGGTGTCGGCGCCCCGCCGCTTCTCCGGGGGCGGAGCGGGCGCCTGGGCGGGGGGCTGGGCGGGTCCTTGGGCGGGTCCTTGGGCGGGTCCTTGGATCGGGGGATGGGCACTGGGGGGAGCGGGGGCGGGCGCCTCTTCCTGGGGCGGCGCAGAACTGGCCGACACGGTCAACGCCACCTCTTCATCGGTCAATCATCCGTCAAAAGCGGTCATAGCATCACAAGACATGTGCACTGTGCGCAAGCACCGCATAACGTCGTGTTGAGAGTGAAAGACGGCAAGTTGGGGCATAAGTCGCAGAAAAGCCCCCCGCTGTTCCCGGCGGAGGGCCTGTCTCCAGAAGGTCCCGTACGGCTGTCCGAGGGCGCGGTACGGCTCAGAACTCGTAGTCGGCGATCACCCACGTGGCGAACTCCCGCCACTGCGCCGCGGCCGCCTGGTGGGCCGGGTGCTCCAGGTACCGCTTCAGCGCGTCCCTGTCCTCGACGGCCGAGTTGATCGCGAAGTC
The DNA here is from genome assembly GCF_040682795.1 of Streptomyces sp. NPDC051105. Classification (NCBI taxonomy): domain Bacteria; kingdom Bacillati; phylum Actinomycetota; class Actinomycetes; order Kitasatosporales; family Streptomycetaceae; genus Streptomyces; species Streptomyces sp. NPDC051105. The sequence goes on along the minus strand of NZ_JBFBBR010000006.1, from coordinate 100,184 downwards.
GTGGGCGATGGGGCGCTCGGTGATGTTCCAGCCGCATTCCCAGAAGCGCAGCTCCTCGATCTGGGCGCCGAGTGCGGTGAAGGCCGCGGCGCCCGCGACGGCCCGCGGATCGTCCCGCTCGACACCCTCGTCGAGCTTGAAGAGGACCAGGTGGCGGATCATGGTTGCTCCTGTGGGTGGTGCGCTATTTGGCTCCGTCGACGAGCCAGGTCATAAATGATCCGATGGCCTTGGCCGCGTCCGATATGCCCTCAAATCCTATCTGGACGTAATCGGCCGCTTTGGCCGGATCCGTGATGATCACGTAGAGCGCGAAGACCACGAGCACGTACGTGGCGATCTTCTTGGCATTCACCGCCACCGCGGCCTCCCCTGTGCCTGCCTCTGCCGGCCTGTCTGCGTAGCCTGTGGACCCTGCTGCCGGCGGCGAGTGTAACCTTCGCGCCCCCCTTGGGGGCCAACAGCCCGCTGGTCGAGGCCCGTTGCCGGGTCCAGGGGCGCGACGGGGGGCGCGCGACGGAGAGGTGCGCGGGGTGGAGATGGGCCCGGGGGGATGTGTCCGGCCGATGTGTCCGGCGGCGGACGCAGAAAGGGCCCCGTCTTTCGACGGGGCCCTTTTTCAGCGGTAGCGGAGGGATTTGAACCCTCGGTGACTTGCGCCACACTCGCTTTCGAGGCGAGCTCCTTCGGCCGCTCGGACACGCTACCGAGAGAGACCTTACAGCACGGAAGGCCGTGCTCTGAAATCGCTATTCGGGGGTCCGGGAGTGCCCTCAGCGGTCCCGGAAGAATTCCCTGAGCAGCCGGGCGGATTCCTCGGCCAGGACGCCCTCGACGACCTCGGGACGGTGGTTCAGGCGCCGGTCGCGTACGACGTCCCAGAGCGAGCCGGCGGCGCCCGCCTTCTCGTCGCGGGCGCCGTAGACCACCCGGTCGACACGGGACTGGACCAGCGCGCCGGCGCACATGGTGCAGGGCTCCAGCGTGACCACGAGGGTGCAGCCGGTGAGCCGCCACTCCCCGAGCGCCGCGGCGGCCCGGCGCAGCGCGAGGACCTCGGCGTGCGCGGTGGGATCGCCGGTGGCCTCGCGTTCGTTGTGACCGGTCGCGAGCACCGTCGTACCGTCCGGGGACAGCACGACAGCGCCGACGGGGACGTCCCCGCCCCGGACGGCCTGTCCGGCCTCGTCCAGGGCGAGCCGCATCGCGGCCCGCCAGCGGTCGCGTACCGGGTCCGCAGGCCCGGATACCTCGTGGAAGGTCAGCGGACGGTCTCCAGGACCTCGGCGGCGCCCAGAGCCTCGGCGATCTCGCTGAGCGCGTCGTCGCTGAGCGCCAGCAGCTCCTTGGCGCTCACGCCCAGGTCGTCGAGGATCCGGATGTCACCGACCGGGCCGGACGGCACGGCGGACATGTCCGTGCCCGTGTCCGTGTCCTCTTCGTCCTCGGCCTCCGGCTCACCGTCCTCGGTGCCGTCGAGGTCGAGGGCGTCCAGGTCGTCGTCTTCGTCCTTGGGCTCCCTTCCGAGCAGTTCGTCCGTGAGCAGAAGCTCGCCGTACGAGCTGCGGGCGGCGGCGGCTGCGCTGGAGACGAAGACCCGGGGGTCCTCCTCGCCGTCCACGCGCACGACGCCGAACCACGCGTCTTCCTGCTCGATGAAGACGAGCACCGTGTCGTCGGCGTCCGACGCCGATTCCCGGGCCAGGTCGGCCAGGTCCGACAAGGTCTCCACATCGTCGAGCTCTGTGTCGCTCGCTTCCCACCCGTCTTCGGTGCGCGCGAGCAGTGCGGCGAAGTACACCGTGACTCTCCCACTGGTCTTAGGCGTGCCGGTTGGGGGTCCCCCCGGCGGAGGTTCTGGGCGGGGAGAGCTGGGCTCCGAGTCCCACCCACTCGGAATCGTGGCAGAAACAAGGCGTTCAGGGGACGTCTTCGGCTCCCTGTGTCTGGCAGTTTTGTTCGCACGTATGCAAAGAGGCATCCAGGTGCCCGTGTACGGAATCACCAGCGCACTCGTTGCCGCCACCTGCGGATCGTACGCGGGTTTTCCCGCCGTCCACGCACGGCCTTCCCCATGACGGACCGCAACGCGCCACAAGCAGTGGATCTTTGCCGAAGGATCGGCTTTACGACTCTTACCGTTCTTACGGTTTTACCGACTGTTACCAGCGGAACGTCCGCATACGCATGGCCTGCCGCAGCCGGGCCGTCTTGGCGCGTCGGGGCTGGACCCGGTCGCGCAGCGCTCTGGCCTCGGCGAGTTCGCGCAGGAATCGAGCCCGGCGGCGACGCCGTTCGGCCTCCGTCTCGCCCTCGGGCGCGCCGTACGCGCGGTCCGACGGCTCAGGAGGATCAGGCAGGTTTGGCACATCAGACACGGTCACACCACCCCAAGTCCGGTCACTCCCGCCTTCCCCCGGACGGGGGGTTTGATGCCAACGAGGACCCGCGCGGGCCAGCGGCGCGGCGTACGCGGACGCGGTTACTGTTGTGGGCATGCGCCTCCACGTCGTCGACCACCCTCTGGTCGCCCACAAGCTCACCACCCTGCGCGACCAGCGCACCGACTCCGCGACGTTCCGGCGGCTCGCCGACGAACTGGTCACTCTGCTCGCCTACGAGGCGACGCGGGACGTGCGGACCGAGGCGGTCGACGTCCAGACCCCGGTCTCGCCCACGACCGGCGTCAAGCTCGCCCGTCCCCGCCCGCTGGTGGTGCCGATCCTGCGGGCCGGGCTCGGCATGCTGGACGGCATGGTCCGGCTGCTGCCGACCGCCGAGGTGGGCTTCCTGGGCATGATCCGCAACGAGGAGACGCTCCAGGCGTCCACGTACGCCTCGCGGATGCCGGAGGACCTCTCCGGACGCCAGGTGTACGTCCTGGACCCGATGCTGGCCACGGGCGGCACGCTGGTCGCGGCGATCCGTGAGCTCATCAAGAGGGGCGCGGACGATGTGACGGCGGTGGTCCTGCTGGCCGCGCCGGAGGGCGTCGAGGTCATGGAACGGGAACTGGCGGGAACGCCGGTCACGGTCGTCACGGCGGCCGTCGACGACCACCTCAACGAACACGGCTACATCGTCCCGGGCCTGGGAGACGCGGGCGACCGCCTGTACGGGGCGGCCGAGTAGGAGCGGTACGCGTTGGCGGCGTTGGCGGCGGTGACCGCCTTGGCGCCGTAGAGGTGCGGGTGTGTCTTCGGCCGCGGGTCCGTGGTGGGTTGGTCGCGCAGTTCCTCGCGCCCCTGGCGGGGTGCGGGTGCGGCTTCGGCTGGGGGTTCGTGGTGGGTTGGTCGCGCAGTTCCTCGCGCCCCTGGCGGGGTGCGGGTGCGGCTTCGGCTGGGGGTTCGTGGTGGGCTGGTCGCGCAGTTCCTCGCGTCCCTGACGGGGTGCGGGTGCGGCTTCCCCGTGTCCCTTGCGGGGCGGCAGTGCTCGGCCCGGCTCTCAGCAGCCCTTCTTCGAAGTCGATGACTTCGGCTCGGGGTTGGAGAGGGCCGTGATGGCCTTCGCGGCCGTCGCCTGGGGCGTGAGGGCCTTGAAGGCGTTGCCCAGGATCATGTCCACGGTGGCGCCCTTGCGGCCCGCCTCCGTGCGCTGGTCCGGTGCCGTGAGCTGCGTGGCCAGTACCGGCAGGGACGTGTGCAGGGCCGAGGCCGGTCCGAGGAGTATCGCCGTGCCCTTGACCTTCGCGTCGAACTTCGCCGGCGCGTTGCCGACGTCGCCGATCTTGAAGCCGCGCTTCTTGAGTTCGTCCGCGGTGTCCTTGGCCAGCCCCGTACGGGTCGTGGCGTTGTAGACGTTCACCGTGATCTGGGCCGGCTTCGGCAGGGCCGCCGCCGACGCATCGGCCGCCGGCTCCGCGCTCGCGGCGGCCTGCTTCACGCACGTCGTGCCACCGGCTGCCGCAGCCTTTTTGTCGCCGCCCGTGAAGACGTCGATGAGCTGCAGGGTGCCCCAGCCGACGAGGCCGAGCGCGGTGACGGAGGCGACCATGGAGAGGACGAGCCGGGCACGCCGCCGGCGCGGGCGCATGCGAGGGTATTTGTCCCCAGTGATCCGGTACTGGCCGCCCATGCCGGGGGGAGTCAGCATGCTCATGAGCGCAGCGTAGTGCGCCACGGGTGCGTTGACTAATAGATGATCATCCGACGCCGCACGGTCCAACCCGAAAGGGGCAACCGGCGTGAAACGGCGGGTGGCGAGCGGGTGTCGGCCGAGTCGGTCGACTCGGCCGGGTCAGTCCAGTTCGAGCACGCGCGCGTGTAGCACCTGACGCTGCTGGAGGGCGGCGCGGACCGCGCGGTGCAGCCCGTCCTCCAGGTACAGGTCGCCCTGCCACTTCACGACGTGCGCGAAGAGGTCGCCGTAGAACGTCGAGTCCTCGGCGAGGAGGGTCTCCAGGTCGAGCTGCCCCTTGGTCGTCACGAGCTGATCGAGGCGGACCGGGCGCGGTGCGACGTCCGCCCACTGCCGGGTGCTCTCCCGGCCGTGGTCGGGGTACGGCCGGCCGTTTCCGATGCGCTTGAAGATCACACGGAAAGCCTACCGGTCCTGACGTTCCGGGCGCAGCCATGGCGACCGAGTGCGACGCTGGAAAAGCCACCGTAAAGGGCATCAAAAGGGCGAAAAGCGAAGAGGGGGTCCGATGATGAGTGCCGGTGAAGCCGCCGCGACCGGTGGCCCGCCCCCGCCCCCGACCGCGTCGGCGCCCCCGCCCTCGCCGCTGCCCCCGGCCGCCGCCGCGATCGCCTCCGGGTACGCCTTCACCGGTCAGGCCCTGGACGACGAGGCGGTACGGGCCTCCGCCCTCCACGGACGTTATGCACAGGCTGTGGACCGGGAGTCGGCGTACGAGAAGTTGCAGGGGGCCCCGGCCGCCGAGCCGAAGGCCGCGACCCGCACGGAGAAACCCGCCCCGAAAGAGGAACCGTCGCTCGTCGAACAGGTCGTGAGCAGCGGGATGTTCAGGTCCCTCGCCCGTTCCGTGGGCACACAGCTCGGCCGCGAGATCACCCGGTCGCTGTTCGGTACGGCGCGCCGGCGCAGGTGAGCCGGATGAACCGGGCGCCCCGCACGGGACGCCCGGCTCACGACGTCAACCGTGTTTCTGTTCCTGAGGGCGCGGCCTCGGCGGCTCCGCCACCTTCGCCTCCGGCTTCGGCGCGCTGCGAACGGCCTCCGCGCGCAGCAGGGCGCGCAGGACCGCGTACGGGTCTGAGGACATGGCTGTGTTCCTTGCGTTGTACTGACTGACCTGGGGGGCGTGCGGGAGCTGCCGGTCGGTCAGCAGCGCAGGACCACGGTGCGCAGCAGGGGTGGGGCGTACGGCGGACGCGGTGCCGTCTGGCATGGGCGGTGGCGGTCCGCCGGGTCGGCGGGCGACGCGTCGGGGAGCGGTGCGGGGCGCTGGGGTACGTCGGCGCGGTGGACGGCGCGGGCGGGGAGCCGTAGCGGCGTGTCGAGGACGTCGTACTCGGCGGTCTCCGCGGCGGCGGCCGGAGCGGTCGCGGCGAGGGCCTCGGCCGCCGTGGGGGCGCCGGCCAGCAGCAGGGCGAGCAGCAGCACGAGCGCCCGCGGCCAGGCGTGTCCTGGCTGCGGGCGGCCGACGCGGGAGCCGCTGCTCATGGCGGTCATCTCCCCACGCGGCGGACGGTGTTCATCGCGCCGGGCGCGAGATCCGCTCGCTCGGCGTACCGGCGGGGCGCGAGGTTGACGCCGTTCACACGGCCCGCGGGATGTGCTTGGCCCGGCTGCGGATGCCGAACGAGGAGATGATCTCGACGATGCCGACGACGACGAGCCAGATACCGGCGACCAGGGTCAGTACGGCGACCGACTCGAACGGCGAGACGATCAGCACGATGCCGGCGATGAAGGTGACGACGCCAAGGAAGATCATCCAGCCGCGGGCGGGCATCCCGGGGTCGTGGACGGCGGCGATCGTCTGGGTGATCCCGCGGATCAGCCAGCCGATCCCGATCCACAGGGCGAGCAGCAGGATCGACTCCAGCGGGCCGCGGAAGCAGAACAGGCCCAGCAGGATCGACAGCGCGCCGCTGATGAAGGCCAGCACCCGCAGCGAGGTCGTCTTGTGCGTGCCGAACGCGGCGACCAGCTGGAAGATGCCGCTGATCAGCAGGTAGACACCGAAGAGCACACCGGCGGCGAGGAGTGAGGCGCCCGGCCAGACGAGCACCAGGACACCGAGGATCAGGGAGGCGATCCCGGTGAGCAGTACGGTCTGCCAGGCGGCCTTCGAAAGGGCGTGCAGGGGCCCCTCGAAGGGCGGTTCGGGCTCATGCCGGTAGGCGGGCGCGGATACGGAGGCGGACGCGGATGCCGGGACCGAGGCCGAGGCCGGGGTGGTGTGAGCCGTGCGGTCGTCGTCGGCGGGGCCGGTGCTGGGAGGCTCGCTCATGCTTCCAGCTGAAGCCGACAGGAGCGGCCCTGCCAGCAGGGAGGGGCCGAACGGGTGACACCCTTTCCGCCCCGGATACCGCCCCTGGCTACTTCTCCCCGGCCTTCGCCGCCTTCGCCGCTGCCTTCATCTCCTGCTTGTGCGCTCGGACCTTCGCCAGTGACTCGGGTCCCGTGATGTCGGCCACGGACCGGAAGGACTCCGCTTCCCCGTACGCCCCCGCCGCCTCCCGCCACCCCTTCGGCCGTACTCCCAGCTGCTTGCCGAGCAGCGCCAGGAAGATCTGTGCCTTCTGCTTGCCGAACCCGGGCAGTTCCTGGAGCCGCTTCAGCAGTTCCGCGCCGCTGTCGACGTCGCGCCAGATGCCCTCGGCGTCACCGTCGTAGTGCTCGACGAGGTACTGGCACAGCTGCTGGATCCTCTTGGCCATGGAGCCGGGGTAGCGGTGCACCGCCGGCTTCTCGGAGAGCAACGCGGCGAAGGCCTCGGGGTCCTGGGCGGCGATCTCGTGCGCGTCCAGGTCGGCCGTCCCCATCCGCTGCGCGATGGTCGCCGGCCCCTTGAACGCCCACTCCATCGGGACCTGCTGGTCGAGCAGCATGCCGGTGAGCGCGGCGAGCCTGCTGCGGCTGAGGAGTTCGTCGGCCGCGGGGTCCTGGGCGAGATGCAGAGTCGTGGCATGGGTCCTGGTGTCGGGCTCGGCCTTGGCGTTGGCGTCCATGGCTCGATGATCCCGCGCCCGCCCCCGCCCCGCGCGCCCGCGGCGGCCCGGTCTCCGCCGCTTCCGCACCCCTCACGTACGATTCCCCCACGAGTCAGCTTAGGCAAGCCTAACCTTAGACAAGAGGTGTCGCAGGGTGACCATCAAGACGTACCGAGACGCCTGGGGCATCCCGCACCTGAGGGCGGCCGACGCCGGCGAACTCGCCCGTGCGCAGGGCCGGGTCACCGCCCACGACCGGGCCTGGCAACTGGAGGTCGAACGGCACCGGGCGCAGGGCACGTCGGCGTCCTTCCTCGGTTCCGCGGCCGTCGCCTGGGACGTGTTCGCCCGCCGGGCCCGCCTGGCGGACACCGCGAGACGCTGCTTCGAGGCGCTGGAGAGACGGGACCCGGAGACAGCGGAGTGGGTACGCGCGTACGTGGCCGGGGTGAACGAGGGCCTGGCGGGCGGAGCGGCCCGCACGCCCGAGTTCGCCCGCACCGGCCTCGCTCCCGGTGTCTGGGAGCCTTGGCATCCCCTGGGCGTCTGGCTGGCCACCCACATCCTGTTCGCCGGCTTTCCGGCCAAGCTGTGGCGCGAGGAGGCGATACGGCACCTGGGGGAGGACGCGGTCCCCTTGTTCGCCACGGACGGCCCGGGCACGTCCGGCAGCAACGGCTGGCTGCTCGCGGGCTCCCGCACGACGACCGGCCGGGCACTGCTCGCCGGCGACCCGCACCGCTTCATCGAGGCGCCCGGCGTCTACCAGCAGATCCACCTCTCCTGCCCGGAGTTCGACGTGATCGGCCTGGCCGTCCCGGGCGTCCCCGGCATCGCCCACTTCGCCCACACGGGCACGGTCGCCTGGTCCATCACCAACGCGATGGCCGACTACCAGGACCTCTACCGTGAACGCCTGCGCCGCACGGAGCGGGGCGTGGAGGCCCTGAACCCGGACGGCACCTGGCACCGGGCCGAACGGCACACGGAGACGGTGGAGGTGGCGGGGAACCCACCGCTGCGGATCGAGGTGATCGAGACCGAACGGGGCCCACTGATCACAACCACCACAACCGACCAGCCACCCCCAGCCCCCACCCCGACAGCACCAGACGACGCTCGGCCTCGGCACGAGGCTCCCGCCCCGACGGCGGCAGACGACGCTCGGCGTCCGCACGGGGCTTCTGCGCCCGACCCGACAACCCCAGGGGGCGCTCGGCCTCCGCGCAAGGCTCCCGCCCCCGACCCCGCAGTCGCCGATGGTGCTCAGCCCCCACAGGGGCCACCCGCACTCGACTACGAAAGCCGCACGGGTGGTGCGGGTGGGAAGGAGACGTGCGCCGATGGCGGAGCCGAGGCGTTGGCCCTGCGGTACCCGCCCCGCGTCACCGCCGACCTCGGCTTCAGCGCCCTCCTCCCCCTCCTCCGGGCCCGCCGCGTCGCCGACGTCGACCGTGCCTTCGACGCCTGGACCGAGCCCGTCAACGTCGTACACGCCGCCGACACCGACGGAGGCCTCCTGCACCGCGTCGCCGGCCGCGTCCCCCTCCGCTCCCACACCAACCGCACCCGCCTCGCCCCTGCCTGGCTCCCCGGCCACGCCTGGCAGGGCTGGCACGAGACGCCGTACGGCGACATCACCGACGGTGTCGCCGTGATGGCGAACCAGCGCGGCCCGGCCGCCCCCCTCGGCGTCGAGTTCGCCCCACCCCACCGCGCCGACCGCATCCGTACCCTCCTCGACGAGCGCCGCACCTGGTCCGCCGCCGACCTGCCGGCGATCCACACCGACACCCACCTCGCCTCCGCCGCGCCCCTCCTCGCCCACCTGGCCGCCCTCGACGACCTCACCCCTGGGGCCGCCGAACTCCGCGGCCGGCTCCTCGCCTGGGACCGCCGGATGGACGCCGACAGCACCGGCGCCGCCGCCTACGCGGCCGTACGCACCGCGGTCGTACGACACCTCGCCGCCCACCCCGCCTTCGCCGCCCTCGCCGAACCCCCCGCCTACCCCGAGGTCCTGCTTCCCTGGCTGGCTCTCACCCCCCGTATCGCCTTCGCCCTGGAACACCTCCTGAGGGCGGAGGAGCTGTACGGCGTCGACCGTCCCGCCGTCGTCCGTACGGCCGTCGAGGAAGTCGCCGCCGACCGACTCACCGGTACCGACACCGGCACCTGGGGCGACACCCACCGCCTCGCCCCCTGGCAGGCGCTGCCCGACCCGTCGTACGAGGGACCGGCCCTGTCCGGCGACCACGACTGCGTGCTGTGCACCTCGGCCGTCCCCGGTCTCACCGACCTCTCCGCGCGCGGCCCGGCCGCCCGGTACGTCTGGGACCTGGCGGACCGCGACAACAGCCTCTGGGTGGTGCCGTTCGGCGCGGACGGCGTCCCCGGCGCACCGCACCACACCGACCAACTCGCCCTGTGGGTCAAGGGCGAGCTGGCCCCGGTCAGCACCGACTGGGACCGACTGGAACTCGTAGAGGAGACCGATGTCCGAGCTACCGATGTCCGAGCAACCGATGGCTGAGCAACCGATGTCCGAGCAACCGATGGCTGAGCGGACGATGTCCGAACAGCCGGATGCCACCGTCCCTATCCCCGGCCTCGGCTCCGGCTCCGGACACGCCGTCCACGGCTTCGGCGCCGTCCGTCTCCGCCCCCTCGACCCCGAGCGGGACGCGGACGTCGTCCACACCTGGGTCAGTGAGGAACGCGCCGCCTTCTGGGGCATGACCGGCCTCACCCGCGACCAGGTCGCCGACATCTACGCCCACCTGGCCACCCTCGACACCCACCACGCCTACCTCGCCGAGAAGGACGGCACCCCGGTCGCACTCCTCCAGACGTACGAGCCGGAGGCCGACCGCGTGAGCGAGTGCTACGACGTCCGCGCCGGCGACATCGGCATCCACGTCCTCCTCGCCCCGGCCGGACCGCAGGGCCCCCGCCCCGGCTGGACGGACGCCCTCCTCTCCGTCTTCACGGAGTTCGCCCTGCGCACCCTCGACCGCCACCGCATCGTCGTCGACCCGGACGTCCGCAACGAGAAGGCGATCGCCCGGTTCTTCCGCCAGGGCTTCACGCCGGGCCCGGCCGTCGTACTCCCCGAGATCGACCTCCCGGACGTCCATCTGCCCGAAAAACACGCTCAACTGGCATTTCTTCCAAGGGCGGTAGCCTTCCCCGATGCTGACCCCCGATGACCTGATCGCCCACTACGGCCTGGAGCCGATCCCCCGCGAGGGCGGCCTGTTCCGGCAGACCTGGGCCGGTCCCGAACGGGCGGACGGCCGCCCCGAGGGCACCGCGATCGTCGGCCTCCTCACCGCCGACGACTTCTCGGCCCTGCACCGCCTCCCCACCGACGAGATCTGGCACCACTACCTGGGCGACCCCCTGAACCTCCTGCTCCTCGCCCCCGACGGCACCACCCGCACCCCCGTCCTCGGCCCGGACCTCCGAGGCGGCCAGCAGATCCAGCTCACCGTCCCGGCCGGCACCTGGATGGGCGCCCGGGTGGCACCGCCCGGCGCCTGGACCCTGTTCGGCTGCACCATGGCCCCCGGATTCACCTTCGAGGGGTACGAACACGGGAACGCGGCCCACCTCACGGCGCGTTACCCCTCCGAGGCCGCCCGCATCACGGGACTCTGCCGTCCATGACCCCCCTACTGGACGGACAGATCGCCCTGGTCACGGGCGCGAGCGGCGGCATCGGCCGGGCCGTCGCGCTGCGCCTCGCGGAGGAGGGCGCGGCGGTGGCCGTGCACTGCCGTACGGCGGTGACGGCGGCGCACGAGGTCGCCTCGGCCATCGGCGACCGAGCGGTCGTCGTACAGGGCGACCTGACCGACGAGGCGACCTGCCACCGGATCGTTCAGGAGGCCGCGGACTGGGGCGGCGGCCGGCTGACCGCGCTCGTCAACAACGCGGCCGTACAACCTGTTCAGCCCCTGCCCGGTATGACCGCGGCCGACTGGCGTGCGGTCGTCGACACCGACCTCGGCAGCGTCTTCGCCTGCACCCAGGCCGCCGCCGACATCATGTGCGCCCAGCCCGAGGGCGGCACGATCACCCACATCGCCTCCATCGAGGCGACCCACCCGGCCCCCGGCCACGCGCACTACAGCACGGCGAAGGCGGCGGTGGTGATGCACGCGCGAGCGGCGGCCCTGGAGTACGGCCGCCTCGGTATCCGCGTCAACACGGTCTCCCCGGGCCTGATCGACCGGGAGGGCCTGGCGGACGCCTGGCCGGAGGGGGTGCGGAGATGGCAGGAGGCGGTACCGACGGGCCGGTTGGGCCACCCGGAGGACGTGGCGAACGCGGTGGTCTTCCTGGCGTCCTCGCTGGCGTCGTGGATCACCGGCCACGACCTCGTGGTGGACGGAGGGGTGTCCGCCCGGCCGACGTGGTGACGGTGCCCCTGAGCACGACGTGGTGACACGGCGCCCCGCAGCACGACGTGGTGACACGGCGCCCCTGAGCACGACGTGGTGGCGGTGCCCCTGAGTACGACGTGGTGGCGGTGCCCCTGGGCACGACGTGGTGACGGTGCCCCTGAGCACAATGAGCGCTGCACGCCCCCCATCCGTATGACCCATGAACGCCTGCTTCCGAACTCAGGACGGTGACGTGAGCGAAGAACACGGCCGGCGGTGCATCACCACCCCCCGCACGGCAGCCCCCCACAAAGCGGCCCTCCGCTCGCTCGCCTTGCTCGGCACCCTCCTCGCCGCCCTCCTCCTCGCGTCGGCCGCCCCCGCCTCCGCGCACGCGGCCCTGCGCGGCAGCGACCCCGCCGACGGCGCCGTACTGAAGTCGTCGCTCGGGTCCGTCACCCTGACCTTCACCGAGTCCGTCGGCCTGCTCGACGACTCGTTCCGGGTGTACGACCCCACCAACCACCGGGTGTCCACCGGCGACCCCGAACACGGCCCCGCCGGCTCGGACACCGCCCGGATCACCTTCCCGAAGAAGCTCGGCACCGGCACGTTCACCGTGGCGTGGCGGGTCGTGTCGGCGGACAGTCACCCCGTCTCCGGTGCCCTCACCTTCTCCGTGGGCAAACCGTCGGCGACCACGGCGGCCGTCCCCACCGGCCCGGTCGAGAACCCGGCCACCGGCAGCCTCTACAACATCGGCCGCTATGTCGCGTACCTCGCCGTGGCGCTGCTGATAGGCACCGTCGCCTTCATAGCCCTCTGCCGTCCGCCGGACGCGGCCCCGCTCCGCAAACCGATCCGGACGGCCTGGTGGGCTCTGCTGGCCGCCACCCTCTTCCTCTTCATCCTCCGCTCCCCCTACGAGGAGGGCACCTCCCCGGCGACGGCCTTCGACCCCTCCGCGCTCGCCAGGACCGCGACGGGCCGCCCGGGCCTGGTCCTGCTGGCGAGGGTCGCCCTCCTGGCGATCACGGCAGGCCTGTACGTCTTCCTCCGCCGCAAGCGCGAGCACCGGCTCAGCCCGTCGTCCCGCCCGTTCCTCGGCACCGCCGCCGCCCTCGCCGTCGCCCTGACCCTGACCTGGGCGACGGCGGAACACGCCTCGGCCGGCATCCAGGTACCCCTGGCGATCACGTCCTCGGTCCTGCACCTCCTGGCGATGGCGCTGTGGCTGGGCGGCCTCACGGCCCTCCTCACCACCCTCTACCGGGCCACCGCCACCCCCCTCCCCGCCGCCGTCGTCACCCGCTTCTCCCGGGTGGCCTTCGCCTCGGTGACGGTCCTCGTGGTCACCGGCGTGTACCAGTCCTGGCGTGGCCTGGGCTCCTGGCAGGCGCTCACCGACACGACGTACGGTCGTCTCCTGCTCGTCAAACTCTTCGCCGTGACCCTGCTGCTGGCGGCGGCCTCCCAGTCCCGCCGCTGGACGGCGAAGCTGGCGGGCGCCCCGGCCGCGGCCGGCGCGACGGCGCGCGAGCGCGTCCCGCAGACGGTCGGCGCGCCGCTTCCGGAGACCCCACCGACCTCGGAGGAGCCGGCCCCCACACCGGACCACCGGGCCCTGCGCCGCTCGGTCCTCGCCGAAGTCGCGATCGGCGTCGCCGTCCTGGTCGTCACCACGATCCTGACCGGCACCCTGCCCGGCCGCGCGGCCGCCGAGGCGGCGGAAGCGGGCACGGGCACGGCCACGGCCGGCGGCATCCCGGCGGCCTCCGTCTCCATGGTCCCGTTCGACGTCGGCACCCCGAACGGCCACGGCAAGGTACAGATCACCCTGGACCCGGGCCGGGTCGGCGACAACTCCGTGCAGGCGGTCGTCTTCGGTCCCGACGACGGCATCTCCGCTGTCCCCGAGCTCCGCCTCTCCTTCACCCTCACCGCCCAGAAGATCGGCCCTCTCCCGGCCGACCTCACCGACCGAGGCGGCTACTGGGCCACCGACTCCGTCAACCTCCCGATCGCGGGGGAGTGGACGATGAACCTGACCGTACGGGTGTCGGACCTGGACCAGGTGACGGTGACGAAGAAGGTACGGATAACCGGTTAGCTCTCTCCGACGCCGAACGGGCCGCTCGCGCGCGAGCGCGGCAGGAGGGCGGTGCACTCGGTGTCGCCTGGAACCACCGCAGCCCGTCCACGCGACGGCGAGCCGCCCCCGCTACGGGGCCAGCGTGTCGCCGAAGCGGGCGTCGGGCACGGGGGCGCTCAGGGCGCCGCCGTTGAAGGACCAGGATCCGCTTCCGGCGGGGCCGTTGCCCGCGCCGGGGAAGACCCAGGCGGCGCCGTCGTCGGTGTCCTCGCCGGGCGCGGAGCCGATCAGTTCGGCCTTACCGTCCTTGTTGGCGTCGATGAGCCGGAGCGCGCCGCCGAACCGGTCGCCGTCCTCGTTGTCGCCACCCGAGGCGGTGTCGGCTCGGGATCAGCCGGACGCGGCCCGCCGCCACCTGTCATCCGGTCACCGCCGAGGAAGCGTGGTTCAACCACTTCGACCAGGGCGGAGACCGTGGCCCTGGCGTACCCGGGCCCCAAGACGCTGACCGGCAAGCTGACCCTCGCCGGTATGGTCCTGGAGGATGCCACGCCGCGCGAACGCGCCTGGTTCCAAGGCGAGATGCCTGCTCCGGCCCGGCTGTTGTGGCGGCTGATGGGTGCTCGCCAGTACGACGCACACGTGCGGCTGATACGGATTGGCGCATCGAGCCCTGGCTGAGTGGCTCTTGCGTGGGCCCGGCGCTACGGGGAACGGGGCGTTCAGCCGCGTGAGGGCGTGGTCGTCGACGGCCGGTGCGGCAGGAGATCGTCAACGCCTCCCTCCGCGTCAGCCGCACCGGCATTCTGTAGGAGTCATGTCATGTGGTGGCGAGTGCCTCGGTCGAGGTGAGCCGTGCCGCACGGATCGCCACCATCCCGATGACCACGGCACCGCCCACACTCGCGGTGCCCGTCCGCTGCGACAACCGCCGCGCCCCCCTGCAGCGAGACCTACCGCCGAGTTCCGTAGGGCCCTCCGCGGTGCATTCTCGCCGAGGCCGATCGGCATCAAGGCAGCAGTTCGCTCAGCGCCGGTGTTACGCCTGGCCGTACAGGGCTGCCAGATCGATCAGCTGGACGCCGGGGGTGGTGGCGGCGATGCGGGCCTTGTCGTTGAAGCCCGCCCCGCTGAAGCAGATGAGCTGAGTACGGGTGGTGTCGTAGCGTCCGGCCTGGGTGATGAGGTCGCGGATGTGCCGGAGGCGATCGATGTGCGCGATGCCCATGGTGTCGTTCCACTTGGCTTCTCCGATGGCCAGCAGTGGCGGCTTGCCGCCGTCCGCGATGCCGACGACCGCCACATCGATCTCGTGCCCGGTGCGGGCTTTGGGGTCATGGACGACGCCGTGGCCGACTCGGGCCGGGAGGCCGCCGAGCAGGTCGGGGTCGGCGTGGTGGAGGGTCCAGTCGCGGCAGACCTGTTCGAAGTGGGGGCCGAGGACGTTGCTGGTGAAGC
Organism: Streptomyces sp. NPDC051105; assembly: GCF_040682795.1. Taxonomy (NCBI): domain Bacteria; kingdom Bacillati; phylum Actinomycetota; class Actinomycetes; order Kitasatosporales; family Streptomycetaceae; genus Streptomyces; species Streptomyces sp. NPDC051105. The sequence goes on along the minus strand of NZ_JBFBBR010000006.1, from coordinate 85,125 downwards.
GGCGACGGCTGGCCTGCCAGACCCGGGTGGCGCTGCCGGGCCGCTCCAACTGGTCCCAGACCGGGCGCATGATGGCGTGGTAGAAGCCGATCAGCGGTTCGGCGATGCGGTAGGTGGGGCGGTTGTCGCGGAAAGCGTCGGCATCGCGGTGCAGCAGCCCGGCGTCTTCGAGGACGTTGATGGGGTGCGCGATGTCGGTGGCCTTGCGTTCCAGGTAGCCGGCCATGCCGCCGCGGGTCGTGTTGCCGTCGGCGACGGCCGCCAGGACGGACAGGTACAGGGCGGTGTCACGCAGATCAGGCTCCTCGGCCAGCAGATAACGGGCCTCGCGGAAGAGCGGCGTCTCGGGGTTGAGGACCGTACGTACAACCCAGGCGTCGAAGTCGTCGGGCCCGTTGGGGCTGTCTCCTCGCGCGAACTCGCGCCGGTAGGCGGGCGTACCACCGACGATCGCGTTGACCTGCAGGGCCAGCCGGGGGTCGGTGATGTTCCAGAACTCGGCGGCGAGGCGGTGGTCAAGGGGGCGCACGACAAGTTCCAGTCCCGCCCGGCCCCTCAGCGGTGCGTTGCCGGACAGCAGCTTGCCCATGAAGGACAGGGCCGAGCCGCACAGCAGCAACCGCGCACGAGAGGCCGTGCGCTGCTCCCGCAGCGGACGGAACGCCGCTTGAATGATGGAGGGCAGCTCCGGATTGGCTCTGACGAGGTACGGGAACTCGTCGATCACCACGGGCACGGGGCGCTCGGAGCCGAGGGCAAGGAGTGCGTCGACAGCCTCGGCCCAATGTGCGAAGTGGTAGGGGCTGGCGGGCCGGACATGAGCGGTGAGCGCCGTGCTGATCCGGCGCAGAGACTCGGCGTCAGCGGCCTCGGTCGCACCGAAATAGAAGCCCCCCGCGGCACGGCAGGCCGCGTCGAGCAGGAAGGTCTTGCCCTGGCGGCGCCGACCGGAGACCACTCCGAGCGTGGCACCGGGCTGCTCATCGCCGATGAACCGGGTCAGCGCCGACCACTCGTACTCGCGATCGAACATCTCGGCAGGCTTGTCCACACGGCACCCTCGGGTAGATATAGAAGTACGTATCTGTAAAACGTACCCCTATATGTGCACTGAGGCTGCCGACGCGCGGAGGAATGGCGCATCGCAAGGGGAACCTGGCTTTGACTGCCGACGACGTCGCCACGACGGGTACTCCGCTGCTGAACACGCCGTTCCTCAACCGTACGGTGCGGTGGAACGGTGAGGCCTTGAGCACCTGGGGGCCCGGCCGCGCTGGAGGCGTTGATCGAAGAGGCCACCGTCGACGCCTACGGCAGAGATGAGCAGCTCACCGGCTTCTTCACCATAATCGGAGAGAGCCTTGCCGTGCCGTTCACCCCGACTGTTCTCGCGTCGAGGTGAGCGTGGTCGGTGTCGATCTGGCCGAGGACGGCCGCGTGGTCGCACGTTGCGCCCGGGGGTTCCGACAGGACATCGGAATTCTGGACCTGCCGCTGCCGGAACCCGCCCCCGAGGGCTCGCAATGGATCGAGGCATACCGCTACTGGGCCCGCTTAACTGGCGCGCCCCGCGACTGCCAGGCTGAGCCCGTGCTCGAACCGACCTGAGCCCGAGCCCGAACGGGCGATCGCCCCGACTGCAGCTGCCCGGACCGACTGCGGTAAAAACAGAGAGCACGTAGCACGCATACCGCAGTATGCTTACCGTCATGGCTGACACCACGCGCATCACGGTGACACTCCCCACCGAGCAGGTGGCGGAGCTGAAGAAGATCACGGACAACATCTCCGGCTACGTGGCGGAAGCGGTCGCCAGGCAGATCCGGCACCAGCTTCTGGGGGCCGACCTGCGCAGCCACACAGACGAGCACGGGGCCTTCAGTGAGGAAGAGCTGGCCGAGGCGCGGGTGCGGATCTTCGGTACGACGCAGGCCCCCGGCGGCGCGAGCGCTGCGTGAGCGGGCACGTTGAGACGGTCGTCCTGGACAGCGAGGGGCTGTCGGCCTGGGTGGCACAGGACCGCAAGGTTCTGGCGATGTTCCAGGTGTTTTATGACATGGGAGCGGACCTTGTCGTCAGCGCCAACACCATCGTAGAGGTGAGCCACGGCAGGGTGAACCTGGCCCGACTGCAATGGGCGCTTTCCCGGGTCAAGGTGGAGCCGGTCACCGAGGCGGCGGCCAAGGCGGCGGCACAACTGCTCAAGAGCGCCGGCCTGCACGGACACAAGTACGCGATCGACGCCACCGTCGCCGAAGCGGCCTTGCGTCAGCCTGGCCCGGTCGCCATCCTCACGTCGGACGTCGACGACATGACCCAGCTGTGCGGCAGCAAGGTCCGGATGATCGGGCTCTGACCGCGACATCGTCCCGGGACCGTGGACAGATCCGCGTGGAATCCACCGAGAACCAGAGTCGCCGCAGGTCAGCCCACTTAGCCACTCCCGTTGGTGAAGGGGCCTGGCCGCCTCGTCGGTGCGCGCGACTGTACGAGCCGCATGGCCTTACGGCCCGGAACCGGTGGTGAACCCGTCGGTCCCGGGCCGTCTGAATGGAAGCTCAAGCCGCAATGGCCGGGGCGGCGGCCGTCGTCCGCTCGGCGCGGACCTGGTGGAGCAGCTGCAGCACTTCGTCCCAGACGCTGGCCGGATCGTCGGTCTCCAGAACCAACACGGCAATCAGGTCGAGGGCGTGGTCGATCTTCCCGCCGGATTCCTCCTTTGCCTGCTCGATCCGCTTCAGGTTGCGGGCCACCTTCGGTCGGGCAGCGGCGAAGGCGGCGGGCAGCCTGCCGAGGGCGTCGTTCAGGTCCCAGCCCTCGGGGATGAAGTACGTCGCCTGCCTCGGGTCCTCGCTGAGCACCTTCACCGCGGGTTCCGTGACCCGAGGCCCACTGGCGGTCCCTACGTCCAGGAGCAGCTTCGAGGCAGCACGGTACAAGGCCGTCAAGTCCGGGTCGTGGCCTTCGAGGATTACCTCGGAAATAGTGATGCGCTCGGAGGAGAGGAGAGCGCGGGTGAGCACGGCTGCCGTGTCGAGAGAAGCCCGCTCGGGGTCGTAGGCGGCGATGACGCGGTCCCCGTCACGGCGCAGCATGACGGCCTTCGCCTGCTGGGCATTGGCGCAAGTGGAGCGACACGGTGAAGAGTCGCTCACAGGTGAGGATCGTCATGCCGAAATCTCCGCTCGTCGCCAGTTCCGCCCAAGGGCGTCACGGTGGTCGCCGGTGTGGCCATGCTGCTGGGTGCACGGCAGGCGGTCGGACCAGGTGTCGTCGGTGTCCGGCTGGCCATCCATCCGATCGCCGGTCAGTGGGTCGCGGCCGGGGCGTCGCTCCAGACACTCGCTCCCGACAAGGCCGGTGAGGGCGGTGCGCAGCGGGCTGGGGGCGACGTTGGTGCGCCGGTTGACGATCTCCGCTATGTGCTTGGGGATGAGTTCCGGGACCACCTGGAGCGCGGCCTGCGGGTCGTCAGCCTGTCGGCAGGCGTCGGCCAGTTCCTTGACCGTCTTTGCGATGACCAGCTCCCCGATTGGGGTGATCTGACCGTTCTCGGCGACGAGGGTGTCCGGAGGAAGTGCGTCAAGGTCGATATCGGTGGTCACGCGATCGCCTCGTTCTCGGCCTCATCCGATGCTCGTTCGTCCACGGGCCGGATCATGAACTCCTGGAGAAGCCGGTAAGCGAGCTTGAGGTCCGAGCCGCCATCGCGCTTGAGGAGCTTGTGTAAGCCGATCCCGGCCTCGACCAACAGGGTCGTGACGCCGCAGTACGAATCGCTCATGGCGCGGAGTTGCTGCCAGGAGACTGGGGTGGGTCCGGGGGCGAGAACTGTGGGAGCGGTGGAGATGCACCGTCCGTCTGGGGGTGGTGTCGCTGTTGATGCCTCGGCGATTACAGCGGTCATGATCGTTCTCCTCCTTGGGGGGCACGGGTGGAGGGCCTCGCTGGGAAACGTTGGCTGCCAGCAAGTGGGGTCTGCCTTGCTTTCCTGGTCGCCGCGTCGGCAGTCGGGCCAGGCGTCCCTCCCCGTTCGAGAGACATGCCGCCTGAAGCTGCTACCCAGCAGTACGATCCGTGTTTTTGGTGGCCGCCCGGGCGGTGATGGCCAGCCTCCGCATGAAGGGCAATTGGGGCCTTCAGAGGTAGGCGATCGGTGTGTGCGATGAGGCCGCACCACGTGCGGAGCGGACCTACTCGACCGCTATGGCTGCCGGGGGAGCGGCGGGAGGAAATTCGGGGCGGTGCCCAGCACGGGGACGCGTCAGAGGCGCCGGCGGATGCACGCCGTCCGCTCAGGTCCGAGCCGATCACTGCAACTGAGACCAAAACTGAGACCACGCACGACGAAGGGCCCCGCTGCGAACAGCGGGGCCCTTCGACATCGTGCCCGGTGAGGCACTGGCGGAGGATACGAGATTCGAACTCGTGAGGGGTTGCCCCCAACACGCTTTCCAAGCGTGCGCCCTAGGCCTCTAGGCGAATCCTCCGCTCGGAACATTACATGACCGAGAGGAGTGCTCGCGAACTCGTTCCCACCCCCTGACGTCGGGTACTCTGTGCAGAGCCCCTCACGCGGCGCTATCTGACTGAACTCCCCCAGGGCCGGAAGGCAGCAAGGGTAGGTTGGCTCTGGCGGGTGCGTGGGGGGCGCTTGCGTTTGCGGGCGGGGCTGGTTGTCAGTGGGCGCCTATAACCTCGTAAGCGTGTCGTCTCTCGCGCTGTACCGCCGCTATCGCCCGGAGTCGTTCGCCGAGGTCATCGGGCAGGAGCATGTCACCGACCCGTTGCAGCAGGCGCTGCGGAACAACCGGGTCAATCACGCGTACCTGTTCAGCGGGCCGCGTGGGTGCGGGAAGACCACCAGCGCACGGATCCTGGCCCGCTGCCTGAACTGCGAGCAGGGGCCGACGCCGACCCCCTGCGGCGAGTGCCAGTCATGCCGCGACCTCGCACGCAACGGACCCGGCTCCATCGACGTCATCGAGATCGACGCGGCCTCTCACGGTGGTGTGGACGACGCCCGTGAGCTGCGCGAGAAGGCCTTCTTCGGGCCGGCCGGCAGCCGCTACAAGATCTACATCATCGACGAGGCCCACATGGTCACGTCGGCCGGCTTCAACGCGCTGCTCAAGGTCGTCGAGGAGCCCCCGGAGCATCTGAAGTTCATCTTCGCCACCACCGAGCCCGAGAAGGTCATCGGGACCATCCGGTCGCGGACCCATCACTACCCCTTCCGGCTGGTGCCGCCGGGCACGCTGCGCGACTACCTCGGCGAGGTGTGCGGCAAGGAGAAGATCGCCGTCGAGGACGGCGTGCTGCCGCTCGTCGTGCGCGCCGGTGCCGGTTCCGTGCGTGACTCCATGTCCGTCATGGACCAGCTGCTCTCCGGGGCCACCGAGGAGGGTGTGACGTATGCCATGGCCACCTCCCTGCTCGGTTACACCGACGGGTCCCTGCTGGACTCCGTCGTCGAGGCCTTCGCGACCGGGGACGGCGCCGCCGCCTTCGAGGTCGTCGACCACATCATCGAGGGCGGCAACGACCCGCGCCGCTTCGTCGCCGACCTGCTGGAGCGGCTGCGGGACCTGGTGATCCTCGCGGCGGTGCCCGACGCCGTGGAGAAGGGGTTGTTCGACGCCCCCGCCGACGTCCTGGAGCGTATGCAGGCCCAGGCGGGCACGTTCGGCGCCGCCGAGCTCAGCCGCGCGGCCGACCTCGTCAACGAGGGCCTGACCGAGATGCGCGGCGCCACCTCCCCCCGCCTCCAGCTGGAGCTGATCTGCGCGCGTGTGCTGCTCCCGGCCGCCTACGGCGACGAGCGGTCCGTGATGGCCCGCCTCGACCGGCTGGAGCGGGGCGTCAACTTCTCGGGCGGGGGCGGTGCGCCCGCGATGGGGTACGTCCCCGGGCCCGAGGCACACCTGGCCGCGCCGGGCGGGCCTTCTGCGGGCGGGGCTCCGGCTCCGGCTCCGGCCCCGGCTCCGGCTCCCGCTGCCGTTCCTGCGGTTCCTCCGGCTCAGGTTCCGCAGGGGGGCGGGCCCGCGGCGGCCCGTGCGGCGGTACGAGGGGGAGCGGCACCCGAGCCTGCGCCGGTGCAGGCGCAGCCACCGACACCCGCCCCTCAGCCGCCTGCGCCCACACCGACGGCCCCGGCGGCTCCTCCGGCCGCCGCGCCCGGCGCCTGGCCGACGGCTGCCCCCGCGGGTGGCGGCGCCGCACGCCGCCCCGGCGGCTGGCCCACGGCCTCGGCCACGGGCGCGGGCGTGGGCACGGCGGCACCGGGCGGGGCCACGGGCCCGGGCACCCCGGCGACCCAGCCGGTCCAGCCGGCCCCGGCGGCCTCGGCCCCAGCTGCTCCTGCCGGCGGCCTGGACCCCCGTGTTCTCTGGCCGAACATCCTCGAAGCGGTCAAGAACCGTCGCCGCTTCACCTGGATCCTCCTCAGCCAGAACGCCCAGGTCGCCGGTTTCGACGGCACCACCCTCCAGCTCGGCTTCGTCAACGCCGGCGCCCGTGACAACTTCGCGAGCAGTGGCAGCGAGGACGTGCTGCGGCAGGCGCTGGCCGAACAGTTCAGCGTGCAGTGGCGGATCGAGGCGATCGTCGACCCGACGGGCGGCGGCGGCTCGGCCCCGGCCGGCCCCGGATACGGCGGCGGCCAGCCAGGCGGCGGTTACGGCGGCGCGCCCACGGCGTCGTCCGGTTACGGCGGCTCCGCCCCGGCGGCCCCGGCCCGCCCGGCGCCGTCCCAGCCCGGGCCGCCGACGGCCACACCCCAGAGCTCCCCGCCGTCCGGCCCGACGGCAGCGGCTCCCACCTCGCGGCCCGCGGCCCCCGAACCGCCTCCGGTGTCTCCCGAGGACGACATCCCCGAGGAGGACGACCCCGACCTCGACGAGTCGGCCCTCTCCGGCCATGAACTGATCGTGCGGGAGCTGGGGGCGACGGTGGTGGAGGAGTTCCAGAACGAGTGACGGGCGGCGGGCGCCGCCGGTGCGGAGGCCGAGCCGAGGGGTCGGCGGCCCCGCCCTCGGCTCCCCTTCACCCCGTCCTGCACCCCCTTGGAGAATCCTCCAGTCGGTGCACCCGGCTACGCTGGCCCCCGTGAAGGTCCTCGTCATCGGCAGCGGCGCCCGCGAACACGCCCTGTGCCGCTCTCTGTCCCTCGATTCCGACGTCACCGCGCTGCACTGCGCCCCCGGCAACGCCGGTATCGGCGAGGTCGCCGAGCTGCACCAGGTCGACGCCCTGGACGGCGCCGCCGTCACCGCCCTGGCGCGGGAGATCGGCGCCGACCTCGTCGTCGTCGGCCCGGAGGCCCCGCTGGTCGCCGGGGTCGCCGACGCCGTGCGCGCGGCGGGTATCCCGGTCTTCGGCCCCTCCGGGGAGGCCGCGCAGATCGAGGGGTCCAAGGCGTTCGCCAAGGCCGTGATGGCGGCGGCCGGAGTGCCCACCGCCCGTTCGTACGTTTGCACAGACGCCGATGAGGTCGCCGAGGCGCTCGACGCGTTCGGGGCGCCGTACGTCGTGAAGGACGACGGGCTCGCCGCCGGCAAGGGCGTCGTCGTCACCGACGACCTGGCGGCGGCCACGGCGCACGCCGCCGGGTGCGACCGCGTCGTCATCGAGGAGTTCCTCGACGGCCCCGAGGTCTCCCTCTTCGCCATCACCGACGGTGTGACGGTGCTCCCGCTCCAGCCCGCCCAGGACTTCAAGCGCGCCCTGGACGGGGACCAGGGGCCGAACACCGGCGGCATGGGTGCCTACTCCCCGCTGCCCTGGGCCGACCCCAAGCTGGTCGACGAGGTCATGGAGACCGTTCTGCAGCCGACCGTCGACGAGATGCGGCGGCGAGGCACCCCGTTCTCCGGTCTCCTCTACGCCGGCCTCGCGATCACCTCGCGCGGTGTCCGGGTCATCGAGTTCAACGCCCGCTTCGGCGACCCCGAGACCCAGGTGGTCCTCGCCCGCCTGAAGACCCCGCTGGCCGGCGTCCTGCTCGCCGCCGCGAACGGCACCCTCGACGACCTCCCGCCGCTGCGCTGGCGCGACGACGCCGCGGTCACCGTGGTGGTCGCCTCCCACAACTACCCGGGCACCCCGCGCACCGGCGACCCCATCACCGGCCTCGACACGGTGGCCGCCGAGGACGCCCCGCACGCCTATGTCCTGCACGCGGGGACGAAGCGGGACGGCGAGGCGGTCGTCAGCGCCGGCGGCCGGGTTCTCTCCGTGACCGCGACCGGTCAGGATCTGACCCAGGCGCGTGAGCGGGCGTATGCGGCCGTGGCGCGGATCGGGCTCGACGGCTCCCAGCACCGTACGGACATCGCGGCGAAGGCGGCGGCCGAGGCGGCCGAGGCCTGAGCGCCCTCCATGCGTGCACCGCTCCTGGTCAGGCCCCGGACCCCGAAAATCCGGGGCCTGATCGTTGCTGTCTGTCGATCACCTCTGACCAAAGCCATTCCATCGAGTGACCGATGCCCCATCCGGCTGACGGGGGCCGAGGCCCCAACTAGGGTGCGGCACAAGCGTTCCGGCACTTGGCCCACCGGCATTGCGATGTCAGTGGCGGGTGCCACAGTGGGGGAGTGAGCAACAGCCAGGACGGCACCAGGACAGCAGTGAGGGGGTGAGGTCCGGACGTGACCAGTACCGGTATCGGTGTGGAGGCGGGAGCGCAGGCAGCGCGTACCCGGGCCCTCGCCGTGCTGCGCATCCGCGGCCGGGCCCTGGCCGTGGCGCTGCTGCCCGCAGCGGCCACGGTGATCCTGCTGACCGGCGGTTCCACCGGTCACTTCGTCGGCCGGGGCTGGGACACGGCCCGCTGGATCGTCGGTGTGCTCGCCGTCGTCGTGCTGCTGGCCGCCGCCGGCATCGCCGTGGTCGTGGCCCGCGCCCGGCCGGCCGTGAGTCCCACGGTCCCGATCCTGGAGGAGTCCGCCCCGGACCTGTACCGGATGGTGCGCGATCTCGCCGACCGCCTCGACGTCCCGGTGCCCTCCGCCATAGCGCTCACCCCGGACTGCGACAGCTGGCTGGAGGACCGCACCCACCCCGCGCACGGCCCGCCCGCGCCCAAGGGCGGCGACGAGCTCGGCAACCCCGGCCCGCACCGCCGTACCCCCGCCGCGCCGGTGCTCGTCATCGGCTCCCCGTTCCTGTGGTGGATGCGGGTGGGCGAGTTGCGCGCGGTCCTCGCCCCGGTCGTCGCCGGCACCGGACCCTCGGCGCACCCGGACATAGCCGCCGCCCGCCGCTTCGTGCGCGGCCTGGACGCGGCGGTCGCCGTCTCCTCGACGACCGGCCGATGTCCGGCGACCCGGTGGGTGTGCGCGGGCCTCGGCTGGGTGGCCCGGGTGCTGCTGCGGGGCTGCCGGGAGCACGCGACGCTGATGGAGCGCGGGGTCGCCGCCGCGGCCGCCGAGCGCGCGCAGGCCGTGGACTACGGACTGCGGATCGTCGCCCAGGAGCAGGTCGGACTCGCCTACGCCGGCTGGGACCGTCTTCTCACCCGGGTCGCGCTGCCCGCCTGGCGGATGGGCCGCTGGCCGTCCCGGCTGGACGCGGGCGTGGTCGCGGCGCTCACTGAGCTGTCCCGGCGGGACCGGCTGGCCGAGGGCTTCGCCTCCCGGCTCGGCGAGCGGCCCGCCTGCGACCTGCTGGAAGAGCCGGGCCTGGTGGACGAGGCCGCCTCGCTGCTCGCCGCCCGTCTCTTCCACGGCGGCCCCGCCGAGCCGGGCCCGGACTGGTCGCCGGTGGCCTGGCAGGAGTATCCGGACGAGGTCGTCGACCGCACCTGGCGCATCGAGGCGGCCCGGCTGCACCGCGTCCTGGACTCCCTCGGTGTCCGCGCCACCCTCGACCCCGCCGCCCCCGACGGCGGCGGTCCCACCCTGGACCGGGTCCTGGACCACCTGACCGACCCGGCCGCCCACAGCAGGCCCAAGGAGCCCCCGGTCTACGACGAGGACGCCGAGGAAGCCACCGGCACCGAGCGCAGCGCCGCCCTGGCCGCGGGGCTCACCGCGGCCCTCGCCCGCGAGGAGGCCGCCGCCGTCACCCCCGGACCCGACGCGCCCGCACCCGCCGGGCAGGGCCCCGACAGCGCCCTCTGGGACGACTGCGCGCTGCCCCTCTTCCCCCTCCAGCCCCCGCGCACCGCACGCGAGCTGCTCGCCGACCACGTCACGGCGATGGTGTGCTGCGCGGCCGTGGACACCGCCGGAGCCACCCCCGGCCTGGACTGGCTCGACGGCCCGTCCCTGCTGGTCGACGGCGAGCGGGCCGCCGACCTGACGCCCAGAGTTCTCAGCCTCGTCGAGGAGGGAGACCCGGCTCCGCTGCGGGCCTGGCTGGTCGAGTCCGGGATACGTCCCGAGAAGCCCGTACGGCTGGTCTGACCTCAGCGTTTCGACGCTTTGGCGGAGCGAACCGTTCCACTTCAGGCAAATTCGCAACGAACCGTGACAGGACGCGTGCGTTATGTGATGTGCTGGGACCGTTCGGTGAAATGGCAAGCGCATCCGACATAAGGCAGACGGCACAGTCACAGCCCGCGGAACCCGCACAGCACCACGGGCGAAACCGGAAACAGGCACGAACCAGGCACGAACCGGGCGCGCACCAGGCCCGACCGGAACAGTACAAGCTCGGCCACGTAACGCCGTACCACCACACAACGACTCGTATCAGCACACTTCACGGGGGCACGAGGGAGGGGAGCCACCATGGCATCGGACCACATCCGCCGCTGGGAGTCGGGAGCACTCGCGCACGCCGTCACGGACCCCTTCGGCCAGGGTCCCGTCCCCTGGCTGCGCGGCAGCGAGACCTATTTCGACGACACCGGTCATGTCGTCCCCTGGTACGTCGACCCGAGCCGGCCACAGCCCACCGGTGAGAACCCGCGGATCCCCGCACCCCGCAGTGCGGTCGGCCCCCGCTCGGCGGACGACGTGCACCGGCAGATCAAAGGATTCGCCTCGACCGGCGCGGTCTCCCCCGGCGAGGCCGTCGACTTCCACGTCACCGTCGACCCGCCGCAGGAATTCAGCGTCGACATCTACCGCATCGGCCACTACGGCGGCGACGGCGCCGCCAAGATCACCACCAGCCCGCGGCTGTCCGGCATCGTGCAGCCCCCGCCGCTGGCCGCCGACCGTACGGTCTCCTGCCACCACTGGTGGCTGTCCTGGCGTTTGCAGGTCCCGTCGTACTGGAGCGTCGGCGCGTATGTCGCCGTCCTCACCACGGCCGACGGCTACCGCTCCCACGTGCCCTTCACGGTCCGCGACAACCACCCCGCCGACCTGCTCCTGCTGCTGCCGGACATCACCTGGCAGGCCTACAACCTCTACCCCGAGGACGGCCGCACCGGCGCCAGCCTCTACCACGCCTGGGACGAGAGGGGCCGGCTGCTCGGCGAGGCCGACGCGGCGACCACCGTCTCCTTCGACCGGCCCTACGCGGGCGCGGGCCTGCCCCTGCACGTCGGCCACGCCTACGACTTCATCCGCTGGGCCGAGCGCTACGGCTACGACCTCGCCTACGCCGACGCCCGCGACCTGCACGCCGGCCGTGTCGACCCCACCCGCTACCGGGGCCTGGTCTTCCCGGGCCACGACGAGTACTGGTCGCCGCGGATGCGCCGCACGGTCGATCTGGCCCGGGACAGCGGCACCTCGCTGGTCTTCCTCTCGGCCAACACCATGTACTGGCAGGTGGAGTTGGGGGCGTCCCCGTCCGGGGTCGCGGACCGGCTGCTCACCTGCCGGAAACGCAAGGGCCCGGGCAGGCCCGTGCTCTGGCGCGAGATCGACCGGCCCGAGCAGCAGACGGTCGGCATCCAGTACGCGGGCCGGGTGCCCGAGCCGCACCCCCTGATCGTGCGCAACGCCGGCCACTGGCTCTGGGAGGCCACCGGCGCGCAGGAGGGCGACGAACTGCCGGGCCTGGTGGCCGGGGAGGCCGACCGCTACTTCCCGCGCACCGCGCTGCCCGAGCACGAGGAGCGCATCCTGCTCGCCCACTCCCCCTACGCCGACAACGAGGGCGCCCTGCGCCACCAGGAGACCTCTCTCTACCGCGCCCCCTCCGGCGCCCTGGTCTTCGCGTCCGGGACTTTCGCCTGGTCCCCGGCCCTCGACCGCCCCGGCCATATCGACCCCCGCGTCCAGCGCGCCACCGCCAACCTCCTGGACCGCATCTGCAAACGGGACTGACCCCGTGTCCGACGGCAACCCGGCATACGGGAGAATCGGGAGCACCTGTACAGAACCACGGGGAGGAACCGTGTCCGGATTCGTCGAAAAACCCGAGCCCGTCGAGGTGCCGGGGCTGGTGCATCTGCACACCGGCAAGGTGCGCGAGCTGTACCAGAACGCGGCCGGGGACCTCGTGATGGTCGCCAGCGACCGCATCTCCGCGTACGACTGGGTGCTGCCGACCGAGATCCCCGACAAGGGCCGGGTGCTCACCCAGCTCTCCCTGTGGTGGTTCGACAAGCTCGCCGACCTCGCCCCCAACCACGTCATCAGCACCGAGCTGCCCGAGGGCGCCCCCGCCGACTGGGCGGGCCGCACCCTGGTCTGCAAGTCCCTGAAGATGCTGCCGGTCGAGTGCGTGGCGCGCGGCTATCTCACCGGCTCGGGCCTGGCCGAGTACCAGGAGTCCCGTACGGTGTGCGGACTCGCCCTCCCCGAGGGCCTGGTCGACGGCTCCGAGCTGCCCGCCCCGATCTTCACCCCGGCCACCAAGGCGGAGGTCGGCGAGCACGACGAGAACGTGTCGTACGAGGAGGTCGCCCGGCAGGTCGGCGCCGAGACGGCCGCCCAGCTGCGCCAGGCCACCCTCGCGGTGTACGGGCGGGCCCGGGACATCGCCCGCGACCGGGGCATCGTCCTGGCCGACACCAAGTTCGAGTTCGGTTTCGAGGGCGACACCCTCGTCCTCGCCGACGAGGTCCTCACCCCGGACTCCTCCCGCTTCTGGCCGGCCGACGAGTGGGAGCCGGGCCGCGCCCAGCCGTCGTTCGACAAGCAGTACGTGCGCGACTGGCTGACCTCGGCCGAATCCGGCTGGGACCGCGGGGGCGAGCAGCCCCCGCCGCCGCTGCCGCAGCGGGTGGTCGAGGCGACCCGGGCGAAGTACATCGAGGCGTACGAGCGGCTGACGGGCAACACCTGGTCGTGACGGAGGCGTCCCCCGGGCCCCCGGCCCCCGGGCTCCCGGGAATCCCGGGCTCCCGGGCCCCCGGGCCCGGGAACACCGAAGGCTCCGAGCACCGAAAGCACCGAACGCGGAAGGCCCCCGGCGGAAACCGGGGGCCTTCTCTTCTGAGCGGACGACGAGGCTCGAACTCGCGACCTCAACCTTGGCAAGGTTGCGCTCTACCAACTGAGCTACGTCCGCATGCGCCGTGGCGCGAGAGCAACTATACCCAACCTCGCTCCCGCGCGAGACGCACCGCGGTATGACGGTTCTCCACGCCGAGTTTGGTGACGGCCGAGGAGAGGTAGTTCCGTACGGTTCCCGGCGACAGCGCGGCCCGCTCGGCGATCTCCGCGACCGGCGCCCCGTCGGCCGCCAGTTCCAGCACCTCGGCCTCCCGGGCGGTCAGCGGCGAGTCCCCGGCGGAGATCGCGTCGGCGGCCAACTCCGGGTCGACATAGCGGTTTCCCGCATGCACGGTACGGATGATCTCCGCGAGCCGCTGCGCACTGACCGTCTTCGGGACGAACCCCCGCACACCGGCGGCCAGGGCCCGTTTCAGATGCCCGGGGCGGCCGTGGCCGGTCACGATCAGCACCCGGCAGCCGGGCAGTTCGGCCCGCAGGGATGTGGCGACCTTCACACCGTCCGCCCCCGGCATCTGCAGATCCAGTACCGCCACGTCGGGCCGATGGGCCCGGGCCATGGCGAGCGCCTCCGGCCCGGTGGCCGCCTCCGCGACCACGACGAGGTCGTCCTCGAGGCCGAGCAGCGCGGCGAGCGCACCCCGGATCAGATGCTCGTCGTCGGCGAGCAACAGCCGTACCGGAGAGGTCATGAGGTGACTCCGCTCACATTCGTATCGGCCGTACGGCCGGCCAGCGGCACCGAAGCCACCACCCGGAACCCGTCCGCCCCCACCGGTCCCGCCTCCAACGTCCCCTCCACCACCGCAAGCCGCTCCCGCAACCCGGCGATCCCGGACCCGCCACTCCCGTCACCCGCGGGCGCGCTTCCCTCGACGCCACCGCCTCGGCCGCGCCGCCCGCCGTCGACGACCCCGCCGCCACCGTCCCCCGCACCCACGACGACTTCGACCCCGCCACCCGCACCACCGGCCCGCACGGCGACCCCGTCGTTCTCCACCGTCAGTACCACGCGTCCCTCCCGTACCCGCAGGCCCACCGTGCACCGTCCCGCGTCTCCGTGCCGAAGGACATTGGTGGTCGCTTCCCGGACCACCCAGCCGAGCGCCGACTGCACCTGGGCGGGCAGCCCGGCGGTGTCGCCGGTCACCGCACAGTCGATGCCCGCAGCGGCCAACACGCCCTGCGCGCCCGCGAGTTCGGCCGCGAGATCGGCGTCCCGGTAGCCCCGTACGACGGCCCGTACCTCCCGCTGCGACTCCTGGGCGATCCGCTGCACCTCGATCATCTGCTCCACGGCCTCGGGCCGTTCGCGGCGGGCCAGCTGGACGGCCAGTTCGCTCTTGAGGGCGATGACCGCGAGGTTGCGGCCGAGCACGTCGTGCAGATCGCGGCCGAACCGCAGCCGTTCCTCGGCGACGGCGAGCCGGGCACGCGTCTCCCGGGCCTCGTCGAGTTCGTAGACGGCGTTCAGCAGCCAGACGGAGAAGAACGAGGTGGCGGCGAGGAAGCCGCCGGCCATGAACACCGCGACCGCTGTGACCAGCGCGGCGGCCCCGGGCATGGCCAGCGGGAAGGAGACCAGGCCCGCCCCGAACGCGAAGCCCGCGATCACCGCCATCGCCCGCCGCCGGTTGCGGACCCCGAGCGCCGTGGTGCCGGCCCCGAAGGCCAGGATCCCCACGAACACGGTGGCCGCCGCGCTCTTCGTGTCGTCGCCCGGCCCGCCGTGCGTGCGCAGCGCCAGGACGGTGACGGCGAAGGCGTACGTGGCCGCGCCGAGCACCCACAGCAGCCGCACCGGCTGCTCCCGGCGGCCCCGCGTCCAGTCCAGCGCCCGGGAGGCGGTCAGCGCGCAGAGCACCGCGTGGACGACGACCATCGCGATCATCCAGGCCGAGAGCGCCGTCCTCGTCTCCCCGAACACCGGGAGTCCGATCGCGGTGACCTCGATCACCGCGAAGAAGTGGAACGACCAGCGTGTGTACGTCTCGACCTTGGCGGGGGTGGTCTTCTCCCGCCACCAGCCACCTGCCCCGCTCATCCCGGTCCCGTCCTGTCTCGTTCTATCCGGTTCTATCCCGTGCCGGCCCGTCTCCACTCAGCGCCGCGGTTCCCAGCGGAACCACCGCCGTACAGCAAACACCGCGACCACGGTCCAGGCCAGCGCGGTGAGGACCGTACCCATCGCCTCGTAGCCGCCGAGCTCGCCGGTCCAGCCGGCGCGGACCAGCCGGACGGCCGGGGAGAGCGGGAGAAGTTCACAGGCCGAGGCGATCCGGTCGGGCAGGACGTCCGTGGGCACGGCGATGCCCGAGCCCAGCATCGAGACGAAGACCAGCGGCAGCGCGGTGACCTGGGCGCTCTCGGTGGTTCGGGTGACAACCGAGGTGAGGGCGGCGAGCGCGGCACTGAGCAGCAGGCCCAGGAGCAGCCCGAGCAGGGTGAGATACGGCGCCTTGGGCGCGCCCGCGTCGAGCAGCACCGCGCAGCCGACGGTGAGCACCAGTGCCTGGGCCAGGCCGAGACAGAGGGCGGGCAGGGCGGTGCCGGCCAGGATCTCCGTGTCGGCCGGTTCCCCGGTGCGCAGCCGCTTGAGGACGAGCTCCTCCCGACGGGCCACGTACGCGCTCACCAGGGACGTGTACACGGCGAAGAGGAAGGAGAAGCCGGTCGCGGCGGTCAGCATCAGCGTGCCGACGTTCAGCCCCTGGGCCTTCAGGTCGATCTGGTCGATGGCGGGCCGCACACTGAACGGCAGGGAGAGCGGCACCAGCAGAGCGGTGAGCACCGCGCCTCGGTTGCGGGCGAGGAGCAGCAACTCGGCGCGGGCCAGCGCACCCAGCCGGCGCCGGGACGCGGAGAGCGCCGCCCGGCGTCGGGACGCGGCGGGCAACGCGTCCCGGTGTCCGCCGAATTCCACCGTGCTCATACGACCGCCTCCTTCGCGATCCCCAGGAACGCCTCCTCCAGCGAGGCCGAGCGCACCTCGAGCCGGTCCAGTTCGACCCCGGTCCGCTGGGCCCAGGCCAGCACCCCGGTGGCGGTCCGCTGCACCTCGCGGGTCCGCAGCCGTACGGCCCGGCCGGCGGTCTCGTGCCCGCACACGCCCAGGGTGGCGAGCGGCGGCAGGTCGCCCACGAAGTACCCGGGCGGCAGCTCGAAGGAGATCCGTGCGGGCCGGTCCGCGGTCACCTCGCCCGGTGTTCCGGTGGCCGCGATACGCCCCTCGTGCAGGATCGCGAGCCGGTCGGCGAGGTCCTCGGCCTCTTCCAGATAGTGCGTGGTGAGCAGGACGGTGGTCCCGGTGTCGCGCAGGGATCGCACCAACTCCCAGGTGTCCCGGCGTCCTTGGGCGTCCAGGCCGGTGGTCGGTTCGTCCAGGAACAGCACCTCGGGCCGGCCGAGCAGCGCGAGCGCCAGGTCGAGGCGGCGCCGCTCACCGCCGGAGAGCTGCTTGACCCGGACGTCCGCCTTGCCGGCGAGCCCGACCAGGCCGAGTGCCTCGGTCGTCGGCCGGGCTCCGGTCGTACAGCCGGCCCACATCCGGGTCGTCTCGCCGACGGTCAGTTCGGACGGGAAGCCGCCCTCCTGGAGCATCACGCCGGTGCGCGGCCGTACGGCGGCCCGCTCCCGGTGCGGATCGTGGCCCAGCACCCGCACCCGGCCCCCGCTCGGCGGGGCGAGGCCCTCCAGCAACTCGACCGTGGAGGTCTTTCCGGCGCCGTTGGTGCCGAGGAGCGCGAAGATCTCCCCGCGGCGCACGCAGAAGGTGACTCCGCGGACCGCCTCGAACCCGCCCCCGTAGACACGACGGAGGTCTGTGACCTCAATCACGTGTTCGTTGTCTTCCATGGCTTCCATGGAAAGAGCCTCCCCGGGGACCGGGCCCGGCAGCAGTGCGCGGTGTCATCACTCGCCATGACAAATGTCAGGGCCCGCCTTGGCACGGGAAGGCTCATGAAGGCTCATGAAGGCACGTGGCGGCGCACGAAAAAACCCCAGTCATATGACTGGGGTTTCTCCTACGAGCTGGAGCGGACGACGAGGCTCGAACTCGCGACCTCAACCTTGGCAAGGTTGCGCTCTACCAACTGAGCTACGTCCGCACTGCTCCCGACCGGCTCCCACCGATCGGTGCGAGCACCAGCCTACCTGATCCACAAGCATGACCAGGACCGGCGGTGCAGAGCGGGTGACAGGAATTGCACACTGCGCCTTCCCCCTGGAAGGGGGATGTTCTACTACTGAACTACACCCGCATGTACTCCGTGGGTTTCGGTCTTTCGGCCGCGCCCCTCGGCGTGCTCCAGACATTAGCTGATCAGCAGGGGGGTAGCGCAAGTCGGCTGTCCTCGGGGGCCGGTGACGGTCCCTGAGGACAGCCCGAGCCGCGTCTCACTGCGCGGCGCTGAACGCCTCGTAGACCTTCTTCGGGATACGACCGCGCGCCGGGACATCCATCTTGTTCGCCTGCGCCCAGGCGCGGACGGCCGCCGGGTCGGGGGCGACCTCCGTCTGCTTGTACGCCTTGCCCGACTTCGACCGCTTGCGGCCGGCCGTCACGTACGGCTCGAGGGCCTTACGCAGTTCCTTGGCGTTGGCTTGATTCAGATCGATCTCGTACGACTTGCCGTCGAGTCCGAAGGCGATCGTTTCCGCCGCTTCCGAGCCGTCGATGTCGTCAAAGAGAGTGACCACGACCTTCTGCGCCACGAATATCGGTCCCTTCGTGTGGCACGTCTATACAGCTCATCGACGATGACGCGATGACGGAGATGACGTGCCGAGTATCGGCTATTGCCAATTCATTTGTACAGTGCCTGGCAATACAAAGTGAAGCCCGACTAAATCCGCCCGCGTGTCCCGGGCGCAATAGATGTCATGGGCGAACCCGGGGAACTTTCCCAGAACTTTTCGTGTGGATCCCCCGCTGTCACCCGATCGTGATGCGGCTCACGTAGTTTCCTACAACTCTACTCGCGTAGAAATTTTGTGCGGGTAGTCTGAAGACACCTGTCGGGGACCCCGGCAGCGCCTGCTCAGCAGCCAGCACCACAACACCGGGAGTGCCAGTGGCACGCGTCGTAGTCGACGTCATGCTCAAGCCGGAGATCCTCGACCCCCAGGGCCAGGCGGTCCAGCGTGCGCTGCCACGCCTGGGTTTCGAAGGCATCTCCGATGTCCGTCAGGGAAAGCGATTCGAACTGGAAGTTGACGGGCCGGTCGACGAGGCCGCGCTCGCCCGCATCCACGATCTTGCGGAATCCTTCCTCGCCAACACCGTGATCGAGGACTTCACCGTTCGGGTGGATGAAGTCGCGGAGGCGGCCAAGTGACCGCTCGTATTGGCGTCGTCACTTTCCCCGGAAGTCTCGACGACCGGGACACCCAGCGTGCGATCCGGCTCGCGGGTGCCGAACCGGTGGCCCTCTGGCACAAGGACAAGGACCTCCACCAGGTCGACGCGGTGGTCCTCCCCGGCGGTTTCTCCTACGGCGACTATCTGCGGGCCGGCGCCATCTCGCGTTTCTCGCCGGTGATGGAGACCGTCATCGAGCAGGCGAAGGCCGGCCTCCCGGTCCTCGGTATCTGCAACGGCTTCCAGATCCTCACCGAGGCCCATCTGCTCCCGGGCGCGATGCTCGGCAACAACCACCTCCACTTCATCTGCCGCGACCAGAAGCTGCGGGTGGAGAACGCGGGCACCTCCTGGACCGGCGACTACCGCGAGGGCCAGGAGATCCACATCCCGCTGAAGAACATGGACGGCCGGTACGTCGCCGACGAGTACACGCTCGACGAGCTGGAGGCCGAGGGCCGGGTGGTCTTCCGCTATCTCGACCTCAACCCCAACGGCAGCCTCCGCGACATCGCCGGCATCACCAACGCGGCCGGGAACGTCGTAGGCCTCATGCCGCACCCGGAGCACGCCGTCGAGCCGCTCATCGGCTCCGGCCGCACCGACGGTCTGCCGTTCTTCACCTCGATCCTCAAGAAGCTGGTCAACGCATGAGCCGGACGCCTCTGGACACGGTCGAGCACGCGGCCGCGACCCCCGACGTCGAGCTGCCCTGGGCCGAACTCGGTCTGAAGAAGGACGAGTACGAGCGGGTGGTGGAGATCCTCGGCCGCCGCCCGACCGGCGCCGAACTCGCCATGTACTCGGTGATGTGGTCCGAGCACTGCTCGTACAAGTCCTCCAAGGTCCACCTCCGCCAGTTCGGCGAGAAGGCCCCGCAGAGCGACGCGCTCCTGGTGGGCATCGGCGAGAACGCGGGTGTCGTCGACGTCGGCCAGGGTTACGCGGTCACCTTCAAGGTCGAGTCCCACAATCACCCGTCGTACGTGGAGCCGTATCAGGGCGCTGCCACGGGCGTCGGCGGCATCGTCCGCGACATCATCGCGATGGGCGCCCGCCCGGTCGCCGTGGTCGACCCGCTGCGCTTCGGCGCCGCCGACCACCCCGACACCAAGCGGGTGCTGCCCGGCGTCGTCGCCGGCATCGGCGGCTACGGCAACTGCCTGGGCCTGCCCAACATCGGCGGCGAGGTCGTCTTCGACGCCTGCTACCAGGGCAACCCGCTGGTCAACGCCGGTGCCATCGGTGTGATGCGGCACGAGGACATCCACCTCGCCAAGGCCTCCGGCGCGGGCAACCAGGTCATCCTGTACGGCGCCCGGACCGGCGGCGACGGCATCGGCGGCGCGTCGATCCTGGCGAGCGAGACCTTCGACGACGCGAAGCCCTCCAAGCGCCCCGCCGTCCAGGTCGGCGACCCGTTCCAGGAGAAGCTGCTCATCGAGTGCACGCTCGAGGCCTTCGCCGAGAAGCTGGTCGTCGGCATCCAGGACCTCGGCGCGGCCGGTCTGTCCTGCGCCACCTCCGAGCTGGCCTCGAACGGCTCCGGCGGCATGACCGTCACCCTCGACGACGTACCGCTGCGCGACTCGACCCTCTCGCCCGAGGAAATCCTCATGAGCGAGTCGCAGGAACGCATGTGCGCGGTGGTCGAGCCGGCGAAGGTCGAGCGGTTCCTGGAGATCTGCGCCAAGTGGGACGTCATCGCGACGGTCATCGGCGAAGTGACCGATGGCGACCGCCTCGAGATCTTCTGGCACGGCGAGAAGATCGTGGACGTCGATCCGCGCACGGTCGCGCACGACGGCCCGGTCTACGAGCGCCCGTACGCCCGCCCGTCCTGGCAGGACGCACTCCAGGCGGACGACGCGAACAAGCTGCCGCGCCCGGCGACGAGCGAGGAGCTGAAGGACCAGGTCCTCAAGCTGGTGGCCTCCCCCAACCAGGCCTCCAAGAAGTGGATCACCTCCCAGTACGACCACTTCGTGCAGGGCAACACGGTCCTCGCCCAGCCCGAGGACTCCGGCATGATCCGCGTGGACGAGGAGACCGGCCTCGGTGTCGCCATCGCGACGGACGGCAACGGCCGCTTCGCCAAGCTGGACCCGTACGCGGGCGCGCAGCTGGCGCTGGCCGAGGCCTACCGGAACGTGGCGACGACCGGCGCCAAGCCCCTCGCCGTCTCCGACTGCCTGAACTTCGGTTCGCCGGAGGACCCGGCGGTGATGTGGCAGTTCGCCGAGGCCGTGCGCGGTCTGGCGGACGGCTGTCTGCAGCTGGGCACCCCGGTGACCGGCGGCAACGTCTCGCTCTACAACCAGACCGGCGAGGCGGCCATCCACCCCACCCCGGTCGTGGCGGTCCTCGGCGTGATCGACGACGTCGCCCGCCGCACGCCGGTCGCCTTCCAGGAGGAGGGGCAGCTGCTCTACCTCCTCGGCGACACCCGCGAGGAGTTCGGCGGCTCGGCCTGGTCCCAGGTCGTCCACGACCACCTGGGCGGTCTGCCCCCGAAGGTCGACCTGGAGCGCGAACGCCTCCTGGCCGAGATCCTGATCTCCGCCTCCCGTGACGGCATGATCGACTCCGCGCACGACCTGTCCGACGGCGGTCTGATCCAGGCGGTCGTGGAGTCGGCGCTGCTCGGCGGAAAGGGCGCGCGTCTGGTCGTACCGGACGGGCTCGACGCCTTCACCTTCCTCCTCTCCGAGTCGGCCGGCCGCGCGATCGTCGCGGTACCGCGCTCGGAGGAGGTCCGCTTCAACGACATGTGCGGCGCGCGGGGCCTGCCGGTGACGCGCATCGGCGTCGTGGACGGAGACTCGGTGGAGGTCCAGGGCGAGTTCACCCTCACCCTGTCCGAACTGCGCGAGGCGCACGAGGGCACGATCGAGGCGCTGCTCGCGTAGCCGGTCCTGCGACGACGAAGGCCCCGCCCGGATTCATGTTTCCGGGCGGGGCCTTCCCGGCGGGGCCTTCCCGGCCCAGCGGACGTAGTTCTTGAGGATCTCCGTGCCGAGTTCGATGCCGATCGGATCGGGAAGGAGCACCTTCTCACCGAACTTCGCGGCACGGACGACCCGGTAGCCACCGACCTTCTGGTCCGGCGAACCGTGCACCGTCCGGGTCGGTTTATTCCGTTTCGCCGTTGATCACTCGCAGGGGTGGTCGCCGGCACACCGTGCCCTTCGGCAAGCGCGTCGCCCTTCCGGGACCTTTCACGTGCGAGCCGGACACCTCATCCTTCTGGCATGCACCTGCGTGATGTCACCCCGGACGACGTGGACGCCTACGTCCGCATGCGCTGCGACCCCGTGATGATGAAGGACCTCGGCGGACCGCTACCCCCCGAGGGCATGAAGGACAAGGTGCGCCGGGACGCCGAGCAGGCGGCAGCCGACACCTCCTGGATCAAGATGATCGTCCCCGATCCCGGCACCCCCGACATCGTCGCGGGCCATGTGTGCATCTGGGCGCACGACGAGGACGGGAAGCCGATCTCGGAGATCGGCTGGATGGTCCTGCCCGAGTTCCAGGGCCGCGGCCTCGCCAAGCTCGCCGCCCGCACCCTCCTCGAACAGGCCCGCGACGAGCACCGCTGGGGCGACATCCACGCCTTCCCGGCGACGGGCAACGGCCCCTCGAACGGCATCTGCCGATCCCTCGGCTTCCGCCTTCTCGGCGAGGTCGACGTCGACTTCGCGGACCGGGTCATCCACAGCAACCACTGGGTGATCACGCCCCGCTGACCGACCTCACGCGGGTAGGGCCTCGACGATCGGCTCCCCGATCGACCGGACCGCACCGCGGCCGTCACGAGCGCCCGCGCGCTGCCCTCGGCCTGGTCGAGAAGGGCTACGGGGATATGCCGTGAAGGACACTCGTTCGCCGTGAAGCTGCGCCCATGAATAGGCTCACCGCCATGCCTCAGGCCAAGAAGCGTGCCCGCAGTTACGACCCGGTCAAGACCCGCGCCGCGGTCCTCGCCCAGTTCGGCAACGTGCGAGAGGCCGTCCAGGGCCTCACCCCCGAGCAGCTCGCGCTCCCCACCCGGCTCGGCGAGTGGACCGTACGGGACCTCGTCGCCCACATCGGCATGGCCGTCACCGCCGTCCACCGGGCCCTGGACCAGCCCGAGCCGGCCGCGGCGGACGCGGTCCTTCTCGACTGGCCCTTCCGGACCGCCGCCAACTCCTCGGCGATCTCCGACTTCACCCGGCGGCTCGCCGACGGCCACCCCGACCTCGACGCCTACCTCGCCGACGCCGACGGCAGCCTCCGTGCCCTGCTCGCCGCGCACCCCGGCACCCGGCTGCTCGCCACCAGCGCCGGCGCGATGTCCCTGGACGACTACCTGGTGACCCGGACCGTCGAGCTGGTCGTCCACACCGACGACCTCAACGCGGCCCTCGCGGGACCGGAGGTGCCCTTCGACCGGCAGGCCCTGGCCGCGTGCACCCGGCTGCTCGCCGACGCGCTCGCGGTCAAGGCACCCGGCGGCTCCACCGAGGTGCGGGTGCCGCCGTACGCCGTGGTGCAGTGCGTCGAAGGTCCCCGGCACACCCGGGGCACCCCGCCGAACGTCGTCGAGACCGATCCGCTCACCTGGATCCGGCTGGCCACCGGACGGCTGGAGTGGCAGGAGGCCCTGGCGGACGCCAAGGTCAGTGCCAGCGGGGAACGGGCGGACATCGGGGCCCTGCTGCCCCTCATGAGCTGAGGGAACCGACCGACCGGGGTGTTCCGTCGAACCGGCATGTACGGGTACAAGCAGCGCACGCAGCGTAGGACCCTGACCATGACGGCGGCCGCCGTGCTCATCCCGCTCGCGGTGGCCTGCGGCGGTGAGAAAGCGGGGGTCTCGGTGGGGGCCCAGCCCCCGGTGACCGGGATCGAGTGGACCGTCGACAGCGTGACCGTCGACGGCACCAGCCGGCGCGCCCCGGCACATGCCCACGTGAGGATCGACGACGGCAGGGCCGCCGGCAGCTACGGGTGCAACCAGTTCAGCGCCACGGCGAAGGTCACCGACGACCGGATCAGGCTGAGCAACGCCCGCACCACCCGCATGGCCTGCGACAACACCCGCATGACCTTCGAACGCGCCCTCGCCGGCATCCTCACCGCGGGGCCGCTCACCACCCGGGCCGACGGCAGGAAACTCACCCTCACCACCGTCGGCGGCGACCGGGTCGAGCTGTCCAGGAAGTGACCTCCGCCGCCCCGAATGATGTGCGACACCTCACTCAGAGATACGGTGCGAGGGGGTTGCGCGGGCACCGGTCCGCACGAACGTTCCCCGGCTGGAGAATCCTCCCACCGCGTTGACCAGCGGAAATGGAGAAAGCCACCAACGCGTCCGCGGTCGTAGATCCATTACGGCCGGCTATCCCCAATTCGGACCAGTGGTCGATCTCGCCTACACTCGGTGCTGTGCCACGTGGTGACGGTCTCCTCAATCACGATCTGCTCCCCGGTGAGAAGGGACCCCAGGACGCTTGCGGCGTCTTCGGTGTCTGGGCTCCCGGTGAAGAGGTCGCCAAGCTCACGTACTTCGGGCTGTACGCCCTCCAGCATCGGGGCCAGGAATCCGCGGGTATCGCGGTCAGCAACGGCTCCCAGATCCTCGTCTTCAAGGACATGGGGCTGGTCTCCCAGGTCTTCGACGAGACCTCCCTCGGTTCGCTCCAGGGGCATATCGCGGTCGGTCACGCCCGCTACTCGACCACCGGTGCCTCCGTGTGGGAGAACGCCCAGCCGACGTTCCGCGCCACCGCGCACGGCTCGATCGCGCTCGGCCACAACGGCAACCTCGTCAACACGGCGCAGCTCGCCGAGATGGTCGCCGACCTCCCGAAGGACACCCACGGCCGGTCCACCCGGGTCGCCGCCACCAACGACACCGACCTGCTCACCGCGCTCCTCGCGGCCCAGGTCGACGCCGACGGGAAGCCGCTGACCATCGAGGAGGCCGCGCACGCGGTCCTGCCGAAGGTCCGGGGCGCCTTCTCCCTCGTCTTCATGGACGAGCACACCCTCTACGCCGCCCGTGACCCGCAGGGCATCCGCCCGCTGGTCCTCGGCCGCCTTGAGCGCGGCTGGGTCATCGCCTCCGAGTCCGCCGCCCTCGACATCTGCGGCGCCAGCTACGTGCGCGAGATCGAGCCGGGCGAGTTCGTCGCCGTCGACGAGAACGGCCTGCGTACCTCGCGATTCGCGGACGCGAAGCCCAAGGGCTGTGTCTTCGAGTATGTGTACCTGGCCCGCCCCGACACCGACATCGCCGGCCGGAACGTCTACCTCTCCCGGGTGGAGATGGGCCGGAAGCTCGCCAAGGAAGCCCCGGTCGACGCCGATCTGGTGATAGCGACCCCGGAGTCCGGCACCCCGGCCGCCATCGGCTACGCGGAGGCCTCCGGCATCCCGTTCGGCAACGGTCTGGTCAAGAACGCCTATGTCGGCCGGACCTTCATCCAGCCCTCGCAGACCATCCGGCAGCTCGGCATCCGTCTGAAGCTGAACCCGCTGAAGGAAGTCATCAGGGGCAAGCGGCTGGTCGTCGTCGACGACTCGATCGTGCGCGGCAACACCCAGCGGGCGCTGGTGCGCATGCTCCGCGAGGCGGGCGCGGCCGAGGTCCACATCCGGATCTCCTCGCCGCCCGTGAAGTGGCCCTGCTTCTTCGGCATCGACTTCGCCACCCGCGCCGAGCTCATCGCCAACGGCATGACCATCGACGAGATCGGCACCTCGCTCGGCGCCGACTCCCTGGCCTACATCTCCATCGACGGCATGATCGAGGCGACCACCATCGCCAAGCCGAACCTCTGCCGCGCCTGCTTCGACGGTGAGTACCCGATGGACCTCCCGGACCCCGAGCTGCTGGGCAAGCAGCTCCTGGAGACCGAACTGGCCGCCGGTCCGGCAGCCACGGCCGCGGCCGACGCGATCCGTCGCCCGTAAGCCTCGTAGCAACCAACCCGAAAGATCCCAGGCAATGTCTGCTGCAGACAATCAGTCGCCTCCGGCGACGGGTGCTGTTCCCGGTGCTTCCTACGCGGCTGCCGGTGTCGATATCGAGGCGGGCGACCGCGCCGTCGAGTTGATGAAGGAGTGGGTGAAGAAGACCCGGCGCCCCGAGGTCCTCGGCGGCCTCGGCGGCTTCGCCGGCCTCTTCGACGCCTCCGCCCTCAAGCACTACGAGCGCCCGCTGCTCGCCTCCGCCACGGACGGCGTGGGCACCAAGGTCGACATCGCCCGGCAGCTGGGTGTGTACGACACCATCGGCCACGACCTGGTCGCCATGGTCATGGACGACATCGTGGTGTGCGGCGCCGAGCCGCTCTTCATGACCGACTACATCTGCGTGGGCAAGGTCCACCCCGAGCGGGTCGCCGCGATCGTCAAGGGCATCGCCGAGGGCTGCGTGCTGGCCGGCTGCGCCCTGGTGGGCGGTGAGACGGCCGAGCACCCGGGCCTCCTCGGCGCGGACGACTTCGACGTGGCGGGCGCCGGTACGGGCGTGGTGGAGGCCGACCGGCTGCTCGGCGCGGATCGTATCCGTACGGGTGACGCGGTGATCGCCATGGCGTCCTCCGGGCTTCACTCCAACGGGTACTCCCTGGTCCGGCATGTCCTGCTGAACCAGGCGGGGCTAGCGCTCGACGCGCACGTCGAGGAACTCGGCCGCACCCTCGGCGAGGAACTCCTGGAGCCGACCAAGATCTACTCGCTGGACTGCCTGGCCCTGATCCGCACCGCCGAGGTGCACGCGTTCAGCCATGTGACCGGCGGTGGACTCGCCGCGAACCTGGCCCGGGTGATCCCGGACCACCTGCACGCGCGCGTCGACCGCGCCAGCTGGACGCCGGACCCGATCTTCGACCTGGTCGGCCGGACCGGCGAGGTCGAGCGGCTCGAACTGGAGAAGACGCTCAACATGGGCGTCGGCATGATCGCGATGGTCCCGCAGGAATCGGTGGACGTGGCGCTGGCCACACTGACCGACCGCGGGGTCGACGCATGGGTGGCCGGCGAGATCACCGAGCGCGGCGAGCACACCACGGGCGCGGAGCTGGTCGGCGACTACGCGCCGAACTAGCCGCTCCGGCTGGTGAGGAGCGGGGTCCGGAGCCGGGCCCTGTGAGACCAGCACAAAACCCGGTCCGGCGTCAGAACCCCGGACCGGGTATGTGAACGGCTAAGCAGCCGCGGGCATTACGCACCGCGACGATGTTGAGACTGGGGCCCGGACTGGTCGTCCTCGTCCTCGTCGTCATCGTCGTTGTAGAGATCCGCGTACTGGGCGTACGGGTCGTCGTCCTCGTCGTCGTCCTCGAACGGCTCGCCATTCGGCGGCTGGCTCGAAGTCGAAGCGCCCAGCTCGCTGGCCAGACGTGACAGGTCAGTCCCACCGCTGTTGTACTTCAGCTGGCGGGCGACCTTCGTCTGCTTGGCCTTGGCCCGGCCGCGCCCCATGGCTCGACCCCCTCGGTGACGGGGCTCGACGGCCCCAGAGTCTGACACGCGTTCATGATCCGGAACGGACTCTCCTCGGAGAGACCGGTCCGTAGGGCTTCCACGGTACCTGAGCCCGCGCCCATACGGTACGTCGCCCGCACCACGGCCCTGGCTGCACGACCCGCGAGGCGCCCCGTCCCCGCTGGTCAACGACGATTTTAACCACTTCCTGGCGGGCGACCCGCCGACGAACGTGAGAGTTCTCTCCAACTGCCCGTCGGCGGGTACCGGAAATCCGTGCGGAAACCCGGCGTCCGGTCAGCGTCCACCCGCCGTTGCCGCTTCGTGCATCCGCTGTTCGGCGATCCGGTCCGCCGCCGCGGCAGGCGGAATTCCGTCATCCTTCGCACGAGCGAATATGGCCAGCGTGGTGTCGAAGATCTTCGCCGCCTTGGCCTTGCACCGGTCGAAGTCGAACCCGTGCAGCTCGTCGGCGACCTGGATGACCCCGCCGGCGTTCACCACGTAGTCCGGCGCGTAGAGGATCCCGCGGTCGGCGAGGTCCTTCTCGACGCCGGGGTGGGCGAGCTGGTTGTTGGCCGCTCCGCACACCACCTTGGCGGTCAGGGCCGGCACGGAGGCGTCGTTCAGCGCGCCGCCGAGCGCGCAGGGGGCGTAGATGTCGAGGCCCTCGACGCGGATCAGCGCTTCGGTGTCGGCGGCGACCTGGACCTGGGGGTGCCGGTCGGAGATCCGGCCGACGGCCTCCCGGCGCACGTCGGTGACGACCACCCGGGCGCCCTCCTCCAGCAGGTGCTCCACCAGGTGGTGGCCGACCTTGCCGACGCCCGCGATGCCGACGGTGCGGCCGCGCAGCGACGGATCGCCCCACAGGTGCTGGGCGCTGGCCCGCATGCCCTGGTAGACGCCGTACGCGGTGAGCACGGAGGAGTCGCCGGCGCCGCCGTTCACCGGGGAACGGCCGGTGGTCCAGCGGCACTCGCGGGCCACGACGTCCATGTCGGCGACATACGTACCGACATCGCAGGCGGTGACGTACCGGCCGCCGAGCGAGGCCACGCACCGCCCGTAGGCGAGCAGCAGCTCCTCGGTCTTGTCGCGCTCGGGGTCCCCGATGATCACGGCCTTGCCGCCGCCGTGGTCCAGACCGGCCATGGCGTTCTTGTACGACATCCCGCGCGCCAGGTTGAGGGCGTCGGCGACGGCCTCCTCCTCGTTCGCGTACGGGTAGAAGCGGGTGCCGCCGAGGGCGGGGCCCAGCGCGGTGGAGTGGATGGCGATGACGGCCTTGAGGCCGCTCTTGCGGTCCTGGCAGAGCACGACCTGCTCGTGACCGCCCTGGTCCGAGTGGAACAGGGTGTGCAGGACGCCGGTGGAAACGTCGGTCACTGTGGTGACTCCCGGTTGTGTTCGCGGCGAGTGGAAGCGGGGGGCTCCCTGGGGGTTCCCCCCCCACGGCTTTTGGCCAGTGGGGGGAGGGTGACGGGATCCTGGCATGAGCGTAGAGCTATTGCCCGTCCACCATCCGCGCCGTGTTCAGGATCACTCTCCCGCGCCGCGTGTGCACGAATGAGCGTGGGACGATTTGCTGTGGTTTCGCGGCTGCTCCGTAGTGGGTTCCGCTGGTTTCGAGCCCGGCCCGATGGGGAGGGAGCAGGCGTGCCCAAGGTGTCCTCGGTGATCGTCCCCTACGCGACGTACCTGCGTGTGTACGAGCCGCTGGCCGCCTTCCCGGAGCCCGAGCGCGACCACTGGACGCGCTACGCCCGCCGCTCCGACCGGCCCTCCTATCAGGACGAACTCCGGCGCGCGCTGGCCGACTTGCTGCCCACCCCGCCGATCCCGGTGCCGGTGCAGGAGAGCGCCGACGCCTTCGTCCTGGAGGTCGACGGCGTCGTGTGCGTGTGCCCGTGGCGGACCCGGCTGCGCGGCTGGCAGGCCCTGCAGGAGCTGTCCGACGAACTGCCGAACACGGTCCTGGACGCGATGCTGCCCCCGGTGGTCCGCCGGCAGGCCACGATGGACTACGAGCGGTGGCTGGTCCGCAACCCCGACTCCCGGCCCTGGATCCGCACGGCGACCTGGCAGATTCCGCTGAACTGGTTCGTGCTGGTCTCCGACGAGGAGCGCCGGTACGACAAGGGCACCGGCGAGATCCCGCCGATGCTGCGCTACCGCACGCCGATGGTGCAGGCCCGGCGCCGGGTGGCCCGGGCGCTGCGCACGCTCAAGGACGCCATCGAGGAAGGGCCGCTGATCGACGGCCTGGTGGACGTGGGCCGCTGGCTGGAGGAGTTCCATCCGCGTTCGCTGGTCGAGCTGGACTACGGCGGCCTGGTGCACGCCCTGCCGGCCGGTGATCTGGAGGACGACCATTCGGCGGCCGACGTGGCGGCCGGCATCGAGGCGCTGCGGCTGGGCGACGGGGCCGCGGCCGGGGAAGCGTACGGGCGGCTGGTGGAGCGGTGGCGGGCGGTCCGGGACCGGCGGTCCGCGAACTGAGTACAGGTCTGAGTACTGATGCCGACTGCTCCGTACTGAGTGTCAGGTCATGTGATGGTGTGACAGTCGGATGACACCTCGGTGACGTATGAGTGCTGAGTGATGTACGTCACGGCCCAGATGCCATGAAACAACGTACGTTGACGGCACTTCAGTGAACGCACGGGACGTTGGTCCCGATCCGGGCTTTTGCGTCAAGGGTGACGGACCGCACTTACACGGCTCTTGCGCCTCTTGCCACTCCTCGTGCCAAAATAGGACAAGGAGTCCGGGGAGGGCTCCTTCCGTCCACTTGTGGTGCACTGTGGGCGGAATCTCAGCATTGCACTTGCTTTGGGGGGTCTGACGACTCCTGATCGCCATGTGACTGATCGTCACAGTGGCGTGACTGTCCGCTATGGCATGGTCCATCGGCTTCCGCGGCTGATGACTACCTGGGAGGGCAATTCCATCGGTTTGGCCGACGCGGCTGGACGGATGGTGTAGTTGTAGTGCCGAGGACAAGCCGTTCGTCCTATAACCGACTCGACTCGCGTCCGCCATTTCGGGCAACGCGGGTCAAGGTGCAGAATTTAGAGGAAAGAACCGAGAAGGTTCGGTTCTCCCGAGGAGGCCGCTCATGACCGCTCGCACCCCTGATGCCGAGCCGCTGCTGACCCCGGCTGAGGTCGCCACCATGTTCCGTGTCGACCCCAAGACGGTCACGCGGTGGGCGAAGGCCGGCAAGCTCACGTCGATCCGCACGCTGGGCGGACACCGACGCTACCGCGAGGCTGAGGTCCGCGCTCTGCTGGCGGGTATTCCGCAGCAGCGCAGCGAGGCCTGACCAACTGAATAGCGGGCAAACCGACCGGTCCCCCACTGGCCGAAGTGCCCGAAACCCTAGCTCCGAGCGACGCGGGACCTGCCCCAACAGGGCCCACGCCCAGGCCGACAGAACTTCTCAGGCAGCGACACAGGGTGCGTCGTAGATCGCGCTGGACTCCGCCGGGTCCAGCGCGATCTTTTTTGTGCGTCCATGGGGCTTGATCGACCGTGACAGGCGCCTCTGTGAGCAGCCTTGTCGGAGTCTGGGGAGGCCTGTCGGATCTCCTGTGGATGTGCTCGGAGGGAGGCCGGGGGGAGGCTGCGGGCGGGCCGCGGGAGGTGTCCCAGGGTGGTGCAATTGCACATATTAAATTGACTTGGGGTAGGCGGGGTGTAAGTACCGTTGTTTCAGGAACTTATGCGGTGACTCCCGTCACATACCGCACGTGTTGTTTGTACTGGGGCGGGTGCGCTAAAGGGGCCGGAGGCTCCACCGCCCCACGAGGGAACGGCCGTTGGGCCTGGCGCGGCTCACGCGTCGGCGGGACCTTCGTCCTCCGCGGCGTCCTCGGGGGCCTCTGTGGAGTGCGGGGCGGAGTCCATGGCCAGCCGTAGCAGCCGATGGCAGACCGGGCAGTGACGGGTCAGATGCCGGTACGACGAGGCGGCTGCCAGATGGGCCCGCAGCAGGGCTCGCGTCTCATGCCGCACCGAAGCCGCCATACGCCACCTCCAGAAGGGGGGCCGAGGGGAAGCGATCCCTGTCTTCTGGGTACCGACCGAATGTGACCCCGTCAAGAGCCGACCCCCGCTACCCGGCCACCAGCCGCCGGACCGGGCACCGCCGGCCCGGCACCGTCGTGGTGGCTCGCGGTGGCGGTGGCGGCGGTGAGGGCGGAGGAGGTGCCCCCTGGGGCCATGGGGTACGGAAAGGCCCGCTTCCCTCGGAGGGATGCGGGCCTCTTCGTTGTGCGGTCCTGACGGATGTGCTGTGTTCGGTGGCGGCTGCGCCGCGGGCGCGGCCTCCGTCTTCAGCGGGGCGATGTGCGAGAGGCCCGCGTCCCTTGGGGGGATGCGGGCCTCGGCGTTGTGCGGTCCTGACGGGATTTGAACCCGCGGCCTCCACCTTGACAGGGTGGCGAGCACTCCAAACTGCTCCACAGGACCAGGTTTTGCGGCACTTTGTCTGCGCTGTGCTGCGAGAAGGACTGTACAGGAGGGTGAGGGTCCTGGTCGAACTCACGCAGCGTGCCCGGTCGGTTACGGTAGCGCCGAGTCGATCGCCTTCACGATCCGCTTGTCGGAGATCGGATACGCCGTGCCCAGCGCGTGCGCGAAGTAGCTGACCCTGAGCTCCTCCAGCATCCAGCGGATGTCCAGCACCTGCTGTGGCACCGGCCGCCCCTTGGGGAGCTGCTCCAGGAGCCAGGCGTACTCGTCCTGCATCTCGTGGACCTTCTCCATCCGGGTGGTGTCCCGCTGGACGTTGGCCGGCATCTGCTGGAGGCGCCGGTCGGCGGCCACCAGATAGCGCATGAGGTCGGGAAGCCGCCGTATACCGGCCCACGTCACGAACCCCGGCTTCACCAGGGCGTCCAGCTGCTTGCGGACGTCCGTCAGGTTTGCCAGCAGCGCAGGGCTCCGCACGGCCTTCAGACGGCGCTCACAGGCCTGCCAGGCGGCCAGCACCTGCTGCACCTGCCCGACCGTACGGACCGTCGTGTCGACGATCTCCGCGCGCACCTTGTCGTACAGCTTCCGGTACGACTCCTCGTCCCACACCGGCCCCCCGAAGTCACCGATCAGCTTGTCCGCCGCCGCCATCGCGCAGTCGTCGAACAGGGCCTGGATCGTGCCGTGCGGGTTGGCGGACAGCGCCAGCTTCTGCGCGTTGGTGAGCTTCTCCGAGGCGAACTTCGCGGGATTGACCGGGATGTTGCGGAGGATCAGCCTGCGCGTGCCCTTCCACATCGCCTCGGCCTGCTCCTCCTCGGTGTCGAAGAGGCGGACCGAGACCGTGTCGCCGTCGTCGACGAGCGCCGGGTACGCCTTCACCGGCTGGCCGGCCCGACGGGTCTCGAAGACGCGGGTGAGCGAGCCGATCGTCCAGTCCGTGAGGCCCTTGCGTTCCAGTGACTCGCCGCCCTCGCGCTCCGCGGTGGCCGCGGCGGCCTGCGAGATGGCCTGACGGGCCTTCGGCTTCAGCCGGAGCTTCAGCGCCTCCAGGTCCTTGTCCTCGGCCAGCTTCCGGCGCCGTTCGTCGACGATTCGGAAGGTGATCTTCAGATGGTCCGGGACCTTCGCCCAGTCGAAGTCCTCGGCCTCGAAAGGCACCCCGACCATGCGCTTCAGCTCGCGGGCCATGGTCGTGGGCAGGGGCTCCTGGAGAGGGACCGCCGTGTCCAGGAAGCGCTTGGCGAAGTTCGGTGCCGGGACGTAGTTGCGGCGGATGGGCTTGGGCAGGGACCGGATCAGCTCCGTGACGACCTCTTCCCTGAGGCCCGGGATCTGCCAGTCGAAGCCCTCGTCCTTCACCTGGTTGAGGACCTGGAGCGGGATGTGCAGGGTCACACCGTCGGCGTCCGCGCCCGGCTCGAACTGGTACGTCACCCGGAACTTCAGCTGACCCTGCCGCCAGGAATCCGGGTAGTCGGTCTTGGTGACCGCCTCCGCCGACTCCCGGATCAGCATCTCGCGCTCGAAGTCGAGGAACTCCGGCTGCTCGTGCCGCTTGTGCTTCCACCAGGAGTCGAAGTGGGCGCCGGAGACGACGTGTTCGGGCACCCGCTGGTCGTAGAAGTCGAAGAGCGTGTCGTCGTCGACGACGATGTCCCGGCGCCGGGCGCGGTGTTCGAGTTCCTCGACCTCGCTCAGCAGCTTGCGGTTGTCGGCGAAGAACTTGTGGTGGGTCCGCCAGTCGCCCTCGACCAGTGCGTTGCGAATGAAAAGCTCGCGGCTGGTCTCCGGGTCGATCCGGCCGTAGTTGACCTTCCGGTCGGCGACGATCGGTACGCCGTAGAGCGTGACCTTCTCGAACGCCATCACGGCCGCCTGGTCCTTCTCCCAGTGCGGTTCGCTGTACGTCCGCTTCAGGAGATGCCCGGCGAGGGGTTCCACCCACTCCGGCTCGATCTTCGCGTTGACCCGGGCCCAGAGGCGGGAGGTCTCGACGAGTTCGGCGGACATCACGAACCGGGGCGTCTTCTTGAACAGCGCCGAGCCGGGGAAGATCGCGAACTTGGCGCTGCGGGCGCCGAGATACTCGTTCTTCGCGCCGTCCTTCACGTCCTTCATGCCGATGTGCGACAGCAGGCCGGCGAGCAGGGAGACGTGCACGCGGTCGCCGGGGGCGTCCTCCTCGTTGAGGTGGATGCCCATCTGCTTGGCGACCGTGCGCAGCTGGGTGTAGATGTCCTGCCACTCCCGGATGCGCAGGAAGTTCAGGAACTCCTGCTTGCACATGCGCCGGAAGGAGGACGACCCGCGTTCGCGCTGCTGTTCGCGGATGTACTTCCACAGGTTGAGGAAGGCGAGGAAGTCGCTGGTCTCGTCGCGGAAGCGGGCGTGCTGCTGGTCGGCCTGGGTCTGCTTGTCGGCGGGGCGTTCGCGCGGGTCCTGGATGGAGAGCGCGGCGGCGATGACCATGACCTCGCGGACACAGCCGTTCTTGTCGGCCTCCAGGACCATGCGTGCGAGGCGCGGGTCGACGGGCAGCTGGGCGAGCTTGCGGCCGGTGTCGGTGAGCCGCTTGCGGGCGTCCTTCTCGGCCGGGTCGATCGCGCCCAGTTCCTGGAGCAGCTGCACGCCGTCGCGGATGTTGCGGTGGTCCGGCGGGTCGATGAAGGGGAACTTCTCGATGTCGCCGAGGCCGGCGGCGGTCATCTGCAGGATGACGGAGGCGAGGTTGGTGCGGAGGATCTCGGCGTCGGTGAACTCCGGGCGGGCGAGGAAGTCGTCCTCGTCGTACAGCCGGATGCAGACGCCGTCGCTGGTACGGCCGCAGCGGCCCTTGCGCTGGTTGGCGCTGGCCTGGCTGATCGGTTCGATGGGCAGGCGCTGCACCTTGGTGCGGTGGCTGTAGCGGCTGATCCGGGCGAAGCCGGGGTCGATGACGTACTTGATGCCCGGGACGGTCAGCGAGGTCTCGGCGACGTTGGTCGCCAGAACGATCCTGCGACCGGTGTGTGGCTGGAAGACGCGGTGCTGCTCGGCGTGCGAGAGCCGGGCGTAGAGCGGCAGTACTTCCGTGAACCGGTAGTTCTTCTTCTCGAGCGCGTCCGCGGTGTCCCGGATCTCGCGCTCTCCCGAGAGGAAGACGAGGATGTCGCCCTTGCCCTCGGCCTGGAGCTCCTCGACCGCGTCGCAGATGGCGGTGATCTGGTCGCGGTCGGCGTCCTCGGCATCCTCTTCGAGGAGCGGCCGGTAACGCACCTCCACGGGGTACGTCCGGCCGCTGACCTCGACGATCGGGGCGTCTCCGAAGTGCCGGGAGAACCGCTCGGGGTCGATGGTCGCGGAGGTGATGACCACCTTCAGGTCCGGCCGCTTGGGCAGCAGCTGCGCCAGGTAGCCGAGCAGGAAGTCGATGTTGAGGGACCGCTCGTGGGCCTCGTCGATGATGATCGTGTCGTAGGCGCGCAGCTCGCGGTCGGTCTGGATCTCGGCGAGCAGGATGCCGTCCGTCATCAGCTTGACGAAGGTGGCGTCCGGGTTCACCTGGTCGGTGAAGCGGACCTTCCAGCCGACGGCTTCCCCGAGGGGCGTGCGCAGCTCCTCGGCGACCCGCTCGGCGACGGTGCGGGCGGCGATCCGGCGGGGCTGGGTGTGCCCGATCATTCCTCGGACACCGCGCCCGAGCTCCAGACAGATCTTCGGGATCTGCGTGGTCTTCCCGGACCCGGTCTCACCGGCCACGATCACGACCTGGTGATCGCGTATCGCCTCCGCGATCTCGTCCTTCTTCTGACTGACGGGCAGCTGCTCGGGGTACGAGACGGCGGGCACGACGGCGCGTCGGCCGGCCATCCGTTCCTCGGCCCTGGCCACCTCGGCCTCGATCTCCGCGAGGACGGCGGCCCGGGCCTCCGGTTTACGGATCTTGCGTGCGCCTTCCAGCCTGCGCCCGAGCCGGTGCGCGTCGCGCAGCGAAAGCTCGGTCAGGCGGGGGGCGAGAGCGCCGAGGGCGGGGGCGGGATGCGTAGACATACGCGGTCCAGGATCTCACCTCGGGGAAATTCGTGGCGAACGCTTTTGCCTCCGGCGGTTCGGCAGGGATGGGGCGACTGCCTCCACCGGGCCCGCCGGGCGGGCGGGGCGGCGGTGGAGGGGGCCCGAGCGAGGCCGGCGCCGGGGCCGCGGCCGGGCTGGAGGGGGGTGGTTCGGGCTGCTCGTGGCGCTGGCTGCTGGGTGCGCCGGGGGGGGGCAACCGTGGCGGGGCGGTCGGGGTCGGTGGGGCCGGTGGGGCCGGTGTGGGGGCGCGGTGGTTCGGGGTGTCTGCGGTCGGCTACTGGGCGCGTTGCGTGGGCGTGGTGGGGGCAGCGGCGGCGGGCGCGGCCGGGGTCGGCGGCGTGGTGGTGGGGGCGGCCGGGGTCGGTGGGGCGGCGGCCGAGGCGGCGGCGGCCATTGACCTTGCCGTGTTGGAGACCGCCTTGATCCCCAGGTAGGCCGTGGTCATGCTGCTCACGGCGGTGAAGGCGGCGGAGAGCACGCCGATGATCACCGAGGTGTCGCCGCTCAGCCGCCAGACGCCGAAGACCGCGACCAGGGCGATCGCGAGGTTGCTGATGACGACGGCGAGCAGGCCGTATCTCGCGCGGTCCTTCTCCAGCTGGATGTCCTGGTCCCGGCTCATCTTCCCCACCCTGATGACGTGTCGACCCGCCAGAACCTAGCGCCGAGCGGTTCCGCCGCCAAGGAGATCAGGTCAGCCCGTCGGGAAGACGTCGTAATCGCCCAGGAGGTCGGCATAGACGTCCACCGGGCCGGTGCCCGCGTTGTAGAGGTCGATCTCGCCGTCGGTGCCGACCTTGACCAGCGCGCGGTTGGCCGCGGTGTGTCCCTTGGTGAAGTTCAGGGAGTACACGCCGGGGCGCGGGGTGCCGTCGGCGTAGGCGACGAGGTAGCCGCTGCCGGACGGGGAGGGCACCGTGAGGTTCAGGTCGACGGCGGTCACTCCGGTCGCCGGGACGCCGTGGGCACCGGTGACCTTGAGCTTGAGGGTGGCGTGGGCGGCGAGCCTGGCGACCTTGCCGGTTCCGGTGCCGGTACGGGTGTTGAGGATGCGGGCGGGCGCGGTGGGCAGGAACTCCGAACCGCCCGCGGTGGTGCCGTACCAGCCGACGAGGTCCGCGACCAGGTTCGCCGATCCCTTGCCGGCGTTGCGCAGTACGACCTTGCCGTCCTTCAGGGGGAGCACGATCTGGGCGGAGGCGGTCTGTCCGGTGGTCCAGTACGGGCCGGTCAGGCTGGAGCCGGGGGTGCCGTGTGTGGAGAGGACGAGGCTGCCGGACGACTTGGTGGTGGTCGCGGTGACGTCGAGGACCACGGCCGCCGCTCCCGCCGGGACGCCGTGGGCGCCGGCGACCGTGAGCGTGACCGAGTGGTTGCCGGCCACCGGGCCGGTGACGCCGCCGGTGTGGTTGCGGGTGTCGAGCAGCCGGACGGGTGTGGCCGGGTGGTAGGTGTCGGCGTACTGGGCGTGCGACTGGAGGCCGACCGTGGCGACGTTGACCGTCACCGCGCCGGAACCGCTGTTGTAGAGGTCGACCGCACCGGTGGGGGTGACCTTCACGGTCGCCTCGTTGAGGGCCGTCCTGCCCTTCTCGAAGGTGATGCTGGAGGTGCCGGGGCGGGCGGTGCCGGCGGTGTAGAGGGTGAGCGAGCCGTTCGCCTTGGCGCCGGAGGTGACGATCTGGAGCTGGGCGGCGTCGACACCGTTGGAGTCGGCGCGCAAAGTGGCCGCGGACAGCTTCAGGACCCCGTGGGCGGCGATCGTCTTCTCGGTGTCGTACGCCGGGTCCGTCGCCACGAAGGTGTCCGCGGCGTGGAAGGTCGTCCTGGCGGTGGTGGTGCGGCCGAACCGGTCGGTTTGGGTCAGGGTGGCGGTGTAGGTGCCGGGGGCCGGGTACTGGTGGAGCGGCTGCTCGGTGCCGATGGCCAGGTTCTGCTGAGTGCCGTCGCCGAAACTCAGGGTGCGCGAGGCGACCTCCCACGAGTCCGCCGGTTCTGGGGCGGTGAACTGCGCGGATCCCGCGTTGACCGACCCGTTCGCGGTGTCGGGGGCCATGGACAGGGCGGCGGCCGGCGGGGTGGTGGTACCCGCCACCACCCCGCCGTACGACGTGGTCCGGCTGTTTCCGTCGGTGTCGGTGACCGTGATGAGCGGGGTGCGCAGACCCGGGGTGGTGTAGGTGTGGGTGATCGGGGTGCCCGCGGGGCCGTGGGCCGGGGCGCTGCCGTCCCCGAAGTCGATCGAGTAGGTGAGCGCCTCGCCCCAGGAAGTGGTGGCGTCGGTCTTGATCGAGGTGTCGAACGGAGCGATCCCCTGCGTGGGCGAGGGGGCGTCGTCGGACGGGATGTCGATGGTGTCCTGCCGCTCGATGGCGCCCCGGTCCGGGTGGGTCGTGGTGCCGGTGCCGGTGTCGGTGACCAGCCGGTCGTCTACACGTGGGCGGCCCACGTAGTCGGTGGTGAGTTCACCGGGCGCGGTGGCGTCGGCCGAGTCGATGAGGGGGGAGTGCTCCACGGGCATCCCGAGGTATTCCATGACCCCGTCGATGTCGTGGGCGCCCTGCCCGGTGGCGTCCCGGAACGCCGCGCTGGTGGCGTAGGAGGTGCCGGCCCAGGAGTACTCGGGGCGTGCGGGGGCGGAAGGAGCCGCGTCGTTCGCCGCCACGTTGTAGTCGCCGGTGACCTGGCCGGTGGAGTCGGGTGACACGGTGTAGAGCGGAGCCGTCGGCGTCGGGCAGGTGCTGCTCTGCCTCGACCCCGTGGAGATGGCCACGTTGTTCTCGACCACCCCGGAGCTTCCGCCGTCCATCGAGATTCCGGTGGAGCACGGCGCCCATACCGTGTTGCTCGTCACGTCCGCGCCGGTCGCGCCCGTCACCGCGATCCCGCCCTGCCGCATGGTGGTGATCACGTCGGTGGTCACGGTGACCTGGCTCGCTCCGGAGCGCACGCGCACGCCGTACGCGCTGCCGGGGCCGATCCAGTTCCGTGACACGGTCACGCTCGAGGACGTGCCGTCCACCTCGACCGCGCTCCCCGTGGCGGGGCCCGACGGCGCGGGGCGGTTGATCACCAGCCGGTCGAGGGTCACGTGGTCGGACCCGGTCACCGCCACTCCGTCTCCGCCTTCGTCGCTGAGGGGCAGCGATTCGACGCGTACGTCGTGTACGCCCCGCACCGTCAACGCAGGTGCGGAGGCGGACCCGGTGAGCGACGCTTGCGGACCGTTCGGGAGGAGAGGTTCCCCTGTGAACGTGATCGGCGCGTCCCTGGTCCCCGACCGGGTGAGGGTCACCGCCAGGTACGGGTCGTTGTCGAATCCCAGGATCCGGACCGTGTCACCCGGCGTGACCAGATCGGCCGCGGCCTGCACCGTACAGAAGGGCCGGCTCTCCGTCCCCGCACCGCTGTCGCTGCATGCCTGGCTGTTGTGGTTCACGTACAGCGTCCCGCCGGACACCGGGTCCGCCATCGCGGTCCCGGTCCCCCAGCCGCTCATCACCCCCGCCACGGCGATCACGGCGAGGGACAGCCCGACGGCGGGGCGGGGTCTGTGCATGAGGTCTCCACGGAGCGTTGGCGGGTGCGGTCGCCAGAACGCCGGAGGAGGGGGGTGAACAGTCCGGGGGATACGACCGGTCGGGGGCCCGGGGTGGTTCAGCTCAGCGTTGGCATGCAGCCGTCATGATCTCAGCCCGATCCCAAAGGAACGCCATGTTCCACCCTGGTCTTGATCAAGCCGGAGCCGGTCGGCGGAGCACCGGATCGGTGAGGCCGCGGGGCATGAAAACAGCCCCTCCGGGATTCCGGAGGGGCTGTCTGTTGTGGCTGGGGCCGGGGTCGAACCGGCGACCTATCGCTTTTCAGGCGATCGCTCGTACCAACTGAGCTACCCAGCCACGAGGTTTCACGTGAAACCTCAGCGGTCCTGACGGGATTTGAACCCGCGGCCTCCACCTTGACAGGGTGGCGAGCACTCCAAACTGCTCCACAGGACCAAGCTTTGCGTGCAACAGTGTCGCACACGATCTTGCGTGCCCCCAACGGGATTCGAACCCGTGCTACCGCCTTGAAAGGGCGGCGTCCTAGGCCGCTAGACGATGAGGGCTATCGGCCCGCCTGGGCGCTTCTCAGCGCGTCGGGGACGTGAGAAGCATATGGGATGGCGGGGAGTATCGCCAAAACGGTTTACGACCCCGAGGGCGACGGTGTTCCCGGTGTGCCTCCTGGGGGTGACGGGCTCTCCGAGGGGGAGGGGCTGACTCCCGGCTGGTTGTCTTTCGGGAGGTGGCGGCTGACCTCGGCCGTCGTCTCGCCCAGACCGCCCAGTCTGATCTCGTCCCAGGCCTGGAGTCGGCGGGTGTCGCGGTCGAAGTAGAGGACCGAGGCCTCGATGGGGTCCGGGTACTTGCCCTCGACCGCGCGCAGGCCGCTGCCGCCCGTGGAGCCCTCCACCCGAAGGCGGGTGCCGTGCGGCAGGATCTCGGTCTGTTCGTGATGGAGGTGGCCCGCCAGGACCAGGGGCACCTCGCCGTCCGTCATCCGCGCGGCCGTCGGTTCATGGACGATGGCCACATCCGCCGGGGTGTCGGCCGCCCGCTGCTCCCGCAGGGCCGTGGCCAGGCGATCCCCGGCCTGTTCCTCTGCCGTGTCCCCGCCCGGCACGGCCGAGCGGTCGGGCGTGAACTGGGGATCGCCGATCCCGGCGAAGCGCAGCCCGGCGATCGTCTCGGCGTGGCCGTCGTCCAGGACGTGCACGTTCTTCATCCGGGACAGGTAGCGCTGGGTGATGCCCGAGTCGTGGTTGCCCCGGACCCAGACGTACGGCACGCCCAGATCGGCGATCGGGTCCAGGAAGCCGTTCTCGGCCGCTGTGCCGTGGTCCATGGTGTCGCCGGAGTCGACGATCACGTTCACCTTGTACTGCTCCACCAGCGAGGCGATGATCTTCCAGCTCGCCGGGTTGAGATGGATGTCGGAGACGTGCAGGACACGCAGGGTGGTCGGGTCCGGTGTGTAGGCGGGGAGCGTGGAGGTGGCGTCGTACAGCTTCGTCACATTGGTCACCAGTCGCGCCAACTCCTTCTGGTAGACGTCGAATTCGGTGACGATGCTGCGGGCGTTGCCGACCAGGGCGGGGGCGGAGGAGAGCAGGCCGGAGAACCTCGGTTCCAGGACCGACTCGGGGTTCCAGGTGGCGTACGCGGTCACGCCGGAGCCGGCCAGCAGGGCGAGGGCGAGGCCGCCGGCGGTCAGGGCGCGGCGCGGGCGGCGGTAGACGGCCAGGCCGAGGGCGGTGGCGCCGCAGACGACGGCCGCGCAGGAGCGTACGGCCAGGTCGAGAGTGCCGTGCGCGACGTCCTGGGCGACCTCGTCCTGGAGGCCGGAGAGGCGCTCGGGGTGGTCGACCAGCGACTGGGAGCGGACCGGGTCGAGCTGGTCGACGTTGACGTCCAGGCGGACGGGTGCGGTGTGGGTGTCCAGGTACAGGGCGCCCAGCGGGGAGACGTTGATCTTCGTGCCGCCGTGGAGGGACGGGCGCAGGGTCATCGTCGTGTCCATCGGGCCGACCTGGGCCCGGACGTTCCCGACGACCAGCAGGCCGAGCCAGGCACCGACGAACACGACGGTCATCAGGCCGAGGACGCGGATCCAGACGGGCGGGGCGTGTGCATCGGGGGCGAGTTCCAGGTCGGGCAGGCGGGCAGGGGCTCGGGCCATTGGTGCCGTATGCCCAGGATTGCGGGCGCGTATGCGACGGTGGGCCGCCCGTCTGTCGGGGACTCGCGACTCTCGCACGGGCGTTCCGTACCGGACAATGGGGCTGTGCTGGAGATGACGCGCGAGGAGTTCGAGGAACTGGTCGCCGAGGCGCTCGACCGGATACCGCCGGAGCTGACCCGGCTGATGGACAACGTGGCGGTGTTCGTCGAGGACGAGCCCGACGACCCGTCCGACACTGAGCTGCTCGGGCTGTACGAG
Source organism: Streptomyces sp. NPDC051105 (assembly GCF_040682795.1). Taxonomy (NCBI): domain Bacteria; kingdom Bacillati; phylum Actinomycetota; class Actinomycetes; order Kitasatosporales; family Streptomycetaceae; genus Streptomyces; species Streptomyces sp. NPDC051105. The sequence goes on along the minus strand of NZ_JBFBBR010000006.1, from coordinate 43,401 downwards.
GGGACTCCGCTGACCGATCGCGGGGAGTGGTACGCGGGCGTGCTGCCGGACCGGATCACCGTCTACCGCGGGCCGACGCTGCGGATGTGCACGTCGCGCGAGGAGGTCGTCGCGGAGACCGAGGTGACCGTCGTGCACGAGATCGCCCATCACTTCGGCATCGACGACGCGCGGCTGCATGCGCTGGGGTACGGGTGACGGGGCGGCGGGTCCGGCGTGTGCGCCCTCGGGCGCGGGTGATGCCCCCCGGTGCGGGTGACGCCTCGGTTGCGTGTCCTCTTGTGGGCGGCGGGAGTTGGGGAGGTTGACTCCTTTCTTCGCCCCGGAGGTGGCCGCCGTGCGCCCCTTGTACGTACCCGTCCGTCTGGCCGTCACCGTGATGGCCGTCGCGGCCGCCGCCGGCTGTGTGAACGTCGGGGACGACGCGGGGAAGGCCAAGCCGTCGCACTCCGCCGGGCACCGGGACGGTGACGAGGCCGACGGAGGGGCCGGTGCGTCCGGTGAGGGCGGCGCGGGGTACGGCGGTGCGGTGGGCGACGGGAAGCGGGGGCATGGGGGGAAGCCGAAGCCGGGGGAGTCCGGGTCGGCGTCCGCCAAGCCGACGAAGGGCGCGAGTGCGGGGCCGACGGTGCCGGTGAAGCCGGGGAAGAGTGTGGCGCCGGGGGTGCCGGCCGGGCCGACGGGGGCGCCGGCGTCGCCCACGCCGCCGGCGGCCTCCCCCACGCCACCGCCGGATTCGCCGACACCACCACCGCCGGTCACGGACCCGCCGTCCGCCGAGCCGTCCTCCTCGGCGCACGAGGACACGGGGCCGCAGCTGGTGCAACGGGAACCGGCGCCGGAGGCGGGGACGCCGGCGTAGGTCGCCGTCGGCCTTCAGCGCAACGGCGGGTACGCCCTGACGGGCGACGGCTTGACCTTCGCCACGAGGGGCGCCGGTGGGGTCGGCACGGCCGGAGAGTGCCGGTGGGCTGGGCACGGCCGGGGAGCGCCGGTGGGCTCGGCACCGCCGGGTGGCGCCGGTGGGCTCGGCACCGCCGGATGGCGCCGTGGGGGCCGAGCGCCGTCGCGGCGGGCAAAGAATCGAGCGGCGGAGAGAGAGCTGGGGGAGAAGCGGCTGGGGGGAGCGGCTGGGGGGAGTGACCGGAGGAAGGGGCCGGAGGGAGAGACAGGGGAGCGGCCGGGGGAGTGACCGGAGGAAGGGGCCGGAGGGAGAGACAGGGGGGGGCGGCCGGGGGAGGGACCGGAGGACGGTTCCGGAGGAAGGGACCGGAGGAAGGGACCGGAGGAAGGGAGCAGGGGGAGTGGGCGGGGGGAGTGGTCGGGGGGGTTGGGGGGTGTGAGCTGCGGTTTTAGGGGGTGGTTTGCCTTGAGGGGTGTTGGGTGCGTATGGTGGTAGATCGTTTGATCCCATTTGCCCGGCGCCACCGCAGAGCGCGCCGTGTGGCGCGTACTCTCCCTTGCCGTGGCGGACCGCATTGAGGCGGTCGTGAGCGAATCACGGAGTTGACGGGCGCGTGCCGAAGAGACTCCGGAAGGTTTCGCATTCGCATGTCCGTGTCCAGTACTGATCAGTTCGTCGTGTCCGAGAACAACGAGGACAACGAGCTGGTGACCCAGGTCTCCGAGGAGACCGCTGACACCACCGACACCACTGACACCATCGACACCCCTCAGGTCACCTTCGCCGACCTCGGTCTCCCCGAGGGCGTCGTGCGCAAGCTCGCGCAGAACGGTGTGACCTCCCCCTTCCCGATCCAGGCCGCGACCATCCCGGACGCCCTGCTCGGCAAGGACATCCTCGGCCGTGGCCGCACCGGCTCCGGCAAGACCCTCTCCTTCGGTCTGCCCACCCTGGCCACGCTGGCCGGCGGACGTACCGAGAAGAAGCGGCCCCGCGCCGTCATCCTCACCCCGACCCGTGAGCTGGCCATGCAGGTCGCGGACGCCCTCCAGCCGTACGGCGACGTCCTCGGCCTGAAGATGAAGGTCGTCTGCGGCGGTACGTCCATGGGCAACCAGATCTACGCTCTGGAGCGCGGCGTCGACATCCTCGTCGCCACCCCGGGCCGTCTCCGCGACATCATCAACCGCGGCGCCTGCTCCCTCGAAGACGTGCAGATCGCCGTCCTCGACGAGGCCGACCAGATGTCCGACCTGGGCTTCCTGCCCGAGGTCACGGAGCTGCTCGACCAGATCCCGGCCGGCGGCCAGCGCATGCTGTTCTCGGCCACGATGGAGAACGAGATCTCCACGCTGGTCAAGCGCTACCTGACCGACCCGGTCACCCACGAGGTCGACAGCGCCCAGGGCAACGTCACGACGATGTCCCACCACATCCTCATCGTGAAGCCCAAGGACAAGGCGCCGGTCACCGCCGCGATCGCCTCCCGCAAGGGCCGCACGATCATCTTCGTCCGCACCCAGCTGGGCGCCGACCGCATCGCCGAGCAGCTGCGTGACGCCGGTGTGAAGGCCGACGCGCTGCACGGCGGCATGACCCAGGGCGCCCGCACCCGGACGCTGGCCGACTTCAAGGACGGGTACGTCAACGCGCTCGTCGCCACCGACGTCGCCGCCCGCGGCATCCATGTCGACGGCATCGACCTGGTCCTGAACGTGGACCCGGCCGGCGACCACAAGGACTACCTGCACCGCGCGGGCCGCACCGCTCGCGCCGGCCGCACCGGAACCGTCGTCTCCCTCTCCCTGCCGCACCAGCGCCGGCAGATCTTCCGGCTGATGGAGGACGCGGGCGTCGACGCCGGCCGTCACATCATCAACTCCGGTACGGCCTTCGAGCCCGAGGTCGCCGAGATCACCGGCGCCCGTTCGATGACCGAGGTCCAGGCCGAGTCCGCGGGCAACGCGGCGCAGCAGGCCGAGCGTGAGGTCACCCAGCTCACCAAGGAACTGGAGCGGGCCACCCGCCGCGCGGCCGAGCTGCGCGAGGAGGCCGACCGTCTGGTCGCCCGTGCCGCCCGCGAGCGCGGCGAGGACCCGGAGACGGCGGTGGCCGAGGCCGCTGCCGTGGCCGAGGCCGCTGCCGAGGTGGCGGAGCAGCCGGCCGTCGAAGCGCCGGCCCGTCAGGAGTCCTCCTCGTACGAGCGTCCGCGCCAGCAGCGCGACGAGCGGGGCAACTACGAGCGCCGTGACCGTCGTGACGAGCGTCCGTCCGGTGGCTTCCGCCGCGACGACCGCCGTGACGACCGTCGTGATGGTGACCGTGGTGGCCGTTCGTTCGAGCGTCGCGATGACCGTCCGTCGGGTGGTTTCCGCCGGGACGACCGTCGTGACGGCGGGGACCGTGGCGGCTTCCGCCGCGACGACCGTCCGTCGGGCGGCTTCCGCCGCGACGACCGCCGCGACGACCGCGGTGCCCGTTCCTTCGACCGTCGTGACGAGCGTCCGTCCGGTGGCTTCCGCCGCGACGACCGCCGTGACGACCGTCGTGACGGTGACCGTGGTGGCCGTTCCTTCGAGCGTCGCGATGACCGTCCGTCGGGTGGTTTCCGCCGGGACGACCGTCGTGACGGCGGTGACCGTGGCGGCTTCCGCCGCGACGACCGTCCGTCCGGCCACCGGGGCAGCGACCGTCCCTTCAACCGCGACCACCGCGACGACCGTCCGGGCTTCCGCAGCGGCGGCCATGACCGCCCCTACGGCCGCCGTGACGACCACCGCGGCACCGGCTCCTTGGGCCGCCGTGACGACAAGCCGCGCTGGAAGCGCAACGGCTGACACCGAGTGACCTGAGGAAGGGCCCGTACGACGACCTGTCGTACGGGCCCTTCCGCGTTCCCCTTCCCGGACGGACCGGACACCGCCAACCGCCTTCTGTTCACGGGCAATTCACTATTGATATCTGTGTGCCGGTTGTTAACATCCTTTGACTTTTTTGACTTCCTGGGGGGTTCCTTGAGCCGGCATGCCCGGATCGCACTCACTCTTGTCAGCCTGGCCGCCCTCGGCGCCGGTTCGCTGACCACCGCGGGCACCGCCGCCGCGGACACCACCCCGACGCCGATCACGACGGACGGCGTCTGGGGCATCGACTACGCGGGTGGCTTCCTGACCACCGTGGAGAACACGCCGAGCGGCTACCAGTGGGTGATCGGCCGGAAGATCTCGGCCGACGGTTCCACGGTGCTGGAGAAGACGGACCGGGGATTCGCCGGCACGCTCGCGGGCGGCAGCCATGTCCAGCGGGTGCCGTGCGACGCGGGCCCGCAGGGCTGTGTGCCGATGCGCACCTTCGGCAACACCTACGTCGGCGACTTCATGGACGACGGCACCGGCAAGCAGACGGCCCAGATCTACCTGACCGACGACACGATGGACGGCGGCCCCGAGCCGGCCGTCACCGGCGGCCGTTTCGTCGACGCCACCGGCCGCTACTACGTCTACCAGGCATCCTCCACCGGCAAGCAGTACGTCGACGCGGTGAACCCGTACCGCTACGAGGACGTCCGGCTCACCCGGTCCGTCACCGCCGCCTCCGTGTGGGGTTCGACGCTGTGGACACCGGGCACCGGCAACGGCGTCGTCACCGGATACGGCCTGGAGGCGAAGAAGACGGTCGCGACGGTCTCCACCGGCGCTCCGTGCACGGTCAAGGAGCTCCAGGTCGTCGGCCGCTGGATCTACTGGAACTGCGGTCCGACGGGCGCCGCGGGCGTGTACGACCGTACGGCGAAGAAGAACATCAAGGTGCCCTCCGGCCCGGCGCTCGTCGGCGACGGCTACCTCGTCCGGCACGACCGGGCCGCCGGCAAGCTCATGCTGACTGACTTCCACACCGGGACCGCGGCCGCGGCGCGCGCGATCGCGGACCTGCCCGCCGGGAACACCGCCGACCAGCGACGGCTGACCTGGTCCGTGGACAAGTTCGGCGGCGACATCGCGTACGTGGGCCCGGACGACGTGATCCGGATCGTGCCGAGCGGTGTGCCGACGCAGTCCCTGACGGGGATCGAGTCGGATGTGGACGACTCGGACGAGGACGCCCGGGAAGGCGTCTCGGGCAGCACCACCTGGGACAGCCTCTGGCAGCTCAGCAAGCCCGCGAACTGGACCTTCACCGTGAAGGACAGCCACGGGCACGCCGACCGCACCATCAAGGGCAGCGGTACGTCGATCGACCTCGACTGGGACGGCACGAACGACACGGGCGGCTACCCGCTCAACGGTCCGAAGACCTGGACGCTGACCGCCACCGCCGTCGAGGGCTCGGGGACCTACACGACGAGCGGGAAGTTCGGCTACACCGGCGGCACGCAGGGCTTCCACGACCAGAGCGGGTACAGCTACGGCGACCTGGCCACCCTCAGCTCCTCCGGCGGTCTCACGCTGCACTCCACCACGGGCAACGGCAAGTTCAGCGGAAAGTGGGCGGCCTTCGGCTGGCCGGCCGGCACGGTCGCCGTGCCCTTCGGTGACATGAACGGCGACCGGTGCGCGGAGATGCTGACACGGATGCCGAACGGGGAGCTGCGCCGGTACACCGGCAAGTGCGGCGGCTCGTACCAGCCGTCCGACAAGCACACCTCCCTCGGCACCGGCTGGAACGCCTACAACGTCCTCACCGCTGCCGGTGACCTCACCGGCGACGGCCGTACCGACCTGCTGGCCCGGAAGGCCGCCACCGGGGACGTCTACCTGTTCGCGAACGACGGCGCCGGCAAGCTGAAGGCCGGGGTCAAGATCCGTACCTGGTCGGCGTACACGAAGATCGTCGGCGCCGGTGATCTGAACGGCGACGGCCTCGGGGACGTGCTGGCGCTCGACAAGGCGGGGACGCTCTGGCGCTACGACGGCACCGGGGCGGGCCAGGTGAAGGAGCGGGTGAAGGTCGCCGCACACTGGAACGCCTCGTACAACGCGGTCGTGGGAACCGGGGACATCACCGGGGACGGCAGGAACGACCTGGTCATGCGGGACACCGCGGGCAATCTGTACCGGCAGACCGGTACCGGCAAGGGGTCGTTCGCCGCCCGGGTGAAGATCGGGACGGGCTGGCAGGGATACAAGGGCCTCTTCTAGGCCTGTTTCCGGTGGGTTCCAGAGTGTTTTCAGCCACGCTGTGACGCATGTCACGCCCCCGGCGGGGGAATCGCTGGGGGCATGACAGATGACGCCATAGGCAAAGCGACCTCCGACGAGGAGCGGCTGGCCCAGCTCGGCTACACCCAGGTCCTGGCCCGCCGTATGTCGGCCTTCTCGAACTACGCGGTCTCCTTCACGATCATCTCGGTCCTCTCCGGCTGCCTCACCCTCTACCTCTTCGGCATGATCACCGGCGGTCCCGCGGTGATCACCTGGGGCTGGGTGGCCGTGGGCCTGATGACCCTCTTCGTAGGCCTCTCCATGGCCGAGATCTGCTCCGCCTATCCCACCTCGGCGGGCCTCTACTTCTGGGCCCACCGCCTGGCCCCGCCCCGCAGCGCGGCCGCCTGGGCGTGGTTCACGGGCTGGTTCAACGTGCTCGGCCAGGTGGCGGTGACGGCGGGCATCGACTTCGGCGCCGCGTCCTTCCTGGGCGCCTACCTGAACCTGCAGTTCGACTTCAAGGTGACCCCGGGGCGCACGATCCTGCTCTTCGCCGTGATCCTGCTCCTGCACGGCCTGCTGAACACCTTCGGCGTCCGCATCGTCGCGCTGCTCAACAGCGTGAGCGTGTGGTGGCACGTCGTCGGTGTCGCGGTCATCGTCGGCGCCCTGACCTTCGTGCCCGACCACCACCAGTCGGCGTCCTTCGTCTTCACGAAGTTCGTCAACGAGACGGGCTGGAGCAGCGGCCCGTACGTGGTCCTGCTCGGCCTTCTGATGGCCCAGTACACCTTCACCGGTTACGACGCCTCGGCGCACATGACGGAGGAGACGCACGACGCGTCGACGGCGGGCCCGAAGGGCATCGTCCGCTCGATCTGGACCTCCTGGATAGCCGGCTTCGTCCTGCTCCTCGGCTTCACCTTCGCCATCCAGTCGTACGACAAGGAACTGAGCTCCCCGACGGGCGCGCCCCCGGCGCAGATCCTGCTGGACGCGCTCGGCGCGACCACGGGCAAGCTGCTGCTCCTGGTCGTGATCGGCGCCCAGCTCTTCTGCGGAATGGCGTCGGTCACGGCCAACAGCCGCATGATCTACGCGTTCTCCCGCGACGGCGCGCTTCCCTTCTCCCGGGTCTGGCACACGGTCAGCCCGCGCACCCGCACCCCCGTTGCGGCGGTCTGGCTCGCGGCCCTCTCCGCGCTCGCCCTGGGCCTCCCGTACCTGATCAACTACACGGCCTACGCCGCCGTGACGTCGATCGCGGTGATCGGGCTGTACGTGGCGTACGTGATCCCGACCCTGCTGCGGGTCAGGAAGGGCGCCGCGTTCGAACGCGGGCCGTGGCATCTGGGCCGCTGGTCGGGGGTGATCGGCGTGATCTCGGTGGCCTGGGTCGGTGTCATCACCGTCCTCTTCATGCTCCCGCAGGTCTCCCCGGTCACCTGGAAGTCCTTCAACTACGCCCCGGTGGCCGTTCTCGCGGTCCTCGGCTTCGCCGCGATCTGGTGGCAGGTCTCGGCCCGGCACTGGTTCCTCCACCCGGACAGAGCACGCCACGAGGACACCGCCAAACTGGTCGATCTCTGACGCTCCGGGCCACTTCTGCCTCATGACGCGGCCGCGACCCCGATACCCGATCGGCGACACGGCTGCGTCCGGCTATGCTCGGGGAGGCAACATCGCCTGGGCCGTTAGCTCAATTGGCAGAGCAGTGGACTTTTAATCCATTGGTTGTGGGTTCGAGTCCCACACGGCCTACGCAAGAGGCCCCAGCTCGGAGGGATTTCGGGCTGGGGCCTCAGCCGTTTTCCAGGGCCTGAAGATCGTTAGCTCAGCCGAAGCCCAACCGAAGTGCAGGCAGCCAGGACACAGAGAGGCCCCGGCCGGACATGCTCGGCCGGGGCTGTGACGCGACCGTCAGGCGCGGGCTCGGACGATGAGTGTGCCGATGTGCCCGGCCTTCGGGGCGTCCACGCGCGCCCTGATCCTCAAGGCCATCGACGTCCTGGGCTGCCCCCCCCGGACGCACGAAAGCGGCCCCGCCCTCCCAGGACCGTCGCCGGGCGGGGCGGGCACGTACGGCGGGTTGGTGACCATGAGGTCGAAGCGACTGCCTGGGACGGCGGAGGCGAGGTCGCCGTGGCGGACGCGCACCGTCTGCCCGTTCAGGAAGGCGTTGCACCAAGTGGCCGTGAGCGCCCGCCAGGAGATGACCGCGGTGACCTGAGCACCGAGCCGGGCGGCCTCCACGGCGAGTGCACCGCTTCCGGTGTCGAGGTCCAGGATCTCGGTGCGGCTGGTGATCCGCTACCGGCGCAGCGCCCGGCCGAGCAGCCCGGTGTCGATCTGCGGACGGTAGACCCCCGGCGGGGCCCAGCAGCGGAACCGGGCAGCGGAGGTGAGGGATTCGACTGTCATCGTGGAACTCCCCCCTGTCAGCCGGACGGCTTCAGCGGCCGTTCGGCGAGCGCCTGGGCGACTCCGCAGAGGTTGTCGGCCATCGTACGGCCGGTGCTGTGCGCCCAGTCGCGGCCGCGTTCGTCGTCCAGGTAGTCCGGGCCCGGGCCAGGGCCGAGGTGCCAGTACGTCCACGCCTGGCCGGGGATCGTGTAGCCGATGTCCGCGAGTGCCCCGGAGATCTCGCTGATGACGTGGTGGGCGCCGTCCTCGTTCCCGGTGACGACCACCCCCGCGACCCGGTTGTAGGCGACGGGCCGGCCCTCGTCGTCGGTCTCGGACATCATCGCGTCCATGCGCTCCAGGACGCGCTGTGCCACCGAGGACGGTCGGCCGAGCCAGGTCGGCGAGGCGACGACCAGGATCTCCGATTCAAGGAGCCGTTCGTGCACGCCCGGCCACTGGTCACCGTCGCCGGCGTCCGTGACCACCCCGGGCGCGATGGCCAGATCCACGGCGCGCACGAACTCCGTCCGCACGCCGAGTTTGGACAGGCGGGCGGCGACCTGTGAGGCCAGTTCTTCTGTGTTGGAGGGCTCGGGGGATTTTTTGAGCGTGCAGTTGATGACGAGGGCTTTCACGGGGTCTGCTCCACAGGGGTGGGGGGATGCGGGAGTGCCGGACGGGGCCGGTGATGTCCCACGGGTACCCCTGGACAGCTGCCGTAACGAGGGAGCCCCCCCGTTCAGGGCGACTGGACCTCGCGCTTCTCCAGCGGCCGCACGGCCGGGCCCTGGAGGATGCTGCCGTCCGGGGCGAAGCGGGAGCCGTGGCAGGGGCATTCCCATGCCTGTTCCGCACGGTTGAAGGCGACGAGGCAGCCGAGGTGGGTGCAGCGGGCCGAGACGGCGTGCAGCTGGCCGCTGTCGTCCCGGTGGACGGCGCACTGGTGCCCACCGACCCGGATGACGGCTCCGTCTCCGGGGGTGAGGTCCTCGGGTGCGGGGGCTGTCACGGGTGGGAGCCGGTCGCCGACGAAGTGCCTGGCCACGTGCGCCTGGTGCTTGAGGAACGAGCCGCCCTCGCGGACCACGGAGCCCAGTCGGCGGGGATCGTACAAGCCCGCCCACGCGACTTTCCGGCCCTCGATGAGGTCGCTGATCAGCCGGCCGGCCATGATGCCGCCGCTCAGGCCCCACCCGCCGAAGCCGGTGGCCACGTAGGTGTGGCGGCTGCCGGGGTGGAGGGGGCCGACGAGGGGCACGGAGTCGGTGGAGTCGTTGTCCTGGGTGGCCCAGCGGTGGGTGAGCGTCAGGCCCGGGAAGTGGTCGGCGGCCCAGGCGGCCAGCCGGGCGAGGCGTTCCTCGACGTCGGCGGCGCCGGGGGTGAAGTGCTCGCCGGTGACGACGAGCAGACGCTGCCCGTCGGTGTGGGGGGCGCTGCGCACGGACCGGGTGTTCTGCTCGGGGGTGATGTACATGTCGCGCGGTGCCGCGTTCGCGTCCATGGTCCCCGCGACGACCAGTTCGCGGCGTGGGGAGAGTCGGGTGAAGAGCAGCGCACGGTCGAAGACGGGGTAGTGCGTGGCGACGACGACCTCGCGCGCCCGTATCTTGATGCCGAGGTCGGTGGACAGGACGCAGGGTTCGCCCTCGGTGAGGCCGGTGACACGGGTCCCTTCGTGGACGGTGCCGCCGCGGTCGCGGAGATCTGCGGCCAGGGCGTGCAGGTACTTCACGGGATGGAACTGGGCCTGCCCGGTCACCCGGACCGCTCCGGCCACCGGGAAGGGCAGCTCGGTGTCGGTGACGAACTCGGCCGGCAGGCCCGCTTCGCGCGCCGCCTCGGCTTCCGCCCGGAGCTGCGCGACATGCTCCGCGTCCTCAGCGTAGGTGCAGGCCGCCGCTTCCTCCCAGTCGCAGTCGATGCCGAGGTCGGCGACGGTCTCGGCGGCCCGGCGGATCGCCGCCGACTGCGACTCGGCGTACAGCCGCGCGCCCTCACGGCCGCGGGTGCGGCGCAGATGGTCGTAGACCAGGGTGTGGAGCGCGGTCAGCTTCGCCGTCGTGTGCCCGGTGACCCCGCCGGCGATCCGGCCCGCCTCCAGCACGGCCACCTTCCGCCCGCGCCGGGACAGCTCCCAGGCGGTGCTGAGCCCCGCCATGCCGCCGCCGACCACCGCGACATCGACGGAGATGTCCCCGGCCGGCGGAGGAGCGGGCTCACCACCCGGCGCGGTCTCGATCCAGTACGACCCCCGGAGTCCTTCATGGGCGTTCATTGCCGCCGAGTTCCCTCTCCGCCGAAGTGACACGCGCAGGTGTCCGAATGGGCGCCTGGCCCCGGGCCTGGTGAGCCGGTTGCGCGGTTGCGTCGCGGTACCCGGCAGCTGACCGAAGACCGATACGGGGCAGACACCCGGCGAGGATGCCCAGCATGGCGGGAGCAGGCACGCCCGGTCCGGGTACTCGTGCAACGCCGCCCCACGCGGCGGAGAAAGCGAGGGCACGAGCCATGACGAAGCCGATGCCGGGCACCCGCCCGGGGACCCAGAACCGTGGGGTCCGTACGAACCTGCTCGGGATCTACCTCAACGACCATCTGGCAGGTGCCACGGTCGGAGCCGCTCGCTCCGGGTTCGCGGCCCGGTCGCATCGCGACCCGCCGTTCGCGGAACCGTTGCGGCGCATCGCGGGCGAGATCGCCGAGGACCGTGCGAGCCTGCTGCGCATCATGGGGAGCCTGGGCGTGCCCAAGCGCCGTTACAAGGTCGCGGCGTCCGGCGTGGCCGAGCGGCTGGGGCGACTCAAGAGCAACGGGCGCCTCTACAGGCGTTCACCGCTCACCCTGGTGATCGAGCTGGAGTTCCTCCGGCTGGGGGTGAAGGGCAAGGAACTCGGCTGGCGCACGCTGCGCGCCCTGGCCGAGGCGGACGGCCGCATCGACGAGCGGGAACTCGACGTACTGATCGAACGGGCCGAGCGCCAGATGGGCACGCTGGAGGAGCTGCGCGTCAGGGCGGTCCGGGATGTCCTGCTCACCGGTTGACGCCGAGCGGGAAGCCGACGGGTTGGACGACATCTTCAGGGAACTCGAAATGTCGACCTCATCCCAAGAGAAGAGGGAAAGGATCAAGCATTGCAACCCTCAGCGGCCCCAGCAGCGGCGCAGCCGTAAGGGGGGTGGCGTGACACCGCAGGACAGCGGCGAGCTCAAGGCCCGCCAGATCGGGGAGACGGGCGAGGGCTCACGCCCTGGCACGGACAAGGGGAACAAGGGCGGCGGAGAGGGCGGCGGAGTGCCGCCGCACCAGCAGCCCGATCACTCCTGAGCCGCCGGGACCGCGTGACCATCGTGACCATCCGAGAGACGAACGAGGAGGAAACGAGATGCCTGCCGGATCGAGTTCCAAGCGGGAACGACAGTACGAGCACATCAAGAAGAGCGCCCAGGACCGGGGCGAGTCCGCCGGGCGGGCCAAGGAGATCGCCTCGCGGACGGTCAACAAGGAACGGGCGAGGTCGGGCGAGTCGAAGAGCGCGAGCAAGTCCTCGACCGGTGACCGCAAGTCCGCGTCCCAGCGCGGCGGGCAGCGCTCGCACAGCGGTGCGCAGGGACCGACCAAGGACCAGCTGTACGAGGAGGCCAGGAAGCGCAACATCGACGGCCGTTCCTCGATGACCAAGCAGCAGTTGCAGAACGCTCTCGGCCGTTGAGGGGGTGAGGCGGGTGCGGCCCGAGGTGGAGCGGATCGCGCAGCCCTGCGGCGACCTCTGGGACGCCGACCATCCCGGAGGTCACTCCTGTGCGACCACCCGGATCGTGTCCTGACTGCCCGTGCGGGCAGGCCGCGGCGCTCGATCAGCCGAGGGCCGGGACTTCGCGCGAGGCGGACGCGGTCCGCAGGCAGCGCCGCAGTTCCTCGGCGTACGGCAGGGCGACACCGCCCGCGATGATCGCGGCGAGCCCCGCGAGGTACGCGGCGGGCAGCGGGTGCTCCTTGGGCAGCAGCCGCCAGTCCTGCGGGTCCGGGCCGCCCCGCAGGGTCTTGCGGACCTGGTCGGCGTGCAGACAGGCGGTGAAGGCCAGCGCGGTGAGCGGCAGCACCTCCAGGAAGCTGTGGATGTGCTGCTCGATCGGGCGGACCTCCCGCTCCTTGACGGCCAGCGACACGTCGTACAAGGCCGTCGCGCCGTGGGCGAGCGCGGCGCCGCCCATCACGCTGAGCACCAGCGGGTTGACCCGGGCCAGCAGGCCCACGAGGACGGGGATTCCGGCCTCGGTCATCATCAGGGCATGGACCGCGGACTCCTTCGTTCCGCTGGTGTGCTCGATCCGGGTCCGCCGGTGCATCCACCAGTCGGCGAGGCCCGGCACCACCCACAGCGGGAGGGCGCCGAAGAGCAGGAAGCGGCGGCTCGCGTCCTCGACCGCAGTCGAGTCGGCCGGGATCCGCAGATCCTCGCCGCGGCGCCAGTCCCGCCAGGTCCGCACGTTTTGCAGGGTCTTCCGGGGCAGTGCGCGCAGCGCCATGGACACCTCCGTGACTTCGCTGTGGCCTGGACCTTCGTGCCCGCGAAGGCCCTCGTCCTCGGTACCCATCCTCCTGGCGGCGACACCACGCACAACTCGGCAGCCGCCGGTTACTCGGCAACTCCCCCAGACGGACGCGGTTCAGGAGGCACGATGGCGGGCTTCGGATATTCCTCTCCTGCGAGGAGCACAGCCCGGCGCAGCTCGTCGAGCAGGGGCGGATGGCGGTGGGTGTGGCAGTGCTTGATCCACATGGCCTGCACAGCGTGGGGGAAGAGCAGGTTGGGCTGCCGGGCTGAGCACGCATCAGTTCTGCCCTCCGGTAACCAGGGCGACGCACCACCGTTCGGGGCAATCGCCGTCGGCAGGTGGCTGGATGCGGACCATGGGCCCATGGGTCTTGGTCGGTGGATTCGCGGAAGGGTGCCGGGGCGATATCCGGAGTGGTACCGCGAGCGGCGCTCCTGGGAACTCGGTGAGGACGCCCGTGCCACGGTCTGCAAACTCCGGGCCTTGGTCAGCGAGCGTCGGCGCGCGGTGCAGGCTTCCGGCAGGCCGGACGGCCAGGCGATGCTGGGTGCGGCCGACGAGGAGATCGACTGCGCGGAGAAGACCCTGACCTTCGACGAGCACCGCCGGGCGCCGTTCGGGTCTCATGTCACCACGGCACAGGTTCACTTGAACACCGCACGCCTGCTCTGGTTGAAGTCGTTCCTCTCGTCCCCCGACGAGGTGGCTCCCTATCTTCCGGGACTCCTCGCCGTGGTCAGAGAGCACCTGGCCCGCGACGACCCACGCAGGGTCGCCACGGAAGTCGTGATGGAGAAGTACGGCCGCCGGCGAACCGTCGACGAGACGGATCTGGTCGTCGTCCTGGAAGCCGTGGACGTCGCGTACAGCCTGACCTTGCGTGAGAAGCTCCGTGCGGGCAGTTTCGTGCGCATCGTCTGTGGGGTGGCCGCCTTTCTGTTCGTCCTGGCGGCGGCGGTGGCAGTGCTGACCGCTTTCTTCCCGGACTCCGTTCCGTTGTGCTTCAACCCCTCACGGCAGAGTGCTGAGCCCGCCACGGATTCGAAGGTTCCTTATGTGATCGTCTGTCCCACGGGCAGTCAGGGCTCTCTCGACTCCACCGAACTCGACCAGAACTTCGCCGCCGTCACGTCATGGGGCGACTACCTCGTGGTGGAGATCGTCGGTCTGGTCGCCGCCGGAGTCGCGGCGGCGTCAGCGCTGCGGAAGATCAGGGGTACGTCGACCAGCTATCCGGTGCCGGTCGCCCTCGCGGCCTTGAAGATCCCCGCGGGTGCCCTCACCGCCGTGCTCGGTCTTCTCCTCATGCGCGGCGGCTTCGTGCCCGGGCTCACCGCGCTGGATTCCTCGGCCCAGATCATTGCCTGGGCCGTTATCTTCGGATACTCCCAGGAACTCTTCACCAAATGGGTCGACCGGCAGGGCCAAAAGGTCCTGGAGTCGGTCCGTGGTCCCCTGGATCCTCCGGCCGCCGCCGGCCGCACAACCGTCATCCCCGCAGCAGGGCCTGCGCCCCGTGCCGGATCGGCAAGGTCCCGCTCAGCCGACGAGGAGGCCGAAGGGTGATCAGTCGGTCCAAACGGCGGGTACGTGGAGCCTGTCCCAGGAATTCCTGCCCGGAATGCCGTCCGCGTCCTTGCCCGAGAATCCCAGCTTGTGCTGCCACTTGACGTAGGAGGCCCGGTCGGCGTCGCTCCACTGATAGTCGGGGCCGCCTGGGTAGGCCGAGCAGTTCTCCTCGATGAGGCGTTGGCCCATGGCCTCGATGATCGGGCTGGCCGTGTCCGGCGCGAAGAAGTCTGCACCCGGGAACGGCTGGTACTCGCCGGACGTCTCCGGTGCGGAGACGCGGACCCGCTGCCCAATCTGAATCACGTTCGGATTGGTGATCTCCGGATTCCACGCCAGGATTTGGTTCAGCGTCAGACCGTACATGGCGGCAATCTTGTTCAGGTTGTCGCCCTTCTTGACCGTGTAGTATTTCGTGGCTGTCTCACTCATATGGCCCATTCTAATAGGCCCCTGAAGGTGCGCAAATGCAGAGTCATTTGGCCTTCAGCTATTTATGCATCAACTGCTTGGCGGGGTCTGACGCCAGGGTGGTGGCCGCAGTTGTCTGCACAGTTTTCTCTGGTTGCCCTGGACGATCGCGTTTTTCTGGTTGCCCTGAGCACGGTCCCTGGCGACTGGACTTGGCTCCCGGAAATCCCGTAAAGGGTGCTGACACCAAGGGGGCATCCTCGTGAGGACGCCCCCCTTCGTCTGCCTCCGGCACCGCCTCTCCGCGGCCGACGCGGGGGACCGTTTCCTGCCCCGCCCCCGTATCCCTTCAGATGCCGTATTTCGATGGACAACCCCTGCGACAGGCATGCCATGAAGATCGCGGTCATCGGCGGTACCGGGCTGATCGGATCACAGGTCGTCAAGAACCTGACCGCCGCCGGGCACGAGGCCGTGCCGCACTCGAAGTCCACCGCGTCGACGTCATCGGCGGCCGGGGACCGGACGAGGTCCGGTTTCTCAGCCCGCGTTGAGTTCCGTCAGCTCGCCAAGCGGGAGCGTGTGCTGGGTGTGCAGGACCTTCGCGCGCAGGTAGCGGACGTTGTGCGCGGTGCGGAAGACACCGGTCGGGACGCGGTCGCGGACGGTGACGCCGAGGCCGCGCAACTGCTCGGCCTTGTCGGGGTTGTTGGAGAGCAGGTCCAGCTCGGTGATGCCGAGAGCGGTCAGCATCTGGGCGGCGGCGGTGTAGTCGCGGCCGTCCTCGGGGAGGCCGAGGGCGGCGTTCGCCTCGTAGGTGTCGAGGCCCTGGTCCTGGAGAGCGTAGGCGTCGAGCTTGTTGTAGAGGCCGATGCCGCGTCCCTCCTGGCGCAGGTAGAGCAGGATGCCACCGCGTTCCGCGATGCGCTCGACGGCCTCGCGCAGCTGGGGTCCGCAGTCGCAGCGGGCCGAGCCGAAGACGTCGCCGGTCAGGCACTCGGAGTGCAGCCGGACCAGCGGGAGCGTGCCGGGGGTGGGGTCCCCGAGGACGACGGCCACATGTTCCTGGCCGTCGGTGAGGCCATGGAAGGTGACGAGTTCGGCGTTGACGCTGTAGCCGTCGGTGAAGCGCAGCGGAACCCGGACGCGGGCGCGCTGAGTGGCGGCGGGGAAGTCTGGCATCGGGTTCTCCTGTGTCCGGGTGGAGGACGGCAGCGGCCTCTGCTTCAGATTTGAAGCAGATCCACGGCTGGAACCCTATCCATGTTTTAAATTTGAAGCAACAGGATTGTGCGGGAATATCCACGAGGTCTCGTGGCGGGCCGAGGTCCTACGAGGGACCGGAACAGGGCGACGACCGGCGCCGCCAGGGAACCTCGTCGGAGGTCGGCCGCGGGGTCGTCGCGTCACCCTCCAGCGCCCGCGCGATCACCGAGCTGATCTCCTCCAGCTGGGTCACCTGCTCGGCGGAGAGATGGTCGAACACCGCCGCCCGTACCGTCTCCACATGTCCCGGCGCGGCGCGCTCCAGCACGGCGAGGCCCTCGTCGGTCAGCAGCGCGAAACTGCTGCGCCTGTCCCACTGGCAGTCCTCGCGCCGGATCAGCCCGTCCTTCTCCAGCCGGGTCACCGCGTACGTCAGCCGGCTCCGGGTGATCTTCGACTTCTCGGCGAGGTCGGTCATGCGCAGCTTGTGCTCCGGTGCCTCGGAGAGACTCACGAGGATGCCGTAGTACAGATGCGGCATGCCGGCGTCCTGCTGGAGCTGCCGGTCCATCGCGTCGTCCAGGAGGTGCGTCGCCGAGACGTAGGCGCGCCAGGCGCTCTGCTCCTTCGGCGTCAGCCAGCGAGTCGTCATGCAACCAGTGTAGGTTTGTTTCAAAGTTTAACCAAGCCTGCCCGTCGCCCTCGGGAGTGAGCACGTCCGATGCCGTACCCCTACGTCCTGCTGTCCGCCGCCGTCTCCCTCGACGGCTACCTCGACGACACCGGCCCGGAACGGCTGCTGCTCTCGTCCCCGGCCGACTTCGACCGCGTCGACGAGGTACGGGCCTCCGTCGACGCGATCCTGATCGGCGCCGGCACCATCCGCGCGGACAACCCGCGGCTCCTGGTCAACGACCCCGGGCGGCGCGCGGCCCGGGTCGCCGCGGGCAGGCCCGAGTACCCGCTCAAGGTCACGGTCACCGCGACCGGTGACCTCGACCCGGACGCGAAGTTCTGGCACACCGGCGGCGAGAAGGTCGTGTACACGACGGAGGCGGGCGCGGCGCGGATCCGCGGCCTCGGTATCGCCGCGGACGTCGTCTCCCTGGGCGCCGACCTCGACTGGCCCGCGCTGCTGACGGACCTGCACGGGGCGCGGGCGGTAGGCCGGCTGATGGTCGAGGGCGGCGGCACCGTCCACACCCAGCTCCTCCAGCAGGGCCTGGCCGACGAACTCCAGCTGGTCCTGGCCCCGCTCTTCGTCGGCGACCCGAAGGCACCGCGCCTGTTCGGGCCGGGCGGGTACCAGGCCGGACGGCTGCGGCTCCTGGAGAGCCGCCGTATCGAGGACGTCGTCCTGATGCGGTACGAGCCCACCGCGCCCGGCGCGGGTGCGGTGGCGTCCGCCGCGGACCGGCACTGGCTGCGGCTCGCCTGCGAGTTGGCGGCGGACTGCCCGCCCTCCCGGACCGCGTTCAGCGTCGGCGCGGTCGTGGTCGCGGCCGACGGCACGGAACTGGCCCGCGGCCACTCCCGGGAGGCCGGCGACCCCGTCGTGCACGCGGAGGAGGCGGCCCTGGCCAAGATCCCTCCGGCCGACCCCCGGCTGGCCACGGCCACCGTCTACACCAGCCTCGAACCCTGCACCCACCGCGCCTCCCGGCCGCACCCCTGCGCCGAGCTGATCCTCCGGGCCGGGGTGCGGCGGGTGGTGACGGCGTGGCGCGAGCCGGACACCTTCGTCGAGGCGGCCGACGGGACGGGGATGCTGCGGGAGGCGGGGGTGGCGGTGCTGGTGCTGGGCGCCTACGAGGACCTGGCGAAGACCCCCAACGCGCACCTGCTGGGCTGACCTTGTAGGTCGGCCGCTTCGTTGGCAGGAGGTCCTGCTGAGACTGCGGATTCCGCGTCGCGTTAGCAGTGTGTCGATCGGCTGATCCTTAGCAATCGCGTGGCCCGCCGGGAAGCATCGTCGGAGTGGAGCCCGGTCCGGCTGGGGCTGTTCAGTCGGCAGTCTCGATCCGCTCCGGGGCGATGCCCAGGATGAGCTTCTCCAGCGCGTCCTGGGCATCGCCGAACGTAGCCAGCCAGGTCTCGACCAGGTAGATCTCGCTGTTCTCGTCGATGCCGAGGAAAAATCTGCCCTCATCGAGTTCACCGAGGGGGAAGATGGCGCGCCCGATGGTGTGACTCCAGTCGGCGAAGCGGTCTTCCTCACCGATCAGGTTGTCAGGGTCGAAGTTGGTCACGGCCTCGCACCTCGGACACCGTGAACGGCTCACCCTGACCGTAGGAAACCGCCCAGGACCGAGAGGCCGGATGACCGAGGAGTTTCTGGGACTGACCACCACCGACCACGGGCGCCGCCTAACGCGACCCGGAAGATTGCCAGCCGACTGCTGGAGATCGACCGACACTGCTAACGCGGACCCGGAACCTACAGGCCTCTCTTACCCGTGTGACTCGCACTCTTCGGATGGCGTATGCTGGTGTCAACGACGCGGGGTGGAGCAGCTCGGTAGCTCGCTGGGCTCATAACCCAGAGGTCGCAGGTTCAAATCCTGTCCCCGCTACTGAAGACTCAGGGCCGGAATCCAAGAACGCGGATTCCGGCCCTGAGTCGTATACCGGGTCCTGTACCGGCACGTGTCCCTGATCACATCCGTCCGCGCTCATCCACCCGGCCCACACCACTCGCCGCCGGTCGCTCGCAACCGCAAACCTGGACGGACACGCATTGGACACCTGGGACATATGGGGAGCCGTACCGTGGGCCCTGGAGAGGCGCAGGAGGACGGGTCCGCAGCCGTCCGCACCCTGGCCCGCTTCCTGCCCGCCCTGCTGATCGTCGCCGGCGTCTGCTACGACGTCCTCACTCCGCAGGCCTTCACGGCCGTCCCGTTCTTCACGGTCGCCCCGCTGATCGCCGCGCCCCTCTCCTCGCTGCGCACCACCGTCCTGACCGGCCTCGCGTCCTTCCTCGCCGCCTACGCCGTGCACGTCCGCTTCGGCTTCGGTCCGGACATCGACACGGTCACCGAGGTCCTCACCGTGGTCACCGTCGCCGCCCTGGCCGCCGGCATCAACCGGGTCGTGCGCCTCGGTGACCAGCGCCTGGCCTCCGCCCGCGAGATCGCCGAGGCAGCTCAGCGGGCGGTCCTGCCCGAGCCCGCCGAGCGGATCGGCGGCTTCGAGATCGCGGCCCGCTACGAGGCGGCCCAGGAGGGCACCTTCATCGGCGGCGACCTGTACGCCGTCCAGGACACCCCGTACGGCGTCCGGCTGGTCGTCGGCGACGTCCGCGGCAAGGGCATGGGCGCGGTCGCCGCCGTCGCCGTGGTCATCGGCGCGTTCCGGGAGGCCGCCGAGCAGGAGGCCACCCTGGAGGCGGTGGCGGGGCGGCTGGAGCGGGCGCTGGCCCGCGAGGGCGTCCGGCGCGGCGGCCTCGACGCGTTCGAGGGGTTCACCACCGCCGTACTCGCCGAACTCCCGCACGGTGACGGCACGGTCCGGGTCGTCAACCGCGGCCATCCGCCGCCTCTGCTGCTGCACGGCGACGGCAAGGTGTATGCGGTACGGGTGCCCGAGGCCGCGCTGCCGCTCGGGATGGGCGAGTTGGGGGCCTGGCCGGACCGGGCCGCCGAGCACGTGTTCCCGAGCGGGGCCACGCTGCTGCTGCACACCGACGGCCTCTCCGAGGCGCGGGACGCGCACGGCCGGTTCTACGACCCCGAGCGGCGGCTGGCCGGCCGTGTCGTCACCGCCCCCGGCGCGCTGCTGGCCCGGCTCGCGGCCGAGGTGCGCCGGCACACCGGCGGCGGCATGACGGACGACATGGCGCTGCTCGCCGTTCGACGGCCCTGAGCGCGATCACGCGGCCGCTCCGCGGATGGTCACCCTCGGTGCGCGGACGACCGCCCTCCGCATGACAGCTGAGTCACCATCAAAACGCGTGTGACTCCTGAGCCGAACAGGGCCCAGGGGCAAGTCGACCGCTTTTGACCGTTCCTGGCAGGTAAGTCCATGCTTTGAAAGCTTAATGATCAAGGCGAACAGCTTGGAATCTGACTACCGGGTCTATTAACGTTCGATAACGCAGCGCGGTCGTCCCAGCCGTCACCCGCGACGGCTCCGTGCGCACGCGCCGAATCCCGCAAGGGAACCGGGGAACCACCACCTTGGGGTGAATCGCAAGGCTACCGCCGGGTACGAAACGGTCGGTATACGCGCGTAGGAGACCTTCCCGCTCCGAACCCGTCAGCTAACCCGGTAGGCAGCGGAAGGAAAGGAGTGCGCCCGCGTGGCGTCCAACCGGCCTGCTCCGACAGCCCCGTTCGTGCCCAGCCAGCCTCAACCCGAGACCTTCGGCTACGGCGGTTACCGCACCGACGAGGGCCCCTGGGAGGAGTGGAACCCCACCGAGGAGTCCCTCGCCCCGGTACGCGGCCGGCACCGGGTCGCCAAGCAGCGCGGTGGCGGGCTCGCCCGCAGCTCCACGGTCCTCGGCGTCGGCGTCATCGCCGCCGTCGGCGCGGGCGGCATGGCCAGCGCCCACACGGGCAAGCCGCCGGTCTCCATCTCGCTGCCCGACCTGCCGTCCTCCGTCGACTCCCTGCTCGGCGAGGGCGGTGGCCACCACGCCACCCAGACCGCGCTCAGCAGCGTCACCACGACGACGACCGCCACCGACGCGGACTCCTCCGCCTCCTCGGCCGACGCCGGTGAGGCGCTGCGCAGCCGGATCATCGCCCAGGCCGAGCAGCAGCAGACCCAGCTCGACGTCAAGGCCACCGCCAAGGCCGTGGCCGCCGCCGACAAGGCGGTCTCCGACGCGGAGGCCAAGGCGGAGCAGGCGGCGGCCGCAAAGGCCGCCGACGCCAAGGAGCAGGCGCAGGCCGCCGAGAAGGCGCAGGCCGAACAGAAGCGGCTCGCCGCGCTGGCCAAGCAGTACACGCTGCCGGTCGTCTCCTACACGATCACCGGCACCTTCGGGCAGGCCGGCTCCATGTGGGCCTCCGGCTACCACACCGGCCTCGACTTCGCCGCCCCCACCGGCACGCTGATCAAGGCCGTCCACAGCGGCACCGTCACGGAGGCCGGCTGGGCCGGCTCGTACGGCTACCGCACCATCCTCACCCTCGACGACGGCACCGAGCTGTGGTTCTGCCACCAGTCCTCCATCGGCGTCAAGGTCGGCCAGAAGGTCGCCACCGGTGACGTCATCGGCCGCGTCGGCGCCACCGGCAACGTCACCGGCCCGCACCTCCACCTGGAGGTCCACCCCGGCGGTCAGGCCACCGGCATCGACCCGATGACCTGGCTGCGCGGCAAGGGCCTCAACCCCTGACGGACCCCACTGATCCCCGGCGGCCCTGACGACAACCCCCCGACGTCAGGGCTGCCGGTTCGGTGTACCCGCTCCACCCCGGTGCATTCCGCTTTTACGAGAACTTCGCATCGCGTCGGGATGGGCACACCGGCATCCGGTGTTGGACTGAGGCATGACTGCTTCTTCCGCTTCCCGCTCGCTCCGTAAGCTCGGCGCCTCCGACCTGGAGGTCTTTCCGCTCTGCCTGGGCGGCAACGTCTTCGGCTGGACCGCCGACGAGGCCGCCTCCTTCGCCGTCCTCGACGCGTACACGGCCGCGGGCGGCAACTTCGTGGACACCGCCGACGCGTACACAGCCTGGATCGAGGGCCACAAGGGCGGCGAGTCCGAGACCGTCATCGGCAAGTGGGTCAAGGCACGCGGCAATCGCGAGGACATCGTGATCGCGACGAAGGTGAGCCAGCACCCCGAGTACCCGGGGCTGTCGGGCGCCAACATCAAGGCCGCCGCCGACGCGTCCCTGCGCCGCCTGGACACCGACTACATCGACTTGTACTACACCCACTTCGACCAGCCCGAGATCCTGGTCGAGGAGATCATCGGCGCCCTGGACGAACTGGTGCGGGCGGGCAAGGTCCGGCACATCGCCGCGTCCAACATCACCGCCGAGCGGCTCCAGGAGTCCCTGGACTTCTCCGACCGCGAGGGCCTCGCCCGGTACGTCGCCCTCCAGCCCCACTACAACCTGGTCTCCCGCGACACCTACGAGGGTCCCCTCCAGGACCTGGCCTCCCGCGCCGGCCTCGCGGCGGTCCCGTACTTCGCCCTGGCCGCCGGCTTCCTCACCGGCAAGTACCGCCCCGGTACGACGGTCGACAGCCCCCGCGCGGGCCGCGCGGCCCAGTACCTGGAGACCGAGCGGGGCCGGCAGGTCCTGACCGCCCTGGACGAGATCGCCGAGGCCCACTCCGCCCCGATCCCCACGGTCGCCCTGGCCTGGCTGGCAGCCCAGCCCACCGTCACGGCCCCCATCGCCTCGGCCCGCGCCCTGGACCAGCTCCCCGCCCTGCTGGGGGTGGCGGACCTGGAGCTGACGGAGCAGGAACTGACACGGCTCACGGCGGCTTCCGCCTGACGCTCACCGTCCCCCTAGCCCTTGTACGGGTTGTAGGACGGATACGGCACCGCCGCCCCGTACCACCCGGGTGGCCCGTAGGCCGGTGGCGGGTAGCCCGGCCAGCCGGTCGGGGCGGCGGTGCGGGCCGCGTAGTCGAGGGCGGGGCGGACCAGCTCACGTCGGCTCCGCAGCTCCGTCAGCAGGTGCCGTTCCCGCACCACGAAGTCCGCGCCCGCCCGCCCCCGCTGCCCCCGGCTCCGCAGCAGGGCGAGCGTCGTCGCGTACGCCTCGTACTCGGCGACCGCCCGCCCGGCCGGCTTGCCGAAGTGGTACGCGGCGTACTCCCGGGCCATCTGCCGCGCCCGCATCGATCCCAGGACGAACGGCTCGGCCGCCCCCAGCCACCCGGCGTACACATACGCCGGCAACTCCTCCCGCACGGTCCGCAGCTCCCGCTGCCGCGTCCAGATCGCCAGCCAGGTCAGCAGCCCGAACACCGGCACCATGAACGTGCCGTACACGGCGAAGAACCCGTACTGCCCGAAGGTCGACGACCCGTTCCAGAACGCGTGCATGCTCATCGCGAGCAGCAGTCCGGCGAGCGGTACGAGCACGCGCCGCACCCGCTGCCGTTCCCCGGAGAACGCGGCGATACCGAACCCGATGCCGGTGAGGACGGTGAACAGGGGGTGCGCGAAGGGGGACATGACGATGCGCACGAAGAACGTGGCGGCGGTGACGGAGGCGATGCCGGTGTCGCCGCTCAGCTGGTCGGTCCCGAAGGCCGTACCCAGGTAGAGGATGTTCTCGGTGAACGCGAACCCGGTGGCGGTGACCCCGGCTATCACCATCCCGTCGACGATCCCGGTGAAGTCCCGCCTGCGGAACAGGAAGACCAGGAGCACGGCCGCGGCCTTGGCGGACTCCTCGACGACCGGCGCTATCACGGTCGCCCCGAGCGTGTCCGCGCTGCTCGGATCCGCCGTCGCCGTCGCTATCCACCGCGTCGCGAAGCTGTTGGCGACGATCGCTATCAGCGCGGCCGCACACGCCCCCCACGCGAACGCGAACAGCAGGTTCCGCCAGGGCCCGGGCTGGACCCGGTCGAGCCAGCGGAACGCGGCTATGAGCAGGGGCACGGGAAGCACCGCGAGCCCGAGCCCGACGAGAAATCCCTCCGTGCCCGTCTGCTCCCGCACCAGCGCGAGGATGACCAGGCCGGAGAGGGCGAGCAGCGTGCTCAGCGCCCCGTACCGCACCCAGCGCCGCTGCCACCAGCGGGGATGCCGCAGCCCGGCACCGGTGGGGTCCGGGGGATACGACGGATACGGCGGCGGGAAGGTGGCCACGGCATCGACCCTAACGAGGTGACTCCAGTCGGTGCTGATCGCCCTGCTGCACCGGATGCTGTACGCGACGGAAGAGCAGATCGTTCACCACATGTCCCTTGTCCAGCCCCTGCCCCTCGAAACGGGTCAGCGGCCGGTATCCGGGACGTGCCGCGAAACCGCCTTCGGCCTGGGTGTTCTCGAACGCCGGGTGCGCGTCGAGCACTTCGAGCATCTGCTCGGCGTACGGCTCCCAGTCCGTCGCACAGTGCACGATCGCCCCCGGTTTGAGCCGGGTCGCGGCGAGGTCGAGGAACTCGGGCTGGATCAGCCGCCGCTTGTGGTGCCGCTTCTTGGGCCAGGGGTCCGGGAAGTACACCCGTAGCCCGTCGAGCGAGTCGGGCGTGAGCATCTCCCGGAGCAGGATGATCGCGTCCCCGTTGCCGACGCGGATGTGGGACAGCCCGTTCTGCTCGGCGAGGTTGAGCAGGTTCCCCTGCCCCGGCGTGTGCACGTCGACGGCGAGGATGTTGGTGTCCGGGTCTTCGGCGGCCATCTGCGCGGTCGCCTCACCCATCCCGAACCCGATCTCCAGGACGACGGGGTTGCCGTTGCCGAACAGCTCACCGAGATCGATGACGTGCTGCCCGTCGATGTCCAGCCCCCACTTGGGCCACAGCCGCTGCAAGGCGTCCGCCTGCCCGGCGGTGACCCGGCTCCGCCGTGGCTGGAAGCTGCGGATCCGCCGCTCGAAGTGCGATCCGGCCGGATCGGCGCTGGGCCCGTCCGGGAACCGCGGCTCTCCCTTGGCCCGGCTGTGCCGGACGGACACACCGGGAGCATGCGGGGAGCCCATGCCGGGGACGGTCTCGGCGGGCCTGGGGGTCTCTGGGGCATTGAGCGAGTCAGACACAGTGGAGTCGATTTTACGGCCCGCGCGGGACGGGGCGGCGAGGTCGAGCCCGGGTCACACCGAGCCCAGCATCTCCAGTGCCCGGCGTGCCACCTCCCGCCCGATCGGCAGCGAGGCCGTCGCCGCCGGCGAGGGCGCGTTCAGCACATGCACGGTCCGTGCGCCCTCCTTGATCAGGAAGTCGTCGACCAGCGAGCCGTCCCGCAGCACGGCCTGCGCCCGCACCCCGGCCGCCGCCGGCACCAGGTCCGCTTCCGTCACGGCCGGCAGCAGCCGTCGTACGGCCGCCGTGAACGCCCGCTTCGACACCGACCGCCGCAGCTCCCCGCCCCCGTACCGCCAGTGCCGCCGTGCCAGCGCCCACGCCCCCGGCCAGGCCAGCGTCCCCGCGACCTCCCGGGGCCGTACGACTCCCCACCCGTACCCCTCCCGGGCCAGCGCCGGCACCGCGTTGGGCCCGATGTGCACGCCTCCGTCGATACCGCGGGTGAGATGCACCCCGAGGAACGGGAACGCCGGATCCGGCACCGGGTACACCAGCCCCCGCACCAGCTCCCGCCGCGCCAGCTCGTAGTACTCCCCGCGGAACGGCACGATCCGCATCCCCGGCTCGTCCCCGGCCAGCCGGGCGATCTCGTCGCAGTACAGCCCGGCGCAGTTCACCAGCACCCGCCCGCGTACGACGTCTCCGCGCGCGGTGAGTACGGCCACGCCCCGCTCCGGTCGCCGGTCGATGCGCTCGACCCTGGCCCCGTAGCGGATCTCCGCCCCCGAGGCCTCTCCGAGCTGCCGGGCGACTCCCACGAAGTCGCACACCCCGGTCGTCCCGACGTGTATGGCGGCGAGCCCCCGCACCTCGGGCTCGTACTCCGCGATCTGGGCGGCCCCCAGCTCCCGCACGGGTATCCCGTTCTCCCGGCCGCGCTGCACGAGCGCGTGCAGCCGGGGCAGCTCGGCCCGCTCGGTGGCGACGATCAGCTTCCCGGTGACGGCGTGCGCGACGCCGTACTCCGCACAGAACTTGACCATCTCGGCGGCACCCTTGACGGCGTACCGCGCCTTCAGCGACCCGGGCCGGTAGTAGATCCCGCTGTGGATGACCCCGCTGTTCCGCCCGGTCTGATGCCGTGCGGCCCCGGCTTCCTTCTCCAGCACGGTGACCCGGGTACCGGGCGCGGCCCGGCTGATCGCATACGCCGTGGACAGCCCGACGATCCCCCCGCCGACGACGAGCACATCACAGTCATGAGCAACCCCGGCAGACACCTGCACCACCTCCCACGCTCGATAGTGCACTGCGCCACTGACAGCCACTTCAAACGCGGGTGCGTGCAGCGCGCCCCAAAGGGGTGCTGGGGGTACCCCCGGCCGAAGCCTGCGGGAGGAACCGCGCGACCAGCCCCCACGCACCCGCTCACGCCCTACGACATGACCTCGGCGGACGCTCAGCGCCTCTCACGCCGGCGCCATCAGCAGCGGACGCGCCCGCTCCCGCAGCTCCACCACCCTCGGCTCGTCCCCGTACGGCTCCAGCCGGTGCAGCAGGTCCTTCACGTACTCGGTCGTCCGCGCCGACGAGATCCGCCCGGCGACCTCCACGGCCCGCACCCCCTGCTCGCACGCCGCGTCGAGGTTTCCGGACTCCAGTTCGGCGACAGCGGAGACGACCAGCCGCAGCCCGTGCGACCGCACGAACTCCTCCGTCGGCTTCGACAGCGCCTGCTCCGTGAACCGCCGCACCTGGCGCGGCGCTTTCAGGTCCCGGTAGCACTCGGCGGCATCGGCGGCGAACCGTTCGTATCCGTAGAAACCGAGCCAGGAGGGATCGTTGTCCCCCTCCCGCGCCCGCTCCAGCCACCCCTCCGCGGCCTTCAGCGCGGCCCCCGCCGCCTGCGCGTCACCCGCACGCGCGTGTGCCCGTGCCTCGACCAGCCGGAAGAAGCTCATGGTCCGCGCGGTGGCCAGCCCCCGGTTGCGCTCGACGGCCGCCTGCGCGAGGTCGACGCCCTCGTCGCCGAACCCGCGGTACGTCGCCTGCAACGACATCGATGCGAGGACATATCCGCCGAGCGGCACGTCGGCGGCCGCGCGGGCGAGCCGCAGCGCCTGGATGTAGTACCGCTGCGCGGCCTCCTGCTGGCCGGTGTCGAAGGCCATCCACCCGGCGAGCCGGGTCAGTTCGGCGCTCGCCCCGAACAGCGCCCGCCCGACCTCGTCGGAGTACGCGCCGAGCAGCAGCGGTGCCGCCTCCACCCGTAAACACTCCGGCACCATCGACGAACGCCAGTCGCCGCCCCCGTACTTGGAGTCCCAGCGCCGGGCGTCCTCGGCGGCCTCCCGCAGCTTCTGCACATCGCTGTGGCCGACTTTGAGCGGTGCGCCGGAGGCCTCGGCGGTGTTCGACTCGCGCGCGACCGAACTGTCGGCGGGGGTTATCAGCCATCGCGAGGCGGGCGTTGCGTACGCGCTCACTGCGAACGATCCGGCCAGCGACTGCCAGATGCCGCCGGAGCCGGCCCGGCGGCCGGCGAGGTCGAGCCGGTACAGCTCGGTGGCCGAGCGCACCGCCTGTCCTACGTCCCTGGGAAAGGCGAGGCCCACTTCGGGCGCGGGATCCGCGTCCGCCAGGCCGATCTCGTGGAGCGGCACCGGGCGGCCGAGCTTCTGGCCGATCGCGGCCGCGATGAGATGCGGCGCGGCGCCCTGCGGCACCATGCCCTTCGACACCCAGCGCGCCACCGACGTCTTGTCGTAGCGAAGAGTCAACCCGCGTTGAGCGCCAAGATCGTTGACGCGACGCGCGAGTCCTGCGTTGCTGATTCCCGCGAGGGCGAGAACGGTGCCGAGTTTTTCGTTCGGCCCGCGTTGCTCCCTGGACATGCGCCACCCCTCGACACAGACGGCTGCCGCGCTGGCATAACCACGCGGCATTCGTAAACCCAGCGTAGTTCGCCGCATCCCAAGCGTTAAGGGGCATTGTTCCGGTTGGCGGGATTGTGGTCCGTACGCGAGTGCGGCCCATATACGCACCGTGCACGGCCTGTCGCGTCGTGCCCCCGCCGTGTGGCCGTGCGCCTGTCCGTGCGCTCTTCTCCGGCCATCGGGGGAGCGGTTCCATGGTCCCTGCGTGGGTCGGCCCGCTGTACTGGATCCAGTGGGCTGGGGGGCACCGCCACCTCAATCCCCGCGGGTGGCGGACCGGTCCGGGAGGCGATGCCCGCCTCCCGGACTGTGCGCGTTCGAGTACGCGCGCGTGCGGTGCGCAAAGCATGTACGGAGCGTGCGCACCGCCGCGCCGACCTCGCCGAATTGGCCGAAAATCGACCCCTCCTTCTGTGGGCGATCAACGCTCCTACCACGGGAATTGAGGGCGCGAAGGGCGTTCTGGGGGAGCGTACAGGGGGCGCATTCGCGTCGCAGTCGCCTTGTGCCGTACGGCGGTTCGCTTCTTCCGCGTCTCGTCCGTGGCACTTGCCTGGCACGCGCGCGTGGCCGGTCCTGCGGCAACTCCGGGAAATCTTCCGAGGATCAAAGGCGGCCCCACCGCCCCTCCGGAGCGCGTCCTTCATGGCAGCATGGGGTTCCAGTTCGTACCGTGCATGGTTGTCCACAGCCTGTGGAGGCGTCGATGCGGTGGTTGGTGGGATGGAGCAGCACCGCCTCCGGTGCCGCCACGCTCGGCTCCGCCGGCGCCCTGGGATACGACGGCGAGACCGTCCACCCCGTCGGTTCCCAGCTGCTGTGGGGCGACCCGGACCCGCTCTGGGCGGTCGGCGACTGGCGCCCAGACGAGGTGCGCGTCATCAAGGCGGACGCCCAGAACCGCATCGCCGTCCTCGGCACCTGCGGCGCCACCGACGAGGAGCTGCGCCTGGGCCTCTTCACGGCGCGCGGGGGCGCACTCCGGCATCTGACCGCCTGGCCGGGCAGCTACACCGCCGTCGTCCAGGTCGGCCGCCGGATCACCGTCTGCGGCGACCTCGCGGGCGCCCGCCCGGTCTTCCACACGCCTTGGTCAGGCGGTACGGCCTACGCCACGGCCGCGCTGCCGCTCGCCGACCTGATCGAGGCCAACCTCGACTACGGCCACCTCGCCGCGCTTCTGGCCGCCCCCGACGTACCGGCCGCGGTGCACGACTCGACCCCGTACGAGGGCGTACGGCGCATTCCGCCGGGGCATGCGCTGATCCTGCGCACCGGGGCGCGCGAGGTCGCCGGGTACGAGCAGGTCGCCTCGCTCGCGGTCGCGGCCCCCTCCGCCGACCCCGAGCGTGCGGTGGACGCCGTACGGGACGCGCTCGTAGAAGCCGTACGCGCGCGGCTGTCGGCGCCCCGGCACGTCCCGGACATCGACCCCGGCCCGGTACCCGGTATGGGCCCCGCCGAGCGGCGCGCGGCGCGCGGGATGCCGGTGCCGGGCATCGGCGCCGACCTGTCCGGCGGCCCGGCCTCCGGCACCCTCGCCCTGCTGGCCGCCGGTCTGCCCGGCATGCCCGGCACGGTCCTGGGCCACGGCACGGGTGCCGGCGAGCGCCTCCTCGCGGTCACCTTCAACGACCTCGCCGTCGGCGGCCGCGAGGCGGAACTCGAACGCGCGGGAAACCTGGCGGCCAACCCACGGCTGCACCACGTGGTGGTGACCGGCGGCGAGGACATGCTCCCGTACGCCGACCTGGAGGGCCCTCTGACCGACGAACCGGCGCCGTCCCTCGTGTACGCCGCCAGACACCGCGCCCGCCTCGCCGCCGGCAGCGCCGACCACTTCACCGGCTACGGCGCCCGCCAGGTCCTGGACGCGCACCCCGCGCGCCTCGCCGACCTGCTGATGGACCGCAAGCGCCGGCACCTGGTCCGCCCGGTCGCCGCGCTCGCCAAGGCCGACGGCTCGGTGATGGTGTCCGCGCGCGTGTACAGCGCGGCGCGCCGACTGGCACGTACGCCGTACCGCGCGGGCGTCGAGTCCCTCGCCGAGCGCCTGCTGCGGCGCCGCTTCGACGACCCGGGAGGCGCGGTGGGCGCGTCCCTCGCGGCACTCACCTGGGCGAGACCCGGCCCGGCGGCGCGCTGGCTGACGGGGGAGGCGCTGGCTGAAGTATCGGTTCTGCTCCAGGGGGCGGCGAACCGCTCCGGCGTCGGCCCCGGGCAGCGTCCCGGCGACTACCGCGCGCGTGCCGTCCTCGCCCGCCACGCGGCCGACATCCGCATCCTGGAGCAGGCCGCCGAGATCCGCTCCCAGCGCCTGCACGCCCCCTTCCTCGACAACCAGGTGGTCCGCGCCTGCCGCGATCTCCCCGAGGCGCTGCGGGTGCGGCCGGGGGCCCGCGCCGCCATCCTCCGCACGGTCCTGGAGGGCGCCGGCGTCGCCGACCTCCCGCCGGGCTGGGGCGCCCCCTCCCACGCCTCCTCCGCTGCCGCCACCCGCACGGGCCTGCGCGTGGCGGCCGACGACCTGATCGCCCTCTTCTCGACGCCGTTGCTGGCGCAGGCGGGCCTGGTGGAGGCGAGGGTGGTCCGCAAGGCGCTCCGCGCGGCGGCCTCGGGCGAGCCGTTGCCGCTGGACGGTCTGGCCGACCTGGTCTCCCTGGAACTGTGGCTCCGCCGCCTGCTGTCCCGCCGGGGCACGTGCTGGACGGGGACACCGGCACGCGCCCGTGCGGTCCCTGCGGGGATCCGGCCGATGCGGGGGGCGTTGGCGTCAGGGGCGTGACACGTCGGGGCGGCCTGCTGCTGTCGGGGGCTGCCGCCCACAGCCCCCACCCCGGGCACCCCCCCCAGCCAACGGCTCCAGCCCCACCCCAGGCCGGCCGGCCAACGGTCCGGCGTTCGGCCTCCGAAACCCCCGTGCCCCATCCCCCCGACCCGGCGACAATGACCCGGTGCGGTACCGGATTCTGGGTGTGACCCAGGCGACTGACGACCAGGGCACCCCCCTACCCATCGGCGGCCCCCGCCTCCGCGCGCTGCTCACCGTCCTCGCCCTCCACCCCCACCGCACCCTCACCCCCGAAACCCTCATCCAGGAGGTCTGGGCGGCGGACGACGACCCGCCGCAGGACGCCCCGGCCGCCCTCCAGGCCCTCGTCGGCCGGCTCCGCCGTGCCCTCGGCAAGGACACCGTCGCCTCCACCCCCGGCGGCTACCGCCTGACCGCCGCCGAGGACGACATCGACCTGCACGTCTTCGAACGTCAGGTACGCGAAGGCACGGCCGCCCTCGCCGCCGCCGACCCGGCGACCGCGCACCGCGTCCTCACCGAGGCCCTCGCCCTGTGGCGTGGCCCCGCCCTCGCCGACCTCCCCGACCGGGCGGCGGCCGCCGCCCGCCCCGAGGCGCTCCGGCTGGAGGCCACCCGCGCCCGCGCCGACGCCGCCCTCCGCCTCGGCCGCGCCTGCGACGCCGTACCGGAGCTGACCGCGCTGACCACGGCGCACCCGTACGACGAACCGCTGCACGCCCTCCTCATCCGCGCCCTGCGTGACACCGGCCGCCCGGCGGACGCCCTCGCCGCGTACGAGACCGCCCGCCGCACCCTCGCCGACGGCCTCGGCACCGACCCCGGGCCGGAACTCCAGGCCCTGCACGCGTCGTTGCTGAGACAGGAACCGACCCCGCCGGGCGCACCCCCGCCCCGCACCGGCAACCTGCGTCCACGGCTTACCTCTTTCGTGGGCCGGGAACCCGAACTCGACGCGGTTCGTTCCGAATTGCACAAGGCCCGCCTCGTCACCCTCACCGGACCAGGCGGCTCCGGAAAGACCCGTCTCGCCGAGGAGGCCGCCGCCGGGCTCCCGCAGGCATGGCTCGTCGAGCTCGCCCCGCTCGACCGGCCGGAGGCGGTACCAGGCGCGGTGGTCAGCGCGCTCGGTCTGCGCGAGACCGTGCTCATGACCAACGAGCTGGCTACCCCGCAGGCCGACCCCACGGCCCTGCTCGTCGAGTACTGCGCGCGGCGCAGCCAACTCCTGATCCTTGACAACTGCGAACATGTCATCGAAGCGGCGGCCGCCCTCGCGGAAACCCTGCTCACCCGCTGCCCGGGGCTCACGATCCTCGCCACCAGCCGTGAACCCCTCGGCGTCCCCGGTGAGTCGGTGCGCCCGGTCGAGCCCCTCGCCCTCGAGCAGGCGCACCGGCTCTTCGAGGAGCGCGCCGCCACCGTCCGGCCCGACGCCCGTGGTGCGCCGGGCGACCGGACGGCCGTCGACGAGATCTGCCGCCGCCTGGACGGACTGCCGCTCGCCATCGAGCTCGCGGCGGCCCGGCTGCGGCTGCTGACGCCCCGGCAGATCGCCGACCGGCTCGACGACCGCTTCCGTCTGCTCACCTCCGGCAGCCGCACCCTCCTGCCCCGCCAGCAGACCCTGCGCGCGGTCGTCGACTGGTCCTGGGACCTGCTCGACGAGGGGGAGCGCACCGTCCTGCGCGAGGTGTCCGTCTTCGCCGGCGGCTGGGACCTCACGGCGGCCGAGGCCGTGTGCACCGGCCCCGTCGCCGACCTCGTCGGCGCGCTCGTCGACAAGTCCCTGGTCGTCGCCACCCCGGACGGCCCGGACGGCACCGGCGATATGCGCTACCGCATGCTGGAGACCATCCACGAGTACGCCGTCGAGCGGGCCGCCGAGGTCCCGGGGCTGCGCGCGGCGGCCGAGCGCCGGCACGGCGCCTGGGTGCGGGCGCTGGTGGAGGAGGCGGCGCCGAAGCTGCGGTCCGGGGAGCAGCTTCCGTGGATCCGCCGCCTGGAGACCGACCTCGACAACATCCGCGCCGCCCTCGACCGCGCGGTGTGCGCGGGCGACGAGGCGCTGGCCGGCCGGATCGTCCTCGCCGTCAGCTGGTTCTGGTGGCTGCGGAACTACCGCCTGGAGGCCGTGACCTGGATGGGCGCGGTACTGCGCCTGGGCGTCGCCCGGGACGCCCTGCCGGACGGCGCCGGCCCGGAGGAACTGCGCGCGTTGGCCGACGCGGCGGACCCGGTGGGCGCGCTGCTGGCCGCTCCGGACGCCGACACCGGACACCCGCTGTACGAACTGCGCATGGACCTGCGGCTGTTCGACCTGCTCCTGGCCTCCGAGTCCCCGTCGGCCGGCGGCCTGGTGACGGACGAGCGGTCGCCGAAGTACATCGCGCTGGTCCGGGCCGCCTTCGAGGCGGGTGGTCCCCGGGCCGCCCGGCTGCCGGGCCTCATCTGGCCGCTGACCGCCTGGTTCCTGGGCAATTCGGCGGACGTCGGCCCCGACATGGACGCCGTGGTCGCCAACTGCCGTGTGTATGGCGGCGACTGGGAGATCGGCGTCACCCTGATGTACCGCACCCACGTCATGGTCGACTCGCCCGGCAACCTGCGGGGCGTCGACGAGGACCTGGCGGAGCTGCGGATCCTCAGCCGGCGGGTCGGGGACCGCTGGATGCGGGCACAGGTGTGCAGCGCGGCCGGTGAGGCGGCCATGGCGCGCGGCCTGTTCACGGAGGCCGAGACCGAGTACGAGGAGGCGCTGCGACTGGCCCATGAGGTCGGCGCGTACGCCGAGACGCCGTTCCTGATCGCGCGGCTCGCGGAGATCGCCTACCGCTCCGGCGACCGGGCGAACGCTCGGGCCACCCTGGACCGGGCGAGCGAGGCCTCCGACCGGTACGGGGTGGCGGAGTCGCAGGCGTTCGTGGCGCTGCTGCGGGCGCACATGGCCCAGCACGAGGGCGACCTGGCCCAGGCGCGCGTGTTCTGCGAGACCGCCCGCGCGGCGACGCTGGGCGGCACCCCGCCACCGCAGTTCATGGCGGGGTTCCATGCGGTCGATGCCCTGATCACGGCGATGGAGCACGGCCCACGACAGGGGCTGCCGATCCTGGCCGGGGGACTGCGCGAGGCGATGGAGGCCCGGTGCGCCGAGGCGATCACGTCGGCGCTGGTGGACGTCGGCGCCGACCTGCTGGCCCGGCTCGGCGATCTGGCGGGCGCGGTACGGCTGTTCGCCGCCGCCGACCACTGGCGGGCCGGTGGCCTGCGACCGGAGCCGGAGGCCACCCGTGCCGTGGAGATCGACGCGGCCGCCCGCGCGGCGCTGACCCCGCAGCGCTACGCGGCCGAGCGCTCGCGCGGTGCGTCCCTCACCGAGGAGGACGTCCTGCGCGAACTGAGCAGGACGCCCATGGGCACCGCTACCGGCAGGTGAACGTCGACTCGGCCCAGTCGGCGAGCGCTACCGAGTCGAGGCCGGTCCCCGGTTCGACCACCAGACGCACGGTCCGGTGCCCGGCGAGGTTCACATGGACGGGCACGGCGGCCTGGCCGCCCTCGACCGTCCCGGACCGCCACAGCCGCTCCCCGTCCGCGTAGACGGCGAAGGCGACCTTGCCGAGGCCGAGCGTCATGTCGTCGACGCCGGCCATCGCGTCGTAGGCGGTGCACTCGCGGTTGAGGTCGATGGTGACGGAGGACCGGCCGTGCACGGTGACGCCGTTCGCATACCGCTCGCCGGCGACGGTCACCCCGTGCCGCTGCCACACCCAGGTGCTCTCGCCGAGCCGCATCTCGGGCTGGGTGCCGTCGCCGGTGACGTCGAAGCGCAGCTCGCTCCACTGGTAGACGACCGGGTCGGGCGGCGGCGTGGGCGCCGGGGTGGGAGTGGGGGTCGGCTTCGGGATCGGGCTGGGCGGCGGCGTGGGGGTGGGGGTCGGCCTGGGGCTCGGAGTGGGCTTCGGAGCCGGGGTCGGGCTCGGGGTGGGCGTCGGGGTCGGCTGCGGGGCGAGGACGACCGGCTCGGGGCGCGGCGCCCGCTTCGGCGGGGCGGGGCTCGGGGTCGGTGTCCCGGGCTCGACGACCGGCGCGGAGGGGGTGGGGCGGGCCACCTCCCTGGTCGGGTGGCTGTCGTTCACCAGGGCGAGGGCCAGCGCGGCGCCCGCCACCGCGACCACCCCGGCCGCGATACCGGCCTTCACCGGCGCCCCCAGCCCCTCCGAGGCCGCGGCACCGCCGGCACCGCCGCCCGCCCCGCCGGACGAGCCGCCCGCCGCGGCGGCCGCTCCCGCGCCCACTCCGGCCCCACCGGCGACGATCCCGAGCGCCTTGGCGTACCCGGCGGCCCCGAACCAGCCGAGGACCGCGACCGGTACGACGGCCGGGATACCGGCGGCGACCTCCTCGATCTGGGCCGCGGCCAGCCGGCACCTGGCGCACTCCTCCAGATGCTTGCGCAGCCCCCGCTCGGCGCGGATGCGCAGCTTGCGGCGGGCGTAGCCGCCGAGCTGGTCGGCGTAGCGGGCACACTCCTCGTCGTCGATGAGAGAGGCGCTCACATGGGCCTGGAGGTAGGCCTGCTTCAGCCCCTCACGGGCCCGGCTGGCGAGGACGCGCGTGCCGTTGGCGTCCAGCCCGAACAGGGTGGCCACCTCGCTCGGCGACTCGTCCTCGACCTCGGTGTGCCACAGCACCGCCTGCCAGCGCTCGGGCAGCGAACGGAAGGCCTGCATCGCCATCGACTGCTCGGCCTCGTGCATCGCCCGCACATCGGCGCCCAGGTCCAGCCCAGCTCCGAGGGAGCCCACGGACGCAGTGGCGGTGGAGACTTCCGAGCCGCGTGAGGACTGCGCCGCGAACAGCGCGAAGTCGTCGACGAGTTGCTCACGCCGGGCCGACTTGAGCCACTGCGCGGCGACCCGCCGTACGGAGGTGAGCAGATAGGCGCGCACGGCGTACTCGGGCCCGGCCCCGCCGCGCACCGCCTGCAGCATCCGGGCGAACACCTCGGCGGTCAGGTCGTCCGCGGTGTGCCCGTCCCGGCAGCAGGTCCGCGCGTACCGCCGTACCGCGTCCGCGTGCCGCCGGTACAGCTCCTCGTACGCCGAGTCGTCGCCACCCCGCATCCGCTCGATCAACTGGCTGTCGGCGGGCGGCAGCTCCCGGGGCGGCAGCAGACTCCCGCTGCGCTGTGCCGGAACGTTCCCTTCCGGCGGTTCGCCGACGGGCGGAACACCGGCCCGCCCGCCCTGACCGGGCACCTGCGGCGAGGTCAGTTCCTCACCGGCGGACTCGTCCCACCCGTCAACGCTCATCGCGGAACGCCCCCGATGCCTGCCCAACCCGACCGAATCACCGGGTCAGACTGCCACATTGGCTTTTGTTCAGCCCCTGGGTGACGGGCCTACCACTCGTCCGAGCGCACTTGTCAACACGGTGCACTGACGATCACCCTCAAGGGGAAGCATCAACAGACGGCAGTCGCGCCCCTGCAAGGGGCGCGACCCCCTGCCACTGTGCGGCTCCGCCGCGTGGGCGCGACCAGCCACCGCCCACCCGCACCTGCCGGCGGTCATGGCGCGGCACGCGCCGTCGCCCGCACGAAAGCCACCTGCTCGGCCACCCCACGACACTGTCAGGGCCGGGACCGCAGCCCTTCCAGCAGGATGTCCAGCAGCCGCGACGAAGCCGCCGCCTGCTGTGCCGGATCCGGCAGCGAGGGTGCCGCCGTGGCGATCACCAGGAGCACGTCGGACACCGAGACATCCGCCCGCAACTCACCCGCCGCGCGAGCCCGTTCCACCAGCCGCCCGACAACGTCGAGCAGCGCGGCCGCTCCCGAGTCGTCGTCGGCGCCGGCCACCGGCTCCCGCTCCTCCGGCACCAGCCGCAACTCACCGGCGCCCGACTGCGTCCGCTGCTGCGGCACCCGGGCCTCCTCGGCCCCGGCTCCGGAACCGCCGACCTCCTCCGGCACCCCGACGCGCAGCACCTGCGGCGGCAGCAACCGCCCCGCCCCCGACGCCACCGACGTCCGCAGGAAGCGCGACAGCGCCGACCACGGCTCGTCCTCCTGCCCGAGTGCGGTCCGCGCCTGGTCGGTCAGCCGGGAGGTCTCCTCCTCGGCTATCCGCCGGACCAGCACGTCCTTGCTGGGGAAGCGCCGGTACACCGTGCCGACCCCGACCCGCGCCCGCCGCGCCACGTCCTCCATCGGAGCGCCGTAACCCAGCTCGCCGAAGACCTCGCGTGCCGCACGCAGCACGTGCTCCAGATTGCGCTGTGCGTCCACCCGCAGCGGCGTCGTACGCGGCCCGTCACCGCGCCCGTTGCCCGTCGCCGCGCTCACCGTTGCGCCGCCCGTCGCGAGGACGGAAGCCGATGACCAATGCGTGTCCTGAATATGCATCTGTGTTCCCCCGGTTAATGACGTCTCCCCCCGGAGACTCTCCCCGCACTGTGAAGGCCGGAGCGAGTGGAACTGTCGCCGAGCCATGGACCGGCGACCGGGCGGACCCGCCCGTCGTGGACCGTACGGCCACATCCCTTACACCCCGTCGACACACGAACATAGTTGAGAGGCTGTCAATTCAGAAGGGGGGCGTTCCGCACGGAGCGCCCCCCGATCGGAGTACGGGTCGCTTACATCCCGATTCGTTGCCTTCACGGCCCCTCGTCCGCCCCCGCTGACCTGGCCCCTTTCGTCCGGTCCCGGCCATGCGTCCGGCACCCGGCACAGCGGCGCGCCGGTCACACAAATTGCCGGGGCTGTGGACAAACAACAGTCACGGGTGCGTCATGGGATGGTGAAGGAACGTGCGCGCATTCTCGTTGTCGGCGGCGGCTACGTCGGGATGTACACGGCCCTGCGGCTCCAGCGGAAGCTGAAGGCGGAGCTCAGGCGGGACGAGGTCGACATCACTGTCGTCACCCCCGATCCCTACATGACGTACCAGCCGTTCCTTCCCGAAGCGGCCGCGGGTTCGATTTCCCCTCGTCATGTCGTCGTACCCCTGCGGCGCGTTCTGGACCGGTGCCATGTCGTCATCGGCGAGGTGACGTCCATCGAGCACGCCAAGCGCACCGCCGAAGTCACCACCCTCGCCACCGCCGAGGAGCGAAAAGGCGCCACTTTCCTCGAATACGACGAACTGGTCCTCGCGCCCGGCTCGATCGCGCGCACGCTGCCCATCCCCGGTCTCGCCGAGCACGGCATCGGCTTCAAGACCGTCGAGGAGGCCATCGGCCTGCGCAACCACGTCATCGAGCAGATGGACATCGCCTCCTCCACCCGCGACCCGGCGATCCGCGACGCGGCCCTCACCTTCGTCTTCGTCGGCGGCGGCTACGCGGGCGTGGAGGCGCTCGGCGAACTGGAGGACATGGCCCGCTACGCCGCGCGGTACTACCACAACGTGCAGCCCGAGGACATGAAGTGGATCCTCGTCGAGGCCACCGACCGGATCCTCCCCGAGGTCGGCCCCGAGATGGGCCGCTACACCGTCACCGAGCTGCGCCGCCGCAACATCCAGGTGCTGCTGAACACCCGCCTGGAATCCTGCGCCGACCGCATCGCCGTCCTCAGCGACGGCCAGCGTTTCCCCGCCCGCACGCTCGTGTGGACGGCCGGCGTCAAACCGCACCCCATGCTCGCGGCCACCGATCTTCCGCTCACCCCGCGCGGGCGGCTGAAATGCACCGCCGAGCTGACGATCGACGGCGTCGACCACGCGTGGGCCGCGGGCGACGCCGCCGCCGTTCCCGACGTCACCGCTGCCGAACCCGGCACCGAGACCGCCCCCAACGCACAGCACGCGGTCCGCCAGGCCAGGGTCCTCGGCGACAACATCGTCCACGCCCTGCGCGGCGAACCCCTCGACACCTACGCCCACGCCTACGTCGGCTCGGTCGCCTCCCTGGGACTGCACAAAGGCGTCGCCCAGGTCTACGGGCGCAAGCTGAAGGGCTACCCTGCCTGGTTCATGCACCGCGTCTACCACCTGAGCAGGGTGCCCACCTTCAACCGCAAGGCCCGTGTGCTCGCCGAATGGATCCTCTCCGGACTCTTCAAACGGGAGATCGTCTCGCTCGGATCACTCGAACATCCCCGAGCGGAGTTCGAACTCGCGGCCGGTGGAAAGCCTCCTCACGGTCCCTCCGACGACCCGAACGGGTCGTCCTGACGGAACTCAGGAACTCCACGGCCCGCCCCGGCGTCTGACGGATGTCGCCGCCGACGGCCACCCTGCCAGACTGCCCCCCGACCGAGCACAAGGCTTCTCCCCAGAACTGCACCGGGGGACTTCCCCCGGCCCCCGGCCGCTCCCGTAGCCGGCCGGAGACGACGACACGAGGCAAGGATTCGTGAACTTCACGCGCTGGAGCGCCCGGCTCCCCGGAACGCAGCGCCGCGCCGCAGCGCGGAGCGAGCACGCGGTCTCCCCGGACCGACGGGGGGAAGGCTCCGTGCCCGCTGCCCGCGTCGAACAACTGGCCGACGACCCGCGCTGTGTGCCCGCCGTCGACGAACTGCCCGCCCGCGACGTGCTGGACCGCGTCCCGGCCCTGGTCGCCCTCGTCCACGGCCCGGACCACCACATCGCGTACGTCAACGACGCCTACACGACGGCCTTCGGCGTACGGCCCCCGGGCGCCCCCGCCCGGGAGGCCCTGCCCGAACTCGTCGAACTCGGTCTCCTCCCCCTCCTCGACCAGGTCCTGCGCAGCGGCAAGCCCCGCACCCTGAAGTCACGCAAAGCGCTCGACGGCCGTACCTACACGTTCACCTGCACGCCCGTCGCCGAGAACGACGACCACGACGGCGGCGTCCTGCTCTTCGCCACCGACGTCACCGACCACGCGGAGGCGGCCGAGCGGCTGCGCGCCAGCGAGCGCCGCCAGCGCGAGACGGCCGTGACCCTCCAGCGCAGCCTCCTCCCGCAGGAACTCGAAGAACCGGACGACCTGCGCATCGCCGCGACCTACCAGCCCGGCGGCACCGAGGCCGCGGTCGGCGGCGACTGGTACGACGTCATCACCCTCGGCGGCGGCCGCACCGCACTCGTCATCGGCGACGTGATGGGCCGGGGCGTCCGCGCGGCGGCCGTCATGGGCCAGCTCCGTACGGCGGTCCGCGCCTACGCCCGCCTGGACCTCCCCCCGCACGAGGTCCTCCAGCTCCTCGACGGCCTCGCCACCGAGATCGACGCCAACCAGATCGCCACCTGCGCCTACGCCGTCCACGACCCGAACGAGGGCCGGCTGGTGTACGCCTCCGCCGGCCACCTGCCGATCCTGGTCCGCGACGAGAACGGCAGTGTGCTCCGCACCGACGAGCCGACCGGCCCACCGCTCGGCACGGGCGGCTGGATCCACACGTCGGGCTCGGTACCGCTGGGCCCCGGCTCCACGGCCGTCCTCTACACGGACGGCCTGGTGGAACGCCGCAACGAGGACCTGGACGAGGGCATCGCCGCGCTCGAACGCGCGCTGGCGGGAGCCACCGGCAGCCCGCAGGTCATCTGCGACCGCCTGGTCCGCTCGGCCGGCGTCACGGCCGACCACGACGACGATGTCGCCGTCCTGGTCCTCCAGCACCCGGCCCGTACGGGTCCCGACGGCGAGCTGTTCCGCAACGCGGCGCTGGAACTCCTCGGCGGCGTCGAAGCGGCACCACGCGCGCGTGCCTTCGCCTCCGGCGTGCTGACCAGCTGGCGCTTCCCGGTCGAACTCCACGACCTGGGCGTCCTCGCCACGAGCGAGCTGGTCGCCAACTCCCTCCAGCACGGCACCCCACCCATGCGGCTGCGGCTGCGCCGCACCGACCGCCGCCTGATCATCGAGGTGACAGACGGCGACGACCACCTGCCGCGCCGCCGCCGCGCGGAACCGGGCGACGAGTCGGGCCGGGGCATCGCGATCGTGGCGACGATCGCCTCGGGGTGGGGGTCGAGAAGGACACCGGGGGGTGGGAAGGCGGTGTGGTGCGAGTTCGTACTGCCGAAGGGGTAGAGGAGGGCCGAGCCTTGGCTGCGGGTGGGTGGGGGCTGGTCGCGCCCACACGGCGGCAGCCGCACATCGAATACAGCCCCGCGCCCCTGATGGGGCTGCCCAACTGCGTCCTCCTCAGCTGCGGGCACTCGTGCCTCCCCCAGTGCCTTAAGGGCCTGGGAGGCGCCCCCAGGGCGGCACGGGTGGGCGCGGGCGGCACGGGTGGCCGCGGCGGCACCCGGTAAGCGCCGGCAAGCGCCGGTAAGCGCCGGCAAGCGATCCCCCCGGCCCGAGCCCGCCTACGCGGAAACGGACTCCGCTGCAGCCCCGCCCCGTGCCACGACCACGCTCTTCGAAGCGAGCCACGGCTGGTCCTGGGCCAGGGTCAGCCGCTTCCCCAGCCGCACCGCCAGCACACTGATCCCCAGCGAGAACAGCAGGAACGTCACGACGTACGGCGCATGCAGCGACGCCCCCATCGGCCCGCCCACCGCCGGCCCCACGGCCAGCGCCAGCTGCTTGACCAGCGCGAACGCCGAGTTGTACTGCCCGGCCAGCCCCGTCGGCGCAAGGTCGGCGACCAGCGGAGCGACCGTCGGCGACAGCATCGCCTCACCCAGCCCGAACAGCGCGTACGTCGACACGAACGCGGCCGTCGCCATCTCCTGACTGCCGTGCCCCAGCCCCGCGTACCCTGCCGCGAGCCACGCCACGGCCCAGATCAGCCCGACCCCCGCGATCACCCGGGACCGCCGACGGCGCTCCACGAACTTGAGCACGGCGAACTGAGCGACGACGATCATCAGGGTGTTCGCGGCCAGTGCGGTGCCCAGCGCGGACGTCGATATCCCCGCCGCCTCGACGCCGTACGCGCTCAGCCCGGACTCGAACTGTCCGTAGCACGCGAAGAACAGCACAAAGCCCAGCACGCACAGCTGCACCATCGCCCGGTTCCCGAACAGCTGCTGCCAGCCGCCTCTGGCGCGCGAGGCCGGAGCGCCCGCGATCCGCGGTGCGTGCGGTATCCGTACCGTCGACATCACCACGACCAGCAGCAGGAACATCGCCGCCTCGATCGCGAACAGCAGGGTGAAGGAGGAGACCCTGGTCGTGTCGACCAGGTGGCCGCCGATCAGGCCGCCGACACCCAGCCCCAGGTTCTGCAGGAAGAACTGCGTCGCGAACGCCCGGGACCGGGTCTCCGCCGTCGAGGAGTCCACGATCATCGTCGCCAGCGCCGGCTGCATCACGGCCTGCCCGGCCCCGAGCAGCGCGGCCGCGGCCAGCACGGTCGCCGCATCTCCCGCCAGGCCCAGGCTCAGCGCACCTATCGCGGCCATGACCAAGGCGGTGAGAAGGACCGGCAGTGGACCGCGCCGCACGATCGCCCGGCCGGCGAACGGCAGCACGATCAGCGCGGCCACGGCGAAAACGGCGAGCACGAGCCCCGCCGTCATGGCACCAAGCCCCCGCACCTGCGCCACATAGACGTACAGGTAGGGGACGGTGAAGCCGAGCCCGAACGCGCTGAATGCGTTGCCCACGTGGATCCGGCGCATCGCTGCGCCCATCGCCCTGGTCACGTTCACCTCTCTCAGGTCGTCAAGTCAGAGACTGCTGAAGTCTGAAGACTTTGAAGCTAAAGTTCGAAGCTAAAGACTACATGGCGAAGGACTTCAACGCCAAGCAGGCTCGTGCCATACTTCGGGCATGGCCGAGACCACCGGCGCCGGCGAGCCGACACTCGACGAACAGATCGCCGCCTACCAGCGCGAGTTCCAGGACCTCGACCCCCAGGTCGAGAAGGTCGTCTCGGCGCTGTCCCGGCTCAACCGCCGGATGCACGTGGCCTACGGCCGCCAGACCTCGGCCCTCGGCATCAGCAACGCCGAGTGGGAGGTCCTCAAAGCCCTCGTCCTCTCCGGCGCCCCCTACCGCATGGGCCCCAGCGAGCTGGCCAAGCGGCTCGGTCTCACCCCGGCCGCGATGACCCACCGCATCGACCGGATGGTCGCCGAGGGTCTGGTCACCCGGGAGCGGGACGAGTCCAACCGCGTCCGGGTGATCGTCGAGCTGACCCCCGAGGGCCGCGAGAAGTGGCTCGAGGCCATGCGCCTCGCCTCTGTGTTCGAGGAGGAGCTGCTCCAGGACCTCTCTCCGGCGGAGCGAGGTGTTCTCGGCGAGGTCCTCACCAGGCTGCTGCGTCGCGTTGAGCACGCCCAGCCCGACGCCGGCGGTCGCCTCACCGACCTGGACTGACGCAGGACACCGGGGCCGGGAAAAAATCTTGACAGGGGGCACTTGACACCCCCCTGCCCGATCCGTAGAGTTCTTCGGGTTGCCGCGGGGCCGTAACGGTTCTGCGACAGCACCTCCGCCGCAAGAGCGGCACTCAAACCATCAGTACGATCTCCCGACCGGGTTGATTTCGGCGTGCCCGAATTCAATTCGATTTCGGGCCTCCGTGCTGTCCGGTCGAGTCGCAAGGCCCGATTGGGCATCGCGGATCGAATCCGCTAAGGTTTGAGACGTCGGAACGGCCCAACAGCCGGGAAGACAACCCCCGCTGACTGGGAATCAGACGCCGAAAGGATCTGATAGAGTCGGAATCGCCGGAA
Organism: Streptomyces sp. NPDC051105; assembly: GCF_040682795.1. NCBI lineage: Bacteria > Bacillati > Actinomycetota > Actinomycetes > Kitasatosporales > Streptomycetaceae > Streptomyces > Streptomyces sp. NPDC051105. The sequence goes on along the minus strand of NZ_JBFBBR010000006.1, from coordinate 175 downwards.
AGGGAAACGCGAGAGCGGGAACCTGGAAAGCGCCGAGGAAATCGGATCGGAAAATGATCTGATAGAGTCGGAAACGCAAGATCGAAGGGAAGCCCGGAGGAAAGCCCGAGAGGGTGAGTACAAAGGAAGCGACCGTTCCTTGAGAACTCAACAGCGTGCCAAAAGTCAACGCCAG
>NZ_JBFBBR010000005.1:387056-578854 GCF_040682795.1 Streptomyces sp. NPDC051105 | reverse complement strand
ACGCCCGGTTACATTCCGAACCCGGAAGCTAAGCCTTACAGCGCCGATGGTACTGCAGGGGGGACCCTGTGGGAGAGTAGGACACCGCCGAACAATCTTTGAGGACCCCTGGTCACCAGCGTTCAGCTGGGACCAGGGGTCCTTTTGTTTTTACAATGCTTGCGGTACCGATGACAGGAGTCACCATGTCCACCAACTCTCCCGACGAGCGACCGGAGCGCGACCAGCGGCCACGGGACAGTGGTGACCGCGGTGACCGTGGCGGATACCGCGGAGACCGCAACGACCGCGGCAACGACCGCGGAGACCGCGGCGGTTACGGTCGTCGCGACGACAATCGTGGCGGCGGTGGTGGCGGCGGTGGTGGCGGCGGTGGCTACGGCGGCCGCCGCGACGACAACCGCGGTGGCGGATACGGCCGTCGGGACGACCGTCGTGGTGATGAGCGTCGCGGCGACGACCGGGGCGGTTACGGTCGTCGCGATGACAATCGCCGTGACGACAACCGGCGTGACGACAACCGGCGTGACGACAACCGGCGTGATGACAACCGCGGTGGTGGTTACGGCCGTCGCGATGACAACCGCGGCTCCCGCCCGGCGTTCCAGCGGGACGACCGTGGCGACCGCGGTGGCCACGGCGGCCGTCGGGACGACAATCGGGGCGGCGGCGGTTACCGCGGCCGGGACGACCGGCGCGACGACCGTGGTGACCGTCCGGCGTTCCGTCGTGATGACCGCGACGACCGTGGCGGTCGCAGTGACCGTGGTGACCGTGGCGACTTCCGTCGGGACGACAACCGCGGTGGCGGTGGCTACCGCGGCCGCGACGACCGACGCGACGACAATCGTGGAGCCGGCGGTGGCTACGGTGGCCGGCGGGACGACCACCGTGGTGGTGGCGGTTACCGCGGCCGGGACGACCGGCGCGACGACCGTCGGGACGACAATCGCCGTGACGACAACCGGCGCGATGACAACCGCGGTGGTGGTTACGGCCGTCGCGATGACAACCGCGGCTCCCGCCCGGCGTTCCAGCGGGACGACCGTGGCGACAGGGGTGGCTTCCGGCGCGACGACCGTGGTGACCGTCCTGCCTTCCGTCGTGATGACCGCGACGACCGCGGCGGGCGGAGTGACTTCCGTCGGGACGACAACCGGGGCGGCGGCGGCTACCGCGGCCGGGACGACCGCCGCGACGATCGTCGGGACGACCGCAGGGACGACCGGCGCGATGACAGCCGTGGTGGCTTCCGAGGCCCCCGCAGTGACGACCGAGGACGTGGTCCCCGGCGCGACGACCGCCGCGATGACCGCCGAGACGACCGAGGTGGGTTCCGCCGGGACGACAACCGGGGCGGCGGCGGTTACCGCGGCCGGGACGACCGGCGCGACGACCGTCGGGACGACCGGCGTGGCGACGACCGGCGTGGCGGCGGTTACGGACGTCGTGACGAGCGTGAGCGCGACCGGGACCGCGAGCCGATCAAGCGGCTGCCGATCCCGGAGGACGTCACCGGCGACGAGATCGACAAGGACGTACGCCAGGAGCTGCAGAGCCTGCCCAAGACGCTCGCGGAGGACGTCGCCAAGAACCTGGTGATGGTCGCGCGGCTCATCGACGAGGACCCCGAGGGCGCGTACGGCTACTCCAAGGTGGCCCTGCGGCTGGCGTCCCGTGTCGCCGCCGTGCGTGAGGCCGCCGGGTTCGCCGCGTACGCGAACCAGAAGTACAGCGAGGCTCTCGCCGAGTTCCGGGCCGCGCGGCGGATGACCGGCAGCGTGGACCTGTGGCCGGTGATGGCCGACTGCGAGCGCGGGCTCGGGCGGCCGGAGAAGGCGCTGGACATGGCCGGCGCCCCCGAGGTCCACAAGCTCGACAAGGCCGGCCAGGTCGAGATGCGGCTCGTCGCCGCCGGTGCCCGGCGTGACATGGGGCAGCTGGACGCGGCGATCGTGACGCTGCAGAGCCCCGAGCTGGCGTCCAACTCCGTACAGCCGTGGACCGCGCGGCTGCGGTACGCCTACGCCGATGCTCTGCTCGCGGCCGACCGTGTGGGCGAGGCGCGGGAATGGTTCGCCAAGGCCGTCGAGGCCGACCGGGACGGCAGCACGGACGCCTCCGACCGGCTGGCCGAGCTGGACGGGGTCGAGTTCGTGGACGCCCTGAACGACGAGGACACGGACGAGGACACGGACACGGAATCGGACGAGGACACCGACGCGGACGTCCACGTGGACGACAAGGCGGACGACAACGCGGACGAGTCCGAGGAAACCCTCGACGAAGTCGCGACCGAGTCCAAGACGGAGTCCAAGCCCGAGATCAAGGCAGAGACCGAGGCCAAGGCAGAGACCGAGGCAGAGGCCGAGACCGGGACCGGGACCGAGTCCGAGGCAGAGGCCGAGACCGGGACCGAGTCCGACAAGGACTGATCACGGCGTTCGACAGAGGGCAGGCTCCGACCGGGGCCTGCCCTCGCTCATACTCGCCGCCGTTCTCAGCCGTTTCGGCCGTTCTCAGCCGCTCTCAGACGTCGAGCGCCCGCAGCACCAGCCCCGACGCCGGCTTCGGGCCGAAGGACGTCGACTTGCGGGGCATGGTCACGCCCTGGCGGGCCAGGTCGCGGACGACGTCCTCGTGGACCGGGTGCAGGAGGACGGCCGTGCTGCCGGCGCGTTCGGCCTTGGCGACCGTCGCCGCCGTGTCGTGGATGTACGCGATGTGCGCGTTCGAGTCCTCGGGGATGCGCCACACGTGGCCGAGGAGCGTGGCGTGCAGGACGGTCGCGTCGAGCGTGCGCCAGGCCGCCGGGCGGTCGGCGGGGATCGTACGGGCCAGCAGATCCGGGTCCGGGCGGTCGATGAGGTGGAAGGTGCCGTCGCCGGCCAGCAGGAACGCGTTGCCGGCGCAGGCCGCGTCCGCGAGTGCCTCCTGGGCCTGGGACAGGGGGACGTCGAGCCGGCGTACCCGGAAGTGGTCCTGTACGGCCGCCAGGGCGTCCGCCACCGGCAGGCCGTGCAGCAGGCGGTGAATGGCGCGGACACGCAGCGGATAGCGCGCGGTGTCGACCAGGAGGACCAGACCGTAGTCCCAGGGACTGGGGGAGGCGTGCTCCGCGCGTAGACGTAGGTAGGTGGCCCAGCGGTGATGGCCGTCGGCGATCAGGGCCTGGTGGTGGGCCAGGTCGGACTGGACACGTGCCACCTCGGCCGGATCGGTGATCGACCAGAGGCGGTGGTGGAAGCCGTCCTCCGTGGTGGTGGCCAGGAGCGGGGGACGGTCGGCCGCCGCTTCGACGACTTCGGCGGCCGCGCCGTTGCCCCGGTAGGTCAGGAGAAGGGGTTCGAGGTTCGCGGAGGTCGCGCGCATCAGGGCCGCGCGGTCGGCGACCACCGGGGGCATGACCTCCTCGTGCGGCAGCACCACGCCCTCCGACGGTTCCGAGACCCGCAGCGCGCCGATGACGCCGCGCTGCAGCATGCCGTTGCCGTCGTGCTGCTCGTAGACGTACAGGCCGGGTTCGGGATCGGTGGTGAGGATGCCCTCGGCCTGCCAGCGGTGCAGGGTGTCGGCCGCCTGTTCGGTGCCGGCGCTGGGGGTACCGGCCTGGGGAAGGATCAGGCGGACGATGTTGTACGGGTCGGCGGACTGGAGGTGGTGTACGCCGTCGGGGCGTACGACGACGTCGTACGGCGGGGAAGTGACGGCGGCGAGGCTGCCGACCCGGTCGGGGTCGTAGCGAAGGCCTCGGAACGGGGTGAGTTCCAGGCCTCGGCGCTCCGTTGCTTCCGAGTGACCTGCAGTGTTCATCCCGGCATCGTACGTGTGTCAGTGGCGTGCGGGATGATCGATGGGGAAAGGCGGGACAACGAAGAGTGACGAGGAGCGATGGGGAATGAGTCAGGGTGTCAGGACGGGTCCCGAGGGCAGCGGACAGGCTCTGAGAACGGCGTATGACACGGCGCTGCTCGATCTGGACGGCGTGGTGTACGCGGGCGGCAGCGCGATCGCGCACGCAGTGGAGTCGCTGGCGGCTGCCCGCGCGGGCGGGATGCATCTGGCGTACGTCACCAACAACGCGCTGCGGACGCCGGACACGGTCGCCGGGCACCTCACCGAGCTGGGGATCCCGACCGGTGCCGGGGACGTCATCACCTCGGCGCAGGCGGTCGCCCGCCTGATCAGCGAGCAGGTGCCCGCGGGTGCGCGGGTGCTGGTGATCGGAGGCGAGGGGCTGCGGGTCGCCCTGCGGGAGCGCGGGCTGGAGCCGGTGGACTCCGCCGACGACGACCCGGCGGCCGTCGCGCAGGGATACGGCGGCCCCGACCTGGCGTGGGGGCGGTTCGCCGAGGCGTCGTACGCCGTCGCGCGCGGGGTGCCGTGGTTCGCGTCCAACACCGATCTGACGATTCCCAGCGGGCGCGGGATCGCACCGGGCAACGGCGCGGCGGTGGAAGTCGTCCGGATCGCGACGGGTGCCGAGCCGCAGGTGGCCGGCAAGCCGCTGCCGCCGATGCACCGGGAGACGGTCCTGCGGACGGGTGCGAAGCGGCCGTTGGTGGTCGGGGACCGGCTGGACACCGACATCGAGGGCGCGTTCAACGGCGGGGTCGACTCACTGCTCGTCCTGACCGGTGTCACCGACGGGCGGCAACTGCTCGCCGCGCCGCCGCAGCACAGGCCGACCTATGTGGACGCCGATCTGCGGGGGTTGCTCACCGGGCAGCCGGAGGTCACGGCGGCGGGCGACGGCTTCCGGTGCGGTGGCTGGACGGCCACGGCAGGGGCGGACCGGCTGGAGCTGGAGGGGGACGGCGAGGCCCTCGACGGGCTGCGGGCGCTGTGCGCGGCGGCCTGGACGGCGGCCGGAGACGGCTCCTGCGCGGTGGACGGAGGCAAGGCGCTGGCGCGGCTGGGGCTCTGAACCGGCGCTGCGCACCGGGACCGGGGATCGAAATCCAATGAGAGGGTAGGCTAACCTAACTGGGTGTTGGTCGACAGCCCTCCCGAACAGCGCGCGGAGACCGCCCCCGCGCCCCCAACCCACCGGGCGATACGGTCTCTTGGGCTCCTCGTCTCCGTCCTGATCTTGCTGCTCGTCGCCCTGGTGAGCATTGCGATCGGAGCGAAAGAGCTGCCGCTGGACCAGGTCTGGCACGGCCTGTTCCACGACACGGGGACGTACGGCGATGTGGTCGTCGACGAGCGGCTGTCCCGGACCGTCCTCGGCCTGCTGGCCGGTGCCGCCCTCGGCCTGTCCGGGGCGGTGCTCCAGGCGCTCACCCGCAACCCGCTCGCGGACCCCGGACTGCTCGGCATCAACGCGGGCGCGTCGGCCGCGGTCGTCACCGCCATCACCTACTTCGGCGTCACCACCCTCAACGGTTATGTGTGGTTCGCCTTCTTCGGGGCGGCCGCGGTGGGCGCGCTGGTGTGGTTCCTGGGTGGCAGCCGGGGCGCCACCCCGGTCCGGCTGGCGCTGGCCGGTACGGCGATCAGCGCCGCGCTCTACGGCTACCTGCAGGCCGTGATGATCACGGACGGCGCGGCACTCAACAAGTGGCGTTTCTGGACGGTCGGTTCGCTGGCCTCCGCGAACGACTCGACGATCGTGCAGGTGCTGCCGTTCCTCGCGGTCGGCACCCTGCTCGCCCTCGGTCTCGCCCGGCCGCTGAACGCGGTGGCGATGGGCGACGACACCGCCCGCGCCCTCGGCGCGAACCTGGGGCGCACCCGGGCCCTCGCCATGCTCGCCGCCGTCGTGCTGTGCGGCGCGGCCACCGCGGCCTGCGGCCCGATCGCCTTCGTCGGCCTCATGGTGCCGCACGTCGTGCGTTCCTTCACCGGCCCCGACCTGCGCTGGATCCTGCCGTACGCGACGATCCTGTCGCCCGTGCTGCTGCTCGGCGCCGACGTCGTCGGCCGGATCGTCGCCCGCCCTTCGGAACTCCAGGTCGGCATCGTCACCGCGATCATCGGCGGGCCGGTCTTCATTCTTCTCGTACGACGGCGGAGGACGGCCCAGCTGTGAGGGACACCGCTGCGAGGACCACTGCTGTGAAGACCACTGCTGTGAAGACCACTGCTGTGAAGACCACCGCTGGGAAGAACGCGCGTAACACGCGTACCCTGCGCACCCCCGGAGGGCTCTCCCTGCGGGCGGACCTGCGCGCGCTGATCGTCGTGACCGCGCTGCTCCTGGCCGCGTGTGCCGCGAGTGTCGTCCTGATCGGCACCGGCGATTTCCCGATCTCCTTCGGCGACGTGGTGAAGACGCTGACCGGCAACGGCACCGCGGGCCAGGACTTCATCGTCAACGAGCTGCGGCTGCCGCGCGTGCTGGTCGGTCTGCTGGTCGGCGCCTCGCTCGGCCTCGGCGGCGCGCTGTTCCAGTCCATCTCCCGCAACCCGCTCGGCAGCCCGGACGTCCTCGGTCTCTCCCAGGGCTCCACGTCCGGCGCCCTTGTCGTCATCGTGCTGATGTCCGGGGATGCCGCCCAGGTCACGGTCGGGGCGCTGGTCGGCGGTCTGCTGACCGGCCTCGCCATCTATCTGCTCGCCTGGAAACAGGGCGTGCACGGCTACCGGCTGGTCCTGGTCGGCATCGGCGTCTCCGCGGTGGTCACCGCGGTCAACGGCTATCTGCTCACCAAGGCGGACTTCGTCGACGCGACCCGCGCGGTCGTCTGGATGACGGGTTCCCTCAACGGCCGGGACTGGAGCCAGGTCTGGCCGCTGCTCGCGCTGTGCTCGGTTCTCGTCCCGCTCGCCCTCGCCAACGCGCGCGGTCTCAGGATGATGGAGATGGGCGACGACGTGTCCAACGCCCTCGGTGTGCGCGTGGAACGGGTACGGCTGCTGCTGATGGTGTCGGCCGTCCTGCTGACGTCAGCCGCCACCGCCGCCGCGGGCCCGGTCAGCTTCGTGGCGCTCACCGCCCCGCAGCTCGCTCGCCGGCTCACCCGCTCACCCGGCCCCAACCTGCTGCCCTCCCTCTGTATGGGCGCCACCCTGCTGGTCACCGCCGACTGGGCCTCCCAGCGTGCCTTCGGCGCCGACCAGCTGCCCGTGGGCGTGGTCACCGGAGTCCTGGGCGGCCTCTACCTGCTGTGGCTCCTCGTCACCGAACGCAAGGCGGGCCGGATATGAGCATGCGAGGCGGGCCGGATATGAGCATGCGAGGCGGGCCGGATATGAGCATGCAAGGCGGCCGGATATGAGCACGAACCCCGAGTCGGAGAGCAAGAACAAGAAGAGGAACGCTGTGAACCGCCTGTCCGCCGAGAACGTCACCCTCGCCTACGACCAGCGTGTCATCGCCGAGCAGCTGTCGGTGGAGATCCCCGACAACTCCTTCACGGTGATCGTCGGCCCCAACGCCTGCGGCAAGTCGACGCTCCTGCGCGCGCTGTCCCGGATGCTCAAGCCCAGCCAGGGCCGGGTACTGCTCGACGGGCAGGTCATCCAGTCGATGCCGGCGAAGAAGGTGGCCCGCACGCTCGGCCTGCTGCCCCAGTCGTCCATCGCGCCCGACGGCATCACCGTCGGCGACCTGGTCGGCCGCGGCCGCTACCCGCACCAGGGACTGCTGCGGCAGTGGTCCGCCGAGGACGAGCGGGTGGTCCAGGAGTCGATGGCCCAGACGGGGGTCGCCGAACTCGCCGACCGGTATGTGGACGAGCTGTCCGGGGGCCAGCGGCAGCGCGTGTGGATCGCCATGGCGCTCGCCCAGCAGACCCCGCTGCTGCTCCTCGACGAGCCGACCACCTATCTGGACATCCAGCACCAGATCGACGTCCTCGACCTCTGTGCCGAACTGCACGAGGAGCAGGGCCGGACGCTGGTCGCCGTGCTGCACGACCTCAACCACGCGGCCCGGTACGCCACCCACCTCATCGCGCTGCGCGGCGGCGAGGTGATCGCCGAGGGCGCCCCGAGCGACATCGTCACCGCGGAGCTCGTCGAGGACGTCTTCGGGCTGCGCTGTCAGATCATCGACGACCCGGAGACGGGCACCCCGCTGGTGGTGCCGGCGGCCCGGAAGGCACGGCTCACAGCAGCTTCCTGAGCCGGAACAGGTCCAGCAGGTTCGCGTCCAGCTTCACCCGGCCCGAGCCCCAGGCCCCGGCGAAGTTCAGCTCGCCGTCGACCAGGGCCACCAGGTCGTCGCCGGCCATGGCCAGCCCGATCTGCGCCTTCTGCCGGGGCGGCCCGGGGAACGTCTCCTCGACCTCGATCCGGCCGCCGGTGAGCCGGCCGGCGAAGGTGACGTCCAGGTCGGTGATGTGGCAGCTGACCGTGCGGTCCATGGCGGCGGCAGCGCGGACGTCGCCCTCGGCGCCGCCCATGGTGTGGGAGAGCTTGTCGAGTGCGGCGCGGCACTCCTCGATCGTGGCCATCGCGATCGACGGTACCCCAGCGGTTCGAGGTAGCGTCGGGGCATGACCGACTCTGTGCCCGAGGGCCGGGTGGCGGAGACGGCGGAAGCGGTCCCGGCCGAGCCCGAGTACGACCCCGCCGCCCCTGCCCCACTGGACGTCCCCCGCACTCCCACCGGCAACGCCGAAGTCGACGCCCGGCTCGACCGGCTGGGCGACGCCGACCACCTCGCCACGGACGGGCATCTGGAGGTGTACGAGGATGTACACCGGGGGCTGCGCGACGCGCTCACCGCGCTCGACGCCCGCCCGGAACCTCCGGCGCCCGCACCGCCGTACGGCAACAGGGCGCCCGCACCGTCGTACCACCAGAGCAGGAGCTGAACCGAACGTGGCAGGAGTCGCACGTCGCCGTCTGGACGCGGAACTGGTCCGCCGGAAGCTGGCGCGTTCGCGTGAGCACGCGAGCCAGCTGATCGCCGCCGGGCGGGTCACCGTCGGCAAGACCCTGGCGACCAAGCCGGCCACCCAGGTGGAGACCGCCGCGGCCATCGTGGTGCGGTCCGACGACAGCGATCCCGAGTACGTGTCCCGGGGCGGGCACAAGCTGGCGGGGGCGCTGGCGGCGTTCGTCCCGCAGGGGCTCGCGGTCGAGGGGCGGCGGGCGCTGGACGCCGGCGCGTCCACCGGGGGCTTCACCGATGTGCTGCTGCGTGCGGGCGCCGCGCAGGTCGTCGCCGTCGACGTCGGATACGGGCAACTCGCGTGGTCTCTGCAGAGCGATGAACGCGTCACCGTCAAGGACCGTACGAACGTACGCGAGTTGACGCTTGAAGCGATCGATGGGGAGCCTGTGGATCTTGTCGTGGGTGATCTGTCCTTCATCCCGCTCGGGCTGGTGCTGCCGGCCCTGGCGCGGTGCGTGAAGCCGGACGCCGACCTGGTGATGATGGTCAAGCCGCAGTTCGAGGTGGGCAAGGAGCGACTGGGCAGCGGGGGAGTCGTACGGAGTCCGCAGCTGCGGGCGGAGGCCGTGCGGGGGGTTGCCGACAAGGCGTGGGAGCTGGGGCTCGGGGTGAACGGTGTCACCGCCAGTCCGCTGCCCGGGCCGTCCGGCAATGTCGAGTACTTTCTGTGGCTGCGGGCCGGGGCACCCCGACTGGACCCGGCCGACGTTGACCGTGCAGTGGCGGAGGGGCCGCGTTGACACAGAACCGAGCTCGTACTGTTTTCCTGCTCGCCCACACCGGGCGGCCTGCGGCCATCCGCAGCGCCGAACTCGTGGTCAAGGGCCTGCTGGCGGCCGGAGTCGGCGTCCGGGTCCTGGAGTACGAGGCACACGACCTGCCCCTCCCCGAAGAGGTCGAACTCGTCGAGGAGGCCTCGCCGCACAGCCTCGACGGCTGCGAGCTGCTGATCGTGCTCGGCGGAGACGGGACGCTGCTGCGCGGCGCCGAGTTCGCACGGGCCTCCGGCGTGCCGATGCTGGGCGTCAACCTCGGCAGCGTGGGGTTCCTCGCGGAGGCCGAGCGGGACGACCTCGACAAGGTCGTGGACCGGGTGGTGAGCAAGGCGTACGAGGTCGAGGAGCGGATGACCGTCGACGTCGTCGTGCACCGCAACGGGGACATCGTGCACACCGACTGGGCGCTGAACGAGGCCGCCGTGCAGAAGGCGGGCGCCGAGAAGCTCCTCGAAGTGGTGCTGGAGATCGACGGGCGGCCGGTGACGGGGTTCGGGTGCGACGGGATCGTGCTGTCGACGCCGACCGGGTCCACGGCGTACGCGTTCTCCGCGGGCGGACCGGTGGTGTGGCCGGAGGTGGAGGCGCTGCTGATGGTGCCGATCTCCGCGCACGCGCTGTTCGCGAAGCCGCTGGTGACGTCGCCGGACTCGGTGCTGGCGGTGGAGGTGCTGCCGCACATCCAGCCGGGCGTGCTGTGGTGCGACGGGCGGCGGACCGTCGAGCTGCCGCCCGGGGCACGGGTCGAGGTGCGGCGGGGGGCGGTGCCGGTGCGGCTGGCCCGGCTGCACCACGCGTCGTTCACGGACCGGCTGGTGGCCAAGTTCGCGTTGCCGGTCTCCGGGTGGCGGGGGGCGCCGCAGTAGCGGTTCGTGGGGGGTGGGCGGGGAGCGTCGGCGGCTGCGGGTGGTTCGTGGTCGCTCGCGCAGTTCCCCGCGCCCCTTGGTTTCTCCGCTCGCCCGCGTGACTGGCTGCCGCGCTCCTTGGTTTCTCCGCTCGCCCGCGTGACTGGCTGCCGCGCTCCTTGGTTTCTCCGCTCGCCCGCGTGACTGGCTGCCGCGCCCCTTGGTTTCTCCGCTCGCCCGCGTGACTGGGTGCCGCGCCCCTTGGCTTCTCCACTCGCCCGGGTGACAGGGGGCCTCGCACTTCGTCGGCCGGACCTCGTAAGGTCTTCCCCGTGCTGGAAGAAATGCGGATACGGTCCCTCGGAGTCATCGACGACGCTGTCGTCGAGTTGTCGCCGGGGTTCACCGCCGTCACCGGTGAGACCGGTGCGGGCAAGACCATGGTGGTCACCAGCCTGGGGCTGCTGCTCGGTGGGCGGGCCGATCCCGCGCTCGTGCGGATCGGCTCCGAGAAGGCGGTGGTCGAGGGGCGGCTCACCGTGCCTCCGGGTACCTCCGCGGTCGTACGGGCCGAGGAGGCCGGCGCGGAGCTGGACGACGGTGCGCTGCTGATCAGCCGTACCGTTTCCGCCGAGGGGCGCTCGCGGGCGCACCTGGGCGGGCGGAGCGTGCCCGTGGGGCTGCTCGCCGAACTCGCCGACGACCTGGTGGCCGTGCACGGGCAGACCGACCAGCAGGGCCTGCTGAAGCTGTCCCGGCAGCGGCAGGCCCTGGACCGGTACGCGGGTGACGGGGTCACCGTGCCGCTCGCCAAGTACGGCGAGGCCTACCGGCGGCTGCGGGCCGTGGCGGTGGAGCTGGAGGAGATCGTCACCCGGGCGCGTGAGCGGGCCCAGGAAGCCGACATGCTGCGCTACGGGCTCGACGAGATCGCCGCCGTGGAGCCGCGGGCCGGTGAGGACGTCGAACTCGCCGAGGAGGCCGAGCGGCTCGGGCACGCCGAGGCGCTGTCGTCGGCCGCGACCGCCGCGCACTCCGCGCTCGCGGGCAACCCCGAGGACCCCGAGGGCATCGACGCGGCCACCCTCGTCGCGGGCGCCCACCGCGCCCTGGAGGCCGTACGGTCGCACGACCCGGCGCTGGCCGCGCTCGCCGACCGGATCGGCGAGGTCGGGATCCTGCTCGGCGATGTGGCGGGCGAACTCGCCGGGTACGCCGACGACCTCGACGCCGACCCGCTGCGGCTCGCGGCCGTCGAGGAGCGGCGCGCCGCGCTCACCGCGCTCACCCGCAAGTACGGCGAGTACGGCGACGGCATCGACGCGGTGCTGGCCTGGGCCGAACGGGGCGCCGCGCGACTGACCGAACTCGACGGGGACGACGAGCGGATCGACGAGCTGACCGCCGAACGCGATGCCCTTCGTGCGGAACTGAGCGGGCTCGCACAGGCGTTGACCGACGCCCGTACCGAGGCCGCCGCGCGCTTCGCGGCCGCCGTCACCGCCGAGCTGGGCTCCCTCGCGATGCCGCACGCGCGCGTGTCCTTCGACATCCGGCAGACCGAGGACCCGGAGGGCGTGGAGGTCGGCGGGCGCGCGGTCGCGTACGGCCCCTCGGGCGCCGACGAGGTCGAACTGCTCCTCGCCCCGCACCCCGGCGCCCCGCCCCGCCCGATCGCCAAGGGTGCCTCCGGCGGTGAGCTGTCCCGGGTGATGCTCGCGGTGGAGGTCGTCTTCGCGGGCACCGACCCGGTCCCGACCTACCTCTTCGACGAGGTCGACGCGGGCGTCGGCGGCAAGGCCGCGGTCGAGATCGGGCGTCGGCTGGCGAAGCTCGCCAAGTCGGCGCAGGTGGTCGTGGTCACGCACCTGCCGCAGGTAGCCGCCTTCGCCGACCGGCAGTTGCTGGTCGAGAAGACGAACGACGGGTCGGTCACGCGCTCGGGCGTGAAGGTCCTGGAGGGCGAGGAGCGGGTCCGGGAGCTGTCCCGGATGCTGGCCGGACAGGAGGACTCGGAGACGGCACGGGCCCACGCGGAGGAACTGCTCGCCACCGCCAGAGCGGACGCCTGAGGCGCCCCTCGGGGGCGGGGGTCCGTGCCGGCAGGCGGGGCCGCGTGGGCGCGACGGCGCGCCCACCCCGTCCGCACGCGAGCCCGCGCCCGCGCCCGCTCGCCTTGCCGTACTGTCACTCTCACGGGTGACACACTCCGGCGCATGCCCCGCCCCGCCCCGGTATGCCCCTCCCCGGAGCCCCGCAGTGCCCCCCTCGGCCCGATACCTTCTCTACGTACCCTCGTGACCTCCCCGACGCCGAACACAGGAGCCCGGCTGCGTGAGCCCCGTGAGCAGCAACGCATCGCACGGTCAGTCACCGCTGCGCACCGTGCAGGTGCTGGGCGGTGGCAACGCCGGCAGCAGTGCGCACGTGCGTTCGCTCGCCGCCGGTCTTGTCGCACGGGGCGTGCGGGTCACGGTGTGCGCCCCCGTCGAGGCCGACCGCGCCTACGACTTCTCGGGCGTCGGCGCCGACCATGTCCACGTACCGCGCAGCAGTGACCCGGGGTCGGTGGCCGCGCTGCGGGCGGCCTGTACCGACGCCGACCTGGTGCACGCGCACGGTCTGCACGCCTCCTTCCGCGCCGTGCTGGCGCTCAGCGGCCGCAGTACCCCGCTCATCGTCACCTGGCACAACCGGGCGGAGGCCGAGGGCGCCCGGGCTCATCTGCTGCGGATGCTGGAGCGGCGGGTGGTGCGGACGGCCGCCGTGGTGCTGGGCACCACCTCCGACCTGGTGGACCGGGCCCGCCGTACCGGCGCCCGGGACGCGCGGCTCGCCGCCGTCACGCTGCCCGGTCTGCGGCGCCCCGTGGCGGAGGAGGCGGACCGGCTGCGGCCCAAGGTGCGGGCCGAACTCGGCGCCATGGGACGGCCGTTGCTGATCGCCGTCGGCTCCCTCGACCGGCACCGCGGCTACGACGTCCTGCTGGACGCGGCGCATGCCTGGTGCCGGCTCGATCCGGTACCGCTGCTCGTCATCGCGGGGGAGGGACCGCTGCGTACGGTGCTGCAGCGGCGGATCGAGGACGAGGAGCTGCCCGCCCGGCTCATCGGCCGCCGCGAGGACGTCACCGAGCTGCTCGCCGCCGCCGATCTGGCACTGCTGCCCAGCAGTTGGGAGTCGCGTTCGGTGCTCGCCCAGGAGGCGCTGCACGCGCGCGTGCCCCTCGTCGCGACCGCCGTGGGCGGTATCCCCGACCTGGTCGGCGACGCGGCCGAACTCGTCCCGTACGGCGACGCGACCGCCCTCGCCGACACCGTGCTACGGCTGCTCGGCGACCCCGAACGCTGCGAGGAACTGCGGGAGAAGGGCGCCCGGCAGGCGGCGAGCTGGCCGACGGAGGACGAGACGGTGACCCAAGTGCTCAGCGTGTACGACGAGTTGACCCAGCCCCGGCCGCTGTAGCCGCTAGGGGACGTGCCGGCGGGCCCGCAGGGCGAGGCTCAACGCGAGCACCACCTGCGGATCGTCGAGGTCCGTGCCCAGCAACTCGCCGATGCGGGCGAGGCGGTTGTAGAGGGTCTGCCGGTTGAGATGGAGTTCGCGGGCCGTCTCCGCCTTGCGGCCGGCGTGCGCCAGGTAGGTCTCCAGGGTGGGCAGCAGGGGCGGCCTGGAGCGGTTGTCGTGGTTCCGGAGCGGGCCGATCGCCCGGTCGACGAAGGCCGCCAGGTCGGGGTGGTCGCGCAGCCGCCACAGGAGAAGGTCGATGTCGAGGCGGCGGGCGTCGTACCAGGGGCGGTCGGAGAGGCCCTGGGCCGCCGTCGCCGTCTCCGCCGCGTGCCGCAGGCCCGCCGAGGCGGCCGCCCAGCCGCCGGCCACCCCGACCACCACGACCGGGTGAGCGGCTCCGGCGCGCTGCATCCCGGCGCGCTCCACTCCCGCCCGCAGCGCCGCCGCGACCCGGTCCGCGACCGCCGGCCGCTCCGCCTCCGAGCGCAGGCCCACCAGGAGCGGGACGCGGCCTTCCACGGGGCGTACGCCGAGGAGCACGGGCACGCCGACCGCCGCCAGCTCCTCGCCGACCGCCCGGGCCAGCACGGCCCAGCCCCCGCCCGGGGAGATGGAGTCGCCGACCCGCATGACCACCGGGAGCAGCGGGCTGCTGCCGGGCCTGAAGCCGAGGACGCGGGCCTGGGCCGGGGCGTCCGCCGCGGTGATGCGGCCCTCGGCGAGGTCGGTCAGGAAGTCGCCGCGGCCACGGGCCGCCAGCTCCTCCTCCTGACGGGCCTGCATCAGGACGACGGCCAGGATGCCGGCGGCCCGCTCGGCGGCGATGCGGTGCACCGGGGTGAGCGGCCCGCGTACCGGGAGCAGCACCAGCCGGGCCCGTACCGAGCCGGTCCCCGGGCCGCCGCCCGGCACGTCCACCAGGACCGCCCCGGTCGGCGGCGGCGCGTTCTTGTGCTGGCCGCGCAGCCCCTCCCACACCTGGAGCGGATCCGCGCCCTCGGGCCCCGATCCGGCGGCGTACAGCAGCTGGCCGTCGGTGGTCTCCAGGAAGACCGGGTTGCCGCAGAAGTCGGCGAGGATCGCGAGGACCTGGGGGACCCCGCCCCCGCCCAGCAGGGCCTCGGTGCAGCGGCGGTGCACCTCCTCGGCGCGCTGGAGGAGCGTGTAGTGGTGGTTGACGATCTCGGTGTGGATCTCCTCCGTCACCGTCACGAAGGGCACCTCGCGGTGCAGCGCGACCAGTGGCAGCCCGGTCGCCCGGGCGGTGTCGACGAGGGTGGCGGGCAGCCGGGAGAAGCGTGGGCCCAGCTCCACCACCAGGGCCGCGATGCCCCGCTCGGCGAGCGTGCGCACGAACGCCCGCTGGTCGTTCGGCCGGGTGCCCAGGCCATAGCCGGTGGTGAGGAGCAACTCGCCGCCTTTCAGCAGCGAGGCGATGTTCGGCACCTCGCCGGCGTGCACCCAGCGCACGGTCCGGCCCAGCCGGTCGGTGCCCGCCAGGATCTCCGGGAGCCCGCTGCGCAGCCCGGGCAGCTCCAGCGCCCGCTGCACGGTGATCCCGCCCTGGGTGTCGAATCCGCTGCCCGTACCGCTGTCCATGGAGCGGACGCTACCTGGGCGAACGCCTTCCCGGCACCTTCCGCTAGAGCGGTTCGATGTTGTGGTTGAAGCGGAAAACGTTGTCGGGGTCCCAGGTCCGCTTCACCTTGCCGAGCCGCAGCGCGTTGGCCGCGCCCAGGCCGGCCCGCACCCGGTCGGGGCCCTCGTCGCCGATGAAGTTGAGATAGACCGCGCCGGTGGACCAGGGGCGTACGGCGGTCCGGACGCCCCGCACCCAGGCGACCGCCCGTTCGTCGTCCGCGGGCCGAGCCCACATGCCGAAGGGGTGCACGGCCCAGGAGGCGCTCCGGTACGGCACCGGGTACTCGGCGGGCCCGGCCGCGATCGCGCCGCCCTGCGGGAACAGCACGTGCTGGGTGCCGGTCGGCACCGGCATGCCGTCCGCGCAGGCGCAGTAGGCGTCCACCGCCTCGTCGGGCAGCGTGGCCAGGTACTCGGCCGACCAGTAGTTCCGCAACCCGGGCGGGAAGTCGAGCATGCACTGCACCTCGGTGTACGGCATCGGGCCGACCACCTCCGCCTCGTGCGGCAGCGCCAGCAACGGCTCGGCGACCTTCCGCAGGCCTTCCTCGCCGCCGGCGTAGGTCACTAGGGCGACGCACACCAGCTTGCCCACCAGGTGTCCTGGTACGAACGGCAGCGGCGGCCCGGTGAGGTACTGCACCGCACCGGCCGCCTCGTCGGGGCCGGTGCGGATCACCTCGCGGAAGGTGCGCACCGCGTCCGGGCCGGACCGCGGCGCATACAGCAGCAGCGCGATCGAGAACGCCGGCAGTTCGTGCAGTTCGAGGGTGAGGGCGGTGGCGACGCCGAAGTTCCCGCCGCCGCCGTGCAGGGCCCAGAACAGCTCCGGGTTCTCGTCGGCGCTGGCGCGCACCCGCTCGCCGTCGGCGGTGACCAGTTCGACACCGAGCAGGTTGTCGACGGCCAGGCCGAAGGCGCGGTCCAGCCAGCCCGTCCCGCCGCCCAGCACGAAGCCGCCGACGCCGGTGGTGGGGGCCCGGCCGCCGGTGGTGGCCAGGCCGTACGGCTCGGCCGCCCGGTCCAGATCGCTCATCGTGGCGCCGCCCTGCACCCGTACCGCCTCCGCCACCGGGTCGACGGTCACCGTGTGCATCCCGCGCAGGTCCACCACGAGCGCGCCGTCGCCGCTCGCCGAGCCCGCCACGCTGTGGCCGCCGCCGCGCACCGCGATCGCCAGGTCGAGCTCCCGGCCGAACCGAACCGCGCGGACCACGTCGGCGTCGTCCGCGCACTGGGCGATCACGGCCGGCCGCCGGTCGATCATGGAATTGAAGACGGCACGGGCATCGTCGTACCCGACGTCCCCCGGCGCGAACACCGCACCGACCAGATCCTCACGAAGCGCGGCAAGCGCCGTGTGCGCCTTCGACGGGGGAGCCATGGCCGCCCCCTTCCGACAATGGGGAGTCGCTCTCCACCAGCCTAAGCGTGGGCGCCTCGTCAGGAGCGCGGGGACGCGTCGGGCATGCGGCTGCCGCCGCGTGGGCGCGACCAGCGACAGCGGACGCGCAGACACCCGACCACCCGCACCTAGTGTCGGGACCGGGAAGGTTTGCCGGGAGCCGGTGAACCTTTCCGGTCGCAGCACTAGCCCCCGTAGGCCCCCGAAGCCGTGAGGCGGAGCGCCGTGTCGATCAACGGCACATGGCTGAACGCCTGCGGGAAGTTCCCCACCTGCCGCTTCAGCCGCGGATCCCACTCCTCCGCGAGCAGCCCGAGGTCGTTCCGGAGCGCGAGAAGCTTCTCGAACAGCTTGCGGGCCTCGTCGACGCGGCCGATCATCGCGAGGTCGTCCGCCATCCAGAACGAACAGGCCAGGAAGGCACCCTCGTCACCGGGAAGGCCGTCCACGCCCTCGTCGCCGCCCGAGGTCGGGTAGCGCAGGATGAAGCCGTCCGACGTGGACAGCTCGCGCTGGATCGCCTCGATGGTGCCGATGACCCGCTTGTCGTCCGGCGGCAGGAAACCCATCTGGGGGATCAGCAGCAGCGACGCGTCCAGCTCCTGCGAGCCGTACGACTGCGTGAACGTGTTCCGCTCCTTGTCGTAGCCCCGCTCGCAGACGTCCCGGTGGATGTCGTCGCGCAGTTCCTTCCAGCGCTCCAGCGGGCCGTCCGCGTCCCCGGACTCGATCAGCTTGATGGTGCGGTCCACCGCGACCCAGGCCATCACCTTGGAGTGCACGAAGTGCCGGCGCGGCCCGCGCACCTCCCAGATGCCCTCGTCCGGCTCGTCCCAGTGGTCCTCCAGGTAGCGGATGAGTTTCAGCTGGAGGAGGGAGGCGTAGTCGTTGCGCGCGAGGCCGGTCATGTGGGCCAGGTGCAGGGCCTCGGTGACCTCGCCGTAGACGTCCAGCTGGAGCTGGTGCGCCGCGCCGTTGCCCACCCGGACCGGCGCCGAGCTCTCGTAGCCGGGCAGCCAGTCCAGCTCGGCCTCGCCCAGCTCGCGCTCGCCGGCGATGCCGTACATGATCTGCAGGTTCTCCGGGTCGCCGGCGACCGCGCGCAGCAGCCACTCGCGCCAGGCGCGGGCCTCCTCGCGGTAGCCGGTGCGCAGCAGCGAGGAGAGGGTGATGGCCGCGTCACGCAGCCAGGTGTAGCGGTAGTCCCAGTTGCGGACGCCACCGATGTCCTCGGGCAGGGAGGTGGTGGGCGCGGCGACGATGCCGCCCGTCGGGGCGTAGGTCAGGGCCTTCAGCGTGATCAGGGAGCGGATCACCGCCTCGCGGTAGGGGCCGTGGTACGTGCAGTGCTCGACCCAGTCCCGCCAGAACTCCTCGGTCGCCTCCAGCGACTGCTCGGGCTCCGGCAGCGCCGGCGGCTCCTTGTGCGAGGGCTGCCACGAGATGGTGAACGCGATCCGGTCGCCGGGGGCGACGGTGAAGTCGGCGTAGGTGGTGAGCGCCTTGCCGTAGGTCTCCGCCGACGTGTCGAACCACACCGAGTCGGGGCCGGCGACGGCGACCGTACGGCCGTCGTGCTTGTGCACCCAGGGGACCACCCGGCCGTAGGAGAACCGCATCCGCAGCACCGAGCGCATCGGCACCCGGCCGGTGACGCCCTCGACGATCCGGATCAGCTGGGGCGCGCCGTCACGCGGGGGCATGAAATCGGTCACCCGGACCGTGCCGCGCGGGGTGTCCCACTCCGACTCCAGGATCAGCGAGTCGCCGCGGTAGGTGCGGCGGGCCGCGGTCGGCGGCTGGGAGTCGGCCGCGTGTGCCGGGCCGAGCCGCCAGAAGCCGTGTTCCTCGGTGCCGAGCAGGCCGGCGAAGATGGCATGCGAGTCGAAGCGGGGCAGGCACAGCCAGTCCACTGTGCCGTCCCGGCAGACCAGGGCAGCGGTCTGCATGTCTCCGATGAGTGCGTAGTCTTCGATGCGCCCGGCCACGTGCAACTCCAGTCGAACGGCCACGTCACCCCCAGGCAAAAGGGGGCTGTCGCTAGTGCGGTCAAGGGGGGTTGTTGTTGTGCGTCGTTAAGCGGTGAAGCAAAGCAGCCCGCCGCGCCCTGAGGCAAAACGACAGTCATAGCTCAACGAACTGCCAAGCTCTCGTGTTCCGGGGGTGACGGGCGGGGGTGTGCCGTGTTTTCCGGCCGGCTCGGCAGCGAGTGTCCGAGCAGGATACGACGCACGTAGATGATCTGCGTGCCGCTCCGGGCAACCCGTGTGGTCCGAATGGGTGAGCCCTGAGTGAAAACCCGGTAAGCCAGGCCCCACGTCTGTGCCGATGTGTGTACGGAGCGTGGCCGGAAGCCATGTCTCCGCGGCGCTGATACCCTGGTAGCCCGTGGACCGGTGGGCACGAATCCCCCGAACCGCAGCGACGGCACCCCCGGAGATCTCCGGAGGACGGCCGTACCGCATGACAGACCGCGACCACGGGAGCACCCTCTTGGCCATGCCGACGCCCGCTTTTCGATCGAGCACAGCTACGACGACCAAGCACATCTTCGTCACCGGGGGTGTCGCCTCCTCGCTCGGCAAGGGCCTCACCGCCTCCAGTCTGGGCATGCTGCTCAAGGCCCGCGGCCTGCGTGTGGTGATGCAGAAGCTCGACCCGTACCTGAACGTCGACCCGGGCACCATGAACCCCTTCCAGCACGGTGAGGTGTTCGTCACCAACGACGGCGCCGAGACCGACCTGGACATCGGTCACTACGAGCGATTCCTCGACCGCGACCTCGACGGCTCCGCCAACGTCACCACAGGTCAGGTCTATTCGACGGTGATTGCCAAGGAGCGGCGCGGCGAGTACCTGGGCGACACGGTCCAGGTCATCCCGCACATCACCAACGAGATCAAGCACCGCATCCGCCGGATGGCCACCGACGAGGTGGACGTCGTCATCACCGAGGTCGGCGGCACGGTCGGCGACATCGAGTCGCTGCCGTTCCTGGAGACCGTCCGCCAGGTCCGCCACGAGGTCGGCCGGGACAACGTCTTCGTGGTCCACATCTCGCTGCTGCCCTACATCGGGCCCTCCGGCGAGCTGAAGACCAAGCCCACCCAGCACTCGGTGGCCGCCCTGCGCAACATCGGTATCCAGCCGGACGCGATCGTGCTGCGCTGCGACCGCGAGGTGCCGACCGCCATCAAGCGCAAGATCTCGCTGATGTGCGACGTCGACGAGGCCGCGGTCGTCGCCTGCCCGGACGCCCGGTCGATCTACGACATCCCGAAGACCGTGCACGGCGAGGGCCTGGACGCCTACGTCGTCCGCAAGCTGGACCTGCCGTTCCGCGATGTGGACTGGCGGACCTGGGACGACCTGCTCGACCGCGTCCACAACCCCGATCACGAGATCACCCTCGCCCTGGTCGGCAAGTACATCGACCTGCCCGACGCCTACCTCTCGGTCACCGAGGCGCTGCGCGCCGGCGGCTTCGCCAACAAGGCCCGCGTGAAGATCAAGTGGGTGACGTCGGACGACTGCAGGACCCCGGCCGGCGCCGCCGCGCAGCTCGCCGACGTCGACGGCATCTGCATCCCCGGCGGCTTCGGCGACCGCGGGGTGCTCGGCAAGGTCGGCGCGATCAAGTTCGCCCGCGAGAACAGGATCCCGCTGCTCGGCCTCTGCCTGGGCCTGCAGTGCATCGTGATCGAGGCCGCCCGCAACCTGGCCGACATCCCGGACGCCAACTCCACCGAGTTCGACTCCGCCACCGGCCACCCGGTCATCTCCACCATGGCCGAGCAGCTGGACATCGTCGCCGGCGAGGGCGACATGGGCGGCACCATGCGCCTGGGCATGTACCCGGCCAAGCTGGCCGAAGGCTCGATCGTGCGCGAGGTGTACGACGGCAAGGAGTACGTCGAGGAGCGGCACCGGCACCGCTACGAGGTGAACAACGCCTACCGCGCGGAGCTGGAGAAGAAGGCCGGCATCCAGTTCTCCGGCACCTCCCCGGACGGCAAGCTCGTCGAGTACGTCGAGTACCCGCGCGACGTCCACCCCTACCTGGTCGCCACCCAGGCGCACCCGGAGCTGCGCTCCCGCCCGACCCGCCCGCATCCGCTGTTCGCGGGCCTGGTGAAGGCCGCGGTCGCCCGTCAGCAGGCCGAGGTCGAGCAGGAGAATTCGAAGTAACACACCCGTTGTACGGTCGCCGGGGTGCATACCTTCAAAGGCACGCACCCCGGTTTTCTTTTCCGCATGTGGAAGGGCGGCACGGCATGACGATCAAGGACACCCCCGAGGAGTGGGAGATCCGGGCGACGGAGACCCCCTTCGTGGGCAACAAGACCTCCGTCCGCACGGACGAGGTGGTCATGCCCGACGGCTCGGTGGTCCGCCGCGACTACCAGGTCCACCCCGGCTCGGTCGCCGTCCTCGCCCTCGACGAGGAGGACCGGGTGCTGCTCATCCGCCAGTACCGCCACCCGGTCCGGCAGAAGCTCTGGGAGATCCCGGCCGGGCTGCTCGACGTCCCCGGCGAGAACCCGCTGCACGCGGCCCAGCGCGAGCTGTACGAGGAGGCGCACGTCAAGGCCGAGGACTGGCGGGTGCTGACCGACCTCTACACCACCCCCGGCGGCTGCGACGAGGCGGTACGGATCTTCCTGGCCCGCGATCTCTCCGACGCCGAGGGCGCGCGCTTCGAGACGGAGCACGAGGAGATCGACCTGGAGTACGCGCGGGTGCCGGTCGGTGAACTGGTGCGCCTGGTGCTCGCGGGCGACGTGCACAACAACTGCCTGGTGACGGGTGTCCTCTCGCTGGTCGCCGCCCGCGCCGGCGACGGCCTCGACGCGCTGCGCCCGGCCGACGCGCCCTGGCCGGCCCGACCCTTCGAATCCTGACCCCCCAGACGGGCCGACCGGTGTGACCATCGCCTGATCCGATCGGGCGATGTGTCCGCCGCGCTCCACCCGGAACGTCCGTGCACGTGAACTAGGCTCGACGCGATTGAGCCGAAACGCCCGAACCGGAGTCCCGGCGGGCATGCGTGTGCGGTGGGACGGGAGTGTGGCCCGTGACGGATCAGGCGGTGGACACAGGCGGCGCACGAGTGTCGGCGCCCGCGGCCACGGGCGACGAATTCCTGGGCCGTGCAAGGGAGTTGAAGGAACTGCGCGCCGACATCGAGCGCGCGGGCCTGGACACCATCGCCGGCCGCAAGGCCCCCCGCGCCCGGGTCCTGCTCATCGCGGGCAGACCCGGCTCCGGCCGCAGCGCCCTCGCCGGGGAACTCGTACGACAGGTCGCCGCCGACTACCCCGACGGGGTGCTGCGCGCCCGTCTCGCCGAGCCCGACGGCACCCCCGTCCCCATCGAGCGCACCGCCCGCGAACTCCTCACCGCCCTGCGGCTGCCCACCCCGCCCGGCGCCGCCGAGGACGACCTCACCCACGCCCTGCGCACCGCCCTCGCCGGGCGCCGGATGCTGCTCCTCCTCGACGACGCGCCCGGCGCCGAACACGTCGACGCACTGCTCCCGGACACCCCCGACTGCCTGGCCGTCGCCGTCTCCGGCGGCCCGCTCACCGGGATCTCCGACGTCCGCCCGTGCACCCTGGGCGGCCTCGACACCAAGTCGGCCGTGGAACTCCTCGCCCGGTACACCGGCTCGGTGCGCATCACCGTCGACCCGCGGTCCGCCGAGGCGCTGGTCGAGGTGTGCCAGGGGCAGCCCGCCGCGATCACCCTGGCCGGCGGCTGGCTGGCGGCACACCCCCAGGTGGCCGTCTCCGACCTCGCCAAGCGGCTGCACGCCGACCCCGAGGACAGCACCGCCCTCGCCCGGGTCTTCCGGTTCGTCCACGACGACCTGGCCGCCCAGACCGCCCGGATACTGCGACTCCTCTCGCTGGCCCCGGCCGGCCTGGCCGACCCGCACACCGCCTCCTCCCTGGCCGGCTGTTCGGTCGACACCGCCCACACCGCCCTGGAGGAGCTGGTCCGCCTCGGCCTGCTGCGCCCCGTGGCCACCCCGCTGCCCCAGTACGAGGTTCCCGGCTGCCTGCACCCCCTGCTCCGGGGGCTGGCCGAGACCCAGGAACGCGCCGGGGAACTCCAGCTGGCCCGGGCCCGGATGCTGGAGCGGACGGTACGGCTGCTGCAGTCCTGCCGGGCGATCACCGAGACCGACAACCCGCAGGCCCGCGAGAAACTTCAGGCCCTGCCCCGCGAGCTGCGCTTCCCCACCCCCCGGGCCGCCGCCGACTGGCTGCGGGTCCGGCGCCCGGCCCTGCTCGCCGCGGCCCGCGCGGCGGTCGCCGACGGCGAGCTGGACACCCTGGCCCGCCGGCTGATGTCCCAGCTGGTCAAGGCCATGGCGGCACACTTCGGCACCCGGGCGGCCGCCCCCGACCTGTACGGGATCCACCGGCTCGTCCTGGATGTCGCCGAACGCCGCCACCTGCCCCGCGAGCAGGCCGCCGCACTGCTGAACCTGGCCGACCTGGACGCAGGGACCGGACGCACTATGGACGCGTTGGCGCGCTATCGGTCTGCGCTGGATGCCGGACGCAGGGCAAATGACCCGTACGCGACCGGCCGCGCAATGGAATCCGTAGGTGGCGCCTACCAGGAGCTGGGGGACTACGACCGGGCCGCCGACTGGTTCGGCCGCGCCCTCGCCCAGCGCCTCGCCCGGGACGAGCGCGCCGAGGCCGCCCGGCTCTATGGCCGCATCGCCGGTGCGCACACCTACGCGGGCCGCTACGGCGAGGCGCTGCGGGCCTGGCGCGCGGCCGTTTCCGGACACCGCAAGAACGGCGATGTGGCCGCGCAGGCGCGGGCGTTGAGCGAGCTGGCCCGGGTCCAGGAGTACGCCGGCCGGCCCGCGGAGTCGCTGCGCACCTGCCAGGAGGCGGTCGAGTGGGCACGCCGCGCCGAGGACGCCCGGCTCCAGGCCGCGCTCCAGTTGCGGCTCGCCGACACGCTGGAGCGTCTCGGTGACTCCACCGCCGCGAGCCTGCACCGCTCCGCCGCCGAGCGCATGCTGGGTGAGGAGCCCCTCGACCAGGACTCCGACCCGGAACAGGGAGATAACACCTGCGAAATCCGTAGCGTGCCCGGCGAAGATTGATGCAATGAAAGGCTAGACAGCCGGAACGCCTTCATTAAACTGGCTCTGCCGCCGGTTCTCCTGCGGTGTCTCCTGGTGTGTTCCCGCATGCCGGGTATGTGCTGTTATGCCCCCACACCCTCTGAGCCAAGGACCGTGATCGACGTGAAGGTCGGCATCCCCCGCGAGGTCAAGAACAACGAGTTCCGGGTGGCCATCACCCCCGCCGGTGTGCACGAGCTGGTGCGCCACGGCCACCAGGTCGTCATCGAGCGCGGCGCCGGTGTCGGCTCGTCGATCCCGGACGACGAGTACATCGCCGCCGGTGCGCGGATCCTGGACACCGCCGACGAGGTGTGGGCCACCGCCGACCTGCTGCTGAAGGTCAAGGAGCCGATCGCGGAGGAGTACCACCGCCTCCGCAAGGACCAGACCCTCTTCACGTACCTGCACCTGGCCGCGTCCAAGGAGTGCACCGACGCCCTCCTCGAGTCCGGTACCACCGCCATCGCCTACGAGACCGTCGAGCTGCCGAGCCGCGCGCTGCCGCTGCTCGCCCCGATGTCCGAGGTCGCGGGCCGGCTCGCCCCGCAGGTCGGCGCCTACCACCTGATGCGCGCGGCCGGCGGCCGTGGCGTCCTGCCCGGCGGCGTCCCCGGTGTGCTGCCCGCCAAGGCCGTCGTCATCGGCGGCGGTGTCTCCGGCTGGAACGCCGTGCAGATCGCCATCGGCATGGGCTTCGACGTGACCCTGCTCGACCGTGACATCAACAAGCTGCGCGAGGCCGACAAGATCTTCGGCACCAAGGTCAAGGCCGTCATGTCCAACTCCTTCGAGCTGGAGAAGGCGTGCCTGGAGGCCGACCTGGTGATCGGCGCGGTGCTCATCCCGGGCGCCAAGGCCCCCAAGCTGGTGACCAACGAGCTGGTCTCCCGCATGAAGCCGGGGAGTGTTCTTGTCGACATCGCGATCGACCAGGGCGGCTGCTTCGAGGACTCCCGCCCCACCACGCACGCCGAGCCGACCTTCCGGGTCCACGAGTCGGTCTTCTACTGCGTCGCCAACATGCCCGGCGCGGTGCCCAACACCTCCACCTACGCGCTCACCAACGCCACGCTGCCCTACATCGTGTCGCTGGCGGACAACGGCTGGGTCGAGGCGCTGCGCCGCGACGCCGCGCTCGCCAAGGGTCTCAACACCCATGACGGCAAGGTCGTTTACCGCGAGGTCGCCGAGGCGCACGGCCTGGAGCACGTCGAGCTCGGCACGCTGCTGGACTGAGCCGCTCCGCCGAGGCGGTGACTAAGTCACCTTTTCGTAAAGGCGATACGTCAACAAGCCGCGTCAATCGCGCTCATCCGGCCGGACCTTGCCCGACAAGGTCCGGCCGGATGTGTGTATGGTCACTTTGCGACGCTCGGTCAACTCGCCTCGAACGTAACCCTTCGACCGATTCGCACACCGGTGAAACCTGCTGTGCGACGGCCGTACGCCCTTGACAGCGGGATGTTTCATTGCCGACACATCCTGCCGGGTCCGGCGGATTGTGTTGCTGCGAACGCCCGACACGCCATAGAGTCGCCGACTGTCGGCATGGTGCCACGCTGACCTGTCTAGAAGTTTCCTGGTCACCAAGGAGGTAAGACGACTTGTGAATGAGTCGACATTTTCTCCCGGGGGTGGTCAACCAGGAATGCCGGTACGGGACCAGGGTCCCGCGGGGTTCGAGGCTGTCGGCTCCGTCGCGGTGCGCACCTTCGCAGCCCATCAGAGTTCGCTGACCACGCGGACAGCACACCAGAGCATGGATGGCCATCACGTGAACGCCATGGCCGGCGACGGAAGTGGCGCGCCCCACAGCCAGTTCGCCGACTACGACGAACTGCCCGAGGGGCACTTCTACGACCCCGACGCCGAGTACGAGCCCGATCCGGAGTACGCGGCCACGCTGGCGCCCGACGCGGCCCGCCAGCGCCGCGAGCGCATCGGCCCGACCGGTCGCCCGCTGCCGTACTTCCCGATCCCGGGCCCGCTGACCAGTCACGGACCCGCGACGATCATCGCGATGTGCAACCAGAAGGGCGGCGTCGGCAAGACCACGTCGACCATCAACCTGGGTGCCGCGCTCGCGGAGTACGGCCGGCGGGTACTGCTCGTGGACTTCGACCCGCAGGGCGCGCTGTCGGTCGGTCTGGGCGTCAACCCGATGGAGCTCGACCTCACCGTCTACAACCTGCTCATGGAGCGGGGCATGGCGGCCGACGAGGTGCTCCTGAAAACAGCGGTTCCCAACATGGACCTGCTGCCCTCCAACATCGACCTGTCGGCCGCCGAGGTCCAGCTGGTCTCCGAGGTCGCCCGCGAGTCGACGCTGCAGCGCGCCCTGAAGCCGCTGCTGCCCGACTACGACTACATCGTGATCGACTGTCAGCCCTCGCTCGGCCTGCTCACGGTCAACGCGCTGACGGCCGCCCACAAGGTGATCGTGCCGCTGGAGTGCGAGTTCTTCGCCCTGCGTGGTGTCGCCCTGCTGACCGAGACCATCGAGAAGGTCCAGGAGCGGCTCAACCCGGAGCTGGAGCTCGACGGCATCCTCGCCACCATGTACGACTCCCGCACCGTGCACAGCCGTGAGGTGCTCGCGCGGGTCGT
The DNA here is from genome assembly GCF_040682795.1 of Streptomyces sp. NPDC051105. Lineage (NCBI taxonomy): Bacteria > Bacillati > Actinomycetota > Actinomycetes > Kitasatosporales > Streptomycetaceae > Streptomyces > Streptomyces sp. NPDC051105. Next base: position 552,066 of record NZ_JBFBBR010000005.1, on the reverse strand, counting down.
CGAGGCCTTCGACGACCACGTCTACCACACGGTCATCGGCCGCACGGTCCGCTTCCCGGAGACCACGGTCGCCGGTGAGCCGATCACCACGTACGCCTCCAACTCCGTCGGTGCCGCCGCCTACCGCCAGCTCGCCAGGGAGGTGCTCGCCCGGTGTCACGCCGAGTGAGTCTGCCGGGGGCCGACGAACTGTTCCGTACGACCGGGGGGATGGCGCTGCAGCCGTCCACTCCCAGGCGCCCGGCCAACGGCGAGGCCCGGGTGCCGGCTCCCGCGAGTCCCGCGGAGAGCGACGACTCGGCGGTCGAGGCCGCCGACGACGCACCCCACTCGGTGCCCGTGCAGGGCGGCGACGGCGAGGGCGCGGAGCACGTGGCAACGGGGGCCGAGCCGGCCGATGCCGGGGAGTCCCGCAACCACGCCTCGGCACCTGCCGGGTCGGCGGTCACGGTCACGCCCTCGGCCGACCGGTCCGGGCGGCGGCAGGCCGCGCAGGAAGGTTCTGGCGCCTCCGCCGAGCAGGCCCAGCCCCGCAAGCGGGGCGGCCGGGCACCCGCCCGGCGGCCCAGCGGCCGCGAACGGCACGACGAGAAGATCACCGTCTATGTCTCCGCCGAGGAGCTGATGGACCTGGAGCACGCGCGTCTCGTGCTCCGCGGCGAACACGGACTGGCCGTCGACCGGGGCCGGATCGTCCGCGAGGCGGTCGCCGTGGTGCTGGCCGACCTCGAGTCCCGAGGGGACGCGAGCATCCTCGTACGACGGCTGCGCGGCCGGTAGAGGTAGCCTGCGGGGGCTATGACCTCGACCGACGCTCCCGATTCCGGCCCCTCCGGCGGCCGTCGGCGTGTGCTGGGACAGGGGCCGGGCGCGGCGGCCGCGGCCGTGGCCACGGAGGCGGAGTCCGAGGCGTTCGCACCGCCGCCGGATCCCGTCGCACCGCCGCCGGATCCCGTCGTACCGGAACCCGTCGTACCGGAGCCGGATCCCGTCGTACCGGAGCCCGGACCCGAGCCGGAGGCCCTTCCTGTCGAGGGGGCCGGTGAAGCTCCCGCCGGGACCACCGAACCGGAACCCGTCCCCGACGGTGTCTTCAAAGTCCGGCTCGCCAACTTCGAGGGCCCCTTCGACCTCCTCCTCCAGCTGATCTCCAAGCACAAGCTGGACGTCACCGAGGTCGCGCTCTCCAAGGTCACCGACGAGTTCATGGCGCACATCCGGGCCATGGGACCGGACTGGGACCTGGACCAGACGACCGAGTTCCTCGTCGTCGCCGCCACCCTGCTCGACCTCAAGGCCGCCCGGCTGCTGCCCGCCGCCGAGGTCGAGGACGAGGCCGACCTGGCGCTCCTCGAAGCCCGGGACCTCCTGTTCGCGCGACTGCTCCAGTACCGCGCTTACAAGCAGATCGCCGACATCTTCAACCGTCGCCTGGACGAAGAGGCCCGCCGCTGGCCCCGCACCGTCGGCCTGGAGCCGCACCTGGCCGAGCTGCTGCCCGAGGTCGTCATCAGCATCGGCCCCGAGGGCTTCGCCAAGCTCGCGGTCAAGGCGATGCAGCCCAAGCCCAAGCCGCAGGTGTACATCGACCACATCCACGCCCCGCTCGTCAGCGTGCAGGAGCAGGCCGGGATCGTGGTGGCCCGGCTGCGGGAGCTGGGCGAGGCCAGCTTCCAGGCGCTCATCGAGGACACCGACGACACCCTGACCGTCGTCGCGCGCTTCCTGGCCCTGCTCGAGCTGTACCGCGAGAAGGCCGTCGCCCTGGACCAGGAGACCGCGCTCGGCGATCTGATCGTGCGGTGGACCGGCGGGGACGGGCAGACCCAGCCGACGGTGACCGACGAGTTCGACCGGCCGCCGGAGCCGCCCAAGGAGGACAAGGCGTGAGCGAGGACACCACCCAGCTGCCGACCGGGCTGCGTCCGGTCGCCGAACTCGACCTCAAGCCGGCCCTGGAGGCCGTCCTGATGGTCGTGGACGAGCCCGCCACCGCCGAGCACCTGTCCAAGCTCCTGGAGCGGCCGAAGCAGACGATCACCAAGGCGCTGCGGGCGCTGGCGGAGGAGTACACCGCGCAGGGCCGCGGCTTCGAGCTGCGGTTCGTCGCGGGCGGCTGGCGCTTCTACACCCGAGGCGAGTACGCGCCCGCCGTCGAGCGGCTGGTCCTGGAGGGCCAGACAGCCCGGCTCACCCAGGCCGCGCTGGAGACCCTCGCGGTCGTCGCGTACCGCCAGCCGGTGAGCCGCAGCCGCGTCTCGGCCGTACGAGGAGTCAACTGCGACGGTGTGATGCGCACCCTGCTCCAGCGCGGTCTGGTCGAGGAGGCGGGCGCGGAACCCGAAACAGGTGCGATCCTGTACAGGACGACGAACTACTTCCTGGAGCGGATGGGCCTGCGCGGCCTGGACGAGCTTCCGGAACTCGCGCCCTTCCTCCCGGAGGCGGAGGCGATCGAGGCCGAGACCCAGGAGGGCGTACCGTCGTTCGATCCGGACGCACCCGATGTGCCGGACGCAGACGACGCAGACGACTAGACGGAAATTTGATGCGAAGCAGCAGCGGCAGGAACAGCAGCGGAAACAACGGCGGGAGCCGTGGTGGCAACAGCGGCGGCCGCGGCGGGAGCAGCGGTGGCCGCGGTAACTACCGCGGCGCCGGTAACGCCCGCGACGACAAGCAGGGGGGCCGGCCGAAGAAGCCGCGCCCGGAGGAGCGGCGCTACGACGTGGGCCCCGGCGCCACTCAGGACGGCCCGAAGTCGGGTCGTGGCGCCTCGGCGCGCGGCGGCGCCAAGGGTGGCCCCAGGCAGGGACAGGGCACCGGTCGCGGCCGTACGGCCCCGGCGAGCTCCCGCGAGTACGACGCCCGGGCCGAGGAGCGCAACCGCGAGCGGTACGCCGGCAAGCCGGACGTGAAGCTCCCCAAGACCTTCCCGGGCGCCGAGCAGGAGGGCGAGCGGCTGCAGAAGGTCCTCGCCCGCGCGGGCTACGGCTCCCGGCGCGCCTGCGAGGAGCTGATCGAGCAGGCCCGGGTCGAGGTCAACGGCGAGATCGTCCTGGAGCAGGGCAAGCGGGTCGACCCGGAGAAGGACGAGGTCAGGGTTGACGGGCTGACCGTCGCCACGCAGTCGTACCAGTTCTTCTCGCTGAACAAGCCGGCCGGCGTGGTGTCCACCATGGAGGACCCCGACGGGCGGCAGTGCCTCGGCGACTACGTCACCAACCGGGAGACCCGGCTCTTCCACGTGGGACGCCTGGACACCGAGACCGAGGGCGTCATCCTGCTCACCAACCACGGCGAGCTGGCGCACCGGCTGACCCACCCCAAGTACGGGGTGAAGAAGACCTACCTCGCGCACATCGTGGGCCCGATCCCGCGCGATCTCGGCAAGCAGCTCAAGGACGGCATCCAGCTGGAGGACGGGTACGCGCGCGCGGACCACTTCCGGGTCGTCGAGCAGACCGGCAAGAACTACCTCGTCGAGGTCACCCTGCACGAGGGCCGCAAGCACATCGTGCGGCGCATGCTGGCCGAGGCCGGCTTCCCGGTCGACAAGCTGGTGCGGGTCTCCTTCGGGCCGATCACCCTCGGCGACCAGAAGTCGGGCTGGCTGCGCCGCCTGTCCAACACCGAGGTCGGGATGCTCCTGAAGGAAGTCGACCTCTAAGACCCCCTCCAAGGCCCCGTACAAGGGCCCGTGAACCCCGTGAAGGGGCTTGCGCGGCCTTCTGACGGCCGGTTCCGGCTAGCCCGGAATCGGCCGTCGTCGTATCCGGGAACGGGGCCCCAGCGGCCACTGAGGGCTTGCGCGGTTACCTGCGGCAGCTTTATAGTCGTAACGACTATTAGTTGGATCGGGGTCAAGCACCGGGTCGGGCAACAAGCAATCGAGCAACGAGATCGAGGGGGTGGACGGGCGCATGCGGGGCTACGACAAGTACGCCTACGAACCCTTCGCCGTCACCGTCGACCTCGCCGTCCTCACCCTCCGCGCGGGTGCCCTGCACGTGCTGCTCGTCGAGCGCGGACAGGAGCCGTACGCCGGACGGTGGGCGCTGCCGGGCGGCTTCCTGCTGCCCAGGGAGTCGGCCGAGACGGCGGCTCGGCGGGAACTCGCCGAGGAGACCGGACTGTCGGACGTGTCGGGGCTGCACCTCGAGCAGCTGCGCACCTACAGCGAGCCGGACCGCGACCCGAGGATGCGGGTCGTCTCCGTCGCCTTCACCGCACTGCTGCCCGACGCGCCCGAACCGCGCGGCGGCGGTGACGCGGCCCAGGCGCGCTGGCTGCCCTACGACCCGGCGCTGCGACTCGCCTTCGACCACGACCGGATCCTGGCCGACGGTCATGAACGCGTCGGAGCGAAGCTGGAGTACAGCTGCCTGGCCACCGCCTTCTGCCCGCCCGAGTTCACGCTCGGCGAGCTGCAGAACGTCTACGAGACCGTGTGGGGCGTCGAACTGGACCGCCCCAACTTCCGCCGCAAGGTGCTCGCCACGCCCGGGTTCGTCGAACCGGTGCAGGGTGCCGCCCGGTTGACCGGCGGCCGTGGCAAGCCCGCCGCGCTCTACCGCGCGGGCACCGCAGCCACGCTCCATCCACCCCTGCTCCGCCCGTCCCGGGAAGGACGCCCCGCATGACCTCGAACCTCGCGTACAAGCGCGCCGCCAGCGGCTCCCTGATCGGTCTCGCCCTCGGGGACGCGCTCGGCGTCCCGACCGAGTTCAACGACGTGCCCTCGATCCTCGCCAAGTGCGGGCCGTGGCGGGAGATGGAGCTGTCGAGGCCGGCCGTCGTCTCCGACGACACGCAGATGACGCTCGCGGTCGGGCACGGGCTGCGCACCGCCATGGACCGGGGGGTGCTCGCGCCCAAGCGTCTGGAGCGGCCGCTGCGCGAGGAGTTCGTCAACTGGTACCAGTCGCCCGAGAACAACCGGGCGCCCGGACGGACCTGTCTGAAGGCCTGCAATCTCCTGAAGGAGGAGGGGCGGCTCTGGCAGGACGCCAGCCAGATCGGATCCAAGGGGTGCGGGGCCAACATGCGGGTCGCGCCGGTCGGGCTCGCGCCCGCGCTGAGCGACGAACAGCGGGCCGGTGCCGCCCAGTTGCAGTCCGCCCTCACCCACGGCCACCCCACCGCCCTGGCCGCCTCCGACCTCACCGCGCGTGCCGTGCGGCTGCTGGCGACGGGGACCGAACCGGCCGCTCTGGTCGGGCAGTTGCGGTCGTACGCCGTCGACAACCGCACCCACTACCACCAGACCTGGCTCGGCGACCTGTGGACCCGGAGCCAGGACGCGACCCCCGAGGCGTTCATCGCGCGCGGCTGGGACGAGTGCCTGGCGATACTCGACCGCCTCGAGGAGGCCGTGCGGACCGCCTCCCCGGAGGCCGACCCGTGCCTGGCCACCGGCGCCGGCTGGATCGCCGAGGAGGCCCTGGCCACCGGTCTGCTGTGCTTCCTGCTCTTCCCCGCCGAGCCGGTGACGGCCCTGCGCCGGGCCGCCTGCTCCTCCGGCGACTCGGACTCGATCGCCTGCCTGACCGGCGCCTTCGCGGGGGCCTGGCTGGGCGTCGACGCCTGGCCGACGGAGTGGGCCGACCGGATCGAGTACCGGGGCGACCTGCAGACGCTGGGCGCGCTCTGGGACGCTTGACCACATGGTCGACCTGGATCCGGACCTGGACCTGGCGCCCGTCGTCGCGGAGCAGCCCCACCCCCTGCTGTTCGCGACCGTCTCCGGGGCGCCTCTGTACGGCCTCCCGTCCCGGGACTCCGACGTGGATCTGCGGGGCGGCCATCTGCTGCCCGCGGCCGACCTGGTCGGCCTGCACGAGCCGGAGGAGACCCGCTGCCGGCTGCACGGGCTGCTCGACCAGGCGCAGCACGCCTTCAGCGCCGCCCGACGCGCCCAGGGCCCACGACGCCCTGCACGACCTCCTGGTCCGGGTACGGCTGCAGGGCTGAGGCACGGCGGACCCGGAAGAGGAAGTCGGCCACGCGCGCGTGGTCCGGCTCCGCCGGGAGCGGGGTGCCGTGCAGGGCCCGCTCGGATTCCTCGGCGAGGCGGGTCATGCGGGTCTCGACCTCCGGCCAGGGGACCTCGCCGCGCTTCACCGCCAGGAGTGACGCGCGCGCGTCACCGACGTCGATCGTCAGCTCGCCCGTGCGCAGCAGATCGCGGGCGCTCGTCAGGAGCCGCAGGAGATGCATCGCGTGCTTCCAGCGCGGGGCGCCGTGCACCCGGACGTCGGCGTCGAGCTTGCGGCGCTGGCCCAGGGCATAGCGGGTGAAGGTGTCGTACGCCTGCCGGGAGAGGAAGGCACCGCGCAGTCCGCGCAGCTCGCGGCCGGTGTCGTCGAGGTGCTCGACCAGGGGCGAGTGCAGGCACTCCAGGATGTTCGGGTTGGCCCGCAGCGCCAGCTCGCAGAACCGCTCCAGCTCCCAGGAGAACCGCTCCTCGCCCGGGCCCTCCACATGTGTCGGCGGCTTCTCGAAGCGCCAGAACAGGGGCGTGGGGGTGAGGAACACGCCCCGGCGGTCGGTGTCGCTGTCCTCCGTGGCCAGACCGAAGGCCCTCGACCCCATGACGCAGGCGTAGATCGTGTGGTCGCGTACCAGGTCCTCGGGCTGCATGCCCGGGAGCGTACGTGCCCGGTCAGCCCAGGGTGATCGAATTTCCGGTCACCGTGATCGACTCGGCCGGCAGCGGCCTGGTGGCCGGGCCGTGCGCGACCGAGCCGTCGGCGATGTGGAACTTGCTGCCGTGGCAGGGGCAGTCGATGGTGCCGTCGGTCACCTTGGACACCGTGCAGCCCTGGTGGGTGCAGATCGCCGAGAAGGCCTTGTACTCGCCCTTCTTCGGCTGCGTCACCACGATCTTCTGCTCCTTGAAGATCATGCCGCCGCCCTCCGGGATCTCGCTGGTCTGCGCCAGCGCCTTCCCGGCGGCCGCGCTGGCGGAGCCGGAGGAGGACGCCTCGGCGGAAGCCGATGCGGAGGCGGAGGCGGACTCAGAGGCCGACGCGGAGGCGGCGGGTGATGCGGACGAGCTGGAGGAGCCGTTGCCGTTGCCGCATCCCACGCAGCACACGGCGAGCGCCGACGCGCCCGTCGTGAGCATCGTGCGGCGGGTGGAACCGTCGGTCATGTCGTCGCTCCGAACGTGCGGAAGAACCAGAAGGCGGACGCCAGGGAGTCGCTCCGAGCGGAGCAGCAGCATCTTGGCACTGAAAGCATCGAAGAAGAAGCAAGTCGTGATGGAGTGCCACAAAACGTTCTTTTCGTACGTCTGATAGCCCAACGCGTCCGGACGGTGCGGAGCCCGGGGCGTCCGGGGCGTCTCATCGTGGGCGTCCCCCGAGTGGGCGGGCCTCCCCCGAGTAGCGGGACGCGGTGATTCGGACGACATTGACCAGGGGGTCCGCCGGCGTCCGCTGACGCCTTCTCGAAGTCTCCGATTCTCGGAGGCTCCGATTCTCCAAGGCACCGATTCTCGAAGGCCCCGAAAGGCATGGTCATGGCAGGCAATGATCTGGAAAGCATGCTCGGCAGCCTCCTGGGCGGCGACGGCGACGGCGACGGCAAGGGCGCCGGACTCCTGAGCGCGCTGATCGGCTCCCTCAGCCATGGCCAGGGCGGGGGTTCGCTGGGCGGCCTCCTCGACAGCCTGGCCAGGTCCGGTCTCACCGCCCAGAAGGACTCCTGGATCGGCACCGGAACCAACCGGCCCGTCACCGGCGACCAGATCCAGCAGGCCCTGCCAGACGACACCCTTCAGCGGGTCGCCGAGCAGGCCGGCGTGAGCCCGCGGAACGCCGCGGACCGGATCGCCCGGGAACTGCCCGAGGTCGTCGACCGGCTCACCCCCGAGGGCGAGGTGCCGCAGGCCTCGATCGAGGACCTGATCCGGCAGCAGTCCGGGTGAGCCGCCGTCTCAGCGGGCGGGCACCGCGCACGGGCCCGGCGGCGGCCTGACTAGGCTGGACGGACCAAGACGCCGACGTCAGAACAGGAGCAGTGCCGTGGCGGTACGAGCGGTCCGGGGGGCCGTCCAGCTGGAGCAGGACGAGGCCGGTCACATGGACGAGCAGGTCGGAGCGCTGCTCACCGCCGTCCTGGAACGGAACGGGCTGACCCCCGACGACCTGATCAGCATCTGGTTCACGGCCACCCCCGACCTGCACAGCGACTTCCCGGCGGCCGCCGCGCGCAAGCTCGGCATCGTCGACGTGCCCCTGATCTGCGCCCAGGAGCTGGACATCGAGGGCGCCATGCCCCGGGTCGTACGGATACTGGCGCACATCGAGTCCGACCGGCCCCGCGCCGACATCAGTCACGTCTACCTCGGCGCCGCGGCCGCCCTGCGCAAGGACATCGCCCAGTGAGAACCGCGCTCGTCATCGGAACCGGCCTGATCGGCACGTCCGCCGCCCTCGCCCTCTCCCAGCGGGGCGTGGTGGTGCACCTCGCCGACCACGACCCGGAGCAGGCCCGTACGGCGGCCGCGCTCGGCGCCGGCACCGACGAGACCCCGGACGGTCCCGTCGACCTGGCGATCGTCGCCGCCCCGCCCGCCCATGTGGCCGCCGTCCTCGCGGACGTCATGAGCAGGGGCCTGGCGCGTGGCTACATCGACGTGGCCAGCGTCAAGGGCGGCCCGCGCCGCGATCTGGAGGCGCGGGGCCTGGACCTGTCGTCGTACATCGGGACGCACCCCATGTCCGGCCGCGAGAAGTCCGGGCCGCTGGCCGCCACCGCCGACCTCTTCGAGGGCCGCCCCTGGGTGCTCACCCCGACCCGGGACACCGACACCGAGGTACTGAACCTCGCCCTGGAACTGGTCTCGCACTGCCGTGCCGTCCCGGTCGTCATGGACGCCGACGCCCACGACCGCGCGGTCGCCCTGGTCTCCCACATGCCCCACCTGGTGTCCAGCATGGTCGCGGCCCGGCTGGAGCACGCCGAGGAGGCGGCCGTACGACTGTGCGGGCAGGGCATCCGGGACGTGACCCGGATCGCCGCCTCGGACCCCCGGATGTGGATCGACATCCTCTCCGCGAACCCCGGTCCGGTCGCCGACCTGCTCGCGGACGTCTCCGCCGACCTCGACGAGACCGTGCGCGCCCTGCGGGCCCTGCAGTCCTCAGACGACGCCAAGCGGCAGGAGGGCGGGGCCGGCATCGAGGACCTGCTGCGGCGCGGCAACGCGGGGCAGGTCCGGGTGCCCGGCAAGCACGGCGCCGGGCCCCGCGCCTACGAGGTCGTGGCGGTGCTCATCGACGACCAGCCCGGCCAGCTGGCCCGGATCTTCGCGGACGCCGGCGCGGCCGGGGTCAACATCGAGGACGTCCGCATCGAGCACGCGACCGGGCAGCAGGCCGGCCACGTCCAGATCTGGGTGGAGCCCAAGGCGGCGCCGGTGCTCACCACGGCGCTGCGGGACCGGGGCTGGGCGCTGCGGCAATAGGCTGAATTCAGCGGTCGCGGGGGCCGGTAACCTTGTGCGGGGCGCGACGGCGTCCCGCACACCACCCACCACCCTGCATCCGGAAGGTGTCCCCCCGTGGAAAACGGCGCCGTAAAGCCCGTGATTGTCGCGATCGACGGCCCCTCGGGCACCGGCAAGTCGAGCACGTCCAAGGCCGTGGCCACCCAGCTCGGTCTGAGCTACCTGGACACCGGAGCCCAGTACCGGGCGATCACCTGGTGGATGGTGAACAACGGCATCGACCTCACCGACCCGACCGCCATCGCCGCGGTCGCCGGCAAGCCGGAGATCGTCTCCGGGACCGACCCGGCCCACCCGACGATCACCGTCGACGGCGTGGACGTCGCCGGCCCGATCCGCACCGAGGAGGTCACCTCCAAGGTCAGCGCGGTCAGCGCGGTCCCGGAGGTGCGCACGCGGATCAGCGAGCTGCAGCGGTCGCTGGCCCACGGCACCGAGACCGGGATCGTGGTCGAGGGCCGGGACATCGGTACGACCGTGCTGCCCGACGCCGACCTGAAGATCTTCCTCACCGCCTCCGCCGAGGCCCGCGCGGCCCGGCGCAGCGGTGAACTCAAGGGTGCCGACGTCAACGCCACCCGCGAGGCCCTGATCAAGCGGGACGCGGCCGACTCGACCCGCAAGACCTCGCCGCTCGCCAAGGCGGACGACGCGGTCGAGGTGGACACCACCGCGCTGACGCTGGCCCAGGTCATCGAGTGCGTCGTCACCCTCGTCGAGGAGAAGCGGGCGGGGAAGTGAGCCTTCCGTCGAACCCGTCGAACCCGTCGAACCCACTGAAACCGTCGAACCCGCTGAAACCGTCGAAGCCGTCTGCGGCGCCGATTCCGTCGCAGCGGGGCGCCGAGGTGGGGCGGCGTATCGGTGTCGGCCTCATGTACGGCCTGTGGAAGCCGCGCGTGCTGGGTGCCTGGCGGATGCCGGCGAACGGCCCGGCGATCCTCGCCGTGAACCACTCCCACAACATCGACGGCCCGATGGTCATGGGCGTGTCGCCCCGGCCGACGCACTTCCTGATCAAGAAGGAGGCGTTCATCGGGCCGCTGGACCCGTTCCTGACCCGGATCGGCCAGCTCAAGGTGGACCGGCAGTCCACCGACCGCACGGCGGTCACCCGCGCGCTCGGCGTGCTGGCGGCCGGGGGAGTGCTCGGCATATTCCCCGAGGGCAGCCGGGGCGAGGGCGACTTCGCCTCGCTGCGCGCGGGCCTCGCCTACTTCGCGGTGCGCTCCGGGGCGCCGATCGTGCCCGTGGCCGTCCTGGGAAGCTCCGAGCGGCCTGGACGGTTGGTCAAGGGGCTGCCCCCGCTGCGCACCCGCGTCGACGTCGTCTTCGGCGACCCCTTCGAGGCGGGCGACGGCAGCGGCCGACGCACCCGCGGGGCCCTGGACCAGGCCACCGAGCACATCCAGAAGCAGCTCACCAGCCACCTGGAAAACGCCAGGCGTCTGACCGGACGCTAGGCGACACTAAGTAGTGGATCAGTCCGATACGGGGCCTATCCACCGATCACCACGATGAACGACGAGGTACGGACTTCATGAACGACCACATCCAGCCCGGCGACTCGGCTGAGCACGAGTACGACCACGGGGCGCTCGGCGACGCCGAGTACGCGGAGTTCATGGAGCTCGCCGCGGAAGAGGGCTTCGACGTCGAGGATGTCGAGGGTGCCATCGAGGCGGCGGGCCACGGCCCGCTGCCGGTGCTCGCCGTCGTCGGCCGCCCGAACGTCGGCAAGTCGACGCTCGTGAACCGCATCATCGGCCGCCGCGAGGCCGTCGTCGAGGACAAGCCCGGCGTCACCCGCGACCGTGTCACCTACGAGGCCGAGTGGGCCGGCCGTCGCTTCAAGGTGGTCGACACCGGCGGCTGGGAGCAGGACGTCCTCGGTATCGACGCCTCCGTGGCCGCCCAGGCCGAGTACGCGATCGAGGCGGCCGACGCGGTCGTCTTCGTCGTCGACGCCAAGGTCGGCGCGACCGACACCGACGAGGCGGTCGTACGCCTGCTGCGCAAGGCCGGCAAGCCGGTCGTGCTGGCCGCCAACAAGGTCGACGGACCCAGCGGCGAGGCCGACGCGGCCTACCTCTGGTCCCTCGGCCTCGGCGAGCCGCACCCGGTCTCGGCCCTGCACGGCCGCGGCACCGGCGACATGCTGGACGCCGTCCTGGAGGCGCTGCCGGAGGCGCCCGAGCAGACCTTCGGCACGGCGGTCGGCGGCCCGCGCCGGATCGCGCTCATCGGCCGCCCGAACGTCGGCAAGTCCTCCCTCCTCAACAAGGTGGCGGGCGAGGAGCGGGTCGTCGTCAACGAACTCGCCGGTACCACCCGCGACCCGGTCGACGAGCTGATCGAACTCGGCGGGATCACCTGGAAGTTCGTCGACACCGCCGGTATCCGCAAGCGGGTCCACCTGCAGCAGGGCGCCGACTACTACGCCTCGCTGCGCACCGCGGCCGCCGTCGAGAAGGCCGAGGTGGCGGTCATCCTGATCGACGCCTCCGAGAACATCTCCGTGCAGGACCAGCGGATCGTCACCATGGCCGTCGAGGCGGGCCGCGCCATCGTCGTCGCCTACAACAAGTGGGACACCCTCGACGAGGAGCGCCGCTACTACCTGGAACGCGAGATCGAGACCGAGCTCGGCCAGGTCGCCTGGGCGCCCCGGGTCAATGTCTCCGCGCAGACCGGCCGCCACATGGAGAAGCTGGTCCCCGCCATCGAGACCGCCCTCGCCGGCTGGGAGACCCGCGTCCCCACCGGCCGCCTCAACGCCTTCCTCGGCGAGCTGGTCTCGGCGCATCCGCACCCGGTCCGGGGCGGCAAGCAGCCCCGCATCCTGTTCGGCACCCAGGCCGGCACCAAGCCCCCGCGGTTCGTGCTCTTCGCCTCCGGCTTCATCGAGGCGGGCTACCGGCGCTTCATCGAACGCCGGCTGCGCGAGGAGTTCGGCTTCGAGGGCACCCCCATCCACATCTCCGTACGGGTGCGCGAGAAGCGCGGCAAGAAGAAGTAGCCGTACGCCCGAGGGGCGGCCACCGTCATCGGTGGCCGCCCCTCGCGTATCCGTCACAGACCCCGGCGTGGTCCCGGTGGAAGCGCCGCCGGTACGGGGGTCATCCCGGTGTCATGGGAGCGCCCGAGCGTCCCGATCCGCTGCCACTGCGGCGGCTGCGGCTGTTCACCGCTGTGCCGGGTGCTGTATGAGCCCGCGCTGTACGCGCTGTACGAGTTCCCTCCGTACATCCCCAGGCCGTACGTGCCGGTGCTGAACGGGGTCGTCCCGAAGGCGACGAACCCCATCCCCTCCTCACCGCTGCGGTCACCCGGCAGCGTACGGAAGGCCTTGACCCACTCCGCGTAGAGCGAGTCGTAGATAGGCGTGGCCGAGAGCCCGCCTGGAGCCTCCTGTCCCGCCCGAGCGGACGGAACGGTGGCAAAGGACGGCCGGCGGGGCGGAAAGTCGTATGCGTGCACGTATGTCCAAACGACCGGGTCACCAAAGGGATGCGGCTATACAGCGCCCGTTAGGGGCGCGGGGCCGCATCGGATATGCGGCTCCGCCGCCTGGGCGCGACCAGCCACGATGCACCCGCACCCGCCGACGAGACCCGCACCTTCCGCCCCTGGGTGAGGCTCAGACCCCCGCAAGAGGCAACGCCGCCGCCACCAGCTTCCCGTTCGCCGCGGCCTTGTCGAGCGCATCGCGCAGCAGGTCCTCCCGGGGCTGCCGCCCGATCGACCCCACCGGCGCCGCGAACATCAGCACCTGCTGGTGCTTGTTGGCCGCCGCCCGCCACCCGTCGGTCACCTGCAACGGCTGGTGCGCCTGCCACCAGGCCACCGGCTGTCCGCCGTTGTTCCCGGGCTGGAGCACCGCGTGCAGCTGGCCCACCGCCAGCAGCACCGACCACCCGTGCAGCACCGGCGGCACCGCGGCCAGCGCCGTCACCGGCATGAAGCCCTGCTCGATGAGGAGCGGCAGGAAGTCGTCGCCCACCCCGTCCGTGCCCGGCCGTACGATCGGCGAGGTCGGCTCGACGACGAGCGCCGGGTGCAGCTCCCCGGCGATCAGCACGAGTCCGCTGGTCACCCCGAGCACCGCCTGCTCGGGCACGGACCTCTGCGGGCCGCCGCCGGGCGCGCTGTCACCGCTGATGGAGCGGACCGCGCCCTGCAACTGCTCCTCGGTGACCTGGACGACCTGCGAGGGCAGGCAGCCGGCGTGGGCGAAGGCGAGGACGGCGGTCTCGTCCCCGATGAACAGGACGGTGCTGGTGCGCTCCTGTTCGGAGTCGCCCGGGGTGCGGCAGGACGTGCAGTCGTAACTGCCGGGGGCGTTGTCTCCGGCGAGCAGCCGGTCGGCTTCTTCGTCGCCGATCTCGGCGCGTACCTCGTCGCTGACGTCGAGCATGCGCGGCACGGTGGCTCCCTCGGGATGCGGTGCGTGAAGGCCCGGGAGGATCCCGGTCCATGAGCCCAAGGGGATTGCGGGCTCATGAAGAAGACAACGGGTGATCTGTGGTGGTGGTCACGCCTCGGGGGGATCGGGATCCACCCATCCACTGCGCAGGGTCACCCGACGTGCGGAATCCGGCACTCACCGTCAACTCTTCGCAAGCCAAAGGAATTTGACGCGGTGAAGTGAATCACAGATCCACCGATCACATGGTAGATAAATCATGAAATCACGGAATGTAGTGGGTGGCTTGAAATCACCGCTACCTCCGGTAACGTCGAACTGGCCTGGCCTGACGGGGAGTTGGTTGATTTCGGGCGTTCCAGATCTCTAGATTCCTCCGCCGTGTGCAACGAGCACCGCTCGGGTACGTCCGCCGGCCGGCACCAGGCAGAGCACCACCGCAGGACCGGCCGTGGCGGACGGGGCGAGCGCGACGAACCGCGTCCATCGCGCGGGGACCGCGTCACGCTTGGGGGAGCCCGGGTATGTGGAGAGGGAAATACATGTCCGAGTGTGCCGATACCACCCGTGAGACCGTCGCCAAGAACGGCTCCCGCAAGGGCCGTACGACGGCGGCCCTGGCCGGAGCGGCGCTGCTCGCCCCGCTGGGCCTGCTGGCCGCGACAGGCAACGCCGAGGCGGCGGACAACGGAGTGTGGGACCGCATCGCCCAGTGCGAGAGCGGCGGCAACTGGCACATCAACACCGGCAACGGCTACTACGGCGGACTCCAGTTCTCCGCCTCCACCTGGCGCGCGTACGGCGGCTCCGCCTACGCGTCGACGGCCGACCAGGCCTCCAGGGAAGCGCAGATAGCCGTCGCCACCAGGGTTCAGCAGGCCCAGGGCTGGGGCGCGTGGCCGGTCTGCTCGGCGCGGGCCGGAGCGACCGGTTCGGCGCCCGAGGGCGCCTCGGCGACCACGAGGAGCAGCACCGAGTCGGCCACCCGGTCGACCGGCGGGTCGGCCGCCGAGTCGACCACCACCAAGTCGGCCCCTGTGCAGAAGAAGGCGCAGCGCCCGACGACCCACACCGGCCGTGACTCCGCCCGGGGCGACTACACCGTCCGTGAGGGGGACACCCTGAGCGTGATCGCCGAGCGCCACGGCACCACCTGGCAGCGCCTGTACGCCGCCAACGAGGCCGTCATCGGCGACGACCCGAACCTCATCGTGCCCGGGCAGCGCCTCGCGCTCTGACGCGACCCCCTGCCCCGCACCGCCACGCCCCGCCCGGTTCCGACCGGGCGGGGCGTGGCGCTTGGTGAGGCTGATTCCGGCGGGGCGCCGGGCTTCGGGTGCACGCCGCCGCACGCTGCCGGCACCGGGCCCGGCCCCGGTGCCGTACGCGGGTTCTGTGCTGAAGCAGTGAAACTCTTATGCGGTGTCAGCTTCGGTGGCGGCCTGCGGATTCTGAATGGAATGGGCTCCCCCGAGCGCCCCTGGTCCTTGCTTCCGCTTCTTTCCGGCTGGCTTTTCGGAAGACCCTACCGGCATCAGGGAATTGCACGGGAATGCGCAAAGAAGGCGTACTGAACCGCCCGTACGTGTGACGGAGTTCGACCGAAACGCGTGTCGTGATTCTGTGACAGAAGCGTGACCGGAGACGGACAGCGGAGTTCGCCGGCCGATCTCGACTTCCGTCCCCGCCGGAAGCGGCCTAGCGTGGCCGCATGGCACCGAATCCGGCTCCGCCGAAGGAGCCCCAGGACAGCCCGCAGGGGTACGTCGGCCTCGACGCGGGCGACGCGGAACAACTCGCCCGGCAGCGAGGGTGGCCGACGGTGCGCTCGCTGCCGCCGGGCGCGATCATCACCATGGAGTACCGGGCGGGACGGCTGAACTTCGAGGTACGGGACGGCGTCGTGGCGCGCGCCTGGAAGGGCTGACGGTACGACGGCGAAGGCCCCGGTTCCCAGAGTGGGGAACCGGGGCCTTCGCCGTCGTACCGGCTGTGCGTACCGGCTGTGCGTACCGGGCTGCCGCGCTGTCGCGCTGTCGCGTCCGTACGGCCGTCAGCCGCCCGTCAGCGGGCGGGCCGGCTGGGCGGCGCCGCCGCGCGGCTGGCGCTCGGGGTGCTGGGGGCGGCGGCTGCCCACCGGGGTCACCGGGGTGCGCTCCGAGCGGGTCGTGTGCGGGCCGGGCGCCAGGTGGATCGGGGCGCGGGGCGAGCGGGCCGAGGTGACCGGCTCGCGCTCCGGCGCCGGCGCGTCCTCCGCGGACGCCGTACGCGGTCTGAGCGCCACCGGCGCGACCGGAACGGGCGCAGGCACGGGGACCGTACCGCCGCGGCGGGCACGCCAGCGGTCGCGCAGGTCGAAGAGCCAGGTCTCGGCACGGGCGATGAACGGCTCGCACCACGGCAGCGCCAGCAGGATCAGCAGCCCCGCGGCCCAGCCCAGCAACACGTCGCTCAGCCAGTGCGTACCGAGGTAGACGGTGGACATGCCGACGCCGAGCGAGGTGACCGCGGAGGCCGCGGACAGCCACCGGCGGGCTCTCGGGGTGGAGGCCAGATATGCCAGAATTCCCCAGGTCACCACCGCGTTGGCGGTGTGGCCGCTGGGGAATATATCGCCGCCCAGGCCCATCTCGTTCGAGCCGATCACGGTCGCGTAGTGCGGTCCGAGGCGCCCCATGCCGAGCTTGGCGGCGCCGACCGTGATGTTGAGCAGCAGCAGGGAGGCGCCGAGCGTCAGCATCGGGCGCAGGGTGTGCTGCCGCCACGAGCGCCAGCCCAGCCAGGCCGCGACCATCACGGCGGTCGGTCCGCGCTGGCCGAGGACCACGTAGTAGTCGACGAACCAGTGGATTCCCGACCACTGCTGGTACGGCCGGAAGAACATGACCTGCCAGTCGAGCCGGACCAGCCAGGACGTGATCACGACGGCCCACACGATCGCCAGGTAGAAGGCCAGGGTCGCGGTGAACAACACGACCCGGTGCCGGCTCATCTTCGGCACATCAATGTGGGCCGGTCGTTCCGGCTCACGGTCCAGCCTGGCGAACACCCGGTCCAGACGGGTGAGGTTTCGTTCGGTACGCACCCAATCGACGTTACAGCGAGTGAGCTCTGTTCCCGGTCGAAACTGCGGCTTTGTGATGACGATGTGATGTGGGAAACCTCTCAGGAGGCCTCCGAATTCTAAGGATTTCGTAATCCTCGGTGGGCCTGCCCTTCAATTCCTTTGATCATGCCGGGCGGCCGTTTTATGGCACTTATGAATTCGTTAACCAAAGCGTGGGGTGGAATCCCCCGGCTGCTCACCCGCGCGTCGGCGACGATCATGGTGGACCGGAGCCGTTGAGCCAGAACGCGCCATACGCGGCCGAGGTTACCGCCACACCCGCCGTGATCAGCACGGATCTGCTGGTGCGCGCCCGGGCGAGGGCGCGGGCGAGCGGCAGCAGCACCGGGAAGGCCGGCATCAGCAGACGCGGCTTGGAGCCGAAGTAGCTCGACGCGCACAGGGCCAGCGCGAGGACGACACCCGTGTAGACCAGCAGGGAAAGAGGTTGCCGCTGCCGGACGCCGATCACGTAGAGCCACAGCAACAGGCAGACACCGGCGATCAAACCCGCTCCGGCCAGGGCGGACGGAAATGACGTGAACTTGTCGGCGACGAAGCGTGCGAACGCGTAGCCGCCGTCGAAGCCGTTGCGCCAGCCCGCCTGGACGTCCAGATAGCCGAGCGGGCCCTTACCGGTGCGGTGGCCGACCCACAGGACGTAGGCGGCGGCGCCGACGGGGGCGAGGAGCATGCCGAGGGCGCGGCGCCAGGCAGGCGCGCCGGAGGGGTGCGCGGTGCCTGGGGCGTGGGTGGTGCGTGCCGCATGAGGGGCGTGCGCTGTGTGGGGCGCGCCGGTTGGTCGCGGGGCGCGCCGGGCGCGTGCGGCGCTGGGCGGCTCCGGGGCGCGGCCGTCCTCGCGTGCGCCGTGTGCATGCTTCTCGCTACGGTCGCGCGCGCCCGCGCTCCGATCTCGCACGAACGAGATCACACCCGCCGTCCACACCGCCGCCACCACGGCGAGCCCCACCGGCCGGGTCAGCCCCGCCAGCGCGGCCAGCACGCCCGCGGTCAGCCAGCGGCCGGTCAGCACGGCGTACAGCGACCAGGCGGCCAGCGCCGTGAACAGCGACTCGCTGTACGCCATCGACTGCACGATCCCCACCGGCAACACGGCCCACAGGAGCACCGCGCAGAGGCCGACCCGCGGTCCGTACACGAAGTCGGCGACCGCGAAGATCCCCCAGGCCGCGGCGAGCGAGGCGAGCAGACCGACGGTGAGGCCCGCGCCGGCGTAGGAGAGGGGCGTGAGCGCGTGCAGCAGGCGCTCCAGCCAGGGCAGCAGCGGGAAGAAGGCCAGATTGGAGTGGACGTCGCCGTTCGGCAGCCGCACCTCGTAGCCGTACCCGAGCTCGGCGACCCGCGTGTACCACAGCGAGTCCCAGCGCGCCGTCAACAAGGTGTACGCGCTCTTGCCGCGCGCCCCGCTCCACACGGCCAGCGCGAGCAGGCCCAGGGCGCGCACGGCGGCGTACCCGAGCAGGGCCGGCGCCGCCCGGCGCAGGGCGGGGACGCGCGGTGCCGCCACGGGCGTTTCAAGATCGGTCACGGGCTCGATTATCGACGGGGCGCGGAACCGAGGGGCTCGCCCGGGCGTGGTGCACAGCGAGGCCAGTGGCGTACGCCACACGAGTTCTGTGGAGAGTGTGAGAGGTCCGCCACGTGCCCCTGTAACGAACTCGCGTACGCTGACGTGTCACTCGCGTTCGTATGCGCGGGCCGGAGACCCCGCTCCTCTCCGGCCGTACGACGGGGAGTCCCCGCCCCGCCGATCCGCCGCGCGCGAGGGATCATCTGGGAGGTACGTACATGTCCGGGACGACCACGGCAGCCGTACGGCCGCGCCGTCGGGCGACCGGGGCCGGTGCCGGTGCCAACCGCTGGGTCGTCCTCGTCGTCCTCTGCGTCAGCCTGCTGCTGGTCGCCCTCGACGCGACCGTGCTGCATGTCGCGGTGCCGGCCGTCACCGAGGACCTCAAGCCCGGCGCCATGGAACTGCTCTGGATCGTCGACATCTACCCGCTGGTCTGCGCCTCGCTGCTGATCCTCTTCGGCACGCTCGGCGACCGCGTGGGCCGGCGACGCGTCCTGCTCCTCGGATACGCCCTGTTCGGAGTCGCCTCCGCGGCGGCGGCCGTCGCGCCGAGCGGCGAGGCGCTGATCGGGGCCCGGGCACTGCTCGGCGTCGGCGGTGCGATGATCATGCCGGCGACGTTGTCGATCCTCCGGCAGGTCTTCCCCGACCGCCGTGAACGGGCCCTCGCCATCGGCATATGGAGCGCGGTGGCGGCGGTCGGCGCGGCCGTGGGGCCGCTGTTGGGCGGCTTCCTGCTCGAACACTTCTGGTGGGGCTCGGTCTTCCTGGTCAACATCCCGCTGATGCTGGTCAGTCTTCCGGTGGGGCGGCTTCTCCTCCCCGAGTCGCGCGGCGACCGCAGCGGCCCCTGGGACGTCGTGGGCGCCCTGATGGCGGCGGCCGGGCTGTTCGGCGTGGTGTTCGCCGTGAAGCGGCTGGGCAGCGGCGAGCCGGCCGCCGACGCGCTCACGACGGCGCCGCTGGTACTCGGCGCGCTGCTGCTGTTCCTGTTCGTACGACGGCAACGGCGGCGTACCTTCCCGCTGGTGGACCTGAAGATGTTCGCGCGGCCGGCGTTCGGCACGGCGGTGGGCTGCATCGTGCTTGCGATGCTCGCGCTGGTGGGTCTCGAACTGATCGCCGCGCAGTATCTGCAACTGGTGCTGGGCCTCTCGCCCTTGCAGACGGGCCTACGGCTGCTGCCGCTGACGCTCGCCGCGATGGCGGCCGGGCTGGCCGGGGCGCGGCTGCTGCGGCGCTTCGGGCCGCGCCGGATGGTGTGCTTCGGCTTCTGCCTGACGGCGGCGGCGGTGCTGACGCTGACGGCGATGGGCGGGGTGGACAACGCCGGCCTGCTGCTGTTCGGCTTCGTGCTGCTCGGCTTCGGTCTGGAGACCACGCTCTTCGGGGCGTACGAGTCGATGCTGAGCGAGGCGCCGGCGGCGCAGGCGGGTGGGGCCGCGGCGATCGGCGAGACCTCGTACCAGCTGGGGGCGGGCATCGGGATCGCGCTTCTCGGCAGCGTGATGAACGCGGCGTACGCGCCGGGGCTGTCCCGGGTGCCCGGCGTGCCGGAGTCGGCGTCCGCCGCGGCGGGGCATTCACTGGGCGAGGCCTACGAGGTCGCCGGGCGGCTCGGCGGCCCGACGGGCGCGGCGTTGCGCCACGCGGCGCGGGACTCCTTCGTGCACGGTCTGCATGTGACGCTGCTGGTGAGCGCGGGACTGCTGCTGCTGGGCGCGGTGATGGCACTGCGGTTGCCGCGCGCGATGCAGTGCGAGGAGGCCGCGGTGGAGGTACCGGCCCCGCGCGAGCCTCAACGCTCCCGCGTCTCGGCCTGATCCGGTCGCCGGCGGTGCTGGGCCCTCCCCGGCGACGTGCGCCTTGCTGCTGACTCGTGCGGGTGGTGTCCGGGTGGGAGAACCGGGAGACTGCGCGTAGCCTGTTGTAACTAGCGGTGCTAGTTTTTGGGAGGGTTTTCATGTCCGCGTCCGGGAAGTTGCCTCCGTTCGATGCCGGTGATCCGCTCGGTATCGACGATCTTCTGGAGCCGGAGGATCTCGCCGTCCGGGAGACCGTGCGGAGCTGGGCGGCGGACCGGGTGCTGCCGTTCGTCGCCGAGTGGTACGAGAGCGGGGAGCTGCCGGGCATCAGGGAGCTCGCCAAGGAGCTGGGCGGCATCGGGGCGCTCGGGATGTCGCTCACCGGGTACGGCTGCGCCGGCGCGTCCGCCGTGCAGTACGGGCTCGCCTGTCTGGAGCTGGAGGCCGCCGACTCGGGCATCCGGTCGCTCGTGTCCGTGCAGGGGTCGCTGGCCATGTACGCGATCCACCGGTTCGGCAGCGAGGCGCAGAAGCAGCGCTGGCTGCCCGCCATGGCCGCCGGTGACGTCATCGGGTGCTTCGGTCTCACCGAACCCGACCACGGCTCCGACCCCGCCGCCATGCGCACGCACGCCAAGCGCGACGCCGGTGGCGACTGGGTGCTCAACGGGCGGAAGATGTGGATCACCAACGGCTCGGTCGCCGGGGTGGCCGTCGTGTGGGCGCAGAGCGAGAACGGGATCCGGGGGTTCGTGGTGCCCACCGACACGCCCGGGTTCTCGGCGCCGGAGATCAAGCACAAGTGGTCGCTGCGGGCGAGCGTCACCAGCGAGCTGGTCCTGGACGGCGTACGGCTCCCGGCCGATGCGGTACTACCGGAGGTCACCGGCCTCAAGGGGCCGCTCAGCTGTCTGTCGCACGCCCGCTACGGCATCGTCTGGGGCGCCATGGGCGCGGCACGCACCTGCTTCGAGACGGCCGTCGACTACGCGAAGTCGCGGGAGCAGTTCGGCAGGCCCATCGGCGGCTTCCAGCTCACCCAGGCCAAACTCGCCGACATGGCGGTCGAACTGCACAAAGGGATCCTGCTCGCCCATCACCTGGGGCGGCGGATGGATGCCGGCCGCCTGCGTCCCGAGCAGGTCAGCTTCGGCAAGCTCAACAACGTACGAGAGGCGATCGAGATCTGCCGTACGGCACGCACGATCCTCGGTGCGAACGGGATTTCGCTGGAGTATCCCGTGATGCGGCACGCGACCAACCTGGAGTCGGTGCTCACCTACGAGGGCACCGTCGAGATGCACCAGCTCGTGCTGGGCAAGGCGCTCACCGGGCTCGACGCCTTCCGGTGACCCCTGCGCGGGGGCAGGGCCGGCGAGCGGCCCTGCCTCAGCTCTGGTTGAAGAAACCGTCTTCCCGGCGCGAGGCCGGCTCACCGTTGACGATCTCCGTGTTGGCGGGGGAGAGCAGGAAGACCCGGTTGGACACCCGGTCGATGGAACCCCGCAGGCCGAAGATCAGCCCGGCCGCGAAGTCGACGACCCGCTTGGCGTCGCCGGCCTCCATGGCCGTGAGGTTCACGATGACCGGCACGCCCTCGCGGAACAGCTCGCCGATCGCGCGGGCGTCGCGGAAGCTGTCCGGGGTGACCGTGCCGATCCTGCGGCCCTTCTCCTCGGCGGTGTCCGAGGCCACCTTGACCCGGGGGTCGGTGACCCAGGCATCCCCGGGCTGCTCGGTCCCTTCGGAGTAGTCGTCGTCGTAGTAGCGCTCGTCATCGTTGTCGTCGACGAGGCCAAGCCAGGCACTCGCTTTGCGTACCGATCCCATGGACGCCTCCTCTCACAGCGGTCTTTCATGCTTCCGCATCCCTATGGTCGTCCATGATGCGGATGGCGCGCCAAGTGGATAGACGCCGCGCGGGGGGTTTGTGACGGTACTGGTGCAGAGCGAATACGTCGAGAGCCCAGTTGTGCCAAGGGCCGCTGCTCGCACGGCTGCTGACTGTGAGTGAAATATGATTGTTCCGGGCGTATGGGTGATGAGGGGTGCGTCCGGGTGAACCGGTGGCGGGCGACGAACCGACAGTCGTCCGATACGACAGTGCAGCTCAGCGTCGTGCGGACCCTGACGCGCTGTCAGTTCTTCGGCTGCGGCGGGAAGATCCGAGAGGCGCCTGTCGTCGGCGCGGGCGGCCCCCGCGTCTTCGGAATTCGGTGGTACGAACCGTCGGCGACGGGGTTTGTTCACAGTCGCCTGGGACGAGGAACTTCAGGCCCGGGCCGGCCGCGACGGCATAGCGCGGGCTGCAGGTGATCGCAACAAGGAGTGTAAAGCGCTTATAACAGGCACGGCTGGGCGTGGGTGACGTCGAGCGGCTCCTGGGATCAGCAGGCGCGCGGAGCGCGAGGGGGACACGAGGGGAGGGGTGCGCGTGTGAAGGCGAAGCGAGGAGTGCGAGGGAGAACGCGAAGAGCCCCCGCCGTCGGCGGGGCGCGCAGGGGGTCAGCTCAACAGGAACAGGACCACACGCGACCGAAGTCGATGTGGGAGCGGGTGACCAGCCACTGCTGCGGATGCATGGGCCAAGTGGAACAGGTCTCCGATTCCCCGTCAACTGACTTGAGACGCGCTGCTCACACTCTGGACACCCTTGACAGAGAGGGGAAACGTCCCCGTAGAGTCGACGGACGGCCCTGCTGAGGGGCTCGGCCGTAAGAGCGCCGCCCAGCGGCGTTCCGTGTGAAGGCACCCGCCGCACCACCGTGCGCGCGTCCACCGTGTTCGATCCATCCGCCACGGAGCCTTCACATGTCATCCGACACCCCCGCCCAAGCCACCGCCCCCGGCATACCCGAGCGCGCGGACGTCCAGAGAACCGTCCCGCGCCGCCGGTACGGGCAGTGGGCGGCCGCCGTCGCCGGCTGCTTCACCTCGGACTCGGTCCTGAGCGGCACGGGGACGGCCCGATGAGGCCCCAGCTGGTGATCGTGGGAGCCGGTCCGCGGGGGACCGGGCTCCTCGAACGCATCGCCGCCAACGCGCCCGAGCTGTACGCCGGTCCGGGCCTCGACATCCATCTGGTCGACCCGCACCCGCCTGGCGCAGGCCGCATCTGGCGGGCCGCCCAGTCGCCGCTGCTGTGGATGAACTCGCACGCCGAGGACGTCACCATGTTCACCGACGAGACGGTGCGGATGACCGGCCCGGTACGGGAGGGGCCGACCCTGCACGAGTGGGCGGGCCTGGACGGCCGCACCTTCGCCGACCGGCAGATCCAGGGCCGTTATCTGCGGCACGTCTACGAGCGCGCCGTGGCCGACCTGCCCGAGGGCGTCACGGTGCACCACCATCCCCGTCGTGCCCTGCGGGTGAGCGGGCCGCGCGACGGGCGCCAGCAGGTCTGGCTGGAGGGCCGCCCCCGCCCGCTCCTCGCCGACCTCGTCGTCCTCGCCCTCGGCCACCTGGACGCCGACCTCGACCCCGAACAGGCCGCCCTGGCCGCGTACGCCGACACGCACGGGCTGGTCCACCTGCCGCCGGACTTCACCGCCGACAGCGACCTGTCCGCCCTGCGGCCCGGCGAACCGGTGCTGGTACGGGGGTTCGGGCTCGCCTTCGTCGACCTGATGGTGCTCCTTACCGAAGGCCGGGGCGGACGGTACGACGGTGACACCTATGTCCCGTCCGGACAGGAGCCGGTGCTGTACGTCGGGTCCCGGCGCGGAGTGCCGTACCACTCGAAGATCGGCTACGACTGGACCGGTGAACGCCCGCCTTTGCCGCGCTTCCTCGGGCCCGGTGAGGTCGACGAACTGCGTGCCCGGCCGGACGGCTTCGACTTCCGGCGAGACGTGTGGCCGCTGGTCGCGAAAGAGCTGGGCTTCGCCCACTACCACCGGCTGTTCACCGTCCATCCCGAGCGGACGGCCGTCGCCTGGCCGGACTTCGAGGAGAAGTACGCCGCCGCCGAGGGCGACGCCGAACTGCGGGCGCTGGTGACGGCCGCCGTACCGGACCCGGCCGACCGGCTCGACCTCGCGGCGCTGGACCGCCCGCTGGACGGAGTGCGGTACAGCTCGCACGAGGAGTTCCAAGAGGGACTGCGGGCCTATCTCGAGGGCGACCTGAGCCGCCGTCATGATCCGGCGCACAGCCCCGACTTGGCGGTCTTCCTCGGGCTGCTCTCGGTCTACGGGCAGTTGGTGCGGCTCGGGGACATCGGGCCCTGGTGGCACGGGTTCTTCAGTTATCTGGCCTCCGGGCCGCCCGGGCCCCGGCTGCGGCAGCTGCTCGCGCTGTCCCGGGCGGGGGTGGTCAGGTTCGTCGGCGCCGGGATGACGGTGACGGCGCGGGACGGGGTGTTCCGGGCGTCCTCGGACACCGTGCCCGGCTTCTCCGTGGAGACGCGGGCGCTGGTCGAGGCCCGGCTGCCCGAACCGACGGTCGGGCGGGCCCGGGACGCGCTGCTGCGCGAGCTGGGGACCGACGGGGCGGCCGAGACGCCCGACGGGTTGCTCCGGGTGGACCCCGCCGACGGGCGGATCCTCGACGAGGGCGGGCGCCCGCACCCCCGGCGGTTCGCGCTCGGGCCGTTCACCGACGGCCGTACGCCCGGCGCGTTCACCCGGCCGCGCACCGGAGGGCCCGCGTTCCGGCAGAACGACGCCACGGCCCGCGCGGCGCTGGCCTTCCTGCGCGACCTGACGGGCCAGGCCGCCGCCTAGCCCGAGGCGCTCGAGGACATCGACCTCCAGGTGCGGGCCGACGAGGTCACCGTCGTCCTCGGGTGCTCCGGGGACAGGCTCTACGAGCTGCCCGAGCGGCAGGTGCCGCCCGCTCCGCGGGAGGAGCGGACTCGGGCCTCGCTGTCGAAGGTGCTGTGAATCGATGGGCCGGTCGATCGACGAACCGGTGCCCGGGTGTCTAGGGGAGAGGTGGTTTCTCATGACCGGCTCGTACGGCCGGGGGCTGCATCTGGCCGCCGCCGTGGACCAGGTCGGTGTGTTCGACGCGGAGCCCTACGCCGAGTTGGCGCGGCTCGCCGAGAGCGGGGGCCTGGACTTCGTCACGCTCGACGGCCGGTTCGGGTGGGTGGAGAGCGACCCGGTCGCCGTCCTGGCGCAGGTGGCTCCGGCCACCCGGCGGATCGGGCTGGTGCCGTTGGCGACCGCCCCGGGGACCGCCGTCGCCCACCTCGATCAGGTCAGCCGGGGCCGGGCCGGCTGGTGGAGCGACGCGCCGGCGCCCTCGCCCGGGCATCAGGTCCGGGTGGCCGACGGCACCGAGGGGGCCGCCCTGCGGATCGCCGCCCGGTACGCCGATGTCGTCCTGGTGCGGGCCGCGAGCTCCGCGCAGGCCGCCGCCGTACGCGACGAACTGCGGGACCGGGCAGGCGAGTTCGGGCGGGAACCGGACGCGTTGCGGGTGCTGGTGAGTCTGGTGGTGGATCTGGGGGACGGGGAGCGCGCGGCCGAGCCGGGGCACGGTGGCGGCGGCCCCCGGCAGACCGTACAGGGGCCGCTGTACCGGGGCGGTCCGGTGGACCTCGCGGAACTGATCGCCGGCTGGCACGGTGAGGGCGCCGCCGACGGCTTCCACCTGATCCCCGCCGAACCGCGCCGCGATCTGGAGCGGCTGGTCAACGGCACCGTGGCGCTGCTCCAGCATCGCGGGCTGTTCCGCACCTTCTACCCGGGCAGCACCCTGCGCGAGCACCTGGGCCTGGCCCGGCCCGCGGGCCAGTTCGCGGCACCCTGATCGAGGACCGACCGGGCGGCCGGCTGTGGGCGGTGTTCGCCGACGTCACCAGCGGGGCCGGCGGTTACCGTTTCAGGTTCAGCTATTCGGCCGCCCCGGGCGCCGACGGCTCCACCCTCGTCGACCTCGACCGGGCACAGCCGTCGCCGTGCGCCCTCGCGGACCACTTCATCTGCCCCTTCGCGCCGCCGGGAACAGGCTGGGCCTCGCGGTCGAGGCGGGGGAGCCCCCAGTGTCCTGAGGGTTTCGCGGATATTGTGACCGGGCGTCAACTCGCCCGGATCACGACGAGATCACACAAAGTCGGCATGGTTCGAACACAGTCGCACGGCCGAAAGGCACTCTTGCGGGTACCGGCCGTTCGCCCGAATACTCCCCCTCAGCGCTTGTCAGGGGCATTGCGTGTCCGGAACCCGGACATCATCCCTGGCTGCGCCTCACGGGCCCCGACCCCACGCGGGCCCCCTGATTCCCCTGGGAGGGAACGAAAAGTGAGGATCAAGCGCACCACCCCCCGCAGCGGTATCTCGAGACGGACCCGGCTGATCGCCGTGGGCACCGGTTTCCTGGCCGCGGCAGCGTTCGCCGTCCCCACCGCGAGCGCGAGTCCCGTCCACACCTTCAGCGCGAGCGAACTGAAGGCCGTGAACAGCTCCGTTCTGAAGGCGGACGTCCCCGGCACCGCCTGGGCCGTCGACAGCAAGACCCACCGTGTCGTCGTCACCGCCGACTCCACGGTCTCCGCCGCCGAGATCGCCAAGATCAAGCGGCAGGCGGGCGCCGACGCCGGCGCGATCACCATCAAGCGCACCCCCGGCACCTTCAAGAAGCTGATCACCGGCGGCGACGCCATCTACGGCGGTGCCTACCGCTGCTCGCTCGGCTTCAACGTGCACAGCGGGAGCACGTACTACTTCCTGACCGCCGGGCACTGCGGTGAGGTGGCCTCGACCTGGTACAGCAACTCCGGCCACACCACGGTCCTGGGCACGAACGTGAGCTACAGCTTCCCGACGAACGACTTCGCGCTGGTCAAGTACACCAACACCTCGATCGCGCACCCGAGCGCGGTCGGCAGCCAGACCATCTCCAGCGCGGCCACGCCCAGCGTCGGGACGACGGTGTACCGCCGCGGTTCGACCACCGGCACCCACAGCGGCCGGGTCACCGCGCTCAACGCCACCGTCAACTACGGCAGCGGTGACATCGTCTACGGCATGATCCAGACCACGGTCTGCGCCGAGGGCGGCGACAGCGGCGGCCCGCTCTACGGCGGTTCCGTCGCCTACGGTCTGACCTCCGGCGGCAGCGGCGACTGCACCTCCGGTGGTACGACCTTCTTCCAGCCGGTCACCGAGGCGCTGAGCTACTACGGCGTGAGCGTCGGCTGACGATCCTCCCGGATCCGTTCTCCCAGTGGTCCCCCGTACGCAACCGGCGTGCGGGGGCTCCCTTTTGAGCGGGTGCCGGAGTTGCCGTCGAGGGACCATTGGAGTCACCCCCTGGGGGTCGGCATGGTCGAGGCGCTGGTGGCGGCCGGAGCCGCTCTCGTGGCCCGGCAGGCCGAGGCCGACCGGGAGCGCCGGGCCCGGGTCATCAACGCCGACGCCGAACTGCAGGTCTCCAAGAAGCTCGCGGAGGCGGCGAAGGAGATGTCGGAGCAGCCGGCCGCGCTCCAGCTACGGCTGCTGCAGACGTGGTGGCGGTCGCCGCCGAGAAGAACTCGACCATGGTGCTGACGTTCCCGGTGGAACTGCTGCGCTTCCTGGAGCGGGCCCAGCAGCAACTGCCGTCCGGGGCCGAGGGGGTCCGCGGTGGACAGGGTCAAAGGCGAGCCCGGCGAGGCTGGAGGGGCGAATTCCGGCCAGGGGTGAGTGTCACTCTCCGCCGAGAGTTACTCGCCCGTAGTGTTTGCAGTGCGAAGCCTCCTGGGGTGACTGTGAACGGTCCGGGCACCGGGGGCGCACAACATCCGCGCACGCGCGACCTGAAGTCGACCTTGTGTGCTCCCTGTGGGTGTCGGAATAGTAGGCGCCCGTCAACCGGCCTTCCGGCCCTGAGGTCCCCACAACCTTACGGGCCGACCCCCCACAGGAGGACATGAGTTGAAGCACCGACGCATACCCAGGCGCCGGGCGGCCCTCGCGGGCGCGGGGACAGCCGCGCTCGTCGCCGCCGGAGTGACCTTCCAGAGTGCGAACGCCAGCGAGCCCGCCAAGGTCGCCGCACCGCAGATCCTGTCCGCGCCGGCGGCCGGAAAGCTCGCCTCGACGCTCGCCGCCGACCTCGGCACCGACGCGGCCGGCACGTACTACGACGCCCAGACGAAGAACCTCGTCGTCAACGTGGTCGACGACACCGCCGCGGGGACCGTCGAGGCCGCCGGGGCCAAGGCGAGACTCGTCGCCAACTCCCTCGCCGAACTCGACGGCGCACGGACCACGCTGAAGCAGGACGCCACCATCCCCGGCACCTCGTGGGCGACCGACCCGGTCACCAACAAGGTCGTCGTCACCGCCGACAAGACGGTCGCCGGGGCCGCGCTGAGCAAGCTCACCAAGGTCGTCGACGGGCTCGGCGAGAAGGCCGAACTGCGGCACTCGAAGGGGGAGTTCAGGCCCTTCATCGCCGGTGGTGACGCGATCAGCGGGTCGGGTGGGCGCTGCTCGCTCGGCTTCAACGTGGTCAAGGGCGGCGAGCCGTACTTCCTGACCGCCGGGCACTGCACCGACGCCATCTCCAGCTGGTCGGACTCCTCCGGCAACGTGATCGGCCAGAACGCCCAGTCCAGCTTCCCGGGCAACGACTTCGGGCTGGTCAAGTACACCTCCGAGGTGGACCACCCGAGTGAGGTCGACCTCTACAACGGCTCCACCCGGAAGATCACGGGCGCGGCCGAGGCGACCGTGGGCATGAAGGTGACCCGCAGCGGCTCCACCACCCAGGTCCACGACGGCACGGTCACCGGTCTCAACGCCACCGTGAACTACTCGGAGGGCACGGTGAGCGGGCTCATCCAGACCGACGTGTGCGCCGAGCCGGGCGACAGCGGCGGCTCGCTCTTCTCGGGCGGCAACGCGATCGGCCTGACCTCGGGCGGCAGCGGCGACTGCACCTCCGGCGGGGAGACGTTCTTCCAGCCGGTGACGGAGGCGCTGTCGGCCACCGGTACCCAGATCGGCTGACCCGCGCCGAAGCCCCGAGATGCCCCGCCCCTGGAATTCCCCTCCGGGAGGCGGGGCATCTCCATGCCGTGCCGTGAGCCCGGGCAGCGTGCGCCGGAGACAGCGTGAGCCCGGGCAGCGTGAGCCGGACAGCATGAGTCGAACGTGCGTGTGACCTGGGCGGTCCTGTCGTGCTCGCGACTCGGCAACCGGTCGAGGGGCCGGCGGGCGGGGGAGCGGTGCATCGGAGGAACGGTGCATCGGAGGAGCGGTGCATCGGGGAGCGGTGCACCGGAGCTCGGTGCACGCTGGACTAGGGAGGTGCGTCGCCGTGCCGCACAACGAAGCCGTCTCGCCGGGCAAGGGTGCCGCCGTGCTGGAGGCCCTGTTCCACCAGTCGCCCACCGGCCTGCTGATCCTGGACACGGAGCTGCGCATCCTGCGGATCAACCTCATCAGACCGGTTCTGCACGAAGCGCGCCGGGGACAGATCGTGGGCCGGCACGTCACCGACGTGTACGACCTGTCGGCACCCGGTGAGGTGGAGGCGATGCTGCGCGGCGTACTGGAGACCGGCACGCCGGTACGGGGGCGACTCGTGGGGGTGCGTCCGAAGGGCGAGCCGGGGCCGGAGTACCTCTTCTCCGTCTCGGCGTCCCGTCTGGAGGACGCGCAGGGGAGGGTGTGGGGCGTACTCACGGAGATGGTCGATGTCACCGAGTGCGAAAGGGTGGGCCTCCGGATGCGGGTCCTCGGCTCCGTGCGCGAGCACGTGGGACGGACCCTCGACGTGGTCGCCACCTGCGAGGAACTGGTGCGGGCCGTGGTGCCGGACCTCGCCGACATCGCCGTGGTGGAAGTGGTGGACGCCGTGGTACGGGGCGAGGAACCTCCCCTGAGCCCGCTGGGACCGGAGGTGCCGCTGCGCCGTGCCGCCTTCCGCCACAGCGGCGGCGAGGAACAGATCCAGGCGCACCCGGTGGGCGACGTACGACCGCTGCCGTTCCCCACGCCCTACGCCCAGACGCTGACCGACCTCAAGCCCCGCCTCGTCGTCCTGACACCCGACACGCCCTGGCTGGCGACCGACCCGCCACGCGCCGAGGCGATCCGCGTCTCCGGTGCCCGCCTCCTCATCACGGCACCCCTGACCGTGCGCGGCACCGTGCTGGGACTGCTGAGCCTGTACCGCACCGACCAGGCGGACGTCTACGACGAGGGCGATGTCACCCTCGCCCTCGAAGTGGCCGCTCACACCGCGCTGTGCATCGACAACGCCCGCCGCTACACCCGCGAACACACCATCGCCCTGACGGTCCAGCGTCACCTGCTGCCACCCCACCCCGCGCCGCGGAGCACCGTCGAGACCGCGTACCTGCATGTGCCGTCCCAGGTGGGCGGGGGCGGCGGGTTCGACACCTTCGCCCTGTCTGGTGCCCGCACCGCACTGGTGGTCGGGGAAGTCGACGGCCAAGGCATCCACGCGGCCATCACGATGGGACAGATGCGGACCGCCGTGCACTCCCTGGCCGCTCTCGATCTGGAGCCCGACGAACTCCTCGCCCGCCTCAACGACACCTCCCTCAGCCTCGCCGAGGAGCGCGCGGCGCTGCCGCCCGGCGATCTCGTGCCCCTGACGGGAAGCTGCGCGTACGCGATCCACGACCCGTTCGCCCAGACCTGCACCGTCGCCCTTGCCGGGCATCCCCCACCCGTCATCGCCCATCCCGACGGGACCACCGAGGTCCTGGACCTGCCGAGCGGACCTCCCCTGGGCAGCGCCGGGGGCCCGCCCTTCGCCGCCGCCACGGTCCCCGTCGCCGACGGCAGCGTCATCGCCTTCTACACCGCGGCCCTGCTGCACACCTCACCGTCCCCCGACACCCTGCGACGGGTGCTGGCCAGCCCCGGGCGGCCCCTGCAGGATCTGTGCGACGAGGTGCTCTACCAGCTGCGGAACGACACCCGCCACAGCGACGTCATCCTCCTCCTCGCCCGCACCCACCCGTTCCCCGCCGGCCAGGTCGCCACGTGGCGTCTGGGCCACCACCCCAAGGCCGTCGCCAAGGCACGCACCCACGCCCGCCACCAGCTCGTCCGATGGAGCATCGACGAGGAAACCGCCTACACCACCGAAATGATCGTCAGCGAGCTGGTCACCAACGCCGTCCGCTACGGCGCCCCGCCCGCCCAGCTACAGCTCATCAAGGACCGCACCCTCACCTGCGAAGTCCACGACAGCAGCTCCCTCGCGCCACGGCTGCGCCACGCGAAGACCGTCGACGAAGGAGGGCGCGGCCTGTTCATCGTCGCCCAGCTCGCACAGAACTGGGGCGTCCGCCATACGCCCGACGGCAAGACCGTCTGGGCCGAGCAGTCCCTCCCGCCCCCGGCCCGCCCTCGGCACCGGCCCTAGGCCGGGCACCGCTGTTTCGCGCCGTCGGCGGGCCGCGTGGTCCGTAGCCGATGTCGTGGGAGGTCGGGCCGGCCCGCAGCGTGGCTTCATGGTGCTCCCGCTCCCGCCGTACCGCGATCGGGGGACCGGTGGCCGAGCGGACCTGGACGTTCTCGACGGGTCACCACGGACGTCGGGCGCACGAGAAGCCCCGGCTGGACGGGGGAGACCAGCCGGGGCCGTAGATGGTGGCGTGCGGAGGGCGGTCGCCTCTCGGCGAGGGGCTCCATGGGGCTTCAGCCGGACGATCGTCCCCATGGGCTGTAGGTGAGGCCCGGGGACACTGTCCCCTCCGCAGCCACGTGTAGATGAACGGCCCGCCGCCCAGGGGTGTTCCCACCCGTCGGTTCTGTCGTGGTGACCTGCGGCACACTCCTGGCAGGAGCCACGGCCGCCGTGCCGCCTGCCCTCGGCCGACTGGACGGAGAACCGTCCTGAGCAGCGTGTCCTTCTGCCTCGCCTCCGCGGCGTCCCCTCCGTAACCGCCGGGTGGACCGTAGGAGTTCGGACTCACTCGCTACACAAGTGACCCACTCGCTACACAAGTATTGAGAAGTATTGATAAGACAATCGTTCATCCGGACAGATGGCGCTCCCGCGCTGCTACCATCCGACGGTGCCCACACGCGCGACACACACGTCCCTGCTGTCTGCTCTGAGGCCCCAGAACCAGGACCGTCTCTACGACTTCTACCGGGACCTTCGAGACGCCGAAGACCTCTACTGGGACCGCCACCTGAACGCCTGGGTCGCGACCGGTCATGCCGTGGTCAGCAACACGGCGAGTGATCCCCGCTTTTCCTCGGTGCGCTATCCGGACATCGAGGCGGTCTCCGAGGAACTACGGCCACTGGTCCGGGTCCTGAGCCGGCAGATGCTCTACAGCGACGCCCCTGACCACGCCCGGCTGCGCGCCCTGCTCAGCAGAGCCTTCACCCCCCGGGCCGTGGCCGCACTCCGCGACCGGATCTCCGACACCCTCGATCAGATCATCACCCGCGCAGCACCGACCGGCCGGTTGGACATCGTCGCCGACCTCGCCCGCCCGCTGCCCCTGGCGATCATCTGTGACCTCCTGGGCGTACCGGAAGAGGACCGACCCGCAGTGTCCTCCTGGTCCGACCCGGTCGCTGCGGCCATCGGCAGTTCCCGGCTCGACGCCGACGAGAGCCGGGCCGCCTCGCAGAGCATGGAAGAGATGCTCGCCTATCTCCGGGAACTCCTCACCCGCAAGGACGGCCCGCCCGCCCCGCACACCCTGCGCGCCCTGCTGGACACCGGAACCGAGAACCCCGACCAGGACTTCGACGAACTCCTCGCCAACTGCGCCCTGCTCCTGATCGCCGGCCACGAGACCACCACCCACTTCATCGGCAACGCGGCCCTCGCCCTCCTGAAGCACCCGCAGGCCGCCGACCAACTGCGCGACCGGCCAGACCTGATCCCCGCGGCAGTCGAGGAACTCCTGCGCTACGACAGCCCCGTGCAGCTGATGCTGCGGCGGGCCCGGCACGACCTGGACCTGGCGGGTCGCTCCATCACCGCCGGCCAGGCGGTACTCCTCGTGTGCGGCGCCGCCAACCGGGATCCGGCGGCCTTCCCCGACCCCGACGTGCTGGACTTCCAACGACCCGCCGGGCGTCATGTCGCCTTCGGATACGGGCCGCACTTCTGCCTCGGCGCGGCGCTCGCCCGGCTGGAAGGCGTCACCGTACTGGAGGCGCTCCTCACGCGGCTGCCCGACTGGAGGCTCGACGGCGCTCAGCCGCGCTGGCAGCGCAGTCTCAACTTCCGAGGACTGACCAGCTTGGACGTCGCCTTCACTCCGCCCTCCGAGCATCACGACCCCGGTACGCAGGTCTCGGCGACCTCTTGACCTTCCAAGCCTCCCCGGCGTCAGTCGTGGGCGGTCACACCCGTCGCGCGCGTACCGGGTGAGCGGACCCGGGGGCCGTTCGAAGCCCCCGGCCGGACATCCGCTACGACCGAACGGCGAGCGGGGCCGTGTTTCGACGACATCCCCAATGGTTCCCCCGGAGCGGGTCGCGCTGCAGGTGGCCGGTTCCTGCCGGTCACTTCGGTCGTTCGGGCGTCCTGGATGTCGGTCTGCGGCCGGGCGAGCCGCCGACCATGGAAGTTACGGACGGGAGTTGAGGCCGCCCAGGCCGCTCACGCGGCGGGCCGCCGCAGAGGGCTCGCCTCGCCGCCGGCTGACGCCGCCGTCGGCAGTGCCTCTTCCCGGCTGCTGTCGGCCATCACCGCGCGGGCGGTCGCGGCCAGGCGGGACGCGGCCGAGCACGCGTCCGGGAGCCAGGCCAGAACCAGCTGGGTGGCCGGGTATCCGTGGACGGGCACCGCCCGCACGGATACGCCGAGGCGGTCACGGACGCTTTCGCCGACGACGACTACGAGCAGGCCGAGAGCGACGCGGTCGGCCATGGCGTCCAGCGGCTCGTTCGGCAGTTGCGCCGCGTAGCCCGGCAGGGCCTCCACCGCGGTGAGTTCCAGGAACGGGCGGTCGGCCAGGGGGTGGCCCGCCGGGAGCAGGACGACCGGCCGCTCCTGGCCGAGCTCGATCGTTTCGAGACCGGGGGTGGCGGTCGACCGGCACATGAGGGCGACGTCGGCGGTGCCGTCCCGAAGCGCACTGATCTCGTCGTAGGTGAAAACGACGTCGGTGAGCACACCGTCGGGGCCCTGTGCGGCGGCGAGCAGGGCGGGCAGGACGCCGGGGCCGGCGGCGGGCCGTACCGCGATGGTGACCTGTTCCTGCTCGGCAGCTTTACGCGCCTTGCGTACGGCGGTGTCCATCGTCGCCAAAATCGTGCGGCACTCGGCCAGGAAGACCTCGCCCGCGGCGGTCAGCCTCACCTGTCGGGTGGTCCGTTCCAGCAGAGGGACGCCCACACGCCTCTCCAGGTGGGCGATGGCCCGGGAGAGGGGTGGCTGCGTGATGCCGAGGCGCTCCGCGGCCTTGCCGAAGTGCAGCGTTTCGGCCACGGCCACGAAGTAGCCGAGTTCCCGGGTCTCCAGCTCATTCATGCGTCCAAGGTATTGCCTGTTGCGCAGAGAGTCATTGCTCCGCCGTAGGCATCCTGGTCAGCTTGACCGTGTGCCGCCCAGGCAGCGGCCAGGTGGGCTGCTTATGCCGAATCACACGGAAAAAGAAAAGTGGAGCTATGAAGGCTGTTCAGTACCAGAACTACGGCGGGCCCGAAGTCCTTGAAGTCGTCGATATTCCGGATCCGAAGATGTTCGCCGATCTCGTTCTGGTGAGAATCGAGGCGGCGGCGCTCAACCCTGCGGATCTGGCATTCCAGAGCGGTGCCGCGGATCCTCTCGTGGACTCGCTCTTTCCGGTGACGCCCGGGTGGGATCTGGCCGGGGTCGTCGAGCAGGTGGGAGTCGCGACGACGGGATTCGGGCCGGGCGACGAGGTCATCGGGTTCGTCCGCGGCCAGGCCATGCACTACGGCACATACGCGGAGAAGATCTCGGCCGAACCGCGTCAGCTCGTCCGCAAGCCGAGGAACCTGAGCTGGGCCCAGGCCGCCGGGCTGCCGCTCGCCGGGCTCACCGCCTACCAGGCGATCGTGCACAGCCTCAAGGTGACCGCCGGCGACACCGTACTGGTGCACGGGGCGGCGGGAGGCGTCGGACACCTCGCCGTCCAGATCGTGATCGCGCGGGGCGCGCGGGTGATCGGGACGGCCTCCGAGGCCGGCCAGGCGTTCGTCGAGTCCCTGGGAGCGACGCCGGTGCGCTACGGCGACGAGCTCGTCGAGCAGGTGCTGAAGATCGCTCCGAACGGGGTCGACGCGGTGCTCGACACCGCGGGGCGCGGCTCCCTCTCCACCACGCGGGCACTCGCCGCCCTCGGGGCGCGGGTCGCTTCCATCACCCGATCCGCCACCGAGTACGAGGGCGCCATCGATGTGTACGCCCACCTTGACGGCGACGACCTGACCCGGCTGGTTGAGCTCGCCGAGGAGGGGAAGATCACGGTGCACGTCGACCGGGCATTCCCCCTCAGCCAGGCTGCGGAGGCCCAGCAGGTGCTGGCCGGCGGACACGTCCGGGGCAAGATCGTCCTGGAGAACGGCAGGTCGGTGTGAGGAACGTGCAGCACAGTCCGGTCATCACCGTGGTCACCGACATCGCCACTCCCCCCGAGGATGTGTGGAGGGAACTGACCGACTTCGCCGGATACGCACAGTGGCACCCCACACTGCGTTTCGTCGAGGTTCCGAAGGAAATCCTGCCCGGAACCCGACTGCGGGCCCAGGTGTCGCGGGGGGCCGAGAACGACGGGGAATACCGTTTCACGGTCGTCCACTACGAGGCACCGCGACGGATTGTCTGGGAGGGCGGCATTCCGGATGTCCTCATGGGCAGACATTCCTTCGTCCTCGAACCCCGCGCCGGCGGAACGCGATACACGGAATCCGAGGAGTTCACCGGCACGGCCGCCGTGGCGACCGTAGAGCCCGCCCGACCCAGATGGAGGAGGACTATGCGAGCCACGGCAGGGCCTTGAGAGAACGACTCGAATCCGGCCACTGACGGCCCCGCACAGTCCACACGCCGGGCGCCCGCCCGCGCACCGCAACACCTCCACGCCCGCAGACCGCGCTTCCCACGAGCCGTGGTCCGCGGGCCACGGCGCCCAAAGGCGCACAGGGCGCCATCACCACAAGGAAAAGCAATGAACGGCACGTCGGCATCAACGGCCCGCCGGAAGAACCGACGGGCCGTCACGCAAGATCGAGGCTGAGCACTCCCATTGAACGCGACTAGTGAACGCGGCTACCGTGAGATGAAACGGGTGCTGTCAGTTCTCGTTACTCGGGAGGGTGCGGGTACGCGGGCTGCGGCTTCCGGGCGGCGCGTCCTTGCGTTGCTCAGCGAGGGCCGTCTCCGTGAGGTGTCGGGTGGCGATGCGGGCCAGTGTGTGGAGGGCCGCTTGCGCCTCCAGATGGTCGAGGCTGTCGACGCCTTCCACCAGGAGGGGGCTGTCGCTCGTCAGGCGGGTCCAGCCGGTCTCGTCGCGTCCCACCTCGAGCGTGATGACCCCGCCCGTCGGCAGAGTGAGAGTGACGCTCGCTCCGTCGGCCACCGCATGTCGGCCGGTATGGAGGAGGGATTGTCGGTACCCGGCGGAGCTTGCCGTGAGTTCGGCTGGTTCGGTGATGGCGGCCAAGGCCCGGCGGCTGTGGTGCGCAAGCTTCTCCCCCTCGTCCGCCAGGCCGGGCAGTGTCTCTCGGGGTGTCCAGCCGGGCCCCTGGTCCGTCGGCGGTTCCAGCACGTCGGCCACGGTCTCCAGGGCGCTCGACGCGGCCAGCGTCGCGCGTACAAGTGGATCGTCGGGGTCATGGGTGAAGGCCGGCCGGGCGACGGCGTCGGCGATCCTGGCGACGGTGCGCACCGATTCGCCTCGGAGGGGAATTCCGCCGGCCTTCTGGGGGCCTGAGATCTCCTGCCCGCGAGAGCCGGGGCTGATGGCTCGGGCGGCCAGATCGGCGTAGACGGTGTCGCGGCTGACCCTGGCGAGGCGAGCCAGCTCGGCAACGTTGCGGGTGCCGGTGCGCCAAGCGGCGGCCACGGCGTCGGCGCGGTCCTCGCTGAGCCGTTGCCGGCGCTCGGCCCAGGCGATGAGCTCGGACAGGGCGGCGATGCGTGCTGCTTCGTTCGGTTCAGTCACACCGACGACAGTATGTCGACTCGGTCGACATGTCGAGTGATCCGACATGTCGAGGGACCCTACATGTCGAGGGACACGACATGCCGGTCTGCTGGCTGGTGGTGAACAGAGCCCCGGCCAGTCCCTGGTCGCCGGCCCGGACTCCGCTGGTGATCGCGATCGACGCCGTCGGCAGGGCGAGCCCGACCCCGGCCGCGGTCAGCACCAGGCCGGGCAGCACCGCCGCGGGGTAGCCGGCCCCGGCGGTGACGTGGGTTCTCTCCAGGTGATCGTGCGGTGGTCGGGGGTGTCAGTTGCGCAGGAAGCCCAGGGTTTGCGCGACGAACAGTTCGTGGTGCTGGAAGATGGCGCCGTGTCCGGAGTCGGGGTAGATGCTCAGCTGGACGTTGGGCAGCATCCGGGCGAGGTGGAACGAGCTGATGGTGGGCAGCATCGTGTCGTCGTCGCCGTTGACGACCAGGACGGGCTTGTTCACGGCGGCCAGGGCGGCGGGCGAGGTGCCCTTCTCCCACTTGGCCAGGGCGGTCAGCTGGGCGCCGATCGTCTCGTCGGACACCGGTGCGTCGCGGTCTGCCGTGCGTTCGTCCAGGCGGGCGAGGAAGCTGTCTGCGGCTGCCTGGCTGGTGGCGGTCGGTGAGAAGAACAGGAAGTGCTTGGGGTGCTTTCCCTGGGCGCTCGCCTTCTCCAGGGCGGCCTGCAGAACGGCCCCCGTGCCTGCGGGGCCTTCGTCGCCGGCGGGCGTGGTGCCGGCCAGCACCACGCGGCGGACCAGGTCGGGTCGCCGCTGGACGATGACCTGGGCGACCGCGCCGCCGAGGGAGAAGCCCAGCAGGTCGACCGTGCCCAGCCCGAGCGCTTCGATGAAGGCCGTCGCGTCGTCGGCCATGGCCTCGATGCTGTCGGGGGTGGTGCCGCCGGAGCCGCCGACGCCGCGCAGGTCGACCAGGATGACGCGCCGCTCGGCCGCGATCCCGTCGACCACCGCGGGGTCCCAGTCGTCCAGGACCGCGGTGAAGTGGTGCAGGAACACCACCGGAACGCCCGTGGCCGGACCCAGCTCGCGGTAGACGAAGGGCGTCCCGCCCACGTCCACGGTCTTGGTGACGGCGTCCTTGCTGGTTGCAGGCATGGCTGTGCTCTTTCTGTCGCTCCGTGCCGGTGACGGCGTCTGACCCGCATAGCGTAACGCTCGTTATATAACGAGCGCTACCCTAAGTTGGCGGAGAGAGCCGGAGACGCCGAAGGAGGGAATCAGGGTGAGGTACTCCAAGGAGCACAAGGCCCAGGCCAAGGCCGCGATCGTGCGCGAAGCGGGCCGCACGCTCAAGGAGAACGGTTTCCACGCCGTCGGCGTCGACGCGCTTGCCGCCTCGGCCCAGGTCACCTCAGGGGCCCTCTACTCCAATTTCGCCAACAAGGAAGCTGTCCTCGAAGAGGTGGTGGCCGCACAACTCGGCGTCGAATTCGCCGGCCTCGCCGACCAGGAGCCGGCCGAGCGGCGACGCATGCTCGGCGAGATGCTCCGCCTCTACCTCAGCGACCTGCACCGCGAGGACCCCGGACACGGCTGCGTGATGCCGTCGCTGAGCGCCGACGTGGCACGAGCGGGCGACCCGGTCCGCGAGGCGTACCGGCGCCGGATGGTCGAGGTGGTCGCGCTCCTGGCCCCCGCCATGCACGGCACGCAGGAGGAACGGGAACAGCAGGCCTGGACCCTTCTCGCCTCGATCGTGGGCGCGGTCACCCTCGCGCGGGCCCTGCCCTCCGGCGACCACGCCCAGGCCGTACTCGACGCCGTGCTCGCCTCGGCCCTGCGATCAATCACCGACGAGCCCTGATACGCAGGCCGTGGGCGGGCGGCCGAGTTGTTCGCCTGGAAGGAACCGCCGACGAGGTCCTCGGACCCGTGACACCCAGGTGTCCGAGGACCTCATTCACTCAACGTCAGCCGTTCAGGATCGCCTTGGCGACCTCATCAGGGTGGGTGAGCATGCCCTCGTGGGTCCCGGGAACCATCAGGGGTTCCAGTCCCAGCCGTGCCGCGAACTCGGCACCGGGCAGGGGAAGCGCACGATCGTCCTGGCCGAGGATGTAGAGCGCGGGAATGCCGAGCTCGGCCACGCTGGGGACATCGAGCGCGTCCAGGAAATAGGCGCCGGGCTGCGGCGTCAGCAGATCCGCCACCAGACGCTGGGTCGCCTCTTCGACGTCCTGCATGAAGAGGCCCTGGACCCACTGCAGCGTAGGCGGGATCGAACGCGTCGGGGATGCGTCGATCAGTCCCCGCAGCATCGCTGCCGCCTCCGGAGGATTGTCCTCCACCAACGACCTGCCCCGCACAGGCACCTGCGCGGCGTAGTAGACGACCCTGGAGACCTTGCCCGGCAGACGGTGCGCTGCGCCGGCCAGCGGATAGCCACCCCAGCTGTGACCCACCAGGGTCACCTCGGTGCCCAGCTTCTCCACCTCGGACACCACATGGTCCACCGCATCCTCGAGCCCAAGACCCGCGGGATCGTCACCGTCACCCAGGCCGGGCAGAGTGAGACAGACCGCACGGTGACCCGCGGCACGCAGCCGCTCGGCAACCGGACGCCAAGACCATCCCCCATGCCAGGCACCCGGGATCAGCACATACGTGGAATTGATTTCGGTCACTGCAATCCTCTCTAGGTCAAGTGGGCGTCCTCGGAAGAAGAAACAGCGGAGGGCCGTTGGCGTCCGTGTCGGGCGAGGACTCACCCGTCATGCGGCCGCCCGGCGTTACCGGCTGGACGGCGATAGGCGCCGTACCACCAGATGTTTCCGAGCTCACGGGCCAGTGCGGCATCGCCGGTCCCGTCGTCCACGCTGATGTGATGGGCGATGGCCTGGGCTCCGCCCCAGACGATGACCCTGCTTGCGGCCACGGCGTCAAGGTCGGCCGGCGTCGCTCCGCTCCGCTGCTGCTCCACGAGCGTCGTGAGCACGGCCTCGTCGAATCCCTCCAGATCGGCCGAGTAGAAGTCCCGCATGTCCGGGTCGTAGGAAGCGACTTCTCGAACCGCCGAAAGCACTGGATGGTGTGCCCGGTGGAGGGCGAGCACCTCCTCGAAGAACTGCGTGTACCTGGCCGCGCCGTCCTCGCCCGCCCCGGGATCCCACTGCCGGGCCAAGGCGAGAGACCTGTCCCTGACCTTCTGTGCGAGCCGCCTGAGGATGTCCGGCTTTCCCTGGAAGTACGCGTAGAACGTAGCCCGTGACACTCCGGCTTCTTCGATGATGCGTTGAACGCTGATCTCCGTGAAGGATTCACCGGCGTTGAGGAGCTTTTCCACCGACGAGAGCAGCTTCGCCTCTGTTGCCGCGGACCGCCGCTCGTGATCATGAGTTCGGCGTCGCGTCACCGACGTCATGGTCGCCCTCCTCCCATGCAGCCGCCAACGGTGCCTGCCCGTGGTGCCGGACCGTCCGGCCGGCCGCGCACAGCATACGTGATGTTCATACACACTGTTCAGTGTTCGGCCGTCGGTGTGGAGGGAGGGTCCCGGCAGGAGCGGAGCAAACCGGTGTTGCTGCCAGAAGTTCCGACATCCGGCAATCTCGGCCGACGCGGGGCCAGGGCGGCCGTCTCGTGGCCAGGTGACCGCTCGTGAACCTTGAAGAAGCCGAATCCGAGCCGCGGTTCAGACCGCGCGGCGGTGGATCCACCAGACACACAGCCCGGCGAGCGCGGCCGCCAGCAGCAGACACAGGCCGGTCTGCGCCCACTGGAGGGGCCAGAGTTGGGATGCCGGATGGAACTCCGCCCAGCGGCCGGTCCTGCCGTGCCGCACAAGACACTTCGCGTAGTCGTCGGCCGCGTAGCAACTGGGCAGATCCGGCACGCGTCGCCCGGCGGCGTCGGTGAGGCCCTCGGAGAGCACCCACGCGTTCGACGGAGCCGCAGAGGCGGTCGGCTGCTGAACCGTGGCCAGGGTGGTGGGCAGCAGATGGCCTCGGAGCGATGCGAGCAGATACATCGCACCCGCGCTCAGGACCACGGTCGCGCCCATCGCCAGGACGGTACGGCGCACCATCAGGCCCACGGTCACGCCGAGGAGCAGGGACAGCACGGACAGGCCGACCACCACGGGGCCGATGCCGTCGTACGGATACCACTGCCACCAGGGGAACGAGCCGCCCAGCAGGTGCCCGGCCGGCTGCCACCACCACGTCATCGCGGCGGCGATCGTCCCGCTGATCACCACCGTCACGGTCACGGGTACGAGCAGTTTGGCTGCGAACCAGCGCAACCGTGTCACGGACTGCGTACACACGGTCCGGTAGGTACCTGACTCCAGTTCCTGCGCCAGCTGGGGGCCGCCCAGGAAGACGCCGAAGACCAACGGCAGCGCCAACATGACCTGGAGCGGTCGGCGCATCGGGAACTGGTAGGTCTGCGTGAAGGCCATGAGCTTGTTGGAACAGGCGCCGGCTCCGATCTCGGTGCCCCGGCAGGCGTCGAGATTCCCCTGGGCGATGGCGTGCGCCATCTCCTGATGCCGCACGACGGCGTAGACCGCGACGGCGGCCGCGACACCGAGACCGGCCCAGAACGCCAGCCGGTTCTGCCGCCAGACCAGCCAGGTCAGCCCGCGCAGCCGTAGTCCGTACCTGGTCGGGGCCGATGGGCGGGAAGAGATCGGGAACGTCGCGCTCACGCCGTCACCTCGTGGCGTGAGCCGGGACGCGCGGTGGACGTGATCAGCGGTGCCGCGTCGTCCGTCCGCAGGTGGGCCAGCAGCAGCTCCTCCAGGCTCGGCAGGGTCGGCTCCGTCTCTGCCGGAAGCGGGCCGCGCGGGCGGATCAGCGCCGTGGTGCGGCCGCCCGCGCTGCGGGATTCGACGGTCACCTGGCCGGGCAGGTTCGCCAACCGCTCCGCCTCCGTGTCGGGGCCGGAGACCATCCGGTGGGCGCGGATCAGTTCGTCCACGTCGCCGGCCAGTCTGACGGTGCCGCTGCCGATCAGTACCAGGAAGTCGCAGACTCCCTCGAGCTCGGACACCAGGTGGGAGGACATCACGACGGTCGAGCCGTGCTGGACGGCCTCGGCCATCAGCGTGTCCATCATCTGCCGCCGGACCAGCGGGTCCAGATCGGCCATCGGCTCGTCGAGCAGCAGCAGCCGCGGACGTTTACCCAGGGCCAGAGCGAAGGCCACCCGGGTGCGCTGGCCGCCGGACAGGGTGCCGACCCTGGCGTCCATCGGGACGTTTCCCGCGGAGATGATGCGTTCGGCGGTCTCCTGGTGCCAGGTCGGATTCAGCTCACGGCCCATGCGCAGGATCTCGGAGACCCGGAAACGCGGATAGAGCGCCTTCTCCTGGCTGAGGAACGCGGTGTGCCGCCGGGCCTCGGCGGACCGGGCCGGATGCCCGCCCAACCGGACGGTGCCGGTGCTCGGCTCCAGCAGACCGGCGGCCAGCGACAGCAACGTCGTCTTGCCGGCGCCGTTCGGGCCGACCAGCGCGCAGATCCGGCCGGCCGGCAGCCGGAACGAGCAGTCCCGCAACGCCCAGCCGCGCTTGTAGCGCCTGCCGAGTCCCACCGCCTCCAAAGCCGGGGCCGCGCTCTCCGTGGTGTGCCCGGACGGACTCTCTCGCAGATCAGTCATGGTGGGGCTGCCTCTCCTGCGATCGGGGACCGCGCCAGAGAGCGCCGGGCATACGCGTTGCGAAAACCAGTGCCGCGCCGCCGGCGAGCACCAGAGCCAGCTTGATCAGCGACGACCCGTAGCCGGGGACTCCGAATCCCCAGAGCGTGAGATGGGCGTAGAGCCGCTGCGCCAGTGGCACCCCGCCAGAGAATGCGAGCAGTGCCCCCAACAGAAGCAGAACGTGTTTCTTCAAGGTCGGGCCCTTCGTGAAAGAGATGCGGAAGTCATGCGGTGTGACTTCCGGAACGCTAGAAGGGCCGGCCCAGGGGCGGCTTCGGCTCAAAGTCGGTGTTCGCGCCGACCAAAGGCGTAATCCGCGGGTGTGCCGGTCCGGAGGTGCCGGCCGGGTCCCGGCGGCATGGGCTTCGGGGCGGTACATCCGCCCTGGTCACAGCTCGGACCGGTCGGTTCAGGCGATATACCAAAGTCTGCGGTTTCCCCGGCAGGACCTTCGTCCCTGGGCACCCCGCGGCGGCCGCTCTACATTTGGTCTCCGTGATGGACTACCGGCGTGAGAAAGTCATCGACCTCGGCGTCGTCGTGCTGGCCGCTGTGCTGTCGGCGGCCCTCTCTCCGGTCCAGAACACGGGAAACCTGGCACTGAGCCCGGAATTCGGCTCCGGCACGATGCCATTCGGCACGCTGACCTTCACGTCGCCGCTGTTGTTCGGTTTCACCTGGGTGGTGAACCCGGTCTCCCTGGTGGCCATCGGGGTCCTGTGGTGGCGCCGGCGATGGCCTACCGCCGTCGCCGTCGTGGCCGTGGCCGCCGCGGCCGTCACCCCGGCCGTGGTGCCCCTGGTCGTGGCGCTCTTCACGGTCGCCGTCCTCAGACCACCGCGCACCATCCTGACCGTCGCCCTGTTGGCGTTGCTGCCGATACCCGTCTACTTCCTCATGAATCCCTACGCCTCCGGGGTGCGGATCGCGAGCGCGGTGATCGTGGCGGTCCTGATCGCCGCCGCGGTCGGCTGGGGGCTGTTCGTCCGGTCCCTGAGCGAGCGCACCGAACGGGCCGAAGCCGAGGCGGTGCTCCGTGCCCAGCGTGCCCAGGGCGAGGCCAGGCAGGACATCGCGCGGGAGATGCACGACGTTCTGGCCCACCGGCTCTCCCTGCTGAGCGTCCACGCGGGTGCCCTGGAGTTCAACTCCGGGGCGTCCGGGCAGGAAACCGCCCGCGCCGCCGCCGTGATCAGGGAAAGCGCGCACCAGGCACTGGAGGATCTGCAGGTGGTGCTGCAGGTACTGCGGTCACCGGCCGAGGGCCCCGTCGTGGACGGCACCCGGCCCCAGCAGACGGGGCTTGCCGAGGTACCCGGCCTGGTCAAGGAGTCACAGGACGCCGGTATGCGCGTCGACCTGGACATGTGGGTGGCCGAGGCCGACGGCCCGGCGGGGATCTCCGGACTGACGGTTTACCGGATCGTTCAGGAAGGACTGACGAACGTCAGAAAGCACGCCCACGGCTCGCCGGTCAGGATCACCGTGGAAGGCGGACCCGGTGACGGCCTCAGCCTGGAGATGTCCAATCCGGTCGGACGCGGTGCCCCGCGTGACGGCATCCCGGGGGCCGGCCAGGGGCTGATCGGCATCGAGGAACGCGTCGTGCTGGCCGGTGGCCGGTTCAGCCATGGCAGGTCAGGACCGGACTATGTGCTGCGGGCCTGGCTACCCTGGCCCGCATGATCCGTGTGCTGCTCGTCGACGACGACCCGCTGGTCCGCGCAGGGCTCCGCCTGATGCTCGGTGGTGCTGACGACATCGAGGT
Organism: Streptomyces sp. NPDC051105; assembly: GCF_040682795.1. Classification (NCBI taxonomy): domain Bacteria; kingdom Bacillati; phylum Actinomycetota; class Actinomycetes; order Kitasatosporales; family Streptomycetaceae; genus Streptomyces; species Streptomyces sp. NPDC051105. The sequence goes on along the minus strand of NZ_JBFBBR010000005.1, from coordinate 507,093 downwards.
GGTCGCCGAGGCGGGGGACGGCGGCGAGGTCCCGGCACTGGTCGACGAGCACGCCCCCGACCTGGTGTTGATGGACATCCGGATGCCCGACGTGGACGGCCTGGAGGCAACCAGACTGCTCCGTGCCCGCCCCGACCCGCCTGCCGTCGTCATGCTGACCACCTTCAAGGACGAAGAGCAGGTCCTCGGTGCGCTGCGCGACGGCGCGGCCGGTTTCCTGCTCAAGCACACTCCACCCGCCGAGATCGTCGCGGCGGTGCGCAGGGTGAAGGCGGGCGAGCCGGTGCTCTCACCCGCGGTGATCGAGCAGCTCATCGCCAGGGCCACCCGGGACAGCGGGACGGACCGAAGTACGGTGACCGCCGAGGCGCGCATCCGCCTCGACCGGCTGGGCGAGCGGGAACGGGAAGTCGCGGTGGCCGTGGGACAGGGCAAGACCAACGCGGAGATCGCAGCCGAGCTGTACATGAGTCTGCCCACCGTCAAAGCCCACGTCTCGCACATCCTCACCAAGCTGGAACTCACCAACCGGGTACAGATCGCGCTGACCGTTCACCACGCCGGTCTGGGCTAGTGCTGTGACCGAAAAGGTTTGCCGGTGAACGAGGGTGCCCGCGGCCGGCGGACCGAGCGCGAGACCGCCGAGGTTGGCGGCGGTGGAGATGAGCCCGGGGTCGGCCGGACCGGGATTCCCCTTCTCCTGCTGCCGGCGTCATCGAAGAACCTCTTCAGTCTCCACGGAAGCGCCCGCATGGAGGCCGAACGACCCTGTGCCAGGTTCGGGCGGCCTGTGGCGCCGGGTACCGGCCGGGCCCACTCTGGGGGCAGGGACCCTTCGGCCTCGCCCGTCCTCCCGAGGAGGAGATCATGCCCGGCAAACCGCACACCGTGAGCGACGTGATGACCCACACCGTCGCGGCCGTCGGTCGCGACGCCCCGTTCAAGGACGTCGTCACCATGATGGAGGAGCGGAAGGTCAGCGCCCTGCCCGTGCTGGAGGGCGGGGGCCGGGTGATCGGTGTCGTCTCCGAGGCCGATCTGCTCCCGAAGGAGGAGCTCCGGGACAGCGATCCGGACCGGTTCCCCCAGCGGCAGCGCCTCGACGACCTGGCGAAGGCCGGCGCGGTGACCGCCGAAGAGCTGATGAGCACGCCCGCCGTGACCGCGCATCCGAACGCCACGCTCGCCCAGGCTGCGCGCATCATGGCCCAGCGCAAGGTCAAGCTGCTGCCCGTGGTCAACGCCGAGGGCATGCTCGAGGGCGTCGTCAGTCGCTCGGATCTGCTGAAGGTGTTCCTGCGGGACGACGAGGAACTTGCCGAAGAGGTACGGCACGAGGTCATCGACCGCCTCTTCCCGCTCTCCGCCGACCACATGCGGGTCGAGGTCGCGGAGGGTGTCGTCAGCCTCACCGGGTGGGTCGACGACAACGGGTTGGCCCGGGTGGCCGAGCAACTGGCCCGCGCGGTCGAGGGCGTGGTCGACGTCCGCTGCTGCCTCATGCCGATGTCCGCGCGAAACGCCTCGCGCTGACAGGCCTGGGCGTACGGAAGCACCGCTGCCCCGCACCCGTGACGCCTCGACACGGCGCTGTGCACCCGGCCGGGGCTTGATGCGCTCGGGGCGCAGCGGTTCGGTGAGCAGCGGGTTGGACCTCAGGTAGATCTGACCCGCGGCGAGGTAGTTGGCGGCGCGCCAGTGGGCGTCCAGGGTGCGCAGTTCCTCGTCGGAAAGTACGGTGGCGTCCTGGTGTTCGACCTTGGACATGAGATGGCTCCGTGAGTCAGTCATCGGGCGGTGGAGGCGGCATGGCCGGCAAGAAGGCGGCGGAGCTGCCGCGCAAGGTGTATGAAGCGGAACTGCGGCGTCTGCAGGCGGAGTTGGCGAAGCTGCAGGAGTGGGTACGGGCCACGGGGGCACGTCTTGTAGTGATCTTCGAGGGGCGGGACGCGGCCGGCAAAGGCGGCACGATCAAACGGGTGACGGAGAACCTCAACCCGCGCATCGCCCGGATCGCGGCGCTCCCCAAGCCCACCGAGCGCGAGCGCACCCAGTGGTACTTCCAGCGGTACGTGGAGCACCTGCCGGCCGCCGGGGAGATCGTGCTGTTCGACCGGTCCTGGTACAACCGGGCCGGCGTCGAGCATGTGATGGGCTTCTGTACGAAGGAGGAGTACCAGCTGTTCCTGCGGCACTGCCCGATCTTCGAGCGGATGCTGGTCGAGTCCGGGATCCTGCTGCGCAAGTACTGGTTCTCGGTGAGCGACACCGAGCAGCAGGAGCGGTTCCGCAAGCGCCTTGAGGACCCCCTGCGGCGCTGGAAGCTGTCGCCGATGGACCTGGAGTCGATCACCCACTGGGAGGCCTACTCCCGGGCCAAGGACGAGATGCTGGTGCACACCGACGTCCCCGATACGCCCTGGTACGTCGTGGAGAGCGACGACAAGCGCCGGGCACGGCTGAACATGATCGCCCACCTGCTGTCGACCGTCCCGTACCACGACGTGCCGCCGCCGGTGCTGAAGCTCCCGAAGCGCCCGCCGTCGACCGGCTACGAGCGTCCGCCGCGGGATCTGCAGACCTACGTCCCCGACCACGCGGCGAGTCTCTGAGTAGCCGGTCATCACGGTCACGTCCGCTCGGGTACGACGGCGACCGGGCACGCGGCGTGGTGCAGGACGCCGTGGGCCACCCGGCCGAGCTGGAGCCCGAGGTGCCCGGTGTTCCGCCGGGCGCCCACCACCAGCAGGTCGGCCGTGTGGGAGGCGGCCAGCAGTACCTGGCGGGCGGGGCCCCCGACGGTCTGCCGGTGCACGCGCACCTCCTCCGGTACGTCGCGCAGCGCCTCCTCCGCCATTCCCACTGGCCCGTTCTCGTCGTACCCACCGGCTGATCGGCGCACAAGGTCACTCCGTCGCCAGAGCGGCCGGGCGTACGGCCTCCGGCCCGAAGCGTCGACGGGCGCGGTCTGCGGCGGCTTCGACCGCGCGGGCACGGGTATCACCAGTGTCCAGAGAGAGCTGCCAGTAGGCGCTGTCGGCCGGCAACAGACCGTCCGCACGGACCGCGAAGGCACGGACTCTTGCCCGTTGCAGCCCGAGGGCGGTCAGCAGGCCCAGGGCGGTCGTGGCCAGGGTGGGTGAGTGGCTGGTGGGTTCCGGCAGGGTGCGGGTGCGTGTGGTGGAGCTGCGGTCGGCGTACCGGACCGTGAGGGTGAGTCGCCGCGCGATCTGGCTTTCACCGCGCAGGCGTTGACCGATCTGGTCGGCAAGCCCCAGGACCGCCCGGTGATGTTGTGCCGGGTCGAGGCAGTCCCGTTCCAGTACGAGGTCGGCGGTCAGGTGTTCTGCCGGTTCCATCGGGACGACCGGGCGAGGGTCGCGGCCGCGGGCGCGTTCGGCCAGCAGTCGGGCGGGGCCCGCGCCGAGGAGCCGCTGCAACGTCCCGGCGGGCAGCTCGCTGACCTGGCCGATGGTGTGCAGGCCGTATCTGCTGAGCGTGTCCGCGGTGGTGCGGCCGATCCCCGGCAGCGCGGTGACCGGTCGCGGGTACAGCCAGTCGGCCGCGTCGGTGGTGGGTACCCAGGTGGTCTCTCCCGGCGCGGAGGCGTCGGCCGCCATGGCCGCCAGCATGCGGTTGCCCGCGAGTCCGGCGCTGCTGTCGATGCCGTAGAGGGCCTTCAGTCTGAGCTTCGCCAGCTGGACCACCTCGTAAGGAGACAGGTCGAAGTATCTGAGTGCCGACGTCAGGTCCAGTTGTACGGCGTTGGGCGGGACGACCTGGACGTGGGGCGTGACACCAGACATCAGTTCGATTATATCGGCGTACTGATCCTCGGTCGGTGTCGCGTGCAGGTGAAGGTGGGCGATGTGCCGCTGACGTGTGGTCATCCCGCGCTCCCTGGGCTTCGGTGGCCGAACTTCTTCAGGTCGGCGGAGCGGGTGCCGGCGGGCTGGAGGTCGGCGTAGGGGTGCAGCCGTGCGCCCGCGGTGCCGTCGGCCAGGGTGCGGTGCGGCTGGGCGGGGGTCGGGTGGGGGCGGCTGGCGCCGAGGAGGGCGAGGGCGGCTTCGGGGCCGTTGTCGCGGCGGGCGGCGGCGATCTCGTCCAGGTCCCAGGCCATGGTGCCGACGACGGTACGGCGGGTGCCGCGCACCTGGACCGTGCCACGGACGAGGAGCAGCCCGCTGTGGAAGACGGTGTGTGCGCAGGCCGGGTGGGAGTCCTCGAAGAAGGCCAGGTCGACCAGGCCGGAACCGTCCTCCAGGGTGACGAAGATGATCCGCTTGCCGCTCGCGATCGGCGGGGTCTGGGTGGAGGCCCGTACACCCGCGACGAGGACCTGCTGACCGGCGCGCAGTCCGGCCAGGTGGGCCGCGTCGGTGGCGCCGATCTCGCGCAGCAGCCGGTGGTGGTGCACCATCAGATGCCGGGAGACGTCGATGCCGAGGGTGCTCAGCTCGGCGCTCAGGGCCTCGCGTCCGGTCATCTCCGGCAGCCCGCTCGGCTCCGCCCCGCCGACCGCGCCCGTGTCGATGGGCAGTTGTCCCTCGTGCGCGGACCGGGTGCGGGACTGGCGGTGGAGTTCGGCGATCTGGAGCAGCAGGTCGCGCCGGGTGAGGCGGCCGTCGTGGAGGCAGTTCAGGGCACCGATCTCGGCGAGGCGTTCGGCGACCGGTCTGCTGGGGTGCGCCCGCTGCCAGAAGTCGGACAGCGATCCGTACGGCTGTCCCTCCTCGATCCGGGCGCACTCCTGCTCACTGATGCCGTGCACGGCGGAGAGGGCGAGACGCACTCCCCACTGGTCTCCGTCGGTCTTCTCCACGGTGTGCTTCACCCGGGAGTTGTTGATGTCGACGGACAGGACGGGAACCCCGCGGCGGCGGGCGTCGGAGACGAGGACCCGCTTGGGCCACATCCCGGGGTCGTGTTCGAGGAGCCCGGCGAGCAGGAACGCCGGATAGTGCGCCTTGAGCCAGGCGCTCTGCAGGGCGGGTACGGCGAAGGCGACCGCGTGGGCGCGGCAGAAGCCGTACGCCCCGAAGGCCTCGACGGTATTCCAGACCTCCTCCCGGACGGCCGCGCTGTAGCCGCGCGCGCGGGTCCGCTCGTGGAACCAGTCCCTGATCCTGGGCAGTTGCTCCTTGTCGCCGAGCGCCCGCCGGGTGATCTCCGCGAAGGCCCGGTCGCAGCCGGTCATCACCGACAGTGTCTCGATGATCTGCTCGTGCCAGATGGTCACGCCGTAGGTGTCGGAGAGCGTCGGTTCGAGGTCGGGGTGGGCGTAGCCGGGTGTGCCGCCGTGGCGGGCGGCGATGTAGCGCTCGGGCATGCCGCCGGCGACCGGGCCGGGGCGGAAGAGGCTGATGTCGGCGATGACGTCCTGGACGTCTCGGGGCTGGAGCCGGGAGAGGAGGTCCTGCTGGCCGGGGGACTCCAGCTGGAACAGGCCGAGGGTCTGGCTCTCCTGGATGAGCTTGAAGGCGAAGACGTCGTCGAGCGGCACCTGCTCGGAGTCGTCCAGGTCGATGTGGTTGCCGGTGGTCCGTTCGATCTCGGTGACGGCGTGGGCCATCGCGGACTGCATCCGCACGCCCAGGACGTCGAGTTTGATGTTGCCGAGCGCCTCGATCTCCTCCTTCGCGGCCATCGCCATGGGGTAGTCGCCCTGCGGCGTGGGCTGCACCGGCAGCCGGTCCAGCAGGGTGGCGTCGCTGATGACCACGCCGCAGGGGTGCATGGCCATGCCGTGGACCAGGGAGTCGAGGCCTTCGGCCAGCTCCCACAGGGGGCCGTACCGGTGTGCCTCGGCGGCCAGCTGTCGTAGCTCGGGCAGTTCGGCGAGGGCGCTGGTGATGTCGGAGGCGCGCAGGTGCGGGAAGCTCTTGGCGATCCGGTCGATGTCAGCGGGGGCGATGCCGAGCGCGAGGCCGGTGTCCCTGAGCGCCCTGCGCGCGCGGTAGGTCTCGGGCATGGCGGTGACCGCGATCCGCTCCTTGCCGAACCGTTCGAAGATCGTGTCGTAGCACTCCAGCCGGCGTGCGGACTCCACGTCGATGTCGATGTCGGGCAGTGAGGCCCGGCGCGTGCTGAGGAAGCGTTCGAACAGGAGGCGGTGGTCGAGCGGGTTGGCGGTGGCGATGTCCAGGGCGTGGCAGACCAGCGAGCCGGCGCTGGAGCCGCGGGCGGCGACCCGGATGCCCTTGGCCCGGATGTCGGCCACGACCTGGGACACGGCGAGGAAGTACGAGTCGTAGCCCAGCTCGGAGATCACCTTGAGCTCTTCGTCCAGTCGGTCGAGCGCCGTACGGTCGCGGTCGAGGCCGCGCCTGGCCAGACCGGCCTCGCACTGCCCGCGCAGCAGCTGTGCCGCGCCGCCCGTCCGGGGCTCCGCCCCGAAGAGGGCCGGTTCCGGGAAGTGCGGTGTGCCGAGCCCGAGGTCCGCCGCCGGGTCGACGGTGCACGCGGCCGCCGTGGCGGCGGTGTCCGCGATCAGCCGGCGGGCCCGACGGATGTCTCCTCCGGCGCATTCGACGATCATGCGCGCGACGGTCTCCATTCCTCGCTCGTCCTTGAGCCAGCGCTGTCCGCTGTCCAGCCGGCGCCGGTCGATCGGTCGCAGCAGTCGGGCGGCGTCCAGGACGTCGGCGAGGCGGTGCTGGCCGGGGTCGGCGTAGCGGACGGCGTTGGAGAGCACGGCGGTGGTGCGGGTGCGGTCGGCCAGCGCGAGGGTGCGGGCGGCCAGGCGCAGGGATCCAGGCTCCATGCCGAAACGTTTCTGCGCGACGACCTCCAATCGGACCTCCCTCCCGAAGATCTCCCGCCAGGGCGCCAGCAGCTTCATCGCGACGTCCTCCCGGCCCACCGACAGTGCCCGCACCGGCTCCGAGAGCGGCCCGAGCAGCACGCTCAGACCGGGGCCGCCGTACTCGCGCAGCGCCTCCCACGGCACCACCGGCGGTGTACCGGACACGGCGCCGACGTGGGCGGCCGAGGTGATGCGGCACAGCCGTGCCCAGCCCTCCCGGTTCCGCGCGAGCAGCACGAACCGCAGCGGCGGCTCCACGACGTGTGCGCCACCGCGCGCCGGGGTGTGGTGACGCCGGGCGGGCGGCGGAGGCGCAAGGGCCTGCACCGCCAGGTCGATGCCGAAGACCGGCGTGACCCCGTCCTTCGCGCAGGCCTGCGCGAACCGGACGGCCCCGGTGACCGTGTCCCGGTCGGTGAGCGCGAGCGCCGGCATGCCCTGCTCGGCCGCCCGCCGGACGAGCTGCTCGGGGTGGGAGGCGCCGTAGCGGGCGGAGTAACCGGACGCGACGTGCAGATGGGCGAAGCCCGTCATGCCGCACCTCCATCACTCCACCCCTTTTCGACCATGCGCCCGATATGTTCATCGTACGCTCGTTCGATTACTCTAACCTCATCAGCCCAGGTAGGCGACAGGAATCGAACGTGTAAACGGTTCTTTGGTGGGGTGGGTGGCGGGCAGGGGAAGTGCCGCTCCGTCACTTCTCCAGCCGTGCAGGGTGGTTGGAGGCTGAGACGAGCGGGCGGTAGCTGTTTGTAGTGCAACCGACACGTTTCGTGGGCTGGTGGCTGGTGGCTGGTGGCTGGTGACCGGTGACCGGTGACCGGTGACCGGTGACCGGTGGCCGGTGGCTGGTGATCGGTGGTCGGTGGTGGCGGGGGGTGGGTGTGCGCCCCGGGCGGCCGAGAGATGGGTGTTGTGTGACGGTTTGGCGCGTATCGCGCCCTATGGTCCTCTCGGGCCTGACTGGTGACACCCCATCAGGTGGATGACGCGCGACCGGTTACTCGGAAGTTTTACCGACGCGTAACTTCACGGTTGCACTACTCGTCCGTAACTTGATGAGTGAACAGCATCCTCGTGATCCGGATCACAGGGCGTAAGGCCGTCGCAACTCCCTTGAGCCGCAAGGAGATCACACGATGCTGCCCTGGAAGCGAGTGCTCAGACCCCTGACCGCACTGCTCTTCGCCGCCGCCGTCGCCACCGTCCCCGCCGCTACCGCCCACGCGTCGAGCGCCCCCAGCACCGGCTGGAACGACTACTCCTGCCGCCCCTCCGCCACCCACCCCCGCCCAGTGATCCTCGTCCACGGCACGCTGGGCAACTCCGTCGACAACTGGCTCTCCCTCGCCCCGTACCTGGAGGATCGCGGCTACTGCGTCTTCTCCCTCGACTACGGCCAGCTCTCCGGCGTCCCGCTCTTCTACGGCCTCGGCCCCATCGACAAGTCGGCACAGCAACTCTCCGCCTACGTCGACAAGGTGCTGAGTGCGACCGGCGCCGCCAAGGCCGACCTCGTCGGCCACTCCCAGGGCGGCATGATGCCCCGCTACTACCTCAGGTTCCTCGGCGGCGCCGCCAAGGTGAACGCCCTCGTTGGCCTCGCCCCCGACAACCACGGCGCCACCATCAGCGGCCTCACCAACCTGCTGCCGTACTTCCCCGGCGCCGCGGACCTGATCACGGCCAGTACCCCCGGCCTGGCCGACCAGATCCCCGGTTCGGCCTTCCTCACCAACCTCAACGCGGGCGGCGACACCGTTCCCGGCGTGCACTACACGGTCATCGCCACCAAGTACGACGAGGTGGCCACTCCCTGGCAGAGCCAGTACCTGAGCGGCTCCGACGTCCACAACGTGCTGCTCCAGGACCTGTGCCCGCTCGACCTCTCCGAGCACGTGGCGATCGGGCTCTTCGACCGGATCGCCTTCCACGAGGTGGCCAACGCGCTCGACCCGGCACACGCCACCGCCACCAGTTGTGCGTCGGCGTTCAGCTGAGCGGCGCTGCCCAACTGAACGCCGCCGGGGCCTGTCCGGCCTGAGCCGCCGGTCAGGCCCCGGAGTCATGGGGGATCAGCCCCGGTGCGCCCGTCGTCGTACGGACAGGAAGAGTGCACTGGAGCCCAGGGCCAGGGCGGCCGCCACACCGGGCGCGACCGCTCCCACGCCGAGCGCGACGGCGGCCCCACGGCGCGTAGCGAACATGCGGAAACTCCTCGGAACGGTCCTCGGGGCGGGCTCGGTCCCGCCGGGCTGTATCCCGCGGGCTGGATCCGCTCGGGCTGGATCCCGTGGGGGGCGATCAGAAAGCTAGCCCCAAGAAACCGTGAAATCGCCTGCTGGGAGGGGGCGAAGGAGATCTTTATGGTCGTCTTAAGGGAGTGCTCAGGCTGCGCTGAGGAAGCTAGCGTTCCCGCCATGACGAACGACGGGATCCGGCCCGCGCGGGCCGCCGACGTACCGGCCGTGAAGGCCGTGACAGACATGGCGTACCACCACTACATCGCGCGCATAGGGGTGGTGCCGCAGCCCATGGAGGCGGACCACACGGCGAACGTGGCCGCGGGCAAGGTGTTCGTCGTCGGGGAGCCGGTGATCGGACTCGTCGTCATCGAGGCCCACGACGACCATCTGTTCCTCGACAGCATCGCCGTCCACCCCGACGCGCGTGGGCAGGGGGTGGGACGGCGGCTGCTGGAGTTCGTGGACGCACGCGCGCGTGCGCTCGGCCTGCTCGAGGTCGGGCTCTACACGAACGCGCTGATGTGGGAGAACCAGGAGCTCTACCCGAAGTACGGCTACGAAGTCGTCGGGCGGCGCGTGGACGGGCCGTACGACCGCGTCCACTACCGCAAGCGGCTGGGCTGAAGAGCGCGCGCGGGAACCGGCGCGCTCAGCCGTCCGGCCACCAGGTGCGTGCGATGTCCTTGCGCACCTCAGGGCGTCCGGCGGGGCGCTCGTCGGCCTCCTCGCGGATCCGGCGGCTGTCCGTCCTCTTCAGGGGCTTCTGCACAGTTGTGCGGCGCATGGCTGCCTCCTTCAGTGCCTACCGAGGTCCGTGGTGGCACGGAGGTAGACCCTTTGGGCGAGAGTTCCTCATCGGTACGGGTCTGTCAGTGGTCGCTGTCACACGGACCGAGTGTCAGTGGTGGGTGTCACGCTGGGGGCATGACGAACGAGAGTGACCGGACAGTTGCGGCGAGTGTCGACTGGGACGCGCAGGCCGCCACCTTCGACGCCGAGCCGGATCACGGGCTGGGTGCACCCGAGGTGCGCGCGGCCTGGGCGGAGCGGCTCCGGACGTGGCTGCCCGGACGCCCCGCCGACCTCCTCGACCTCGGCTGCGGGACCGGCAGCCTGGCCCTCCTCGCCGCCGAGCAGGGCCATCACGTCACCGGTGTCGACAGCTCCCCGGCGATGGTGGAGCGGGCCCGTGCCAAGCTCGCCGGCCGTGACGCGGTGTTCCTCCTCGGCGACGCGGCGGCACCACCGGTGGGTGAGCGGCTCTTCGACACGGTGCTCGTACGGCATGTGCTGTGGGCGCTGCCCGACCCCGCACGTGTGCTGCGGCACTGGCGGGGCCTGCTGCGTCCCGGAGGGCGGTTCGTGCTGGTGGAGGGGGTGTGGGGGACCGTGACCCCGGTGGGCATACCCGCCGGCCGGCTCACCGCCCTGCTGGCGCCGCTCGCCGCGGAGGTGCGGGTGGAGCGGCTGTCGGCGCGGGCGGTGCTGTGGGGCAAAGAGGTGGACGACGAGCGGTACGCGGTGGTGGCGACGGTGTGAGGGGGTACATCAGGACAGCAGGGGCCTCACGACAGCAGGGGGGCCTGAGGACAGCAGGGGGCCTGAGGACAGCAGGGGGGCCTCAGGACAGCAAGGCGGTGAAGTCCGACTCGCGGGCCAACGTCTCCAGTGCGTCGAGCGCGGCGACGGCGGCCGCGGCGGCCTTCGGGTCCCGCGCCGCCAGACCGCTCTCGGCGAACTCGTCCTCGTCCAGCCGGCGGACGTCCGTGCCGTCGGCGGACCGCCACAGGTCCAGGTCGAGGTCCTCGACGACCAGCTCGCCGCCGGTGAGCGTCGCCGGACGGGTGACGTCGCAGTACCAGCCCTTCAGCGTGCCGTCGGCGGCACGGACCTCCTTGACCGCGTACCAGCGGTCGCGCCAGTAGAACTCGGTGAAGACATCGCCCTGTTCGAAGCGGACGAAGCCGAAGTCGCGGGCCACGTCACCGGCCCACGGCGCGCGTACGGCGATCCGGGTGCCGTCGTCGTGCAGCAGCTCGGCGGGGTAACGGATCTTCGTGCGGCCCGCCTTCACCAGGACGACGTCCACCGTGGCCGTCGGCTCAGCCGAGTTCGCGGACATATCTGACCTCCGTCGCGCAGATGTCGTACCCGAACCACTTGTTGATCGCCAGCATCGGGCCGTTGCCGCTGTCGTTGCCCGTGAACGCCTCCGTGCAGCCGGCGGCGCGGGCGCGGTGCAGGGAGTCGTTCTTGGCGAGCTTGGCCAGGCCCCGGCCGCGGAAGGCACGGGCCGTGCCGGTCATGACGGTGCCATAACGGCTGCCGCCGTCGGTGCGCGCCGCGCTGAACGCCGCCGGGCGGCCGTCCACCAGGACGACCGAGGTCAGCTGGTGGCTGAACAGCGGATGCCGCCAGGTCCCGTCCAGCCAGGCCTCGTAATCGGCGAACTCGGTGTCGATGTCGCTGGGTTCGTCCAGCGTCGTCTCCGCGTCGAGGGCGAAGAGCGGACGCGGGTCGTCGGCGAAGTCGGCGGCGGTACGGAGCTCGACGCCCGGGGGCGGGGTCCGCAGCGGGGGGAGTGCGCCGTGCGCGAGGTCGAGGCGGAGGAAGTGGGCGGAGCGGCTCGCCGTGTAACCGCGGCGCTCGGCGAAGGCCCGGTTGGACGGGGCGTCCAGCACCCAGGAGTACGACGTGGTCGCGCCGGCGTCCGACAGGTGCGCCTCCGCCGTACGGACGAGGAGGGTGCCGGTGCCCCGGCCGGTGCGCGCCGGATGTACGTACACGTTGGCGAAGCCCTGGCCCGGCTCGGTGCTCTCGTGGGCGAGGCCGACCTGGGCCGTGCCGATGATCTCGCCGTCCTCCTCCGCGATCAGCAGGCGGAGGCGGGCGTCGGGGTGGGTGTGCGTCAGGTCGTGGACCAGGGACTCCGGGGTGAACAGCATGTAGGGGAGGGCCAGCTGCCGGACCCGGACATAGCCTTCGGCATCCGACCGGGCGTCGGGGCGCAGATCGCGCACGATCACTGTCATGGGGCGCACGCTATGCGGGGGCGAGTGCGGGATGCCTCTCATTTTCCGGCGGATACGGGAGAATCGGGCCGTGACTCTGAAGATCCACATCGATGACAGCGCGCCGCCCTACGAGCAGGTAAGGGCGCAGATTTCCGAGCAGGCGCGGGGCGGGGTGCTGCCGGTGGGATACCGGCTGCCGACGGTGCGGGGGCTGGCCGAGTCGCTGGGCCTCGCGGTGAACACGGTGGCCAAGGCGTACCGGGCGCTGGAGACGGATGGGGTGATCGAGACGCGGGGGCGCAACGGAACGTTCGTGGCCGCGGCGGGTTCGGCCGCGGAGCGTGAGGCGTCGCTGGCCGCGCAGGCCTACGTCGAGCGGGTCCGACGTCTGGGACTGGGCGAGGAGGAGGCACTGGCCGCGGTGCGGGATGCCCTGCGGGCGGCTTACGGGGCGTAGGGGTTTCGGGCCTCGGGCCGAGCAGGGCTCGGCACCGCCGAGAGGCACCGCGGCGGCTGATCGCCGTTGCGGCGGGAAAAGATGACGAAGCCTGGCGTCAGCCGGTTGTGCTCAGCTGCGGCGTTCTCGTCACCGGCAACCCCGCCCTCTCCGCGGCCTTCCCGAACACCGCCGCGTCCCGCACCGCCGCTCCGCCCGGGTCGTTGTTGAAGTACGTGTAGATGTCGGCCCTCTTGGCATACGCCGTGGCGATGCGGTCGGCCCAGGTCTCCAGGGAGCGGCGCCCGTAGCGGGGCCAGGGGGCGGCCCGGCCTTCGTGGAAGCGGACGTAGGCCCAGTCGGCGGTGCGCCACAGGGGGGTCATGGGGCGGGCCTGGATGTCGGACCAGCACAGCGCCGCGGCCCGGGACTCCAGGACCTCGCGGGTCTCCCGCGTCCACCAGGAGTCGTGGCGGGGTTCCACCGCCACCCTCGTACCGCGCGGGAAGCACGCCAGACAGGCGTCCAGCAGGGCCGGGTCGGCCTTGAGGGTCGGTGGGAGCTGGAGCAGGACCGGGCCCAGCCGGTCGCCCAGACCCGCCGCGTGGGTCATCAGGCGGTCGACCGGCTCCGCGGGATCCTTCAGGCGCTTGATGTGCGTGAGATAGCGGCTCGCCTTGACCGCGATCACGAAGTCCGCGGGGACCCGGTCCCGCCAGGACTCGAAGTTCTCGCGGCTCGGCAGGCGGTAGAACGCGTTGTTCAGCTCGACGGTCGTGAAGTGCGCCGCGTACTCCTCCAGCCACCGGCGCATGGGCACGTCGGCCGGGTACAGGACGTTCCGCCAGTCCTTGTACTGCCAGCCCGAGGTTCCGATGAACAGCGGCATAACCCCATCAAAGCACTACAGGTACAGCCCCGCGTCCGCGTCCTCCCGTGCGCCCGGTACCGACGTCGGCGTGGTGCCCCGGCGCAATGCGTACAGCTCCGCCAGGGTCGCTCCCTCGCGGCCCAGGCCCTCCGCCGTGCCGAGCCAGTTCACCGCCTCGGGGCGGGTCAGCGGGCCCACCTCGATACGGGCGAGGCAGCGGCCGGGGCGGACCACGGCGGGGTGCAGGCGCTCCAGGTCCTCGTTGGTGGTGACGCCCACCAGGACGTTGCGGCCCTGCCCGAGCAGACCGTCGGTGAGGTTCAGCAGCCTCGACAGGGCCTGCCCCGCCGTGTGCTTGGCCTCGCCGCGGATCAGCTCGTCGCAGTCCTCAAGCAGGAGCAGCCGCCAGCGGCCCTTGCCGGCGCCGTCCTCCTCGCCGATCGCGATGTCCATCAGATAGCCGACGTCGGAGAAGAGGCGTTCGGGGTCGAGGACGCAGTCCACCTGGCACCAGTCCCGCCAGGAACGGGCCAGCGTGCGCAGGGCGGAGGTCTTGCCGGTGCCCGGCGGGCCGTGCAGGAGCAGCAGACGGCCGGCGATGTCCTCGGGCGTCGTCTTCATCAGGCGGTCCATCGCGTCCGCCACCGGTGCCGTGTAGTTGGGGCGGATCTCGCCCCAGGTACCGGCGGAGATCTGCCGGGTGGTGCGGTGCGGGCCGCGCCGGGGGGAGACGTACCAGAACCCCATGGTCACGTTGTCCGGCTGGGGCTCCGGCTCGTCCGCCGCGCCGTCCGTCGTCTCGTTCAGCACCTTCGCGGCCAGCTCGGCGGTGGTCGCGGTGACGGTGACGTCCGCGCCCCGGTTCCAGCGGGAGACCAGCAGGGTCCAGCCGTCGCCCTCCGCCAGCGTCGCGCTGCGGTCGTCGTCGCGGGCCACCCGCAGCACCCGCGCCTCCTTCGGCAGCAGGGTCGCCCCGGTGCGCACCCGGTCGATGTTGGCCGCGTGCGAGTACGGCTGCTCGCCCGTCGCGAAGCGGCCGAGGAACAGCGCGTCGACGACGTCGGACGGTGAGTCGGAGTCGTCGACGTTGAGCCGGATCGGCAGCGTCTCGTGCGGCTTGACAGACATGCCGCCATGATCCGACACCGGGGCCCGCCGCGCACCCGTTTTCCGAAGTGGGCGGAGAGTGTCGGGTGTGCGCCCAGCTTCCGGAGTATCCGGAGTGCCCCTCTGGCCCCGTTACACGGCTGTCGATCCCGATACCTGCCCCCGGGGCGATTTACGCCATTACTGTTGTCCTTGATGGGACGTCATGAGTGGAATTCGGGGGCTCGGCGGTGGCGGCTCACCGCCCTGCTCGGTGTGGGCGTGGCCGCTCTCGCCCTGATCGTGACACTGATCGACACGCTGCCCGGCGGCGGCAGCACCGCGGGCGCCACCCGCGACGGCGACAAGGTGCACGGCACCCCGGCCACCCCGCCGGACACGACCGAGCCATACGTGGGCTGGGGCTTCACCCACACCCAGTACAGCGCCGACGAGGGCAGTGCGACCGCCACCGACCGGGTCGAGCACCTGCTGGCCCGGGACGGCGGGCTGCCCCAGGACCAGGCGGTCATGGGCTGGGGCGCCGACAACCCCGAGCCGGTGAAGGGCCGTTACGACTTCGGCGCCCTGGACCGCCGGGTCGACTTCATGCGCAGGTCGGGCGGCACCCCGGTGATCACCCTGTGCTGCTCGCCGGACTGGATGAAGGGCGGCAGGGCCGGTGGGAACAACACCGACTGGAGCCAGGCAGCCCTGGAGACCGCCCCCACCCCCGACCACTACCAGGACTACGCGAACCTCGCCGCGACCGTCGCCAGGCGCTATCCGGACGTACGGCACTTCATCGTCTGGAACGAGTTCAAGGGCTTCTGGAACAACGACAAGGCCCGCTGGGACTACGAGGGCTACACCGAGCTGTACAACCTCGTCCACAAGGCGTTGAAGGCTGTGGACAAGGACATCATGGTCGGCGGGCCCTACCTCGTCATGGACAGCTTCGACCCGCGCCGGACCGAGAACGCCTCACCCACCCTCAAGGGTCCCTGGGGCGTCATGGACCAGCGGGTGATCGACGCCTTCGACTACTGGAACACCCACAAGGCGGGCGCCGATTTCGTAGTCGTCGACGGGTCCAGCTACACCGACGACGACGACCTGCTGCCGGACGAGTTCGCGGCCACGGACAAGCTGACGTACGTCAGCGAGTGGGTGCGCAAGCAGACGCACGACCTGCCGCTGTGGTGGGCCGAGTACTACGTCGAGCCCGCCGACGGCGCCGACGAACGCGACAGCTGGACCGAACCGCACCGGGTCGCCGTCCAGGCCACCGGCATGATCGCCATGGCCAGGGGCGGCGCCGACTCCGGCTTCTACTGGAACCCGGAGGACGAGAAGGGCGGCGACTGCGCCGGCTGTCTGTGGACCACGACCGACAGCGCCGACGGGGGACGGCAACTCCCCATGTACGACCTGGTGTCGAGGTTCGGGAAGGCGTTCCCGCCGGGGACCCGGTACCAGACCGTCTCGGTCGCCGAGGACGACGCGCCCCACGTGCGTGTTCTCGCCGACGACAAGACCGTGCTCGTCGTCAACACCCTGGGCCGGACGATCAGCGCGCAGGTGGACGGGAAGCGGTTCGACCTGAAGGGGTACGAGGTGAAGTGGCTCACCCGGTGAGCCCGGTGAGCCCGGTGAGCCCGGTGAGCCCGGTGAGCCGGGTGAGCCACTTCACCCCGCCTACTTGAGCGTCAGGAACCGCTGCGCCAGCGATGCCAGCAGCACCGTGAGCAGGGGCAGCGAGAACCAGAGGCTGCCCTGCAGCCACCGCAGCCGACGTACCCCCGGCCGGACCGCGACCCGGACCGCCTCGCGTGCCGTCAGCAGCAGGATCAGGGCCACGGCGGCGAGAGCGCCGACCACCGACCACGGCGTCCAGGTGATCCGCGGCCCGATCGGCCCCGGATCCGGATTCTCCACCGTGCCCGCGGGCCGCGTCCGCAGCGCGTACATGGTCACGTCGTCGTTGACCAGGACCTTCGTCAGATCCTGCCGGTCGTCCAGGTTCTGGATCAGCCGGCTCTCCCAGGTCGCCGAGTAACCGGCGTCCATCTGGAGATAGACGACCTGACTCCGGTTGATCATCAGATACGAGTTCGGGCCGGCGTCCTTGAGCGCCTTGACCAAGCTCGACACCAGCACCGGGTCGGTCGGCGCCTGCGTCGGCACATAGTCGACCCGCTCCATGTCCTTCGCGCCCCACGGAATCGCCGGGGTCACGTCGTCGACGGTGTCGTTGCTCAGCCACAGCAGCCGTACGGTCGGCTTGTCATGGGCGTAGACGTAGTCCATCGCGGCGACCTCGCCGGGCCGGACCCGCTCGAAGGACTCGTTGCCCCACCGCGCCACCAGGAAGCCGCCCATGAGCAGCAATCCGGCCATGAGCGCGGCAGCCGGTGCCAGGCTGACCCGGTCCTTCTCGTGCTCCTTCGGCGTGGCGCCGGTGCGCGGGAACAGGGCGAGAGCCGCCAGCAGGGCCGCGCCCGGCAGGGCGAACATGAAGACCCGCAGGGCCATTTCGCCGCCGTACGACTGCATGCCGAAGCCCAGGAACGGGACGAAGGTCAGGACCAGCAGGGACCGCTCGCGGTACTTGTGGAAGCGGCGGCGCCACCAGCCGCAGACGGCGAAGGCCATCATGCCGCCGGCCAGCAGGACCCGGACGTACAGGACCAGCTTGTGGGTCGAACTGCCCCCCTGGATACGGCCGGAGACCGAGGTCGAGACATTGCTGCCGACCCCGCCCACCCCGCCGAACAGGTCGTTGAAGTGGCCCGACCAGTACGGCTCGGCCATGAAGCCCAGCCAGACGGCCGCGACCACCCCGAACAGGAGGGGCAGGCCGCGCAGTTCGGACCTGCCGGTCAGGACCAGGGCCGCCAGCACGCCCAGCATCACGAACGGGGTCAGCTGGTGCGCCGGGACGGTCGCCGCGTACAGACCGATCAACACCGCGCACAGCACGGCCTGTTGGCGTCGGTCGGTCGGCTCGACCTCCGCCTCGCCCGGCCGGAACCCCGTCCAGACGACATGCGGGGCGCGGAACCAGACGAGCAAAATCGCCACGAACATCAGATAGAGGAGGTAGGTGAAGCCTTGCGGGGAGAAGTAGTCCTGGCCGACCCAGCCGCACAGCACGAAGATCCAGATGCCGGTCCACTTGGCCCGCCAGCTCGCCCGCAGCGACCGTACGAGCAGGAACATCGGTGCCAGATAGGCGAGTTGGACGAAGGTCGGCCACCAGCGGATGACCTCGGTGAAGTCCGTGACCCCGCACGCCCTGCCGATGAACGCGGCCGCCGCGAAGAAGCCCGGCCAGCTCCAGCGGGCGTCCAGGTCCGGTACGGCCGAGCCGGTGCGGTCGATGTAGTCGATGAACCCGAGGTGCTGCCAGGCGGTCGGGAAGCGGGGTTCCGTCTCGATCACGGCGGGCAGCGCATGGAGTGATACGACCGTCGCCAGCAGGGTGACCAGGAGCAGCGCCTTGTGCTCCCGGCGCAGCCAGAGCAGCGCGGCGAACACCGTGACCAGCAGCGCCGCCCCGACCAGCGTCGGCAGCGGCAGCACCGAGATCAGCCCGAGCCCGCCCATCCGGTCCAGGTCGGCGTCGCCGAGGCGGGCGGCCGGCACCCAGTAGAGCAGGAGCGCGGCGCTCAGCAGACAGCCGAGGACGACTCCCTGGCGGGTCGGGACCAGCCGCTCCCGCAGCGACAGCGCGGGCTCCGCCGCCGGTTCCCGCGCAGGCTCGGCCGGCACTGGTTCTTCCTCCGGTACGACCGTCTCCCCGAACGGGGCGTCGACCTCCGCCTCCTGCAGCAGCGAGGCCTCGGCCGGCCCGAGCGACGCCTCCGCGCCGGGCTCCCTCTCCTCCACCGGCAGCCCCAGGTTCCGCGGTGGCCGCAGCGCCCGGGTGGGCCGGTCGTCCGGCAGGACGACGGGCGTCCCCGTGGGCGGGGATCCCGGCCCCGGGCGGACGTCCGGCCGCCGCTCCACGTGGTCGAAGTCCACATGGATGCCGAGGGCGAGCGTGTCGGTGTCCAGCGCCCAGGCCGGCCCCCGCCTGCGCGGTGCCGCGGTGGCGGCGGGGACCTCGCGCGCCCCCAGGTCGGCGAGGTCCCCGTCCGGTGCCGCGTCCTCCGGGACGTCGGCCGGGACCGCCCGGAGCGTCCGCCACAGCCTGGGCGCCGCGATCGTCACGATCACCGCGAGGCTGGAGATCTCGGCCACGCCCGCGCCGGTCAGCCCCATCCGGGGCAGCAGCAGCAGGGTCAGCCCGAGCACCAGCACACACAGCAGGCCCTGCAGCCAGGCCAGTCCGGCGGTACGGCTCTGCGCGCGCAGCACCGCGAAGTACGTCTCCATCACGACCCGGAGCAGCGCGCCGACCGCGAACCAGCGCAGCAACGGGGTGGCCGCGTCCGCGTAGCCGGGGCCGAACAGGCCGAGGATCCAGGGCGCCCCGAAGAACAGCAGCGCGCAGATGGGGATCATGATCCGGGCCATCCGCTTCAGTGCGGCCCGGGTGTTGGCGGCCAGCCGGGCCGGGTCGTGCGAGCCCTCGACGGTCAGCGAGGCGCCCATGTTGATGGCGAGCAGGTTGGTGGTGCCGCCGATCGTGGTGGTGATGTAGAAGTACGCGTTGTCCTCGGAGCTGACCTGCGAGGCGATGATCACCGGGATCAGGTAGACCACGGCGAGGGAGAACAGCGAGCCGGTGTAGTCCCCGGCCAGGAACCTGCCGATCTCCTTCAGCGTGGGCGGCTTGGCATGGTCCTCGGTCGCCTTGATGTGCCGGGGCACCAGGCGCCGGAACACCAGCCAGCCCAGCGGTACGACGGAGGTGGCGATGGCGGCGACCCAGGAGACGAAGACGCCGGTCAGCGGGATCGCCACCGAGAAGGCGACCAGCAGGCCCAGCTTGACCGCCGAGAACACGGTGTTGCCCACCGGCACCCAGGGCGCGCTGCGCAGCCCGGTCAGTACGCCGTCCTGGAGCGTGAGCAGGTTCCAGGCGATCACCGCCATGACGAACCCGAGCCCGTTGACCGGCCCGTGCAGGAAGCGGTACGACGGCCCCCACACCCCGAGCGTCATGAGGAAGACGCCGGCCGCCATCGCCACGATCAGCGAACTGCCCGCGTAGGTACGGAAGATGAGCTGTCCGGTACGGCGTCCGGCCACCGGGATGAAGCGGGCCAGCGCGCCGGTGAGGGTGACCGCGGTCAGCCCGGCGAGGAACTTCATGGCGGCGATCGCGGCGGAGCCCTGGCCGACCGCCGACTCTGAGTAGTAGCGGGCCGCCCCCAGCCAGAAGCCCAGGCCCAGCACGGCGGAGATGCCGGTGTTGAGCATGAGCGCGTAGGCGTTCCGGAAGAGCGGGCTGCCGCCGGGCGAGCTGCCTCTGCCGGGCAGCCGAAGGCGGCGCCCCGACTGCTCGGGCGCCGCTGCGTCGTGGGTCGTGGCCTCGGTTGTGGTGGTCGTCGTGTCAGACACGGGAACGGATGGCCTTCCGGACCTGGCGGGCTCTGCGGAGAACGGCGTATCCCTTGGTGAGGGCACGGTCCTTGGCGAAGTTGCGGGCGATCGCACGGCCTTCGAGCAGCTGTGCGAACTCCGTGGCGTCCGTGCCGCGGCGTACGGTGACGCGGTGCAGCGCGTACGGACCCTGGCGGCGGCGGGCGAGGCCGTTCTCGACGGCGAGCGCCTGGGAGTATCCGACGTCCCGCACGGCCTGCCGGACCCGGCGGCTGGAGTAGCCGTACGGATAGGCGAACGAGGCCGGATCGGTGCCCAGTTGCTCGGTGAGGATCGCCCGGCACCGCACCAGCTCCTCGCACAGCCGGTCGTCGGCCAGCTGGTCGAGCTGCGGATGGGTGTGGCTGTGCCCGCCGATCTCGCAGCCGGCGTCGGCGAGTTCGCGCACCTGGTCCCAGTCGAGCATGGCGTCCAGGGCGCCTCCGGTGTCGTACGCGCCCCTGATCCAGCCCGTCGAGACGAACAGGGTGGACGCGAAACCGTGCTTGGCGAGGACGGGCAGGGCGTGCCGGTGCACGCCCTCGTAGCCGTCGTCGAAGGTGATCAGGACGGGCCGGTCGGGGAGCGGGCCGCCGGATCGCCAGCCCGCGGCCAGGTCGGCCGTGCTGACGGGGGTCAGGCCCAGGTCGCCGATGAGTGCCATCTGCTCGGCGAACGCCTCCGGGGCCACCGACAGGGCGCGGGTGGCCTCGTTCGGCGCGGTCGCGACCGAGTGGTACATGAGGATCGGCACCGGCGCCTCAGCCATGAGGTCCCCCCTCCGCTTCGGCCATGAGATCCGCCTCGATCGCGGCGACGGTGAAGGTCGCCCCGACCCGCCGCGCCCGCACGCTCCCCACCAGGTAGCCGCCCGCCGCCGTCAGTACCCCGGTGACGATCGCCCCGGCCCGGCCGGCGCCCCCCGGCCGGGCCAGGAGTGCGTCCCGCAGGCCACGAGCGACCCCTGCGGGCAGCACACGTGTGGTGTACCGGCGTTCGGACTCGAGTCCCTTGCCGGTGCCCACACTCCGGGCGACCAGAGCCTTGGAGAGGCCCTCGGCGTAGGCACGGCTGCGGAAGTAGCCGAAGTGCTCACGGGCTTTTGGCACCCGGTGGTGGATCACCGCGCGGTCGTCGATGAGCAGCACGGCGTCCGGGCGGGCCCGGCTGAGCCGGATGCACAGCTCGGTCTCCTCGCAGCCCAGCGGGCGCTTGTCGCCGTCGCGTCCGATGCCGGTGGCGAAGCCGCCCGCCGCGTCGAACGCCGTACGCCGGAAAGAAGCGTTTCCGCCGAGGACGTTGCGGACCCGGACCCGGCCCGCCGGCAGCCCCCGGTAGGTGCAGCCGACCACCCAGTCGAACTCCTCCGGGAACCAGTGCGGGCGGCGGCCGGAGGCCCAGACGGGCATCGTCCGGCCGCCGACCGCCATCACCGTCGGGTCGGCGTACCCCTCGGCGAAGCGGCGCAGCCACTCCCGTTCGGCCACGGCGTCGTCGTCGAGGAAGGCGATCACCTCGCCGTAGGAGCAGGCGATACCGGTGTTGCGGCCCGCGGACAGGCCGCGGGGGCCCGCGTTGGCGAGCACCCGCACCTCCGTGGCCTCCTCGTACTCCTTCGTGAGGCGTTCCAGGAGCGCCGGGTTGTGGTCGACGACCAGCAGGGTCTCCAGCGCCGGGTACGACTGGGCGCGCACCGAGGCGACCGCCGCGAGGATGTCCTCCCAGCGGTCCTCGGTGTACACGCAGATCACGACGGAGATGCCGGGATCGCTCAAGACGACTCTCCCCGGCCCGTGGTGAGCATCGGGGAGCGCCGTACCCGCCGGCGCAGCGCACGCCGGTTGGAGCGCTCCCCGAGGATCACCTTGAGGACCCGGAACCCGTCCCGCACGGCGCGCAGATTGCTGGTGCCGTGGATGCGGAGGTACTCGTAGCTGGGTATCTCCTGGACCTTCAGGCCCGCCTTGACCACCCGGATGTTGATCAGGGTCTCGATCTCGAAGCCGGTGCAGTCGAGGTCGATCTTGTCGAGGCAGTGCCGCCAGAAGGCGTTGTACCCGTAGCAGAGGTCGGTGTATCGGGCGCCGAACTTGCGGTTGACGATCGTGCACAGCGCCCAGTTGCCGAGTTTGCGGATGAAGGTCATGTCGTCCGTGCCGCCGCCGTTGGCGAAGCGTGAACCCTTGGCGAAGTCGGCGCCCGAGACCAGGGCGGAGACGTACGACACGATCTCGTGGCCGTCGGCCGAGCCGTCCGCGTCCACCATGACGATGATGTCGCCGGTGCACGCCTCGAACCCGGTGATCAGGGCATCCCCCTTGCCCTTGCCGCTCTGTTCGACGACTTTCACGCCGGGCCACAGCTCGCGGGCCACTTCCACGGTGTCGTCGGTGGAATTGCCGTCCACAAGGACCACTTCGTGTATCCAGCCGGGAAGTGTCTTGAAGACGTAAGGGAGATTCTCCGCCTCATTCATGGCGGGGATCACCACGCTCACCGGTGGTGTGATCGCGAGGTGAGAGGAGATCGGCCGGTATTCGGGCGCCATTAACGGATCTTGGCCCGATTCCGGTGTGCGCAGAACAGAACTCATGAGTCTTGTCCCTCTCGTCCGGTGGACCGCCCGCCCCTTGGGCGGCCCGCTTCTGTGTCCGGTTCGAAAGGGGGGTTATCACCCGTGGCACGGAAAACGGCTCTCCGTATCCGCAGGTGAGCTGGCAAAGCTGGCCGGTCTGCCGGAAAACGGCAGCCGGTCGCGCGGCACGGCTCGGAAACGACAGTGGTCACACTCGAAACGACAGTGGCCGTTGCGGTCACCGAGCACGGCACCCCCCTACCGCGCCCCGCTCCGGAACATCGCGGTCCTTGAGCCCTCCCCTGGAGCCGCTTGCTGACGATCCGATGCGGGTGAGATGTACGACGGTATTGATGATTGGACCAGTATGGCAAGGCCTGGAAGTGGGCCTCACGTTTTTGTTGGTTTGGCCGTTACGTAATGCGGGCCGACCTTGTTCTTTAATTCGAACGGATATTCCCGGTCCGTCGGGATGTCCGTTCGGGAATTCGTTCCACTGGCCGCAGCCGAACCAGCAGAAGCAGCAGAACGCTGAATGCGGTCACGGCGACGACTCCCCCGCGCCAGGACCAGTGGTGTGTGGCGAGCATGCCCTGTGCGAGCAGCATGTCCAGGGCGACCGCGCCCGCCAGTGCGGTGAGCACCCGGGCGAACGGATCGAGCCCGCGCAGCGCCAGACCGATCGCCGCGGCCGGCGCGGCGATCAGGAAGAGCAGGGTGAAGGGGCCGCGCAGTGGCGAGCCCGAGTCGGTCAGTGCGAGCAGCGCGCCGGTACCGGCGACGGTGGTCGCGGCGCCCGCGAGCAGCGGTCCCAGGTCCCTCCCCGGTCCTGGCCGTGCCCGTTGGCCGCCCTCTGGTGACGGTGTCTTGAGCCGTATGGTCTGCATGGCCGACTTTGCCCCCCAAGGCGTCGGATGCCGGACTTCAATCTGGCGCAGCGGAACGGGGGGCGTCAAGCGGGCCTCCGGACATGACCGTTCCCCGGGGACACCTGGTGTCTCCGGGGAACAAGTCGTTCGTTTTCCGTTACGACGTGAGCTTCAGGAGCTTGTTCGGCGACCCGGTGCCCACGCTGGTGAGCACGTTGGACGTCGCACCGTTGACCAGTGCCGTGGCGACCTGGGCCGGGGTGGCCGAGGTGTGGCCCGCGAGGTATACGGCGGCCGCCCCTGCCACGTGCGGGGTGGCCATCGAGGTGCCCGACAGGGTGGCGGTGGCGGTGTCGCTGGTGTTGTAGCCCGCCGTGATGGAGGAGCCGGGCGCGAAGATGTCCAGGACCGAGCCGTAGTTGGAGTAGCTGGCCCGGGCGTCGGAGCTGGTGGTGGCGCCGACCGTGATCGCGGTCGCGACCCGGGCCGGGGAGTACGAGGAGGCGTTGGCGCTGCTGTTGCCGGCCGCGATCGCGTAGGTCACCCCGCTGGCTATGGAGTTGGCGACCGCGGTGTCGAGTGAGGTGGAGGCCGAGCCGCCGAGCGACATGTTGGCGACCGCCGGGGTGGTGTGGTTCGAGGTCACCCAGTCGATGCCCGCGATCACGCCGGCCGTGGTGCCCGAGCCGCTGTTGTCCAGCACCCGCACCGCCACGATGTTGGCCTTCTTGGCCACACCGTAGGTCGAGCCCGCGATGGTGGTCGCCACATGGGTGCCGTGGCCGTTGCCGTCGGAGGCGGTGGTGTCACCGTCGACCGCGTCATAGCCGTAGGACGCGCGTCCGCTGATCTGGGTGTGGGTGATGCGCACACCGGTGTCGATCACATAGGCGGTCACCCCGCTGCCCGCGGTGTCCGGGTAGGTGTAGGTGCCGGACAGCGGGAGGCTCGCCTGGTCGATGCGGTCCAGGCCCCAGGGGGCACTGGACTGGGTGGTGTCGGTGAGGTGGACCGTCTGGTCCTGCTCGACCGCGGCCACCGACGGGTCGGCGGCCAGTCTCGCGGCCTGGGTCGCGGAGAGCTTGGCGGAGTAGCCGTTCAGCGCCTTGCCGAACGTTGTGCGGACCGTGCCGCCGTACTCCTTGATCAGGCCCTTCCCCTCGGTCGAGGAGGCCTTGAAGCCGGCGCTGTTCTTCAGGGTGACGATGTAGCTGCCCTTGACGGCCGTGGGGGAGCCGGCGTGCAGCACCCTGCCGGTGGCGGGTGCGGCCTGGGCGGGGAGTGCGGTGAGTCCGCCGACGAGGGCGGCGGCCGCCACGGTGGTGACGGCGGCGAACCGCAGCTTCTGGGTACGCAGATGTGCCATTACGAGGGAGTCCTCCTCCAGGCAGCGCGCGCCGGGGTCGGGCGCGCGCGGATGTGGGGGTGTGCGCGCGGCTTCGCGCACACGGCCCTGGCAGCGTCGCGTTCCGCTCCCGGGCCGAGTAAAGAATCGGTTTTCCCGAGGCAAAGGACAAGGGAGTTGACGACCTGTCACAGAGCTGTCATGGACACGCAATCAAACGCATCGGCAACGCACAGGATCGGTCCGGTGAGGACTGGTTGAGGGCCCGAAAAGTTTTGGCATGGACACTTCCCGTCAACACGCGTAGTTGGTACGACAGTTGTGGCAGAGATCCTGCTAAAGGGAGGTTCCATGAGACGTTCCCGAATTACGGCATACGTGACTTCACTCCTCCTCGCCACCGGCCTCGCTCTCGCCGGGGCCGCGACCGAAGCGCAGGCCGCGACCGGCGGCTACGTGGCGCTCGGCGACTCGTACTCGTCCGGCGTCGGCGCCGGCAGCTACATCAGCTCAAGCGGCAGCTGCGACCGCAGCACGAACGCCTACCCCTACCTGTGGAACGCGGCCCACAGCCCGTCCTCGTTCTCGTTCCTCGCCTGCTCGGGCGCGACCACCGGCGACGTGCTCTCCGGCCAGCTCGGCACCCTCAGCTCCTCGACCGCCCTGGTCTCGATCACCATCGGCGGCAACGACGCGGGCTTCGCCGATGTCATGACGACCTGTGTGCTCAGCTCCGACAGCACCTGCCTGTCCCGGATCAGCACCGCCGAGGCCTACGTCGACTCCACACTCCCCGGCAAGCTCGACGACGTGTACGACGCCATCAGCGCCAAGGCCCCCAACGCCAAGGTCGTCGTCCTCGGCTACCCCCGCTTCTACAAGCTGGGCACCACCTGCCTCGGCCTCTCCGCGGCCAAGCGCTCTGCCATCAACAACGCCGCCGACTACATCGACGCCGCGATCGCCAAGCGCGCCGCCGACCACGGCTTCGTCTTCGGTGACATCCGCACCACGTTCTCCGGCCACGAGATCTGCTCCAGCAGCTCCTGGCTGCACAGCGTCAACTGGCTGGACATCGGCGAGTCGTACCACCCCACCGCGGCCGGCCACTCCGGCGGCTATCTGCCGGTCCTGACCAGCAACGCGTGACCATCGGTACGTCAGCGGCAGCTCGTCCGTACTCAGGACGAGCTGGTGGGTGACGGCGAAGAGGAGGCCCCGCCGGTCGGGGTCTCCGTCGTTTTGGTGCAGGTCACCGAGAACGGCACCGAGTTGGACGTACCCGTCACCGGGCTGCGCACCTCGACGGCGATCGCGTCATTGAGCGTCCCGCTGTCGGACCAGGTCGTCACGGTCACCCCGGTCTGCCGGGTCTTCCCGCCGCCGTCCGGGAAGGACAGCGTCTTCCACCCCTGGTCGTCGAGCGACCCCTTCTTCAGCACCCAGCGGTACTGCACCTCCGCCGGCACGCTCCCGACGGTGAACGTCGCCGTGAAGGCGGGGGCCTGCGCGGTCGACGGCGGACAGCTCCCCGAGTAGTCGGTGCGGGATCCGGCCACACCGACCTTCACACTCTGCGCGGGCGCGCTGCTGCTCGCGGACGGCGACGGGGACTTGGACTCCCCCTTGCTGCTTCGGCTGGGCGCCGGGGAGTTGAGGTTGCTGGCCGACTGGCCGGCGCCGGCGTTGTCGTCGCCGCTGCCGTCGCCGTTGTCGCGGTTGAGCAGGGCGTACGTCAGGCCGCCCAGCGCGAGGACGACCAGCACCAGGCCGACGATCAGCAGCGTCCCGGCGCTCCGGGTGCCGTCGCGGCCGGCCGCGGGCGGCCGGGCGTCCGTGGGGGTGGGCAACGGCGGTGTGGAGGACGACGGTTGCCGCTGGTGGGCGACGAGGGTCGGGGCGTCGTACCGCCCCGGAACGGGGACGGTGGCGGCGGTGGGGGGCGTGCCGCCGAAGGAAGGGGTACCGCCTGCCGCGACCAACCGCAGGTCCTGGTCGGCCTGTTCGGCCGATAGCCGGTCGGCCGGGTCCTTGCGGAGCAGCCCCTCGAGGACCGGGGTGAGCGGCCCCGCCCGGTGCGACGGGGGCAACTCCTCGTCCACCACGGCACGGAGCGTGTTCAACGGGGTGTCCAGCCGGAACGGGGAGGTGCCCTCCACCGCCGCGTACAGCAGCACCCCGAGCGACCAGAGGTCCGACTCGGGGCCGAACGCGCGCCCCAACGCCCGTTCCGGGGCGAGGAACTCGGGTGAGCCGATCACCTCACCGGTCATGGTCAGCGCCGAGCTGCCCTCGACGGTGGCGATCCCGAAGTCGGTGAGCACCACCCGTCCGTCGTTCGACAGCAGCACGTTGGCCGGCTTCACATCCCGGTGCAGCACCCCGGCGGCGTGCGCGGCCCGCAGCGCGGACAGCACCTCGGCGCCGATGCCCGCGGCCCGCTGCGGGGACATCGGGCCCTCGGTGTCCAGTACGTCGGCGAGGGACACCCCGCGGATCAACTCCATGACGACCCAGGGCCGTCCGCCCTCCATCGCCACGTCGTACACCGTCACCACATTGCGGTTCGCGACCCGGGCCGCGGCCCAGGCCTCGCGCTCCAGACGGGCGTACATCCGCTCGACGTCGGGGCCGGGCAGCCCGGCCGGCGCCCGCACCTCCTTGACGGCGACCTCGCGGCCCAGCACCTCGTCGCGGGCCCGCCACACGGTGCCCATGCCGCCCTCGCCGAGCGGGGACAACAGTCTGTAGCGGCCCGCGATCACTCGCTCACGGCCCGGCTCTTCGGTCACGGGTGCTCCCCACGGCAGCTCGCGCTATTCATCACAAACGTAACTCAGAGCAGTGCGGATGCGGCGCCCTTGAGTACCAATCCGGCGCCCAGGGCCACGACCACGAGCGCCGAGGCGAGCGGGGTGGTCCTGCGGACCAGTGTGGCCATGGGATGGGTGGTCCAGCGAGGGCGTTTGTCCAACACCCGGGTCATTCCCGTACCCAGCTTGACGACGGCGAACCCGGCGGCGGTCAGGGTCAGCGCGAGACCGACGCCGTAGGCGACGACCAGAAGCAGCCCGAACCAGGCCTGCCCGAGGGCGGCGGCACCGACGAGCACGACCACGGCGGAGGGGCTGGGGACCATGCCCCCGGCGAAGCCGAGGAGGATGGTGCCGCGGAGGGTGGGGGCCGTGGAGTGGGTGTGGGTGAACCCGCCGTGACTGTGCGGCACGTCGGCGTGACCGCTCTCGGGGGCTGCGCCCCCGGACGCCCCTTCGGCCCGAACGGCCTCGTCCTCGATCGCCGGACGGGCTGTGCGGGGTGCGGACCGGCCATCGGCCTCACCCGCCGTGGCGGCGCACGCATGTGACTGGGCGTCGTGACCATGGCTGTGACGGTCAGCGTGACTGTCAGCGTGGCTGTAAGCGTGGCTGTGAGCGCCGGCGTGGCTGTGGTCGTGGCCGTGAGAAGGGCTGCGGCCGTGGTCGTGCGGGTGCACATGACCGTGCTCGTGTGCGTGACTGTCGTCGTGGTCGTGGTCGTGGCCATGGCTGCGAGAAGGGCTGTGGCCGTGGTCGTGCGTGCGGGCGTGTACGTGGCCCTGCTCGTGTGCTCCGACCAGGACGAGCTCTCGCTTCTCGGCCGCCGCGTGCGCGTGGTCGTGGTCGTGCTCGTGGTGATAACCGTGGGCGTGCGCCTGCTCGTGGGCCCTGTTCCGCCACGCCCTCCGGGTCAGGTTCGCGCCTGCCGCCAGCACCATGAGACCGCTGGCGATGCCCAGCCACGCGATCACCGAAGGCGTCGCCGCCGAGCCCGCCGTGACCAGGACGCCCAGGGCCACCACGCCCAGCGTGTGGGTGACCGTGACCGACGCGGCCAGCGGGAGGACGTCGCGGAGGCGGGCGCGGCCGCCGCGGGCCGCCGCCGTCGCCGCCATCAGCGTCTTGCCGTGGCCCGGCGCCAGCGCGTGCATCGCGCCGAGGCCGATCGCGATGAACAGCGCCAGCGTCGCGAAGCCGACGGTGAGGTGGTTGCGGGCGACCAGGTCGGTGAGGGCCTGGGTCCAGTGGTCGACGCCCCGGGGGAGGATCGCGGCGCCCGGGGCGTCCTGCCGCTCCTCGGCGAGGGCCGGGCCGCCCGGCCGTGCGCGCACGGCGGCGGTCGTGATGTCCGCCGGGGAGGAGAGCAGGTCCTTGGGGTAGCTGGTGAGTTCGTGGGAGACGGACGTCTTCGGTACGTCCGTCCTCGTCAGCGTCATCCGGTCGCCGCGGGCCGTGATCTCCCGCCAGCCGGGACCGGTGTCGGTGCCCGCGCTGTGGAAGGAGAGGGTGGCCGTGCTGCCCTTGGGGAGAGGGGCGGTGAACCGGCACTCCACGCGGAGGGTGTTCAGACCCGCCTGGCCGGGACGCAGTTCGGCGTGGCTGGTCGCGACGGTGAGCGCGGTCGCCTTGCCCTCGACGGTGAGTGTGCTGCCGTCGGCCGCGGTCGCGCAGCGCTGCTCGGCCCACCCGGCCGTGCCCAGCCGCTTCAAATCGGGCTTGGCCTGGGTCGCCGGGATCTCGGCCAGGTCCTCGACATGGTCGACGCGGAGCTGCCCGGGGGCGGCGACGAGACCGTCGTACTTGTTGACGGTGAAGTTGCCGAGCGGGTGGGCGCTCGCGGCCGTGGCCGGCAGCAGCGTGAAGCCACAGGCCATGACGAAGAGGGCGGCGGCGCGGCGGCGGTTCACTTCGAGGCCTCCAGCGCCTTACGGGCCGTACGGGCACCCAGCGGGGAGAAGCCGGGGTTGAGTTTGAGGGCCTTGGTGAGGGCGGCCCGGCCGGCCGCCTTGTCGCCCTTCGCCAGCTCGATCATGCCCAGGTGGTAGCGGAAGGAGGCGTTGCGGTAGCCGGTGGCGGCGGCCCGGCGGGCGTACGGCAGTGCTTCCTTGTCCTTGCCGTTCACGTGGAGCGCCCAGGCCAGCGCGTCCGCCGTGTGCACGGTGTGGCGGCGGGCCCACTCGGCGCGGGCGGCCTTGAGGGCCTCGGCCTTGTCGCCGTGGTCGGCGGCGGCGAGCGCGGTGTCGAGGTCGGCGTTGACGCCGTTGGCGCGGGCGAGCGCGATCCAGGCCTCGACCAGCGCGTACTGGTCCTCGGCCTTCGCCTTGTCGCCCTTGGCGTTCCGGTCCTCGTACAGCTCGCCGAGCTCCACGAGCGGTTGGGGCAGTGGATAGCGGGAGACGACCAGTTCCATGCCCTTGATGGCGGCGGCCCGGTCGCCGCTCGCCGCCTGGGCGCGGGCCCGGCCCTCCAGTGCGGGGAGGTAGGTCTCGTCGGCGGTCAGCGCGCGGGCGTAGTAGTCGAGCGCGCTCTTGTAGTCGCCCTGGTTCCAGGCGAGCAGACCGAGCTGCGCGGCCACGTAGGCGATGTCGCCCTTCGAGGTGGCCGTGGACAGCGCCTGTTGCAGCACCTGCCGGGCCGTCTTCACGTCACCCCGCAGCTCCCGCACATACGCGTACCGGGTGAACACCGGTACCCCCGGCTTGCGTTGGTCGGCCAGGTCGGCCGCCTTCGCCGCATCGTCGTAGCGGCCGAGTTCGACCAGGGCGTCGATACGGGAGGACAGGGCTCCGGCGTTGTACGGGTTCTGCTTGAGGGCCTGGTCCGCGTAGGTGAGCGCCGCCGCGAACTGGTGCCGGGCGGCGGCCAGCGCGGCCTGGCCGGCCAGCGCCTGGTCGTTGTCCGGGGTGATCTGGAGCGCGCGCTCGAGGGCCTTCTCGGCCTGCGGGTAGCGGGACGGATCGCCCTTGGTGCGCGCTTGTTCGACATAGGCCAGGCCCAGGGTGGCCCAGCTGTCGGAGTCCTTCGGCTGGGTGCGGAGATGGGCCTGGAGGGAGGCGATGCTGGTGTCGAGATCCCCGCTCGCGAGCAGCGCCGGTGACACGGCACCCGACGCGGCCATCGGCGTACCGCCGTCCCCGGACGCCCCGAAGGCGATTGCTCCGCCGGTCAGCGCGATCGCCAACAGCACGGCCGAACCCGCGAGTTGGGCGCGCCGCCAGTTCCGCCCCGCGGCGGCGAAGCGGCGCAGGGCGGTGACCCGCTCGTCGTCCTTCGGGTTGGCGGGCTGCTTGTCGTTCGTAGCCGGGGCCATGCCCTCTCCTCATAGATGTCGCACGGGGTGGCGCGGCCCGCTGCCGTGGGGGATTGAGTGGGAAGCGGGCCGCGCCAGTCAATGGGGGGCATTCAGCGCCCCACAAGGAGCGCGGGGAGCACGGGGAACTGCGCGACCAGCCACAACCGGCCCGCAGTCACCCCCCTACCCCAGTCGCAACAGCGCTCAGTACGGCCGCTGCATCCGGCGGCGCCACCAGCCGAACGCCGTACCGATCAGCAGCACGCCCGCCGCACCCGCGGCCGCGGACCCGGCGATCAGCGTCGTGTTGCTGCTGTCGGAGCTGGTCAGGGCGTCACCCAGGGCGCTCTTCGTGCTGCTCCCGGCGGCCTTGGCGAGCGCGCCGCGCGAACCGGACGTCGGTTCGGCCACGTACGGGAAGTACTTCTCGAAGCCCCTGTCGTTCTTGTCGACCGCGTCGCCCAGGTCGTTCTTGGAACCGACCAGTTCGCCCTCGACGACCTGCAGCGCCTCGTCGATCACGTCGTCGGTGAGCCGGCGGCCGTTCGGGAAGCCCGCGTTGTCACCGTCCAGGACACCGAGCCGCTTGGGCTTGGCGGTGGGTTTGATGGACGTGTTCAGACGCAGCATCTCCGACGGCGTCGCGTACGGCTGCTCCTGGTTGAGGCCCTTGACGCCCGTCAGGAACACGCTGACGAGGTCGTTGCGGGGCTCGGACGGCGCCTTGATGTGGTAGATCGCCTCGATGAGCTTCGGCAGCTCCGGGTTGGTCACGTTCTTCAGGAACTGCGCGTCGTCCTTGGGCTGGGACGCGTTGAACTTGTCCTTGTCCTTCTGCGGGTTGACGACCTCGTTGACCAGCGGGTTGCCGAGGCGCGAGACCTGCGCGTAGTAGCCCTGCGCGTTCCTGCGCTGGGTCGTCGTGTAGATGCCGACGGTCGGACGCGACGCCGACTGCCGAATCAGGGAGTTCGGCACCTGGAGGGCGATCGTGTTGACGTTGTAGCCCTTGAGGGTGTCCCGGCCGACCTCGGAGAGGTTGCCGCCGTACAGCAGGTCGAAGACGCGCAGGTCGGCGAAGAACGGGTCGTCCGCCTGCCCGGCGAAGGTCGCGCCGCCGTTCGACGTCTTGTAGATGGCCTGGGAGCGCAGCTTCGCGTAGTTCGGCATCGACGCCTTGCCGACGTTCGACGGGGCCGCCGGGACGTCGTCGGCGACCTTCGTCTTGTACTGCTCCTTCCCCTTCTTCAGCTTGATGAGGTCGATGTCGTACGACTGCGTGACGTTCAGGTCCGGGTCGGTCAGGTTGTCGACCACTCCCGTGTTGTAGAGGAACGTCTTCTTGTTCTTGATCTGGGTGTGGAAGGTGTAGCGGAAGATCAGGTCGTCCAGCGCGTCACCGTCGTTGTCGATGTGGATGTCGTACTGGGCGTCGTCGGCGAACTGGTAGAAGTTCGGGCCGCCGGCCGGTTCCTCGAAGGGGATGTAGTCCGACACGATCGTCGTCGTGTCGGGCTTGTCCGGGCTCACGAACGCGTACAGGTCGGTGTTGTCGTACTGGGGGGTGCCCGAGATGAGCGGGGCTTCCCGGTGGGAGGAGGCGGAGGCCGCTCCCGGTTCCAGCGCGGCGACGCTGGCGGCTGTGATCCCGCCGGTGGCCAGTGCCCCACAGATGAGCGAGACAAGGCCCTTGCGCCCCGCGCCGCTCCTGGAGATTAGAGGTGTCATGCCGTCCGTCCCTCGGTCCCAACTTGCTTGACGGACGGGTATACGGAGCAGGAGGGCCGTTTGGATTGGTCCGAAGAAAAAAATCTTTTCTTCCTGCTCGACCCGCGTTTTCGCCTCCCGCATACGTACTTCTGCCGGAGGTGCGTCAGTTGCGAATGCCTGGTGTGGGAGGACGGGCCGGGTGCGGCCACAGAAGGGGGAACGGGGTGGAGGCGGACGAACTGCTGGTGCTCGTCGCGGCCGGCGACCAGAAGGCGTTCGAGGACCTCTACGGACTGGTGTCCGGTCCGGTGTTCGGCCTCGTACGACGTGTGGTGCGCGACCCCGCCCAGTCCGAGGAGGTGGCCCAGGAGGTACTCCTCGAACTGTGGCGCTCCGCACCCAAGTTCGACCCGGGCCGGGGCAGTGCCTTCTCCTGGATCCTCACCCTCGCCCACCGCCGGGCCGTCGACCGGGTACGCAGCGCCCGCGCGGCCGGCGAACGCGAACAGCGCGAGGCACTGCGCGCGGGCGAACCCGCCTTCGACCAGGTCGCGGAGGAGGTGGAGGCCGGGCTGGAGCGCGAATGGGTACGCCGCTGCCTGGACCGGCTCACCGCCCTCCAGCGCCAGTCGGTCACCCTCGCCTACTACGACGGTTACACGTACCGTGAGGTGGCCGAGCGGCTCAAACTGCCGCTGGGCACGGTCAAGACACGGATGCGCGACGGACTCACCCGGCTGCGCGACTGCCTGGGAGGTGCCGCATGAGCCTGGTCGGCCGCCTGCTGCACCGCGAGGACCTGCACTCGCTGGCCGCGCCCTACGCCCTGGACGCCCTGGAGCCCGGTGAACGGCGCCGCTTCGAGAAGCACCTCAAGGACTGCGACCGGTGTGCCGCCGAGGTCCGGGCGCTGACCGAGGACGCGGTACGGCTGGCCTGGTCCACGGCCGCCCCGCCGCCCCTCGCGATGCGCGACCGGGTGCTGGCCGCCGTACGCGCCACCCCGCAGGCGCCGGCCCCCGCCCGCGAACACGTCCCCAATCTGCCGCCGCATGTCTGGGGCGGCCAGCCCCCGCCGCCGCGCAGACGGCAGCGTCCCCTGTTCGTGCCGTTCGCCACCGCCACCGCGGCCGCCGCGCTGGTCGTCGCCTCCCTCTTCGCGGTGCAGGCCGGCCGGACCCAGGACCAACTGGACGCGGAGCGGGCCCAGTCGCGTGAGATCGCCCACGTTCTGGCCGCGACGGACGCCCGTGCGACCAGCGGCAAGGACGCCCAAGGCCGAAGTATCGGGGCGGTGGTCTCCGCGTCGGAGGGGCAGGCCGTCGTCACGCTCAGCGGATACGGCGCCCTGTCGAAGGGGCGTGTGCACCAGCTCTGGCTGATGCGCCCCCATGTGCAACCGCGCTCCCTCGGGCTTTTCAAGGCCGACACGCCCTTGGTCGCCACGGGGCTCGACAAGTCCGCCACGTCACTCGCCGTAACCGTCGAGCCCGCGGGCGGGTCGGCGCAGCCTACCAGCCAGCCGGTTGTCCAACTCGCCCTGAAATCGGTCGGATTCGGAGAGTAGTCGACGAGGGGTCGTCAACAGCCTTGCGGGGAAGGTGAATCCTGTGACCGCGATACACGAGTGCCCCATCGGGGCGATAGGGTTACCCTGCCCGGGCCGGGTGGACTCGTACGGGTGGGGAGTGACATGGAACAGATAACACGCAGCAGGGCGAGGGTTCCTGCGATCACCTGCGGGAGCAGCGCGACC
Source organism: Streptomyces sp. NPDC051105 (assembly GCF_040682795.1). Classification (NCBI taxonomy): domain Bacteria; kingdom Bacillati; phylum Actinomycetota; class Actinomycetes; order Kitasatosporales; family Streptomycetaceae; genus Streptomyces; species Streptomyces sp. NPDC051105. The sequence goes on along the minus strand of NZ_JBFBBR010000005.1, from coordinate 472,737 downwards.
AGTTCGCGCCTCGATCGCCATCTGTCGGTACTGGCGGGTCCCGCCATACCGCAGCAGCAGGCGGTCGAGGCGACGTCGCTGATGCGTGAGCTGACCGCGCGTGAACCCGCGCAGCGCAGCGACCGGGGTGCGCGGGTCAGCCGCGTCTCCCTCTTCGCGCCACTGCGTCGGCTGCGCCGTTCGCTGTTCGGCGGCAACAAGCACTGACCGCCAGGCTCGCGCTCAGGCAGCCACACCGTCCCGGCACAGCGCTGCTATCTCGGCGTCCGTCATCCCCACGGCACGCAGCAGCGCCTCGGTGTGCTGTCCGAGCGCGGGTACGTCCCCCATCCGCGCCTCGTCCCCGCCCGGCAGCGTGATGGGCGGCAGCAGCGCACGCAGCGGCCCGACCGGCGACCCCACCTCCCGCCACCGCTCCCGGGCCGCCAGTTGCGGATGCTCCGCCACCTCGCGCAGATCCCGCAGCCGCGCGCACGCGATGCCCGCGGCTTCGAGGCGCGCCACCGCCTCGTCGGTGCCGACCGCCCCGAGGGCCGTCGCGACCAGCTCATCGGTCCGGGCCCGGTTCGCCACCCGCGCCGGGTTCGTCGCGAACGCCGGATCCGAACCCAACTCCGGCCGCCCGATCACCTGTTCGGCCAGTCGCCGCCACTCCCGGTCGTTCTGCACCGACAGCAGCACCCGCCCGCCGTCCCCGGTCGGGTAGGCGTCGTACGGCGCGATCACCGCGTGCGCCAGGCCGGTGCGTTCCGGCGGGGTCCCGCCGTGCAGGGTGTGATGCAGCGGATGCCCCAGCCACTCGGCCAGCGCGTCCAGCATCGACACCTCCACCGGCCCGCCCCGGCCGGTCGTGCCGCGCCGCACCAGCGCCGCGAGGACGCCCGAGAAGGCGTACATGCCCGCCGCGATGTCCGCCGCCGGGATCCCGGCCTTCACCGGCTGCTCCGGCGTCCCGGTGACCGACACCAGCCCCGCCTCGCACTGCACCAGCATGTCGTACGCGCGTTTGCCGGCGTACGGTCCTGACGCCCCGTATCCGGAGATGTCCACGGCGACCAGACGGGGGTGCGCGGCGCACAGTGTGGCCGCGTCCAGACCGAGCCGGGCGGCGGCCCCGTGCGCGAGGTTCTGCACGAAGACGTCCGCGTCCGCGACGAGCCTTCTCACGACGTCCAGGCCACGCGGGTCCTTCAGGTCCAGCGCGATGGACTCCTTGCCCCGGTTGCACCACACGAAGTGCGAGGCGAGCCCCTGGGCGGCGGTGTCGTAACCGCGCGCGAAGTCACCGCCGTCGATCCGCTCGACCTTGACGACCCTGGCCCCCAGATCGGCGAGCTGCCGAGTGGCGAAGGGCGCGGCCACGGCCTGCTCGACGGCGACGACGGTGATGCCCTCCAGGGGCAGCGGGAGACGGTCCATGGACCGGATCATGTCCCGTGACTACCGGTTCTGTCAGCAGCGCCGCTACGACCGGGCCGGTCGGTCGTGTCGGCGGTGGTAGCGCGGGTTGTGTCAGTCGCGGCTGTACCGGCGTACGGCCAGCGGCAGGAAGACGGCGATCAGGAGCGCGCTCCAGGCGAGCGAGCCCGCGACCGGGTGGGCCACCGGCCAGGCGGCGCCCTCCGGGACGGGCGCGTTGCCGAAGAGGTCGCGCAGGGCCGTCGTCACCGCGCTGATCGGGTTCCACTCGGCCGCCGTGCGCAGCCAGCCCGGGAGGTTGCCGGTGGGGATGTAGGCGTTGGAGAGCAGCGGCAGGACGAAGGACGCCGCGCCGAGCTGACCCGCGGCCTCCTCGCTGCGGCTGAGCAGACCGAGGAAGACGCCGACGGACGTGCAGGCGAACCGGAACAGGAGCAGCAGCCCCACCGCGCCGACGGCCGCGACCGCCGATCCCTCGACGCGCCAGCCCACGGCGAGACCCACCAGGAGCAGGGGCACGCTACCCGCCGTGGTGACGACGAGATCGGCCACGGCCTGACCCAGCGGTACGGCGGCCCGGCTCACCGGCATGGTCCGGAAGCGGTCCATCACCCCCCGGTGGGTGTCCTGGGCGGCCTGGAACATCCCGGTCATCACGCCGCCGGCCGCGGTCGCCACCAGCAGCCCCGGCACGAGGAAGGCACGGTACTCCGGGCCCGGCATCGCCAGCGCGCTGCCGAAGACGTAGCCGAAGAACAGCAGCATGTTCACCGGCATCATCTGGGTGAGGACCGCCAGTCCGGGGCTGTTGCGGACCCGGCGCAGCTGCCGGCCCACCATCGCCGCACCGTCGTACGCGAGCGCGCTCATGCGGGACTTCCCGTCAGCCGGAGGAAAACGTCGTCCAGGGTCGGCGGTCTGAGGCTCGCGTCGAGCAACGGCACCTCCGCCGCGTCGAGTTCGCGTACCAGCCGGGGGAGGGTGAGCGTCGGGTCGGTGGTGAGGGCGCCGACGGTGTGCCGGTCGTGGTCGACCCGCGGCTCGGTTCCGGTGAGGTGGTCGAGAACGGCGGCGGCCTTCGCCAGCGCGTGCGGATCGGCGACCACCGCCTCCGCGTACCAGCCGATGAGCGCCTTGAGCTCGGCGGGGGTGCCGGTCTGCGCCACCCGGCCCCCGTCCATCAGCACGATGTCGTCGGCGAGTCGGTCGGCCTCCTCCAGGTACTGCGTGGTCAGCAGTACGGTCGTACCGTCGGCCGCCAGCTCCCGTACCGCCTCCCAGACGCCGTTCCTGCTGACCGGGTCGAGGCCGGTGGTGGGCTCGTCGAGGAACAGCACCTCGGGCCGGCGGACCAGGCTCGCCGCGAGGTCGAGACGTCGGCGCATACCGCCCGAGTAGGTGGCGGCCTTGCGGTCGGCGGCCTCGGCGAGGCCGAAGCGGTCGAGCAGTTCGGCCGCCCGGTCGTTCGGTCCCCGCACCCGGTGCAGCCGGGCGAACAGGCGCAGGTTCTCGCGGCCGGTGAGATCGCCGTCGACCGACGCGTACTGCCCCGTGACGCCGATGCCGCGGCGCACGGCCGCCGCCTCCCGTACGAGGTCGTGCCCCGCGACGCGGGCGGAGCCCGCGTCCGGCCGGAGGAGCGTGGTCAACAGCCGTACGGCCGTCGTCTTCCCCGCTCCGTTCGGCCCGAGCAGTCCGCAGACCGAGCCCTGCCGGACGGCCAGATCGAGGCCGCGCAGGGCGTGCACAGCGCCGAAGCGCTTCTCCAGACCTTCACTAAGTACAGCGTACGTAGTATCCACGGATCGACCATAGCGCACTACGTACGGTGTACGTAACTAGCATGGTGGGCGAGGTGATGACCGATGTCAGTCCGAGGGGCCGAACCCGCGGTGATCTGGGCCCGCCCCGAACGGGCGGGGCGGGGGCCGAGGCCCGCGTTCACGCGCGCCGACGTCGCGGCGGCCGCGGTGCGGATCGCCGATGCGGAGGGGCTGGACGCCGTGTCGATGCGGCATGTGGCGGCCGCGTTGGGATGCGGGACGATGTCCCTGTACAACTACGTCCCCCGCAAGGAGGACTTGTACGAGCTGATGGTGGACGCGGTCGGCGCGGAGCACGAGCTGTGGGAGCCGACGGGGGACTGGCGGGCCGACATGGTGCGGGTCGCCGAGCAGACGCGGGAGCTGATGTACCGGCATCCCTGGATGCCACGTCTCATGTCGCCGGTCTATGGGTTCAGCCCCCATGCGCTGCGGTACCTGGAGCACTGTCTGGCCTGCCTGGATCCGCTGGACGCTCCGTACGGGACGAAGCTGGAGCTGATCGCCATGGTGAACGGCGTGGTGACCACCTATGTCCGGAACGAACTCGACACGGCCGAGCGGGCCCGGAGTCTGCCGTGGTCGGAGGAGCAGGAGAACGCGGTGCGGATCGCCTATCTCGGGGGACAGATCGCGTCGGGGGCGTATCCGCGGATGGCAGCGGCGTTCGCCGAGGATGCCGGGCCGATCGATCTGGAGGGGGTGCTCCGGCGGGCGCTGGAGAGAGTTCTGGACGGGTTCGCGTCGTCGTAGGCGCTCCCGAGAAGGCTGGTCACAGCAGCGTCAGTTGACCCGCCGGGCCTTCTTCCGTGTGTTCCAGGATCGACGCCGGTCTGCGGGACGTCTCCGGCGGTGGGAGTACGCCCGCCGTCGTCAGTTCCGCCGCGGTGATCGGTGACTTGATCTCCAACTCGGTCCGCTGGACACGCACGTCCGCCAGCAAGGCGAGGACCGTGATCAGCTCCAGCAGGTCCGACGTCCACGACTGGGGCCAGGCCCGCGGAACGATCGCCGCCAGAGTTCCCGGTTCTGCCGGGGTCGTCCGTGCCGCGAACCATGCCTCCAGGATCTTCACCTCACCCATCGCGAACTCCCAGGCCTCCGGCGGCACCGGGGAGATGAGGCCCTCGTCGATGTGCAGGGCCTCCTCCTCGGGGTCGTAGCGGATCGTGAGCGGGCGGGCGGGGAGAGGGGCCCGGACGTAGGGGCGCCGGCCGCCCGGGAGCTTCGGGCGGCCGCCGTCGCGCCGGAGCAGCCACAGGGCCCGGTGGCCCAACTCCACGCCCTGGGCCCAGAGGCCGGGGTCCCCGGTCAGCGGGACCGTGTGGTCGGGGCGGATCGTCGCCAGGGTCCAGGCCAGGACGTCCGGCGGGGTGAGAGCGAGGTCCAGGCGGTCGGCCAGGTGCCTCAGCAGGCCCGGTGCCAGGTTCGGTTCCGTGCCGCCGGGCCGGCGGTAGAGGGGGCGGACGCGGCCGGCGCGCAGGGTGGGGAGGAGGGAGGTCGCCAGCAACGGCATGCCCTCCGCCGATTCCACCGCGAAGATCTGCTGGTCGTCCGCCGTCCGCCACAACTCCGGGCGGGCCGTGTCGATCAGGCGGTGGTCCGGGATCAGCCACTGCTCGTCGAAGGGGGCCGAGAGCACCCGGACCGGGTCCGGGCAGGGGGACGAGGCCTGCTCCAGCCGCTCCGTGCCGGTGGGCCGGCCCGGGAGCTGCGCCACCGCCGAGTGGACCGTCCGGGCGCGCGTCGGTTCGAACAGGGTCTCGCGGTCGCCGCCCTCGGCCTTGAGGAGGGCGTCCCAGCGGGCTTTGAGGGTCGCCGGGTCGGGGGCCGTCGGCCACCCCCGGCCGAGCCGGAGTGGTGCGACGGACCACGGCATGAGGTCCGCCAGCAGCGGAGCGTCGTCGTGCGTCACGCCCGGCATCGTACGACGAGTTCAGGTGGCGTCGAGGGTGACCGTGAAGGAGAAACGGTCGCCCCGGTAGTGGATGACCGCCAGGTCCAGGACCCGGCCGGCGGTGTCGTAGGTGACTCCCGTGTAGTGCAGGATCGGGCTCAGAAGGGGGACCTGGAGCAGCCGGGCCGTCTCCGGGTCGGCCAGCCGGGCCTCGACCGTGTCCGTGATACGGCTGATGTCCGCGCCGACGACGTCGCGCAGCACCTTGGTCATGGGCTGCCGGGCCAGGTCCTCCGGGTCGATGCGCTCGGCCAGTTCGGGGCGGACGTGGTTGCGGGCGTGGTTGGTCGGCTCGCCCGTCTGTTCGTCGCTGCGCAGGCGATGGTACGTCGCCACCTCGTCGAGATCCGGGAAGTACTCGGTGAGTTCGCCCGTCACGGGTGCCGTGCCGTGGTCCAGCAACTCGGCCGTCATGCCGGACTGCTGGGCCACGATCGCGTCCACCGAGCCGAGGAGGCGTACCGGGGTGGCCCGCCGGGCGTCCGGTTCGATGAAGGTGCCGCGGCGGCGGTGCCGGCTGATGAGGCCCTCGTCCTCCAGCTCCTTCAGCGCCTGCCGCATGGTCAGCACACTCACGCCGTAGTGCTCCGCCAGCTGTTCCTCGGTGGGCAGCCGGAGCGGGTCCCGGAGCGAGCGGCCGAGTATCGAGGCGCGCAGCGACTGCGACACCTGATACCAGAGCGGCAGCTTTCGATTCAGGACGATCGAGTCCGGGGCGAAGGAGGTCACGGGCCATCCGTACCGGTAGGGGATCTTCAGTGCAAGGGCCGGAAGTGGCGCTCCAGGCCCTGCCACACGTCGTCGTAGCGCTGTTGCAGATGCTCGGCGGTCGCCGCCTGCGGGGTGAGCGTCACCGGCCAGCGGGTCTCGAACATGAAGGCGAGGCCGTCGTCGATCTTCTGCGGACGCAGCTCGGCCGTGCTCGCCCGGTCGAACGTCTCCCGGTCCGGGCCGTGCGCCGACATCATGTTGTGCAGGGAACCGCCGCCCGGCACGAAGCCCTCCGCCTTGGCGTCGTAGGCGCCCTCGACCAGGCCCATGTACTCGCTCATCACGTTCCGGTGGAAGTACGGCGGCCGGAAGGTGTTCTCGCCCACCAGCCAGCGCGGGGCGAAGACCACGAAGTCGACGCCCGCCAGTCCGGGAGTGTCCGACGGGGACGTCAGGACCGTGAAGATCGACGGATCGGGGTGGTCGTACGAGATGCTGCCGATCACATTGAATCGGCGGAGATCGTAGAGGTACGGCACATGTGTGCCGTGCCAGGCCACCACATCCAGTGGGGAGTGGTCATATGTGGCGGTCCACAGGTTGCCGCAGAACTTGTTGACCACCTCCACCGGGCCCTCCACGTCCTCGTAGGCGGCGACGGGGGCCTGGAAGTCCCGGGCGTTGGCGAGGCCGTTGGCGCCGATCGGGCCCAGGTCGGGCAGGCGGAAGGGCGAGCCGTAGTTCTCGCACACATAACCCCGGGCCGTGGCCTCCAGCAGGTCCACACGGAAGCGGACCCCACGGGGGATCAGCGCCACATGTCCCGGCTCCACATGCAGCAGGCCGAACTCCGTGCGCAGCAGCAGTCCGCCGTGCTCCGGGACGATCAGCAGCTCGCCGTCCGCGTCGGAGAAGACCCGCTCCATCGAGGAGGTGGCGTGGTAGAGGTGCACGGCCATGCCGGTGCGCTGGGTCGCGTCGCCGTTGCCGCCGAGGGTCCACAGGCCCGCGAGGAAGTCCGTACCGGGTGCCGGCTCCGGCAGCGGGTTCCAGCGCAGCCGGTTCGGGTCCGGGGCGACGTCCGTGAAGGGGGCGGTGCGCAGCGCCCCTTCGCCGGCGGCCCGGGTGAACGCCGGGTGGGCGGCCGAGGGGCGGATCCGGTACAGCCAGGAGCGGCGGTTGTGGGCCCGCGGCTCGGTGAAGGCCGTACCGCTGAGCTGCTCCGCGTACAGGCCGAGGGGGGCGCGCTGCGGGGAGTTGCGGCCCTCGGGCAGGGCGCCCGGCACCGCCTCCGAGGAGTGCTCGTTGCCGAACCCCGACAGATATGTCAGTCCCTCGGCGGTCTTCCGCGCTCCCTCACGCTCGAACACGCTCGCGCGGGAGGTACCCCCATCGCTCATGATCGCTCCCTGGGCCTGTGAGTCCTTGATTCCTATGTATCACCGTAGGATTGAGTGGGGGCGGGTGCAAGAGGACCGGGATCATCCCAGCGAGGGATGGTGAGAACCCGACTTCAGGGGGATCCGGTCCCCGGCGCGCTGTTCTACGCTCCCGGGCATGTCGTGGACGCGTGGACTGCCGGGCGCGCTCGCGGTCTGCGTGCTGCTGCTGGTCGCGGCGGCGGGTTGCGGGACCGGGGAGGCGCACGAGCAGCGGGAGACGGGGTCGCCCTCACCGGTGGGCAAGATCCTCGATGACACGGACGAGAGCGGACGCCACTACCGGGAGATCGACAAGAAACAGGCGCCCGAGGTGGACACGGTGGTCACGCCCGACCGCGCCGGAGGCTGGGACGTACGGCTCGACGTGCACCGCTTCCGCTTCTCCCGGACCGGCAGCGCGGCCCGCGCGGTCGCCGGGCGCGGCCTCGCCTACCTCTTCGTGGACGGCGGCCTGGTGACCCGGTTGCGCACCCCCGCGTACCACCTTCCCGCCCGGCTCGTCCCGCACGGCACCCACCACATCACCGCCCGGCTCTACGCGGACGACGGCACGGTGTGGGTCGTACACGGCAAACCGGTCGAGAGCACCGCGGACGTCACGGCGTCGGGTACGGAGACGGCGAAGGCGGCCCCGCCGGACACACCGACACCGACGGCCGACCCTCCGGAGAGCGGGGCTTCCCCCAGGGACACGGGAGCCGCGGCCGGCGACGGCGGCACACCGCCCGGATGAGTGCATGGGCCACCCGTCTCCGTACTGGGGGGCGAGGTTCACCTGATCCCTGCGGAAAGGCATCATGAAGCCCGTGCCCCCAGCGCCCTCGCTTCGCAAAGCTCCCGTCCAGCGCCGCAGTGCGGAACGGCTGACCAGGATCCTCGACGCCTGCGCCGACCTCCTCGACGAGGTGGGCTACGAGGAGCTGAGCACCCGGGCCGTCGCGGTGCGCGCCGGGGTGCCCATCGGCTCGGTCTACCGCTTCTTCGGCAACAAGCGGCAGATGGCCGACGCCCTCGCCCAGCGCAACCTGGAGCGCTTCACCGAGCGGGTCGCCGAGCGGCTGAAGGACGCGCCGAAGGGCGACTGGCGGGCGGCGATGGACGCGGTGCTGGACGAGTACCTGGCCATGAAGCGAACCGCCCCCGGCTTCTCGCTCGTCGACTTCGGCAACCAGATCCCGGTCGGCGCCCGCCACGCCGAGCCCAACCACAGAGTCGCCGACCGCCTGACCGGCCTGCTCTCCGACTACCTCGGCCGCGCCCCGGACGAGGCCCTGCGCCGCACGTTCCTGGTGGCCGTGGAGACCGCCGACACCCTGGTCCACCTGTCCTTCCGGATGGACCCGGAGGGCGACGAGACGATCATCGCGGAGACCCGGGAGCTGCTGCGGGCCTATCTGGCGCGCGTCCTGGACTGAGTCCAAGTCCGCTGCCGATGGAGCGACCATGGGCGTCACCACGGCTGCCGCCAACCTCGTGACCTGGAGTTTTGCGCTTATTGCTCGCGTGTCAACGTCTTGTTAACGACGTTTGACGCGACCTAACGTCATCGCACCGCCGGCCCTGGTGGGAGTTCAAGGGCGAACGTTAGGTATTCCACTCATGCTGACCATCCTCGGCTTCACCATGATCGCGACCTTCCTGGTCCTGATCATGCTGAAGAAGATGTCGCCGATCGCGGCGCTCGTGCTGATCCCCGCGCTGTTCTGTGTGTTCGTCGGCAAGGGCGCCAAGCTCGGTGACTACGTCATCGACGGCGTCACCACCCTCGCGCCCACCGCGGCGATGCTCATGTTCGCGATCGTCTACTTCGGTGTGATGATCGACGTCGGCCTCTTCGACCCGATCGTCAAGGGGATCCTGAAGTTCTGCAAGGCCGACCCGCTGCGGATCGTCGTCGGTACGGCCCTGCTCGCGGCGATCGTCTCCCTCGACGGCGACGGGTCCACCACCTTCATGATCACCGTCTCGGCCATGTACCCGCTGTACAAGCGGCTGAAGATGAGCCTGGTCGTGATGACCGGGGTGGCCGCGATGGCCAACGGCGTGATGAACACGCTGCCCTGGGGTGGCCCCACCGCCCGTGCCGCGACCGCGCTGAAGCTGGACGCGGGCGACATCTTCGTGCCGATGATCCCGGCGCTCGCCGTCGGCCTCCTCTTCGTGATCGCCCTCGCCTACGTCCTCGGCCGCCGCGAGCGCAAGCGGCTCGGCGTGCTGACGCTGGAGGAGGCGCTGGTCGAGGAGAACGAGCGGGAAACGGAGACCGTACTGGTCGGTGCGGGTGCGGGTGCGGGTGCGGGTGCGGGTGCGGGTGCGGCTGCGGGCTCGGGCTCGGGCAAGTCCGCGGTGCGCGGCGGCGGCACCGGAACCGGGTCCGGCACCGAGGCGGACCGCCCGGCGGAGAACGACGGCTTCCAGGGCCTCGACCCGCACCGTGCGACCCTGCGCCCCAAGCTGTACTGGTTCAACGCGCTGCTCACGGTCGCCCTGCTCACCTCCATGATCATGGAGTGGCTGCCGATCCCGGTGCTGTTCCTGCTCGGCGCGGCACTGGCGCTGACTGTCAACTTCCCGCAGATGCCCGCCCAGCGGGCCCGCCTCGCCGCCCACGCCGAGAACGTCCTCAACGTCTCCGGCATGGTCTTCGCCGCCGCCGTCTTCACCGGCGTCCTCCAGGGCACCGGCATGGTCGACCACATGGCCACCTGGCTCGTCGGCAACATCCCCGACGGCATGGGCCCGCACATGGCCCTCGTCACCGGCGTGCTCAGCATCCCGCTCACGTACTTCATGTCGAACGACGGCTTCTACTTCGGCATCCTCCCGGTCCTCGCCGAAGCCGGCCAGGCCCATGGAGTCTCCTCCCTGGAGATCGCCCGCGCCTCGATCATCGGCCAACCGCTCCACATGTCCAGCCCGTTGGTGCCCGCCGTCTACGTCCTCGTCGGCATGGCCAAGGTCGAGTTCGGCGACCACACCCGCTTCGTCGTCAAGTGGGCCGCGCTGACATCCCTGGTCGTGCTGGGGGCAGGAATCCTGTTCGGAATCATCTGACCGATCCGTTGGAGGACTTCACCATGGCGCCCGGCAGGAACCGCGGCTGGCTGCTCCGGCTCGTCATCGCCTTCGGCTTCGCGCAGGGCGCGGTGTCGATGGCCCGGCCCGCCGTCTCCTACCGGGCCCTCGCGCTCGGCGCCGACGAACGGGCCGTCGGTGTCATCGCGGGTGTCTACGCCCTGCTCCCGCTCTTCGCCGCCGTACCGCTCGGCCGCCGCACCGACCACGGCCGCTGCGCACCCCTGCTGCCGGTCGGCGTGGTGCTGATATCCGGCGGCTGTGCGCTCAGCGGCCTCGCGAACTCCCTCTGGACGATGGCCCTGTGGAGCGGGGTGATGGGTCTCGGCCACCTCTGCTTCGTGATCGGTGCGCAGTCGCTGGTGGCCCGGCAGTCGGCCCCGCACGAACAGGACCGCAATTTCGGTCACTTCACCATCGGCGCGTCGCTGGGCCAGCTGATGGGCCCGATCGCCGCGGGTGCGCTGATCGGCGGCCCCGACATGGCGGGCAGCAGCGCGCTCGCCCTCGTGGTGGCGGGTGCGGGAGCGGCGGTCGCGTTCAGTTCGCTGTGGCGCATCGAGGACCGTACGGCGATGACGTCCCGTCCCGGGCAGGGCGACCGCGTCCCGGTGGGCGGCATCCTGCGCGCCCGGGGCGTCCCGGCGGGCATGCTGGTCAGCCTCTCGGTCCTGTCCGCGACCGACATCCTCACCGCGTACCTCCCGGTGGTCGGCGAGCACCGGGGTATCGCACCGGCGGTGATCGGCGTCCTGCTCAGTGTCCGGGCCGGGGCGACGATCGCCTGCCGGCTGGTCCTCACGCCGTTGCTGCGACTGCTCGGCCGCCCGGTGCTGCTGACCCTGACGTGCTTCCTGGCGGCCGTGCTGTGCGCGGGGATCGCGCTTCCGGCGCCGGTGTGGGTGCTGGCCCTGATGCTCGCCGCGCTCGGCTTCTGTCTGGGGGTCGGGCAGCCGCTGTCGATGACGACGGTCGTCCAGGCCGCACCCGAGGGCGCCCGGTCCACGGCGCTCGCCCTGCGGCTGACCGGCAACCGGCTGGGCCAAGTGGCCGCGCCGGCCGGGGCGGGGCTGGTGGCGGGGGTGGCCGGGGTGGCCGCGCCGTTCGTGATGCTGGGCGCGTTGTTGCTGGTCTCGGCGGGGGTGGCGGTGCGCTCGCCGAGGGCGGTGGGGCGGTCCGAGGGTGCCGGTCCGGTGCCGCGGACGCGGCGCAAGGGCGCGGCGTTGCGCCGCACGAGCGATATCTGACGGCGCGTCGAAGGTTGATGCCACGGGCCGTGGAGTGCATGGGTGACAGTCCAGAAGAAAGGTCGATTTGTATGAAAATCGTCTAACTCGGAGGAGCTTGCATGCCCACGCTCACACTTCCACGCACCACCGGACCCCGTGCGGGCGCGACCGTCGTCCTCACCGCCCTCGCCGCGGCGGGCGCGTCGTGGGTGGCGGCGCCGAACGCGGCGGCCGTAGGGGAGAACGGCGACATCAGGATCCACCGGGTGGGCGTGCCCTTCGGCGTGTCGAAGGACGACCCGGTGGTCTGCAGGTTCTATCTCGACGCCGTCAACTTCGACGTCCTCCCCGCTATCGCCTACACCATCACGCCACAGCCCCCGTTGCCCACCGCCGCCACCGTCGCCGGCACCATCCAGCTCGCCGGAGGCGCCGGCCACACCGACCCGCTGGGGCTGGCGGACGGACAGTACAAGCTCTCGTGGACCGTGTCCGGCGCGTTGAAGGAGAAGGTCTTCCGGCTCAACTGCCATGACGGCAAGCAGGACGGGGCGCAGGGCCCGAACGGGCAGAACGACCCGAACGGCCACAACGACCAGGGTGGCCAGAACGGCCAGAGCGGTCCGAACGGTCCGAACGGGCAGATCGAGGACAACCAGCGTGGTGACGCGGCCTGGGGGCAGGGCGACGACCACAACGGCCCGCAGGGTGGTGTGCACGCGGGCGGCGGCGGCCTCGCAGGCACGGCCGCGTTCTCGCCCGTGGCCGCGGCCACGGCCGTGGGCCTGGTCGCGGCCAGTGGCGTGGTGTACGTCCGGCTGATCCGCCGTCGGCCCCATGGCGCCGCGTAGGCGCAGACGCAGGCCCTGGTACCGGACCCGCGCCTACCGCCTCGCCAGAACGGCCCTGCTGGCGATCATCCTGGTGACAGTGGTCCGGTGCGGGGGTACCGACGGGTCGGACACCTCGACGGCCGCCGGCGCGGGCCGGGCCGGGGCCCGGCCCGGCCCGCCGCCCCGCCCGCTGCCCCGGTCCCGGCCGACGTCGATGCGCATCCCGTTCCTGGGCGTCGACGCGCCGGTCATCGGGGTCCGGCTCGACCGGGACCGGCAGTTGGAGACACCGCCGGTCGACGACCCGAAGCTGATCGGCTGGTTCCAGGGCGGCGCCACGCCGGGCGAGTCCGGCCTCGCGGTCGCCGTCGGCCACCGCGACACCAGGACGGGGCCCGCCGTCTTCGCGGCGCTCGCCCAGGTGAAGCCCGGCAAACACATCGAGGCCAAGCGCGCGGACGGCCGTACCGCCGTGTACACCGTGGACCGGGTGAAGGTCTATGACAAGACCGGTTTCCCGAGCCAAGAGGTGTACGGACAGACCCGGCGTCCCGAACTCCGCGTCATCACCTGCGGTGGCCTCTTCAGCCGGAAGACGGGCTACACCAGCAACGTGGTGGTCTTCGCCCACCTGACCGCGACGGAGTGACCGGGCGGTGGCCCGCACCGCCGACGTGTGGTGTGCGGCCGCCGCGCCGTCGTGGCTGGTCGCGCAGTTCCCCACGCCCCTGAGGGAGCGCAGCTGTCCGACCTGGACGAGTGAATCCCGGCGGGAAGCCGGGACTGGGGAGGGGCAGACAAGTAAGAAAGGGGCATGCGTACTCATTCGCTCCGTAATCGGTCGGCCCTGGCGCTGGCCGGAGTTCTGCTGGCCGGCACCCCCGCCGCGTACACCGCGCTGGCCGACGACCGGCCCCCGGCCGTGCCGACGCGCGGAAAGGCCTACGTCGAGACCCGGTTGTTCTTCGGTACCGCGCGGCCGGACGGCGGACCCGCCGTCACCGACCGGCAGTTCACGGCCTTCGTCGACAAGGAGGTCACCCCCGACTTCCCCGACGGGCTCACCGTGCAGAGCGGGCGCGGGCAGTGGCGGGACGCGCACGGCACGATCGAGAAGGAGCGGTCCTACGAGCTGATCCTGCTGTATCCGGAGTCGGCGGCGAAGGGCGGCGACCGCAAGATCGAGGAGATCCGGCGGGCCTACGAGAAGACCTTCGCGCAGGAGAGTGTGGGGCGGGTGGACGAGCGCGCCCAGGTCGACTTCTGAGGCTCCTGCCGCGCACGTGTCTCCGGCGCCGATCTCTGGCGCCGAAAAACTAACGCCGCTAGTTTGTGAGGCCGGAGAGCCAGCCCGCCAGGAGGAAGCAGCATGAAGGCACACGACGGCCTGTACATCGACGGCGCCTGGCGCGCCGCCGAGAGCCAGGACGTGATCGAGGTCGTGAACCCGGTCGACGAGCAGGTCATCGGCCGGGTCCCGGCAGGCGGGGCGCTGGATGTCGACACCGCCGTGCGCGCCGCCCGCGCCGCCCTCCCGGCCTGGGCCGCCACCCCGCCCGCCGAGCGGGCCGCCCGGCTCGGCGCGCTCCGCGACGTCCTGGTGGCCCGCAAGGACGAGATCGCCGAGACGGTCACCGCGGAACTGGGCTCGCCGCCGCAGTTCTCGCAGGCCGTGCACGCGGACGTGCCGATCGCGGTCGCCGGCTCGTACGCCGAGCTGGCCGCGACCCATCCCTTCGAGGAGAAGGTCGGCAACTCGACCGTCCACCAGGAGCCGGTCGGCGTGGTCGGTGCGATCACGCCCTGGAACTACCCGCTGCACCAGATCGTCGCCAAGGTCGCGCCGGCGTTCGCCGCCGGCTGCACGGTCGTACTCAAACCTGCCGAGGACACCCCACTGACCGCCCAGCTGTTCGCGGAGGCGGTGGCCGAGGCGGGCTTCCCGGCCGGTGTGTTCAACCTGGTCACCGGCCTGGGGCCGGTCGCCGGGCAGGCCCTCGCCGAGCACCCGGGGGTCGACCTGGTCTCCTTCACCGGCTCCACGGCCGTCGGCAAGCGGATCGGCGCGGTGGCCGGCGCGGCCGTGAAGAAGGTGGCCCTCGAACTGGGCGGCAAGTCCGCCAACGTCATCCTGCCGAGCGCCGATCTCGCCAAGGCCGTCAACGTCGGGGTGGCCAACGTGATGTCCAACTCCGGCCAGACGTGCAGCGCCTGGACGCGGATGCTGGTGCACACCGACCAGTACGCGGAAGCGGTGGAGCTGGCGGCGGCGGCCGCCGCCAAGTACGGCGGACGGATCGGACCGGTCGTCAGCGCCAAGCAGCGGGCGCGGGTGCGCGGTTACATCGAGAAGGGCCTCGCGGAGGGCGCCCGGCTGGTCGCCGGCGGGCCCGAATCCCCGCGCGAACGGGGCTATTTCGTCAGCCCGACCGTGTTCGCCGACGTCACCCCCGAGATGACCGTCGCGCAGGAGGAGATCTTCGGCCCGGTGCTGTCGATCCTGCGGTACGTGGACGAGGAGGATGCGCTCCGGATCGCCAACGGCACGGTCTACGGGCTCGCGGGCGCCGTCTGGGCCGGGGACGAGGCGGAGGCGGTGGCCTTCGCCCGGCGCATGGAGACCGGGCAGGTCGACATCAACGGCGGACGCTTCAACCCCCTGGCGCCGTTCGGCGGTTACAAGCAGTCGGGCGTCGGCCGGGAACTCGGCGCGCACGGCCTCGCCGAGTACCTCCAGACCAAGTCCCTTCAGTTCTGAGGAGGTTGCTCTGATGGCTGCCAAGGTCCGAGCCGCCGTACTGCCCGCCGTGGGCGCCCCGCTCGCGGTCACCGACATCGACCTCCCGGACCCCGGCCCCGGCCAGGTCCGGGTCCGGCTCGCCGCCGCCGGTGTCTGCCACTCCGACCTCTCCCTGTCCGACGGCACCATGCGGGTGCCGGTGCCGGCGGTCCTCGGCCACGAGGGCGCGGGCACGGTGGTCACCGTGGGGGAGGGCGTCACCCGGCTGTCCCCCGGTGACCCGGTCGTCCTCAACTGGGCTCCCTCCTGCGGAAAGTGCCACGCCTGCTCCCTCGGCGAGGTCTGGCTGTGCGCCAACGCGCTGGCCGGCGCCGCCGAGGTCCACGCCCGTACGGCGGACGGCACCGACCTGCACCCCGGCCTGAACGTGGCCGCTTTCGCCGAGGAGACGGTGGTCGCCGAGTCCTGCGTCCTCCCCCTTCCCGACGGCATCCCGCTCACCGACGCGGCCCTCCTCGGCTGCGCGGTGCTCACGGGCTATGGCGCCGTCCACAACTCGGCGCGGGTCCGGGAGGGCGAGACGGTCGCGGTGTTCGGCGTCGGCGGGGTGGGCCTGGCCACCGTACAGGCGGCCCGGATCGCGGGCGCGTCCCGGATCGTCGCGGTGGACGTCTCCCCGGCGAAGGAGGAGCTGGCCCGGGCCGCCGGCGCCACCGACTACCTGGTCGCCTCCGACACCACACCCCGCGCGATCCGCGCCCTCACCGGCAAACAGGGCGTCGACGTCTCCGTGGAGTGCGCCGGCCGCGCGGTCAGCATCCGCGCGGCCTGGGAGTCCACCCGCCGGGGCGGTCGTACGACGGTGGTCGGGATCGGCGGCAAGAGTGAGCAGGTCACCTTCAATGCCCTGGAGCTCTTCCACTGGGGCCGCACCCTCTCCGGCTGCGTCTACGGCAACTCGGACCCGGGCCGCGACCTGCCGGTGCTCGCCGAACACGTCCGGGCCGGCCGCCTGGACCTGGGCATGCTGGTGACGGAACGGATCGCCCTGGACGGCATTCCCGCGGCGTTCGAGAACATGCTGGCGGGCAAGGGCGGCCGGGCGCTGGTCGTCTTCTGACCCCCGTGCGGCCGTCACGGCACCTGTTCGGAGTGCGGCTCCCCGGCCACCGGTACGGCACGGGGAGCCCGCGTCCGCGTCCGCGACCGGGACACCGCCACACCGGCCAGGCACAGCACCCCGCCGGCCAGGGTGACCAGCCCCGGCACCTCGCCGAGGGCCAGCCAGGACATCAGCACGACCAGCGCCGGCACGGCGTACGTCGTCGCACCCATCCGGCTCGCGGTGGTCCGGGCCAGGGCGTACGCCCAGGTCGTGAAGGCGAGCGCGGTCGGGAAGACCCCGAGATACACCATGTCGAGGGTCGCGGACAGCGGTGCGTCGGCGACCTGGCGCACCAGCTGCCCGGCGAACGGCAGACAGGCCACGGTGCCGACGAGACACCCGTACGTCGTCACCTGGAGCGCGCTCGCCCGGGCCAGGGCGGGCTTCTGGGAGACCACACCGGCCGCGTAGGCGACGGCCGCGAGCAGGCAGAGCACCACGCCCAGTACCGAGGAACCACCCCCGCCGGCCATCGACAGCCCCACGGTCACCGCACCCGCGAAGGACAGCGCCATCCCCGCGAGCAGCCGGGGCGGCATCGGATCACCGAGCAGCCGGGCCCCGAGCAGGGCGATCAGCAGGGGGCCGACGTTCACCACGAGGGCGGCCGTCCCCGCGTCCACCTGCTGCTCGCCCCAGTTCAGGGCGACCATGTAGAAGCCGAACCACAGCACGCCGGATATCCCGATACCCCGCCAGGCGGACCGGGGCGGCAGCCCTTCGCGCCGCACGAGACAGAGCAGCCCGAGCGCGAGGGACCCGGAGAACAGCCGGCCGAGGGCGAGGGCACCGGGGGAGTAGGAGTCCCCCGCACTCCGGATGGCCACGAAGGCGGAGGCCCACAGCACGACGGTGGCGACGGCGGCGAGGGCGGGGAGCGGGCGGGGCGCGGAATTCGTCATGGGACCGAGGTTAAAGAGGAGGGACGGGGCGGGGCTGGCGGATTTCGGACGGCCGGGTGGGCGGCTGGTCGCGCAGTTCCCCGCGCGCCTCGCGGGGCACGTCGTGGCTGCGGGCCGGTCGCAGGACGGCCCGCCGCCCTCTACGCGGTTTCTTTTGCTCCCGCGAACTGCTGAGCCAACCCGTCCAGCAACGCCCGCAACCCCGTCTCGAAGGCCCGCTCGTCGATCTTCTCCTGCTGTTCCGCCAGCAGATGCGCCTGCCCGAGATGGGGATAGTCGGCCGGATCGTAGGCACTCGCGTCGTCCACGAACCCCCCGGCGAACGACCCCAGTGCCGACCCCATGACGAAGTACCGCATCATGGCCCCGATCGACGTCGCCTGCGCCGGCGGCCACCCCGCGTCCACCATCCCGCCGTAGACCGCGTCCGCGAGCCGGAGCCCGGCGGGGCGGCGGCCGGGGCCCCTGGCCAGCACCGGGACGATGTTCGGGTGGTCGCGGAGCGCGGCCCGGTACGACACCGCCCAGTCGTGCAGCGCGGTCCGCCAGTCCAGCCCGTCCCCGCCCTCGAACATCGACAGGTCGACCTGCGCGCTCACCGAGTCCGCGACCGCTTCCAGGATCTCGTCCTTGGTGCGGAAGTGGTTGTAGAGCGAGGGCCCGCTCACCCCCAGCTCGGCCGCGAGCCGGCGGGTGGAGACGGCAGCCAGACCCTCCGCGTCCACGAGTTCCCGTGCCACCCGGACGATCCGGTCGGTGCTGAGGAGGGGCTTGCGCGGTCGGGCCATGGCGCACATAGTAGGGCTGCACCAATAAACTAGCAGTGCTAATTTAAATGTGGGGTGATCGCGTGGTGGACCTGGGACTCAGCGAGGAGCAGGCCGCCGTACGGCAGCTCGCCCGGGACTTCGTCGAGCGCGAGATCGCCCCGCACGTGATCGCCTGGGACCGCGCCGAGGAGGTGGACCGGGGGATCGTGAAGAAGCTCGGCGAGGTCGGCTTCCTCGGTCTGACCGTCGACGAGGAGTACGGCGGCTCCGGCGGCGACCACCTGTCGTACTGCCTGGTCACCGAGGAACTCGGCCGCGCCGACTCCTCCGTGCGTGGAATCGTGTCGGTCTCCCTGGGCCTCGTCGCCAAGTCCGTCGCCGCCTGGGGGAGCGAGGAGCAGAAGCGGCGCTGGCTGCCGGGGCTGACCTCCGGCGCGTACCTGGGCTGCTTCGGCCTCACCGAACCCGGCACCGGCTCCGACGCGGGCAACCTCACCACCCGCGCCGTCCGTGACGGCGACGACTACGTCGTCAACGGCGCCAAGATGTTCATCACCAACGGCACCTGGGCCGACGTGGTCCTCCTCTTCGCCCGCTCCACCGACGCGCCCGGCCACCAGGGCGTCTCCGCCTTCCTGGTGCCGACCGACACGCCCGGCCTGACCCGGCGTGCCGTCCACGGCAAACTCGGACTGCGCGGCCAGGCCACGGCGGAACTCGTCCTGGAGGACGTCCGCGTCCCCGCCGCCGCGATGCTGGGACCGGAGGGCAAGGGCTTCTCGGTCGCCATGGCGGCGCTGGCCAAGGGGCGGATGTCGGTCGCCGCCGGCTGCGTCGGCATAGCCCAGGCGGCGCTGGACGCGGCCGTGGCGTACGCGGGGGAGCGCGTGCAGTTCGGCACGCCGATCGCCGGCCACCAGCTGGTCCAGGAGCTCATCAGCGACATCGCCGTCGACGTGGACGCGGCCCGGCTGCTGACCTGGCGGGTCGCCGATCTGATCGACCGCGGCCTGCCGTTCGCCACCGAGTCCTCGAAGGCCAAGCTCTTCGCCTCCGAGGCCGCCGTGCGCGCCGCCAACAACGCCCTCCAGGTCTTCGGCGGCTACGGCTACATCGACGAGTACCCGGTCGGCAAACTCCTGCGCGACGCCCGGGTGATGACCCTCTATGAGGGCACCAGCCAGATCCAGAAACTGCTCATCGGGCGGGCGCTGACAGGCGTTTCGGCGTTCTGAGTAGGTCCCTGAGTATCCGGACGGATGTGGCGCGGGCCACGTCCGCCGATGATCGAACCATGAATGACACACCGGTCAGACAGCAGAACACGGCCGCCTACTACGGCCAGGCCGTCGCCTCCTTCGCCATCGCCATGACGGCCACCGTCATCGGCATCTTCCGGCTGCACGCCGACGCCTGGGTGCGCGGCTTCCTGGGCATCGCCGTCCTCTACCTCGTCACCTCCGCCTTCACGCTCGCGAAGGTCATCCGCGACCGCCAGGAGGCCGGGCAGATCGTCAGCCGCGTCGACCAGGCCCGGCTGGAGAAGCTGCTCGCCGAACACGACCCCTTCGAGAAGCTCTGAGCTGCGGGACAACCTCTGAGCGGGCACACTAAGCGCTCGCTCAGCTTCGGCGGTATGGTGGAGCTCCGGTATCGAGAGGGGCGAGCGAGCGATGAGTACGGCGGAGGAGACGACCGGCGGCGAGGTCGAGCCGTGGGAAGAGGTCACCCCTGACGCGGCCCGGCGGCTGCTGGTCGCCGCCGTGGAGGCCTTCGCCGAGCGCGGCTACCACGCCACCACCACCCGGGACATCGCGGGCCGCGCGGGTATGAGCCCCGCCGCCCTCTACATCCACTACAAGACCAAGGAAGAGCTGCTCCACCGGATCAGCCGCATCGGTCACGACAAGGCCCTGGAGATCCTCCAGACGGCGGCCCGGCGCGAGGGCACCGCCGCCGAGCGGCTCGCCGACGGCGTCAGCTCCTTCGTCCGCTGGCACGCCGGGCGGCGCACCACCGCCCGGGTGGTGCAGTACGAACTGGACGCACTCGGCCCCGACGCCCGCGCCGAGATCCTCGGGCTGCGCCGCCAGGTCGACGCCGAGGTGCGCGGGATCATCCAGGAGGGCGTCGAGGCAGGGGAGTTCGACGTCATCGACATCCACGGCACCACCCTCGCGGTGCTCTCCCTCTGCATCGACGTCGCCCGGTGGTTCAACGTGGACGGCCCCCGCACACCCGAGCAGGTCGGCGCGCTCTACGCCGACCTCGTGCTGCGGATGGTGGGAGCCGCCAAGTAGCCCTGCGGGCCGAGTCGTCCTACAGGTGCACCTGCAGGTCGTCCTACAGGTAGTACCGGGACACCGACTCCGCCACACAGACCGGCTTGTCGCCGCCCTCGCGCTCCACGGTGAAGGCGACGCTCACCTGGACGCCGCCCGTGACGTCCGCCACGTCGGTGATCGTGGCGGTGGCGCGCAGCCGGGAGCCGACCGGGACGGGAGCGGGGAAACGGACCTTGTTGGTGCCGTAGTTCACGCCCATCTTCACGCCCTCGACCTTGATCAGCTGCGGGCCGAAGAGCGGGAGCAGCGACAGCGTCAGATAACCGTGCGCGATGGTCGTCCCGAACGGGCCCGTGGCCGCCTTCTCCGGGTCGACGTGGATCCACTGGTGGTCGCCCGTCGCCTCCGCGAACAGATCGATCCGCTTCTGGTCGACCTCCAGCCAGTCGGTGTGGCCCAGCTGCTCGCCCACGGCCGTCTTCAGCTCGTCGGGGGAGGTGAAGATCCTCGGTTCTGCCATGTTCCCGGCCCTCTCGCGGTCGCGCGTCCATATCTAAGCAACTGCTTAGCATGGTCGGGTGCGGGCTCCCTGTCAACGGAGCACGGCCCGCGTGGGTCGGTAGGCTCTGCGGGGTGCCGCAGATTCCCGAGAAGATCCAAGAGCTGAGCGTCGGCCAGTTGTCCGCGCGCAGCGGCGCCGCCGTCTCCGCACTCCACTTCTACGAGGCCAAGGGTCTCATCAGCAGTCGGCGGACCACCGGCAACCAGCGCCGCTACACCCGCGACACGCTGCGCCGGGTGGCCTTCGTCCGGGCGGCACAACGCGTCGGCATCCCCCTGGCCACCATTCGCGAGGCCCTCTCCGAACTCCCCGAGGAACGCACCCCGACCCGGGAGGACTGGGCCCGTCTCTCGCAGACGTGGCGGGCCGAACTGGACGAACGCATCAAGCACCTCAACCGGCTGCGCGATCACCTCACCGACTGCATCGGCTGCGGCTGTCTCTCGCTGGACACCTGCGTGCTGTCCAACCCGGACGACGCCTTCGGTCAACGCCGGGCGGGTTCACGTCTCTTGCCGGAGCGTCCCTGAACCTGGCCTGCGACGGCATGCGTGAGGGTGGCGGCCGTCTCTGGCAGCGGCCGGTCCATCCGGCAGTTGGGGGGTGCGGCATCCCCTGCGCACCCCCATGTGGTCAGGCCGACATGAGCAGCCGCCCGCGCCTGGCGTAGGCCAGGGCCTCGGGGGTGAGCACCGGACGCGGCACCAGAATCCCGCAGTCCGCGCAGACCGGACCGGCGGAGGGCTCGTGGTCCAGGTCGTACTTCCAGATGAGGCGCTCCCCCGCGCACACCGGGCAGACCGCGCCCGGTTCGCGCTCCAGGGCGGCGATCAGCCGTCGCAGCACCTCGGCCAGCGGTTCGTCGGGGTGGACCCGTGGGTCGTCGCACCAGGCCACTCCGAATCCGCCCCAGGTCAGCCGGTGCCAGTCGTCCACGCTGCCCGGGCGGCGCAGCCCGTCGTGCTTCTCCTTCTTGCGGCGCTCGGCGAACTCGACCTCGTAGGCCAGCCAGACCGTCCGCGCCTCTTCCAACTCCTCCAGTGCGCCCACGAGACGCGCTGGATCGGGGGACCGGTCCTCAGGACCGAACCCGGCCCGCGAGCAGAGATGGTCCCAGGTCGCACGGTGCCCGTAAGGGGCGAACCGCTCCAGGCACTTGCGCAGTGAATAACGCCGTAGCGCCAGATCGCACCGTGGGTCTCGCACCTGTCTCGCCAGACTCCGGAAACCGGCCATCGCCCTGCACCTCCGTCACACCTGCACCTGTACTTCGGTCACTTCGGCGGCGTCGCACGGACTTCGCGCGGCGTTGCCGTATAGACGTATCGACACTCGAATCGGCTCCATCCGATTTCCGATGCCGTCCATAAGGCCGCCCGCCTTGACCGACGGCCGGTGACACCGCCGACGCGGGGGACCACTCCAAAACTTGACGCATGTTCATCTTCAATCTCGGGGATACCGGCGGTAACGTCCGGCACCACCCCCGTCGTGAGGAGTCGCCATGCCCCGGCGTACCAGACATCACGCGTTGTTCGACAAACTGAGAACTCCCCGCAAGCTCCCCGGGTTCCTGAAAGCGGCATCCGTATGCGTCCTCGTCGCCGGTCTGCTCTCCCCGCTGGCCCAGGCGACCCCGGCCGCGGCGGCCACGGCCTCCAACGACTACTGCGGCGGCCAGTGTTCGGACATCCTGCCGCCCGGTGAGAACGGCAACGCCACGCTCGCCCAGGTCCTGCTCAACCAGGCCTTCGGCATCCAGCCCGACCACGCCGAGGACCAGCTCGGCCCCTACAACAACCTGGCCACGGGTTACTCCAGCCTCACCGACGCGAAGATCAACACGTTCTTCAACGACTCGTCGTTCGGGGTCGCTTCCGATCAAGTCGCCTCCACGGAGAGTCCGGCGGGTCGCAGCGATGTGACGATCGTCCGCGACAAGAAGACGGGCGTACCGCACATCACCGGTACCACCAGATACGGCACCGAGTTCGGCGCGGGATATGCCGCCGCTGAGGACCGGCTGTGGCTGATGGACGTGTTCCGGCACGTCGGCCGCGGCCAGCTCACCACCTTCGCCGGGGGCGTCGCCTCCAACCAGGGGCTTGAGCAGGAGTTCTACCGCAACGCCCCGTACACCGAGGCCGACCTCCAGGCGCAGATCGACAACGCCGTCGCCAGCAACGGCGCCCGCGGCCAGCAGGCCCTCGCCGACGCCAACGCCTACCTCGCCGGCATCAACTCCTACATAGACGCCTCCGACAGCGGCCGTTACTTCCCCGGCGAGTACGTCCTGACCGGTCACAAGGACTCGATCACCAACGCCGGCACCATCGACCACTTCAAGATCACCGACCTGGTGGCGCTGGCCTCCGTGATCGGCACGCTGTTCGGCTCCGGCGGCGGCGGCGAGGTCAACAACGCGATCTCGCTGCTCGCCGCCCAGGAGAAGTACGGGGTGACCGAGGGCACCAAGGTCTGGGAGTCGTTCCGTGAGCGCAACGACCCCGAGGCCGCGCTCACCGTCCACAACGGCGAGAGCTTCCCGTACGGCACCAAGCCGTCCGACCCGCAGGGCGAGGCACTGCCGGACTCCGGTTCGGTGACGACCGAGCCACTGGTCTACGACGCCACCGGCACCGGCGCCGACCAGAGCGCCAGCGCGGCCTCCGCCGCGGCGACCGCGACCGCCCTCAGCTCGGCCAAGCGCGGGATGTCCAACGCGCTGGTGGTCAGCGGCAAGTACACCGCGAGCGGCCACCCGATCGCCGTGTTCGGACCGCAGACCGGCTACTTCGCCCCGCAACTGCTCATGCTCCAGGAGATCCAGGGCCCGGGCATCAGCGCCCGCGGCGCCTCCTTCGCCGGCCTGAGCATGTACGTCGAACTGGGCCGCGGCCAGGACTACGCCTGGTCCGCCACCACCTCCGGTCAGGACATCATCGACAGCTACGCCGTCGAGCTCTGCCAGGACGACTACCACTACCTGTACCACGGCACCTGCACGGCCATGGACGAGGTCGAGCAGAAGAACTCCTGGAAGCCGACGACCGCCGACGGCACGGCCGCCGGCTCGTACACCATGCGCGTGTGGAAGACGAAGTACGGACCCGTCCAATACCGCGCGACCGTCGGCGGGAAGAAGGTCGCCTACACCACCCTGCGTTCCTCCTACATGCACGAGGCCGACTCGATCATCGGCTTCCAGATGCTCAACGACCCTGACTACGTGAAGAGCCCGGCGACCTTCCAGAGCGCGGTCCAGCACATCAACTTCACGTTCAACTGGTTCTACGCCGACTCCTCGCACACCGCGTACTACAACAGCGGCAACAACCCGGTACGGGCGAGCGGGGTCGACCCCGAGTTCCCGGTCTGGGGCCAGGCGGCCTACGAGTGGCAGAACTGGAACCCGACCACCAACACGGCCGACTACACCCCGGCCTCCGCCCACCCCAACTCCATCGACCAGGACTACTACATCTCCTGGAACAACAAACAGGCGCTGAACTACACGACGGCGAGTTGGGGTGACGGTTCCGTCCACCGCGGCAACCTGCTCGACGACCGGGTGAAGAAACTCGTCGCGGCCGGGGGAGTCACCCGCTCTTCGCTCGTCAAGGCCATGGCAGACGCGTCGCTCACCGACCTGCGGGCCGAGGACGTGCTGCCGGACCTGCTGAAGGTCGTCAACAGCAGTACGGTGACCGACTCCACGGCCGCCGCCGCCGTCACCAAGCTCCAGACCTGGCTGACCGCGGGCGGCAAGCGCACGGAGACGTCGGCAGGTTCGAAGACCTACGCCAACGCCGACGCCGTCCGGATCCTGGACGCCTGGTGGCCGCTCCTGGTGAAGGCCGAGTTCCAGCCCGGCCTCGGTGCCGACCTGTACACCGCGTTCACCAACAACCTGTACATCGACGAGACCCCGTCGGCCGCACACGGACCGACCGGCTCGCACGCCGGCAGCTCCTTCCAGTACGGCTGGTGGAGCTATGTCGACAAGGACATCCGCTCGGTGCTCGGACAGAGCGTGTCGGGGCCGCTGGCCGAGCAGTACTGCGGCGGCGGCAGTCTCAGCTCCTGCCGGGACATCCTGATCAGCACGCTGAAGACGGCGGCCGGTACCAGCGCGTCCACGGTCTACCCCGGGGACTCCCTGTGCTCGGCCGGCGACCAGTGGTGTGCCGACTCGATCGTCCAGCGCACCCTGGGCGGCATCAAG
Source organism: Streptomyces sp. NPDC051105 (assembly GCF_040682795.1). Lineage (NCBI taxonomy): Bacteria > Bacillati > Actinomycetota > Actinomycetes > Kitasatosporales > Streptomycetaceae > Streptomyces > Streptomyces sp. NPDC051105. The sequence continues at coordinate 447,599 of NZ_JBFBBR010000005.1, read as the reverse complement.
CACTACAACATCAGCTGGCAGAACCGCCCGACCTTCCAGCAGGTCGTGGAGTTCACGTCACACCGCTGAGCTGATACGTCCACGGCGGCGGGGTCACGCGATGCGCCCCGCCGCCAGCACCACCCGCGCCAGTTCGGGGTGCACGATGTCACTGTGCGCCCCGGACGGCGGGTCGCCCCGCTTCACGACCGCCGCCGCGTCGACGTTCACGCAGCCCGACGCGGCGAGCGGGCCGCGCAGGGCCGCCGCCAGGTCCAGCGACCGGGTGCCCGGCACCGCCTGCACCCCGTCGTGCCCCATCGCACCCCACCTGGCGCCCAGCGCCCCGCCCACGTCCACGCCCAGCACCGACTCGCAGTCGTCCGCCATCCGAGAGGCCAGCGGATACATCGTGCCGAGCGCCCCGTCGAAGCGGGAGTAGCAGCACACCAGCGGACCGTCGATCCGGTTCTCCTGGCCCTGCAGCACCCCGCCGGCGCGCGGGTCGTGGGGCAGCCGGGCGGCGAACGCGTAATGCGAGAAGGCTCCTTGCAGCAGCGTCACCGACTTCACCGTGCGCACCCCGTCCGGCAGCCCGCGCAGCGCGAACGACACCAGCCGGCCGCCGAAGCTGTGCCCGACCAGATGCACCCGCAGCCCCGGGGCGACGCCGGCCAACTGCCCGACCACCCGCCCGAGCCCGCGCTCCCCGACGGTCCCGGCGCGCCGCTTCATCGCGTAGTACGTCGCCTGCCGCAGCAGCTCCTTCGCGCCGTCCCAGGGGTTGGGCGGTGTGAACTCCGCCGTGCCGGGGCCCGGCCGGAGGGAGGCCAGCGTCTGCGCGAATTCCGCGCACAGGGCCGTGGTGTCCCCGGTGAACAGCACCGGCTCGCTCTGCGGGACGCCCTCCGCGACCGTGTCCGCCGCGAACAGGGGCTGCGGCCCGCCCGGCAGGACCTCGACGAGCAGCCGTACAAGGCGGCCGAACTCTTCCAACTCGCCACCCGGGCGCTGGTCCAGCATCCGGGCGATCTGGTCGACCACGGTGGCCCGCCCCGGGAACGCGTCGAAGAGCGCGTGCCGGGTGTCCTTGTCGAGGACGGGGGCCGGTCTCTCCTCCGCCTCCGTGGCCACCACGGACTTCGGGAAGTCCGGGATCGGCTCGTCGCAGAACCGCATCGACGGCCACACCACCCCGACGTACCCGATCCTCGCCTTCGGCGCGACCTTCGGGATCGGCGCGAAGAAGCGCCGGTACAGGGAGGTCGCGCCCGAACGGTCGTTGTTCCAGCCGTGCGCGAAGACGATCAGGTCATGGAGGCCGTGAGCCGCGACCTCGCCCAGCAGCCGGTCGCGTTCGGCGCCGTCCGGGTCGCCGTCGGCGTCGAAGGTCAACTCCCAGTAGGGAGCCACGCTCGTCCCAGAGTCCGCCATGCCAGGCTCCTCGTCCCGCGAACCGGTGCGATGTGCGCGCATCGTCCCGCCGCAGGGCAAGGTTGGCCATACAACGCGCCTCACCTGTAGAGCAGAAATTCCTTTCGGATACGGCGGAAAGCGGCGAGTTCGTCCTGCCAGGCACCGACGATCTCGTCCGTGCCCGCGCCCGCGTCGGTCATCGTGCGCACGGTCGTGGATCCGGTGAGCTTGTCGATCCAGTTGTCCGGCCGCCAGGCGAAGCCGCCCCACACCTTCTTGGCGGTGACCAGGAGCGCGATCCCGGTCCGTACGGGGTCGTAGACGGCCCGGTCGTGCACGTGGAGCTGCACCCCGCCGACTGTCCTGCCCTGGAACTTCGAGAACGTGGGCGCGAAGTACGCCTCCCGGAACCGCACGCCCGGCAGCCCGAGCCCGTTGACGGCGGCCGCCCATCGCGCGTCGACGCCCTCCGCGCCCAGCAGTTCGAAGGGGCGGGTCGTGCCGCGCCCCTCGGACAGGTTCGTGCCCTCGAACAGACAGGTTCCCGAGTACACGAGGGCGGTGTCCGGGGTGGGCATGTTGGGGCTCGGCGGCACCCAGGGCAGTCCGTAGGCGTCGTAGAAGCGGTCGCGCCGCCAGCCCGTCATCGTCACGACGTCCAGCTCGACCGGGGCGGTCAGGTACTCCGCGTTGAACAGCTTCGCCAGCTCGGCGACCGTCATCCCGTGCGCCTGCGCGATCGGCTGCCGGCCGACGAAGCTGGCGAACTCCTTGTGCAGGACCGGGCCCAGGGCCGTGCGGCCGGTCACCGGGTTGGGGCGGTCGAGCACGACGAAGCGCCGGCCCGCCAGCCGGGCGGCCTCCATGCAGTCGTACAGCGTCCAGATGTACGTGTAGAAGCGGGCGCCGACGTCCTGGATGTCGAAGACGACCGTGTCCACGCCGGAAGCGGTGAAGACGTCGGCGAGGGGCTGTCCGCTCTTGAGGTAGGTGTCGTAGACGGGGAGGCCGGTCGCCGGGTCGTCGTAGCGGCCCTCGGAGCCGCCGGCCTGGGCGGTGCCGCGGAATCCGTGCTCGGGGCCGAAGACCGCCGTCAGCTCGACCCGGGGGTCGGCGTGCATGACGTCGACGATGTGGCGGACGTCGGTGGTGATGCCGGTGGGGTTGGTGACGATGCCGGCCTTTTGGGCGGCGAGGAGGGCGTAGCCGTCGGCGGAGAGGCGGTCGAAACCGGTCTTGAGGCTGCCGTGGGCGTCGGCTGTGGTTGCCGTGGGGACGGCTGTCACGGCCGCTGTCACGGCCGCTGTCGTGGCCGCGGTGAGCAGACTTCGTCTGGACGGGCGCATGGGGGTGGCCTCCGTGGTCGTCCGGGTGCGGGCCGGATGGGGCTGGTCGCGCAGTTCCCCGCGCCCCTTTGGGGCGCGCTGCAGCTTAGGGGGTGCGACAGCTGCCCTTTTCTCAAACATACCGACCGGTTAGTGTGTCCGTGCTGAGCCGAGTCTGGTCGCGTCGTGTCGAAGGAGACCGATGGTGGGAGCCGTGCAAGATGCCCGAGTCGTCGTCACCGGGGCGGGAGGCGGTATCGGAGCCGCCCTCGCCCGGCGGTTCGCCGCCGAAGGCGCCCGCGTCGTCGTGAACGACCTGGACGGGGACAAGGCGGCCGCCGTCGCCGAGGAGATCGGCGGGATCGCCGTTCCGGGGGACGCGTCCGGCATCGTCGGCGCCGCCCGGGACGCGCTCGGCGGGAGTGTCGACGTCTACTGCGCCAACGCCGGCCTCGGCTCCGGCGGGTCCGAGGCGGCCGAGGACGCCGTCTGGTCCTCCGCCTGGGACGTCAACGTGATGGCTCACGTGCGGGCCGCGCAGGAACTGCTGCCGGGCTGGCTGGAGCGGGGGAGCGGGCGGTTCGTGTCCACCGTGTCCGCCGCCGGGCTGCTCACCATGATCGGGGCCGCGCCGTACAGCGTCACCAAGCACGCCGCCTACGCCTTCGCCGAGTGGCTGTCGCTGACGTACCGGCACCGCGGGCTCAAGGTGCACGCGATCTGCCCGCAGGGCGTCCGGACCGACATGCTCGCCGCCACCGGCACCGCGGGCGACCTGGTGCTCCAGCCGACCGCCATCGAGCCGGACGCCGTCGCTGACGCGCTGTTCAAGGGGATGGCGGAGGACCGGTTCCTGATCCTGCCGCATCCCGAGGTCGCCGACTTCTACCAGGCGCGGGCCGCCGACCCGGACCGCTGGCTGACGAACATGAACCACATCCAGCAGAAGTGGGAGGCCACCCGGTGACCCAGTCGGAGACCGAGTCCAGTTACGCCGCCCGGCCCTGGGTGGCACTGCTCAACGACGCCCAGCGCGGTCCGGTCGACCCCCCGGACTCCCTGGTGCACGCCCTGCGCACCGCCGTGGCCGAGGCACCCGACCGCACCTGTCTCGCCTACTTCGACGCCCGCCTCAGCTTCCGCGAGGTCGACGAGCTGAGCGACTCGGTCGCCGCCCACCTCGCCGAGCGCGGCCTGGAGCGCGGCGACCGGGTGGCCGTCATCCTGCAGAACTCGCCGCACTTCGTACTGGCGCTGCTCGGCGCCTGGAAGGCGGGCGCGACCGTCGTGCCCGTCAACCCGATGTACAAGTCGGGGGAGGTCTCCCATGTCCTGCGGGACGGCGAGGTGACCGCGCTGGTCTGCTCGCAGCGGGCCTGGGAGTCGTACCTGCGCGACACGGCCGCCGACTCACCGGTGCGGATCGTGCTCACCGCGAGCGAGCTCGACTTCCAGACGCGCGACGACGCGCGCGTGCTGAGCTTCGAACGGCTGCCGCAGGCCGCCGACGCCGAGGATCTGGTTGCCGTCGCCCGCCGGGGCGGGAAGGCCCCGGAGGGGCGGGACCCGGCGCCCTCCGACATCGCGCTGATCAGCTACACCTCGGGGACGAGCGGTGCTCCCAAGGGCGCCACCAACCTGCACGGCAACATCATGTACAACGCGGAACGGCAGCGGACCGGGCTCGCGCTGCCCGACGCGCCGGTCTACTACGCCCTCGCGCCCCTCTTCCACATCACCGGCATGGTCTGTCAGCTCTGCGCCTGCCTCACCAGCGTGGGCACGCTCGTGCTGACGTACCGCTTCGAGCCGGGCCTGGTCCTGGAGGCGTTCGCCGAGCACCGCCCGCAGTACACCGTGGGCCCCTCCACCGCCTTCATGGCCCTGGCCGCCCACCCGGACGTCACCCCGGAGCACTTCGCCTCCTTCGTCAACATCTCCTCCGGCGGCGCACCGCTGCCGCCGGCCCTGGTGGAGAAGTTCCGGGCGGGCTACGGGCCCTACATCAGGAACGGCTACGGCCTGACCGAGTGCACCGCGCCGTGCGCCTCGGTGCCGCCGAGCCTCGAAGCGCCCGTGGACCCCGTCTCCGGGACCCTCGCCGTGGGGGTGCCCGGACCCGACACGGACGTGCGCATCATCGACGACGAGGGCAACGAGGTGCCCTTCGGCCAGCAGGGCGAGATCGCCGTGCGCGGGCCGCAGGTGGTGCCCGGGTACTGGCGGCGGCCCGAGGCCACCGCCGAGACCTTCCCGGACGGCGAACTACGCACCGGCGACATCGGCTTCATGGACTCGCGGGGCTGGCTGTACGTCGTCGACCGCAAGAAGGACATGATCAACGCGTCCGGCTTCAAGGTCTGGCCGCGCGAGGTCGAGGACGTGCTGTACACCCACCCGGCGGTGCGCGAGGCGGCCGTCGTCGGGGTGCCCGACGGGTACCGCGGGGAGACCGTCAAGGCCTACATCAGTCTGCGCCCGGGTAGTGCAACCGATCCGGACGATCTCGCCCTCTATTGCAAGGAGAGACTGGCCGCTTACAAATATCCGCGCCAGGTGGAGATCCTGCCCGACCTGCCGAAGACGGCAAGTGGGAAGATCCTCCGACGGGAACTGCGTTCCCGACCGCAACAGGGTTAGTGGATTTACGAGAAAGGCAGGTGGCGGCAGTGCCCAGGACGACGGACGGAGACGGGGCTCCTGTTCCGCAGCGGCTTCTTGCCGCCGCCACCCGGCTCTTCGCGGAGCAGGGATACGACCGCACCTCCGTGCAGGAGATCGTGGAGGCGGCCGGCGTCACCAAGGGAGCGCTGTACCACTACTTCGGCTCCAAGGACGACCTGCTGCACGAGGTGTACGCGCGCGTGCTGCGCGTCCAGCAGGAGCGGCTCGACGCCTTCGCGAACGCGGACGAGCCGATCGAGAAGCGGCTGCGGGGCGCGGCCGCCGACGTCGTCGTGACGACGATCGAGAACCTCGACGACGCGTCGATCTTCTTCCGGTCCATGCACCACCTGAGCCCGGAGAAGAACAAGCAGGTGCGCGCCGAGCGCCGGCGCTACCACGAACGCTTCCGCGCGCTCGTCGAGGAGGGCCAACGCGAGGGCGTCTTCTCCACCGCGACCCCGGCCGACCTCGTCGTCGACTACCACTTCGGCTCGGTGCACCACCTGTCGACCTGGTACCGCCCCGACGGCCCCATGGCCCCCCAGGAGGTCGCCGACCACCTGGCCGACCTGCTGCTGCGGGCACTGCGCCCCTAGGGGGTCGGCCGGCCCCCGACAGACATGCGCCTCCGGGGCTTCGGCGGGGCATCGCGCAGGACCCGCGATGCCCCGCCGAAGCCCCGTACCCATCTGGTGGCGGCGCGCTGAGACGTGCGCATAGTCTCACCGGCATGGCAGATGTGTTTGCGGGCGTCCGGCTGCTCGGCCCGCCAGAGGCCGACGGCGAGTACATCGCGCTGAGCGGGCAGGAGACGGTGCACCTGCACGAGTACACACGGATCTACGCCGTGCCCGGCCTCTACGAGCATGTCGTCCAGGACCGGCTCCGGTGCAGATCGCCGCAGGTCGCCGCGGCGGCTTTCCTGCGCGCGGCCGCGAGCCTCGGGCTGGAGCCCGGGGCGATGACGGTGCTCGACGTCGGCGCCGGCACGGGACTGGTGGGCGAGCTCGTGCGTCGCGGAGGTGTGGCCCGGGTGGTCGGGGTCGATGCGCTGCCGGCGGCGCGCGAGGCGTGTCTGCGCGACCGGCCGGACGTCTACGCCGACTACGTGGTCGGCGACTTCCGGCTCGGCGACGGACTCCGTGCGGCACTACGCCCGTACGCGTTCGGCGGGTTGGTGTCGGCCGGCGCGTTCGGCGGCACCCACGCCACACCGCGGGCGCTGGTCAATGCGCTCGCGGTGCTGCCCCCCGGCGCGCCCGTGGCCTTCACCATCGACGAGCGGTGGATGGACGAAGCGGATCCGGACGGGTTCGGCGCCGCCGCCGAGCGGCTGGTGGCCGACGGACGTCTTGCCCTGCTGGAACGAACCCGGTTCCAGCACCGGGTGACGACGACCGGCGAGCCGATCTTCTACCAGCTCGTGGTGGGCCGGACGGGGTGAGGCGGACGGCCGCACCCCGACCGGCCCCGACGGCCCGTCTCCTACACGTACTTCATCAGCTCCCGGCGCGCCAGCGAGCGCTGGTGCACCTCGTCCGGGCCGTCGGCGATCATCAACGTCCGGGCCCCGGCGTACAGGTCGGCCAGCGGGAAGTCCTGGCTGACCCCACCCGCGCCGTGCAGCTGGATCGCGCGGTCGATGATGCCGACCACCGCGCGCGGGGTGGCGATCTTGATGGACTGGATCTCGGTGTGGGCGCCCCGGTTGCCGACGGTGTCCATCAGCCAGGCGGTCTTCAGGACCAGCAGCCGCAGCTGTTCGACGGTCACCCGGGCGTCCGCGATCCAGTTGTGGACCACGCCCTGCTGGGCCAGCTCCTTGCCGAAGGCCGTGCGGGACACGGCCCGCCGGCACATCAGCTCGATCGCCCGCTCGGCCATGCCGATCAGCCGCATGCAGTGGTGGATACGGCCGGGGCCGAGCCGGGCCTGGGCGATGGCGAAACCGCCGCCCTCCTCGCCGACCAGGTTCGACACCGGCACGCGCGCGTGGTCGAAGACCACCTCGGCGTGGCCGCCGTGCGAGTGGTCCTCGTAGCCGAAGACCTGCATCGCCCGCTTCACGGTGACACCCGGGGTGTCGCGCGGGACCAGGACCATGGACTGCTGGCGCCGGATGTCGGCGCCGTCCGGGTCGGTCTTGCCCATCACGATGAAGATCTTGCAGTCCGGGTTCATCGCCCCGGAGATGTACCACTTGCGGCCCGTGACGAGGTAGTCGTCGCCGTCCCGCTCGATGTGCGTGGTGATGTTGGTGGCGTCGGAGGAGGCCACCTCCGGCTCGGTCATGGCGAACGCGGAGCGGATCTCACCGGCCAGCAGCGGCTCCAGCCACTGCTTGCGCTGCGCCTCGTCGGCGAACTGGGCCAGTACCTCCATGTTGCCGGTGTCCGGGGCCGCGCAGTTCAGCGCGGTGGGCGCCAGATGCGGGGAACGGCCGGTGATCTCGGCGAGGGGCGCGTACTGGAGGTTGGTGAGCCCCGCGCCGTACTCGGCGTCGGGGAGGAAGAGGTTCCACAGGCCCTGCCTGCGCGCCTCCGCCTTCAGTTCCTCGACCACGGCCGGGGTGTCCCACGGCGAGGCGAGCGCGGCGCGCTGCTCCTCGGCGACCGCCTCGGCCGGGTAGACGTACTCGTCCATGAAGGCGAGCAGCTTGGCGCGCAGTTCCTCGGTGCGCGCGTCGAACGCGAAGTCCATGGCCGGTCAGCCTTCCTGAAGAGTGGTCAGTCCGTGGTCGATGAAGACGGGGACGAGTTCGCCGATGCGGTCGAAGCCCTGCCCGAGCGTCTGGCCCTGTGTGTACCGGTAGTGGATGCCCTCCAGGATCACGGCGAGCTTGAACCAGGCGAACGCCGTGTACCAGGAGATGTGCGTGACGTCCCGCCCCGAGCGGGCCGCGTAGCGCTCGACCAGTTCCCGTGGGTCCGGGTGGCCGGGCGCCTCGGCGGTCGTCGACACCGGCGAGTCGGGCGCGCCCAGCGGCTGGCTGTACATCACCAGCAGGCCCAGGTCGGTCAGCGGGTCGCCGAGCGTGGACATCTCCCAGTCGAGGATCGCCCTGATCGTGTCGTCGTCGCCGATCAGCACGTTGTCGAGGCGGTAGTCGCCGTGGATCACGGTGGGCGCGGGGGAGTCGGGCAGCCGGCGGCCCAGGGTGGCGTGCAGCTCGTCGATGCCGGCCAGCTCGCGGTTGCGGGAGGCGTCCAGCTGCTTGCCCCAGCGGCGCAGCTGCCGGTCCAGGAAGCCCTCGGGGCGCCCGAAGTCGGCGAGGCCGACCTGTTCCGGGTCCACGGCGTGCAGCTCGACGAGCGTGTCGACGAGGGACAGCACGGCGTTCCGGGTGCGCTCGGGGCCGAGCGGGGCCAGCTGTTCGGAGGTGCGGTACGGGGTGCCCGCCACGAACTCCATCACGTAGAACGGCGCGCCGAGGACCTCCGTGTCCTCGCACAGCAGCACCGGCCGCGGCACCGGCACCTCGGTCGGGTACAGGGCGCTGATCACCCGGTGCTCGCGCTTCATGTCGTGCGCGGTGGCCAGGACGTGGCCCAGCGGAGGCCGTCGTACGACCCACTTCGAGACGGAGTCGGAGACCGCGTAGGTGAGGTTGGACCGTCCGCCCTCGATCAGCCTTCCGGTCAGTGGACCGGCCACCAGGCCGGGGCGCTCGCGGTCGAGCAGCCCGCGCAACCGGTCGAGATCCAGTCCGGGCGGGTGGTCGGGGCTCATGCATCGCTCCTACGAACGAGTGAACAGGACCCGACTTATGATGCCGACCAGTCGGTATGTCGTCCAGTCGGTGGGCCAAACGTGACCGGGACCACCCTGGGGCCCGGCCGAAGAGTGACGGCTCCCCGCGCGCGCAGAGCGGGGAGCCGTCGTCCGGGTCGGGACCGTCTCAGTGATCGTCCCAGTGACCGTTGTGCTCGGCGTGCCGGTGGCCGTCGTGCAGGTAGTCGACGTGGTCGCCGTGCAGCACGCCGGTGTGGCCGCAGCCGTCGCCGTGCCGGTGGTCGTGCGCCTCGTGGGTGACGTGCCCGGCGGGCTCGCACTCGTCCCAGTGGCCGCCGTGCTCGCGGTGCAGATGCCCGTTGTGCGCGTAGTCCACGTGGTCGCCGTGCGGGACCTGGTCGTGCCCGCAGCCAGGTCCGTGGCTGTGGCCGTGTGCGGTGTGTTCCTGATGAAGGGTGGTCATGGTGTGTCGCCTTCAGCGGTACGGGGTTCAGGAGGGTGGCGTGCTGCCGACGGACAGGCTGCCACGCGAACGGCACATATGCGGGCATCCCGGTTGCGTGGCGTCCGAGTACACCGGAGGGTCGTCTGCATGAAGGGCATCAGCTACAGCCGGTACGGCGGACCCGATGTGCTGGAGTACGGCGAGGTCAAGGACCCGAAGGTCGGCCCCGACTCGGTGCTGGTGAAGGTCCGGGCGGCGGCCGTCAACCCGGTCGACTGGAAGGGCCGCGAGGGCCATCTGCACGGCATCATGGACGCCGTCTTCCCGGTGATCCCCGGCTGGGACGTGTCGGGGGTCGTCGTCCAGCCGGGACCGGCCGTCACCGAGTTCGCGGTCGGCGACGAGGTGATCGGCTACGTCCGCGAGGACTTCCTCTCCCGGGGCACCTTCGCCGAGTACGTCGCCGCCCCGGTGCGCACCCTCGCCCGGAAACCGCGCAACCTCTCCTTCGAGGAGGCCGCGGGGCTGCCGCTGGCCGGCCTCACCGCCTACCAGGTGCTGGTCCACGCCCTGGAGGTCAAGCGTGGCGAGACGGTCCTGGTGCACGCCGCCGCCGGCGGGGTCGGCTCCCTCGCGGTCCAGATCGCGGCCCACCTCGGCGCCCGGGTCATCGGTACGGCGAGCGAACGCAACCACGACTTCGTACGGGGCCTCGGCGGCGAGCCGGTGATCTACGGCCCGGGCCTGACCGAACGTGTCCGGGGACTGGCCCCGGAGGGCGTGGCCGCCGTCTTCGACACCGTGGGCGGCGAGGCCCTCACCGCCTCGGCGAACCTGCTCGCCCCCGAGGGCCGGATGGCCTCGATCGCCGACCCGGACGTCGTCGACTTCGGCGGCCGCTACTGCTGGGCGCGCCCCGACGCCGAGGACCTGACACGGCTCGCCGCGCTCGCGGAACAGGGAGCGGTGACCGTCCATGTCACCGAGACGTTTCCGCTGAAGCGGGCGGCCGACGCACACCGGCGCAGCGAGGAGGGACGCACCCGGGGCAAGCTGGTGGTCACGGTGGAGTGGCCGGAGGAGGGCCAGGACTGAGCCCAGGGCCTTCGGTGCGCCCGGGGGCCTATACGACCAGTGCGGCGGCGCAGAGGGCGACGGCGACCGTGCACAGCACCGCGGCGGTCGCCTGGCGCGGGGTCAGCGCCGAGGGGCGGTCGGTGGCCGCCAGGGCGCGGATACGGCGGTTGGCGACCAGGAGGAACCCCAGCCACAGGACGCAGCAGGCCGCGCAGGCGAGCACGCCGTCGGCCGAGGCGCTGCCGTGCAGGGCGGTCTTCGCCGCGAGTACGGCGGCGACGGTCGCCGACAGGGTCGTACGACGCCAGGCCAGCCGGGTCCGCTCCGGCTGCAGCCCCGGGTCACGGGCCGGCGCCGTCATCCCTCCCACCCGACGAGCACCACGACGACCATCGCGACGGCGACCACGGCGACGACCACGCTGAGCAGGGCCGGGAACCGGGAGACCGGGAGGTCCTCGCCGCGCCGCATCGCCCGCTCGCAGCGCATCCAGTGGTTCACGGCCCGCAGCGAGCACAGCACGCCGGCGGCGAGGAGCGCGAGCGCGAGACCGACCCGCCAGGCGAAGCGGAGGTCGGGCAGGAACTGGTCCACGGCGAAGCCGCCGCCGATCAGGGCGAGGGCGGTGCGCAGCCAGGCGAGGAAGGTCCGCTCGTTGGCGAGGGAGAAACGGTAGTCGGGGGTCGTTCCCTCTTCGCGCACCACTTCGGGGGCGAACCACAAACGGACGTTCCGCGCGAATTCGATCACATGCAGGGAGCCTACCGGGGGGAAGGCCGAGGTTCGGCTGCGGGTGGATGGGGGTTGCACGCCCCCACGGGCGGAGCCGCACATGTCCCAGCCCCGCGCCCCTTACGAAGGGCGCTGTACAGCCGCACATGTCCCAGCCCCGCGCCCCTTACGGGGCGCTGTCCAGCCGCATCTCTCCAGCCGCGGGCAGTGGTGCCTCCCCCCAGTGCCTCAAGAGCCTGGGAGGTGCCCCCGGGCGGCACGGGTGGGCGCGGGCGGCACCCTGCCGGCGCCGGTGAGCGTCCCCACCCCCACCTCAGCCCCGCCACTCCCGCAGCTTCTCCCACGCCGCCAGTCCGTCCGGGACCCACTCCCACTCCCCGAGCCGGGAGGCCAGTTCCTCCTCCGTCAGGAAGTCGTGCCAGGCCACCTCCTCCACCTGCGGCCGTACCGGCAGCTCGCAGCGGACCTCGTACACCGCCGACCACCAGCTGTGCCCGGCGCCGTCGTCGTACCGGAACTTGAAGAGGTACGTCGGACGGGGCAGCCCGGACACGCCCAGCTCCTCCTCCGCCTCCCGCAGCGCCGCCTCGTCGTAGGACTCGCCCGCGCCGACCACGCCCCCGACGAACATGTCGTACAGGGACGGGAAGACCAGCTTGGTCGCGGTGCGGCGGTGGACGAAGACGCGCTCGGCGCTGTCGCGGGCCAGGATGAAGGCGCAGCGGTGGCGCAGCCCCCGGGCGTACGCCTCACCGCGGGGTGCCTGTCCGATCACCCGGTCGTGCTCGTCGACGATGTCGAGGATTTCGTCAGCAGGCTTCATGCCGCCATCCAAGCAGGCCGGCGGCCCGCGGCGTCAGCGCGGCTGAAGGTCGAGCGAAGGCTCCCTCGGCGCCGGACCGCGCGGCATCGCGGGGTGCAGCCCGAGCAGCACGATGCCCGCCACGATCGCCGCGAGCCCCGCCGCCTCCCAGGCCAGCGCCCCGGTGTCGGTGCGCAGCCGGTCCCCGAGGAAGCCGACGCCGCACAGGATCCCGGCGAGCGGCTGGGCCGCGGTGAGCGCGGGCAGCGAGTTGCGCAGCTCCGCCGTCTCGAACGCGCTCTGGACGAGGATCAGCCCGGTGACCCCGAGGACCAGCACGCCGTACGGCTGCCAGCCGGTCAGGACCTCCATGATGCCGCCCTCGGAGAAGCGGGTGCCGGTGACCCGGGTCAGTGCATCCTGTACGCCGTAGAGCAGGCCGGCGGCGAGGGCGAGCAGGGTGGGTCCGGCGCTGAGCCGGGACCGTTTGGCGTAGGTCGTGAGCAGCAGGGCTATGCCGACCGTCACGCCGATGATCAGCCAGTGGCGCGCCGGGTTGGTGACGGCGTCGCCGCCGCGTGGCTGGCCCGCCAAGATGAACGTGGTCACGCCGCCCGCGAGCAGGACGAGGCCCGCCCAGCCCTGGTGGCTCAGGGGATGCTTGGTCTGGTGCCGGGAGAGCGCGAGGGCGAAGAGCAGGTTCGTCGCCAGCAGCGGTTCGACCAGGGAGATCTCGCCCTTGCCGAGGGCGATCGCGCCGAGGACCATGCCGGCCACCATCAGGCCGATCCCGCCGAGCCAGCGCGGCACCCTCATCAGGTCGAGCAGCAGCCGGAACGAGAGGAAGTCGCTGAGCGGGGCCTTCTGGGCGACGTTCTGCTGGAGCACGAACCCGAAGCCGAGGCAACAGGCCGCACTCACGGCGAGAACCAGAACCAGAACGGACACGCTGCGTACCTCGATCATGCGGCCGGGCTACGGGGTGCGTAGTGGCCGACTGTAGCGCTCGCGGATGGGTGTTGCCCCGGGAGTACCCGGAACCGGGCGGTTGACTCGGTCACGACGCCGAGCCGAACACGGCGGGTGGATCAGGGCGGCGGCGGGACCGGTACGGCCATGGTCCGATGCCCGGGCGGCCCGCGCCATGGCGTACGCCACACCCGGAACCCGGTGCCCCACGGCCACGGTACGCCGAACGGACCCCGGCGCGCGCCAAGTTCCGCTGCGCTCACGGTAGTTGAACGGGGTACCAGCCCCGTTCGGCTTGACGCAAAGTCTTGGCTGGGGGTTTGCTGTGCGTGATCGGCCGATGGCAGCCCGACAACCAGGAAGTTCCGCGGTGCCCCCAACCCCGCCCCTCTTAGGCCCAGGCCGGGCCGTCGCCGAAGGTCCCCGCGCGGCAGCGCACCCCGGGTGCGAACACTGCCCAGACGACGCCCTCGACGACGCCGAACTCATGTCCGCGCGAGCCGCGTTGGCCCAGGGCCGCTGGCAGTCCGCCCGCTCCCTGCTGCTCCACACGGGTGACGACTGGGACCGCCGGGGCCACCGGGCCACCGTCCTCGCCCGCGAGCCCTACGCCGTCGCCTGGGCCCGCGAGTGGCTGCTCGCCGAGCCCGGCTCCGCGGGCGCCGCCACCCTCTACGCCCTGACCCTGGTCCGGCGGTCCCTGTGCGGCAAGGAACCCCCCGACCGGGCCCGTGAGGCCTGTACAGCCGCCGCCGCGCTCACCCCCGCCGACCCCACCCCGTGGCTCGGCCTCCTGCTCCTCGCCCGCCACCTCGGCACCGACGACGAGACGCGCCGCATGTTCGGCGAGGTGCGCGGCCGCCACCCCGAGCACCACCACGCCCACCACCTGATGGCCGCCCGGATCGCGGAGACCGAGACCGAGGGGACGTACGAACTGTGCGCCTTCGCGGAACGCTCGGCCGCCGAGGCCCCGGCCGACTCCCCGCTGGCCGTGCTCCCCGTGGTCGCCTACAGCGAGCGGCACCGGGTGCTCGCCGCCACCGGCCGGGCGCCCGCCGATCCGGCCGCGGCCGGCCACTGGGCCGAGCCGTCCGCCCGGCGCGCCCTGAGCGCGGCCTTCGACTGGTGGCTGGAGTGGGGGATCGAGGAGCACCCGCGCCGCCATGTCGACCTCAACCACCTCGCCCACGCCACCTCCGGCGCCGGCCGGTACGCGGAGGCCGCGGCCCTGTTCCAGCGCATCGGCCGCCATGCCACCCGGGCCCCCTGGTCCTATCCGGACCGCGACCCCTGCGAGGCGTTCCGGGTGGCCCGGGAGCGCGCGCTCGGCGGTTGATGAGAAGAGGTTGTGGATTTCTTACGGCGGCCGGATTTCCTGGCCGGGCCCGCCCCGAGGGTGTTCGAATGAGTGCGTGAACTCTGAACGACCCGAGGAGGGTCGGCCGATCGGCCGCCGGGTGTTCCTCGGCACCATCGGCCTGGGCGCCCTCGGTGTCGTGACCGCGCCGGTGCTGCAACGCGTCACCGAGTCGGTCCTCGGCACCTTCTCCGGCAAGGACCCGACGGGCCTGACCGGCCTGCTCCCGAACGGCGGCGGCTTCCGCTACTACTCGGTGACCGGCTCGGTGCCGAACAAGACCGCCGCGGACTACCAGCTGAAGATCGACGGCCTGGTCGACAAACCGCGCACCTTCAGCCTGGCCGACCTGCGCGCCCTGCCGCAGACCCGGCTGGTCAAGGACGTGCAGTGCGTGACCGGGTGGCGGGTGCCGGAGACCCCGTTCGAGGGGGTCCGCCTCTCGCACCTGCTGGACCTGGCGGGAGTGCGCGGCAGCGCGAAGGCGATCCGCTTCACCTGCTTCGACGGCGCGTACAGCGAGAGCCTCACCCTCGACCAGGCGCGACGGCCGGACATCCTGGTCGCGCTGCGCATGCAGGACAAGGCCATCGGACACGACCACGGCGGCCCCGTCCGCCTCTATGTCGCCCCCATGTACTTCTACAAATCGGCCAAGTGGCTCTCCGGCATCACGGTGACCGACAAGGTGCAGCCCGGATACTGGGAGCACCTCGGCTACGACGTCGACGCCTGGGTCGGCCGTTCGAACGGACGCGACGATGAGCCTACGAGCTGAGGCACCGGCCGCCACGGACCGGCTGCACCGCTTCACCCCCGCCGAGCGCTGGATCCACCGCACGACGGCGGCGCTGATGGGCATCTGTGTCCTGACGGCCGCCTGCCTCTACATCCCGCAGCTGGCGATCCTGGTCGGGCGCCGCGAACTGGTCGTCCGCGTCCACGAGTGCGCGGGCCTGGCCCTGCCCGTCCCGGTCCTGCTCGGCCTCGCCTCCCGCGCCTTCCGCAGGGACCTCGGCTTCCTGAACCGCTTCGGCCCCCACGACAGGCTCTGGCTGCGGGCCGCCCTGAGCCGCGACAAGCGGCCCTCCTCCCGCCCCGCCGGCAAGTTCAACGCCGGCCAGAAGATCTACGCGAACTGGATCGCCGGTGCCACCCTGGTCATGCTCGCCACCGGCCTGCTGATGTGGTTCACCCACCTCACCCCGCTGATGTGGCGGACCTCGGCCACCTTCGTCCACGACTGGCTGTCCCTCACGATCGGCGTCGTCCTGGCGGGCCACATCGGCATGGCCGTGGCCGACCCGGAGGCGAGAGCGGGGCTGCGCACCGGGAAGGTGAGCAAGGAGTGGGCCAAGCGCGAGCATCCGCTGTGGCGGCCGTAGCCCAGGGGACCCGCTCGCGGCACCGCGACTCCGTCCCGCCGCGCCGGTGCCCGGCCGGGTGATGTGCCCGACCGGGTGACCTGTCCGGTCGTGGCCCGTCTAGATGACGAGGGAGAGGAGGAGGACCAGGCCGCCCGCGACCACCGAGATGATCGTCTCCATGACCGACCAAGTCTTGACGGTCTGCCCGACGCTCAGCCCGAAGTACTCCTTGACCAGCCAGAAACCGGCGTCGTTGACATGGCTGAAGAAGAGCGAACCGGCGCCGATGGCCAGGACCAGCAGGGCCGTGTGGGCCGTCGACATGTCCGCCGCCAGCGGGGCCACCAGGCCCGCCGCCGAGACGGTCGCCACCGTCGCCGAGCCCGTTGCCAGCCGGATCGCCACCGCGATCAGCCAGGCCAGCAGCAGCGCCGGGATCGACCAGTCCTTGGAGATCTCCAGGATCATCTGGCCGACACCGCAGTCGATCAGCGTCTGCTTGAAGCCGCCGCCCGCGCCGACGATGAGCAGGATGCCCGCGATGGGCATCAGGCCCTTGTCGACCGTCTGCTGGAGCCGTTCCTTGGAGAAGCCGGCCGGTCGGCCGAGCGTGAAGAAGCCGAGGACCACGGCCGCGAGCAGGGCGATCAGCGGGGAGCCGATGACGTCGAAGACCCGCTGGACGGTGTGCGCCGGGTCGTCGACGACGATGTCCACCAGTGCCTTGGCCAGCATCAGCACGACCGGCAGCAGGATCGTGGCGAGGGTGGCGCCGAAGCCGGGGCGCTTCTCCAGCTCCTCCGAGGGGCGCTGCGGAAGCATCCGGTCGGGGGCCGGGACGTCCACCCAGCGGGCGGCGACCTTGGAGAACAACGGACCGGCGATGATCACGGTCGGGATGGCGACCAGGACGCCGAGCGCCAGGGTCACGCCCAGGTTGGCGCCGACCGCGTCGATCGCGACCAGCGGGCCGGGGTGCGGCGGCACCAGGCCGTGCATCACGGAGAGACCGGCCAGGGCCGGGATGCCGATTCGCATCAGCGAGTAGTTGCCGCGCTTGGCGACCATCAGCACCACGGGGATCAGCAGCACGATGCCGACCTCGAAGAACAGCGGCAGACCGATCACGGAGGCGATCAGCACCATCGCCCACGGCATGGACCGCCCGCCGGCCTTGGCGAGGATGGTGTCGACGATCTGGTCGGCGCCGCCGGAGTCGGCGAGCAGCTTGCCGAGGATCGCGCCGAGGGCGATCAGCACACCGACGCCGGCGACCGTGGAGCCGAGGCCGGCGGTGAAGCTGGTGATGACCTTGTCCAGCGGTGCCCCGGCGAACGCACCGAGGGCGAGCGAGCCGATGGTCAGCGCCAGGAAGGCGTGGAGCTTGAACTTGGTGATGAGCAGGACGATCACGGCGAAGGCCGCGAGGACGGCGATGCCGAGCCGGGCATGTCCGGCCGAGGTGATGGGCGCGACGGCGTCCGCTGCCAGCATCTCGACGCTGAGTCTGGTCACGGGGGTTCCTTGCGAGTACGGGGACAGGGAGAGGGGAGAGGGGAGAGGGGTGGGGGGAGAGGGGAGAGGGAGGAGCGAGTCAGCGCGAGGTGAGGTCGGGCAGCGCGTCCAGGGCCCGCACGGCCCGCGCGGTGATCTCCTCGGGGGTGCCGGTGACGTCCACGGCGACGCCCGGCTCGTCCGCCGCCAGCGGTTCGAGCGCGGCGAACTGGGAGTCCAGCAGCGCGGTCGGCATGAAGTGCCCCTGCCGGTGCGTCATCCGGTCCTCGATGAGCTTCCGGTCACCGGTGAGGTGTACGAAGACGACGCCCGGGGCGGCGGCGCGGAGCCGGTCCCGGTACGACCGCTTCAGCGCGGAGCTGCTGACCACCCCGCCCAGACCTTCCCGCCCGTGCGCCCAGGAGCCTATGGCGTCCAGCCACGGCCACCGGTCGGTGTCGTCCAGCGGGTGCCCGGCCGACATCTTGGCGATGTTGGCCGGCGGGTGGAAGTCGTCGCCCTCGGCGTACGGGACGCCGAGCCGGGCGGCGAGCAGAGGACCGATCGTGGTCTTGCCCGTGCCGGCGACGCCCATCACCACGACGACGTGGGGGGTCCGCATCACTGCCTCGCTGTCTTCCTCGGGATCCTCAACGAGAGACACCGGCGTATGACATCCGGCGTCGGCCTCACTGAAACCCATTAGGTACGACGAATTCAAGAGTCTGTGACAAATAAGTCTGACTTTTTGGCCCTGTGATCCACTCGGTACGCTGAGTGCATGAGCACCATGGGCCGAGGGCTGCACGGCCGCGTACTGGACAGCCTGGGCCCCGCGATCACCGCCGGTGAGTACCCGCCGGGCAGCGTCCTGCGCACGGACGAGCTGGCCCAGCGGTTCGAGGTGTCACGCTCCGTGATGCGCGAGGCGGTCCGGGTCCTGGAGTCCATGCACCTGGTCGAGTCCCGCCGCCGGGTCGGCGTGACGGTCCGGCCGAAGGCGGAGTGGAACGTCTACGACCCGCAGGTCATCCGCTGGCGGCTGGCCGGCGCCGACCGCCCCCACCAGCTGCGTTCGCTGACCGTGCTGCGCTCGGCGATCGAACCGGTGGCCGCGCACCTGGCGGCGAGGAGCGCCACGGCGGAGCAGTGCGCCGAACTCACCGAGTGCGCGCTCGGCATGGTGGCCAACTCACGCGGCCACCGGCTGGAGCAGTACCTCGTGCACGACATGGCGTTCCACCGGGTGATCCTCAACGCGTCCGGCAACGAGATGTTCGCCCGGCTCGGCGATGTCGTGGCCGAGGTCCTCGCGGGCCGTACCCACCACGAGGTGATGTTCGAGGATCCCGACCCGGCCGCCGTCACCCTCCATGTCCAGGTCGCCGAGGCGGTACGGGAGGGCGACGCGGCCCGCGCCGAGCAGCTGACCCGCGAGATCGCGGAGGGTGCCCTCCAGGAGCTGGACATCCTGGCGCCTTAGGGCCGCCGGGGCACCGGGGTACGGGCGCTCGCGACGCGTGTCGGCCGCGGTACCGATCAGGCGGAGGCTCCGCCCGGCGACGTAGCGGCCCCCAGAGCACGCACCTGACGCCGCGAGGCCGCCCTCCGGGCGACGACGGGATTGCCGGACAGGCCCTAGGCCGGGAAGTCGCCGTCCAGGTACACCCAGGCTCCGTCGACCCGCTCGAAACGGCTGAGCTCGTGCAGGGACCCACCCCGGTACGACGCCCGGAACTCCACCGTCCCCGTGGAGTGGAACGCGGACCCGTCACCCGCGCCCAGGATCTCCAGTCCCGTCCAGCGCATCCCCGGGTCGAGATCGAGCCGCGCCGGCCGCGTCCGCGGATGCCAGGTACGCAGCAGATACGCCGAGTCCCCGGTCACGAACGCGCTGTACCGCGACCGCATCAGCGCCTCGGCGGTCGGCGCGGCGGCGGCACCGGAGTGGTACCGGCCGCAGCACTCGTCGTAGGGCTTGGACAGCCCGCAGGGGCAGTCGGCGGGCGGGGTGGGGCGCGTGGGGCGAGCGGTGCGACGGGACATGCGGCCCATTCTCCGCCACCGCCCGCGGGCAGCCTCTCCTCAGGCCGACTCGGCCACGTCCCCCGGCACCGGCAACGCCGGCAGCGCGGTGCCGTGGACCCAGGCGTCGAACAGGTCGTCCAAAGGCTCCTGCGTGAACCGGGCGACATGGGCGGCGAACGTCGCCGTGGTCACCGAGCCGCCCCGGTGCAGTCCCGCCCACGCCCGCAGCATGTGGAAGAACCGCTCGTCGCCGAGCGCGCAGCGGATCGCATGGATCGTGACCCCGCCGCGCTCGTAGAGCCGGTCGTCGAACATCGCCTTGCGGCCCGGGTTGGCGATCCGGATGTCCTGCGGCAGCCCGGACAGCAACCGGTGTGCGACGGCCGCCAGTTGCTGTGCGCTGCGACCGCCGGACCGCTCCGACCACAGCCACTCCGCGTACTTGGCGAGCCCCTCGTTCAGCCAGATGTGCCGCCAGTCCGCGATGGACACGCTGTTGCCGAACCACTGGTGCGCCAGTTCGTGCGCCACCAGCCGCTCCGAACCCCGCGCTCCGTCCACGTGGTTGACGCCGAACAGCGACAACCCCTGTGCCTCGACGGGGACATCGAACTCCTCGTCGGTGACGACGACGGCGTACTCCTCGAACGGGTAGGGGCCGAAGAGCCGTTGGAACAGGTCCATCATCGCCGGCTGGCGCGCGAAGTCACGGGAGAACTCCGGGAGCAGATGCGCGGGTATGTGCCCGTGCATCGGGATCCCGCCGAAGCCCGGATCGCCCAGCAGCACGGTCTGGAACTTGCCGATCGCGAGGCCCACCAGATAGCTCGACGTCGGAGCCGCCTGCTCGTACACCCAGGTCGTCGTGGATGCCTTGGTGGTCCGGGTCAGCAGCCGGCCGCCGGCCACCACCGAGTAGGCGGACGGGCAGGTCACCGAGATCAGGTAGGACGCCTTGTCGGCCGGCCGGTCGTTGCACGGGAACCAGGAGGGCGCGCCGATCGGCTGGCTCGCCACCAGCGCGCCGTCCGTCAGTTCCTCCCAGCCGATCCCGCCCCAGGGGCTGTTCACCGGCCTGGGGTTGCCCGACCAGTGGATCTCCACGGTGAAGGCGGCGCCGGCCCGCAGCGGCTTGGCGGGCTTCACCCGCAGCTTGCCGCCCCGGTGCGTCCAGTGCGGCTGGCGGCCGTCCACCCGGATCCGGCCGATCTTGAAGTCGGCCAGGTTCAGCTGGAACTCGGGCAGCGCCGCCCGGCCCGCTATGGCGTTGATCCGGACCGAGCCGGACAGTCGGTTGGGGCCGGGCCGGTAGTCCAGCGTGAGCTCATAGCGATGTACCCGGTACCGGGGATCGCCGTTGTCCGGGAAGTACGGGTCCGGACCCGCTGACTGCTGCACTGCCACTTCCGCGTTCGCTCCCTGCGCTGTGCTCGAACCGTCTCTCGGTGCACCGATGCCCGCGGCCACCGAACGGCCC
This sequence comes from Streptomyces sp. NPDC051105, assembly GCF_040682795.1. NCBI lineage: Bacteria > Bacillati > Actinomycetota > Actinomycetes > Kitasatosporales > Streptomycetaceae > Streptomyces > Streptomyces sp. NPDC051105. The sequence goes on along the minus strand of NZ_JBFBBR010000005.1, from coordinate 426,729 downwards.
GCGCTCAGGGACGCCATGCCTCGATCGGGTTGCCGAGCCAGCGGGTGTCGTCGGGAACCGACTCCGCCGCCATGACGAGCGACGCGGGACCCAGGGTGGTACGGGCCCCGATCGTGCTGCCGGGCAGCACGATCCCGCCAGGGCCCAGTGTGGCGCCCTCACGGAGAACCACAGTATCCGTCCGCAAGATCCGGTCGTGGAAGAGGTGAGTCTGCAGGACACAACCGCGGTTCACGGTCGCCGCGTCCTCCAGTGTGACCAGATCCGTCTCCGGCAGCCAGTAGCTCTCCACCCAGACGCCCTTGCCGATACGCGCGCCGAGGCCGCGCAGCCAGGCCGTCATCAGGGAAGTACCCGGAACCGAGCCGGCCAGCCACGGCACCGCCAGCACCTCGACGAAGGTGTCCGCCAGTTCGTTGCGCCACACGAACGCACTCCACAACGGGTGCTCCCCGCCGCGGTGCCGCCCGACCAGCAGCCACTTGGCCAGCACCGACACCAGGCCCGCGACGGCGCCGGAGGCGAGCAGCACCAGCCCCGCCAGCACCGGCGCCCAGCCGCCCAGCGCGCACAGCGCGGCGACCGTCAGCCCGGCCAGCGCCACCGAGCACAGCACCGGCACGATCCTGCACAGCTCCACCAGGGCGCGCGCCCACAGCAGCCGCGCGGGCGGCTCATAGGTCCGGCTCTGGTCGCCGTCCGACGCGCTGCGCGGCAGCTTCACCGGCGGCAGCCCCAGGTAGGACGTGCCCTTCTTCGCCTTCTTCGGCGTCGCCGACAGCACACCCACCAGACCGCCGTCCGGCACACTGCGGCCCGGCGCGGTCATCCCGGAGTTCCCGAGGAACGCCCGCCGCCCGATCTCCGCGCGCCCGATCCGCACATAGCCGCCACCGAGCTCGTACGGCGCGGTCAGGGTGTCGTCGGCCAGGAACGCGCCCTCGCCGACCGTCGTCAGGCTCGGCAGCGCGAGTACGGTCGAGACCTCGGCACCGCGCCCGATCCGCATCCCGAGCAGCCGCAGCCACACGGGCGTGACCAGACCGGCGTACAGCGGGAACAGGGTGTCGCGGGCGCGGTCCATCAGCTGGGAGACCGTCCAGGCCTGCCAGCCGATCCGGCTGTGCGTCGGATGCGTGCCGACCCGCAGGCCCAGGCTGAGCAGCCGTACGGAGACCAGGATCAGCAGCGCGTACGCGAGCCCGAAGGCCAGCGTGGCCGGGACCAGGGCGACCGCCGCGCCCCGCAGGGCCTCGGCCAGGCCGTCCCCGGGAGCCACGAAACGCCCGGTGACCAGCAGCGCGGCGGCACCCGCCAGCACGGGCAGCGCGCTGAGCCCGACGCCCGTCAGGCCGTACATCACCCGCCAGTAGGTGCCGCGCTGCGGCCGGTGCTTGGGCCAGTTCCGCTTGGCCTTGCCCAGCTTGACCGCCGGAGCGCCGGCCCAGCGCTGGCCGGTCGGGATCTGGCCGGTGACCGCCGAGCCGGGGGCCACCTCGGCTCGCTTGCCGACCCGGGCGCCCGGGAAGAGGATGCCGCGCGTCCCGACGACCGCGTGGGCGCCGATCCGGACCGGGCCGATCACCAGCCGGTCGCCGTCCAGCCAGTGGCCGGACAGGTCCACCTCGGACTCCACGGCCGCGCCGCGCCCCACCCTGAGCAGGCCGGTGACCGGCGGCAGCGAGTGCAGGTCCACCTCGGGACCGATCTTGGCGCCCAGCGCCCGCGCGTACCGCTCCAGCCAGGACCCGGTCAGCGCGGTCGCGCCGGTGAACTCGGCCAGCCGCTCCGCCGTCCACAGCCGCAGATGCACGGAGCCGCCGCGCGGGTACCGGCCGGGCTTCACACCCCGCAGCAGCAGCCGCGCACCACCGGCGGCGATCGCGATCCGGCCGGGCGGGGTGTAGAGGACCAGGGCCCCGACGGCCACCAGCCACCAGGGCGCGGTGGGCAGCCAGCCGTAGCCGCTCAGCACGTTGCCGAGCGCGGCCAGGACGACCGTCCAGCGCAGCCCGAGCAGGGTGAACAGCGGGAGCAGCACCATGAGCTGCACCAGCCGGGCGGCGCGCGGCACCGGGGCGATCGTCCGCCGCGCGCTGTCGTCCTGCGCCGACTCCTCCAGGTGGCGGGCCAGCTTGCGCAGCACCGGCTGCTGGTAGATGTCGAGGACGGCCGCGCTCGGGTAGCGGGTGCGCAGCCGGGTGGTGAGCTGGGCGGCGGACAGACTGCCGCCGCCGATCGCGAAGAAGTCGTCGGAGGCGCCGGCCACCGGGATGCCGAGGACCTCGGTCCACTGCTCGGCGAGCCAGGCCTCGGTGCCGTACAGCTGCTCGGCCTTGCCGGCCGTCTCCAGGCCCTCCAGGGGCCAGGGCAGGGCGTTGCGGTCGACCTTGCCGGAGGTGCGGGTGGGCAGCTCCTCGACGGGCGCGAGCAGCGGGACGAGGGCCGCGGGCAGTTCGGCACGCAGCTTCTCGACGGCGGTCGCCTGGTCCCAGCCGTCCTGGGTGACCACATAGCCGACGAGCAGCTGGTTGCCGCTGCGGGCGGTGCGTACGGCCGCCGCGGCGCCCGCGACGCCGGGCAGCGCCTGGAGGGCCGCGTCGACCTCGCCGAGCTCGATCCGGCGGCCGCCGAGCTTGATCTGCTCGTCCGCGCGCCCGAGGAACACCAGCCCCTCCCGGTCGGCGCGCACCAGGTCACCGCTGCGGTACGCCCGGTCCCAGCCCAGCGACTCAAGGGGCGCGTACTTCTCGGCGTCCTTCTCGGCGTCGAGGTAGCGGGCCAGACCGACCCCGCCGATCACCAGCTGACCGCTCTCGCCCAGGGACACGGGCACGCCCGCGTCGTCCACGACGGCGAGTTCCCAGCCGCTCAGCGGCAGGCCGATACGGATCGGCTCCTCGCCGGTCATCAGGGCGGCACAGGCCACGACGGTGGCTTCGGTGGGCCCGTAGGTGTTCCAGACCTCGCGGCCCTCGGTGACCAGCCGCTGCGCCAGCTCGGGCGGGCAGGCCTCGCCGCCGAAGATCAGCAGGCGGACGTCGTTGAGCGTCTCGGGTTCCCAGAGCGCGGCCAGGGTCGGCACGGTCGAGACGACGGTGATCTCCTGCTCGACCAGCCAGGGGCCGAGATCGGCGCCGCTGCGGACCTGGGAGCGGGGTACCGGGACCAGGCAGGCGCCGTAGCGCCAGGCCAGCCACATCTCCTCACAGGAGGCGTCGAAGGCCACCGACAGGCCCGCCATGACCCGGTCGCCGGGTCCGATCGGTTCCTCGGCGAGGAAGAGCGCGGCCTCGGCGTCCACGAAGGCGGCGGCGCTGCGGTGGGTGACGGCGACGCCCTTGGGCTTGCCGGTGGAACCGGAGGTGAAGATGATCCAGGCGTCGTGCTCGACGCCGGGCCGCAGGGCGGCGTTGGCCGCCTCGGGGTTCCGTACGTCGATCGCCAGCCCGGCGCCGAGCACGGCCGCGACCGCGGCCTCCCCGAACACCAGCGCGGCCCGCTCATCCGGGTCCTCGGCGTCGACGGGTACATAGGCGGCACCGGCCGCGAGCACACCGAGCACGGCGATGTACAGGTCGTTGGTCCCGGACGGCACCCGTACGCCCACACGGTCGCCGAGCCCGGCCCCGGCCTCGTGGAGCCGTCGCCGCAGCCGCTCGACCTCGACCGCGAGGGCGCGGTAGGTGAGCTGGGCGGTACCGTCGTCCAGGGCGGGCTCGTCGGGGTGTGTCCGTACCGTTGCTTCGAACACGTCCACGAGCGTGCGCGGCGAGGCCGCGGCTCCCGCCGAGAATCGTGCCGTGTTCCCGAACTCCTCGCGGATCTCTTCGTCGAGCAAGCCGAGAGCGCTGCTCTCGTCAATCGCTGCCATCCGGTCCTCGCGTCTCGTTCCCGGAACCTCCGGGGCGCCGGCGGGTCCTCAGGTCTGCCTGGGGTTGTCCGGCTCCGGCTGGGTAACAAGCCGGAAATATTAGTACGACGCTAGGTTCCCGCTCATCTTGTGGCCACTTGAAAGCGGCCGTTCGGGGCAGTCCCTTGAATCTTAAGTCACCTCTGACCAGGCCTTCCCCGAACGTGACGAGAGATGAGACACACAGCGTGAGCCGGGCCAACACAGCGTAAGAAGGGTCAACAGCGCGTGAGGCGGGCCCACTCCACGGGCTCGACCGCGCGCACGACGACGGCCGGCGCCGCGGCGGGGAGGGGAGTTCGCAGCGGAACCGGCTGTCGCCGTGGGGGGCGGTGTGGATCGGACGGTACGGAGCGAGCGGTGCTGTTCACGCGGTGCTGTTCACGCGGTGCTGTTCACGCGGTGCTGTTCACGCGGTGCTGTTCACGCGGCGCTGACCTCGGCCCAGATGGACTTGCCCCAGGGCAGATTGCCCACGCCCCAGCGGCCGGAGCACAGCGCGTCCAGGATCAGCAGGCCGCGCCCGCGGTCGCGTTCGACGGAGATGGGCCGTAGCCGAGGGCGGTGGTTCAGCGGATCGTGCACCTCGACCCGGGTCCGGGAGCCGTCGGTGTCGATGAGGAGACGGACCGGGTCGTCCGGGTCGGTCTCGTACCGCAGGGAGTTGGTGACCAGTTCGCAGGTGACCAGCGCGACGGCCTCGATGTGGTCACGGGAGGCGTCCGGTGTGTGATGGGTGATGAAGTCGCTCACGAACATCCGTGCCGCTCTGGCGGACTGAGGCTCGCTGGCCAGTAACAGGACGGGCGGCGGGGCGAGTTGCAGTGCACGAGTTTCGGTCGTGGTGCTCCGCTGGCGTTCGATCATGTAGATCCCCTCACGGGCATGTCCCAACGCAGGCACGGTGGTTCGCCATGCGAGTGCGGTCACTTTCGTATTTCCCGGATTCATGGTGCCTTCACGACACAGTCAACCGCAATACGTTCCACGTGATGTGAAAAATTGCGCACCTCTGCGGGAGAGTTGCGGGACAAACTGCGAGCCGGTGGCGAGGGTGGGGGCGGCACGGCAGACTGTCGGGCAGTTCATCGGACAGAAGGGGGAATCCGTGAGCACGCCCACGGTGCGCCGGCGACGGCTCGGTGCGAAGTTGCGCGAACTGCGCGGCGAACTCACCCTCGACGAGGTCGCGGAGCACTCCGAAGGCGCGTTCGTCTCCTCGAAGCTGTCCCGGATGGAGACCGGCAAGACCGCCCCCAAGGCAGCGGACATCCAGGCGCTGCTCGACCTGTACACCGCACTCGGCCGCGACGTGAGCGACGAACTGCGCGCGGCCCTGATCACACTCACCAAGGAGGGCGGCCGCCGCGACTGGTGGCACTCGTACCGGGGTGTCCTCACCCCGGTGTACGAGGACCTGATCAGTCTGGAGGCCGAGGCGGAGACGGTGTCCACCTGGCAGTTGGGGATGATCCCCGGACTGCTCCAGACGGCCGAGTACGCCCGCGAGATCATCCGGGCGACCGCCATGTCCGAGGCGGTCGAGGCACGGGTCGACGCACTGGTCGAGGTACGGCTGGCACGCCAGGCCGTCCTCACCCGCGACAGTGACCCGCTGGCGCTCTGGGCGATCATCTCCGAACAGGCCCTGCGCTGCACCACCGAGGATCCCGCCCTGATGTACGAGCAGTTGGGGCGCCTGCTTACGATGGGGCGGCGCCCGAACATCAACATCCAGGTGTTGCGCTCGGACGCCCCCCTGCACGCCGGGCTGACCGGCACCTTCAGCATCCTGGGCTTCGGTCCGCACACGGACCTGGACGTCGTCCACCAGGAAGGGCTGACCTCCGCCCTGTACATCGAGGAACGTGATCGGGTCTCCACGCACCGGGCCGCGTGGCAACGCCTCACGTCTGCCGCCGAGTCCGTCGAGGCGTCGGTGGAACTGATCACCCAGATAAGGAAGAACGAATAGCGAATGAAGCACGTTGACGACGCGTCGACTCTGCCGGTGACCTGGTGGAAGTCCTCGGCGTCCGCATCACAGTCCGACTGCGTGGAATGCGGGATCGTCGACGGGGCGACGGTCGCCGTCCGCGACAGCAAGCGGCCCCACGGGCCGGCGCTGCTGCTGGGCCGAGCGGCACTCTCCGCGTTCACCTCGGCCGTGCCCCTCGGGAACCCCGGGGACGGCCGAATAGGCCGCCTCGGCTGACCCGCACGCCTCCCCGAAAACCAAGAAACCCCTGCTCAGCAGGGGTTTCTTCGTGGTGTCCGAGGGGGGACTTGAACCCCCACGCCCGATAAAGGGCACTAGCACCTCAAGCTAGCGCGTCTGCCATTCCGCCACCCGGACAAGGTGTCTGTCGCGCGGGGTCTCCCTCGCGGCGACGGAGGAAACATTACCAGGCTTTCGGAGGTGGCCGATCACACCCTGTTCCGGGGACGGGCGGGCGTGAACGGCGTGTGACGGACCGGGACCGGTCTTGGGCTCGGAGCCGGAAGGGAGAGAGGATGACGGAAAGGATGACAGGGACCGGCCGGCAGTGACAGCGGAAGGAAGCAGCGTGAGCGAGACGGACACGGCCAGGAGCGTCACCGGCGAGGACGAGGTCGTGGACCTCTGCCGCGAGCTGATCCGCTTCGACACCAGCAACTACGGCGACCACTCCGGGCCGGGCGAGCGCAAGGCCGCCGAGTGGGTGGCCGAGAAGCTCGCCGAGGTCGGGCTCGAGCCGAAGATCTTCGAGTCGCACCCGGGCCGCGCCTCCACGGTGGCCCGCATCGAGGGCGCGGACCCGACCCGGCCCGCGCTGCTGATCCACGGCCACCTCGACGTCGTACCGGCCAACGCCGACGACTGGACCCACCACCCGTTCTCCGGCGAGATCGCCGACGGGTGCGTGTGGGGCCGGGGCGCGGTCGACATGAAGGACATGGACGCGATGACCCTGGCGGTCGTACGGGACCGGCTGCGCAGCGGCCGGAAGCCGCCCCGGGACATCGTGCTCGCCTTCCTCGCCGACGAGGAGGCCGGCGGCACCTGGGGCGCCCGGCACCTCGTCGACCACCACCCGGACCTCTTCGAGGGCGTCACCGAGGCGATCAGCGAGGTGGGCGGCTTCTCCTTCACGGTGAACGAGCAGCGGCGGCTCTATCTGATCCAGACGGCCGAGAAGGGCATGCACTGGATGAAGCTGAAGGTGGCCGGCACCGCCGGGCACGGCTCGATGATCCACCGCGACAACGCGATCACCGAGCTCTCGGAGGCCGTGGCCCGGCTCGGCCGGCACAAGTTCCCGGTACGGGTCACCAAGACCACCCGGGCCTTCCTCGACGAACTGGGCGACGCGCTCGGCACCGACCTGGACCCGGAGGACATGGAGTCGACGCTGGCCCGGCTCGGCGGCATCGCCAAGCTCATCGGCGCGACCCTTAGCAACACCGCCAACCCCACCCAGCTGAACGCCGGTTACAAGGTCAACGTCATCCCCGGTGAGGCCACCGCGCACGTGGACGGCCGATTCCTGCCCGGGCACGAGGACGAGTTCCTCGCCGACCTCGACCGGATCCTCGGCCCGCACGTTGTCCGCGAGGACGTGCACTCCGACAAGGCGGTGGAGACCTCCTTCGACGGCGCCCTGGTGGAGGCCATGCAGTCCTCGCTGCTGGCCGAGGACCCCACCGCCAAGGCGATCCCCTACATGCTCTCCGGTGGCACCGACGCCAAGTCCTTCGACGACCTCGGCATCCGCGGCTTCGGCTTCGCACCGCTGAAGCTGCCGCCGGAGCTGGACTTCGCGGGCATGTTCCACGGCGTGGACGAGCGGGTGCCGGTGGACGGCCTGCAGTTCGGCGTGCGGGTACTCGACCGCTTCATCGACGCGTCGTGAAGCCCTGGCTTCAGGTAATCGGGCGGCTGTGCGAGATCGACTGAAAAGAGTGAATGCGACGATAAGCTCGTAGCTCCATTACTCCCTCCTCGTTACATCTAATGCGATCCGCTACTTGGGATCGCATTGCCAACAAGGAGGAATAATGCTCAAGAAGGTCGTCGCTGCTGCGGCTGCCACTGGTGGTCTGGTTCTCGCGGGTGCGGGCCTGGCTGTCGCCGATTCGGGTGCTCAGGGCGCTGCCGTGGGTTCCCCGGGTGTCGTCTCCGGCAACGTGATCCAGGTTCCCGTGCACGTCCCGGTGAACGTCTGCGGCAACACGATCTCGGTGATCGGGCTGCTGAACCCCGCCTTCGGCAACACCTGCATCAACAAGTGACGCCCACTCCCTGAGGGGCGTCTTTCCGTCGGCCCCGGAGCGCGCGCCATGCGCTCCGGGGCCGACCGGTTTTTCCGCGGGCTCTTTCCGCGAGAAATGCAAGAGTCAGGATCCAAGGCAGGGGGGAATTCAGAAATGCGACAGGGCACCCGTAAGGGCCTCATGACAGTGGCCGCGGCGACCGGTGTGATCGCCGCGGCGGGCGGTTACGCCCATGCCGACTCGGGAGCCATCGGCTCCGCCACCGACTCAGCCGGTGTGCTCTCCGGGAACACGGTGCAGGCGCCGGTGCACGTTCCGGTGAACGTCTGCGGCAACACCGTGAACGTCGTCGGCGCCCTCAACCCGTCGATGGGCAACAAGTGCGCCAACCACGGCGGCGGGGGCGGTGCTTCCGCCGGCCACGGCGGCCACGGCGGGTACGGGGGACAGCCGGGGCACGGTGGAGGGCACGGAACCCACGGCGGCTCGCACGCCGGGGGGCACACCGGTGGCTCGCCCGGGGTTGGTTCGGGCAACACCGTGCAGGTGCCGATCGACGTCCCGGTCAACGTGTGCGGGAACAGCGTCAACGTCATCGGGATCGGCAACACCGCCGTGGGCGACGAGTGCGCCAACGGGGGGAGTTCCGGACATTCCGGCGGCTCCGGCCACTCCGGCGACTGTCACCCCACGCAGCCGCCCGCACACGGGGGGCACGGACACGGGACCCCTCCCGGGCACGGGGGGCACGGGACGCCTCCGGGGCACGGAGGACACGGCGGGCACGGCGGCAACCCGCCCGGGCAGCCGGGTCAGCCGGGGCAGCCGGGGCACCCCGGAACTCCCGGGCAGCCGGGTCAGCCCGGAACCCCGGGACACCCTGGGCAGCCGGGCAACCCCGGCAACCCGGGCCAGCACCCGGGTACGCCGCCCGGTCACTCCGGGGGAGGGACCGTCACGACCGGTAACGGCCCCACCCTCGTCGACCCGCTGGGCAGCCTCTCGGTGACCCAGCCCGGGCCGGCCGCCGCGCAGCTCGCGCACACCGGCAGTGACCTGCCGCTGGGCCTCACGCTGCCGGCGGGCGCCGGCGCGCTGCTCGCGGGTGCGGTGCTGTACCGAAAGGCGCGCGCCTCGGCGTAGCGCACGGACCGTGACGCTCGTCTCAGAGGGGGCGCCCCCAGCGGCGGTGCGCGGAACGGAGCGGGCCCCGTCGATGCGGGGCCCCTTCCGTCATGCGGCGAGTCTCACCATGTGGCACGCACCTGGCGGATGATCCGCCGGCGCAACCGCACCCTGCGGCTGCCGTCGCGCATGAGGCTCAGTCGGTCCAACTCCCAGTGTCCGTACTCGGCATGGTCTGTCAGCAGGCGCGTCGCCTCCTTGCGGGACACCCCGCGAGGCACGTACACGTCGACAAATTCGTATTCCGGCATCGCATCTATTGTGCGGGCTGGTGCCCGGTACGGATAGCGTCTGCACTATGTCTGATGCTGCGCAGCCCACCGCTGCCGAGGTACGCGCCGCCGCCGAGGCGGTCAAGACCGCGCTCGATCGCCATCTGGCCGCGGTCGAACGCAGGTCGGGGGAGGACGACCCGGCTGTCTACGAGGCGTTCAACCAGCTGGCCGCGGCCGCCGAGGTCTACGACGAGCTGCTCTACGACCGCCACGACGAGGTCACCCCCTTCGAGATCCCCGGCACCGAGGAGTCGCTGCCACCGTATGCGGGGCCCGAGGAGCCGAACGCGATCAGCGTGCTGATCCGCCGCGACTACGCCGTGGCGGAACCCCAGCGGCTGCTGGCGCAGGCCCAGCGGGTCGAGGCGGCGGAGTACGGCGACGTTCCCGGCGCGGACCAGGACGCCGCCGGCACGATCCACGGGGCGCTGGGGATCCTGTTCGGCGAGTTCGAGCCGGACGAGATCGCCTCCCGGCACAAGGAGTTCGGCCTGGAGGAGGGCGACTCCACCCTGTGGGTGACCGCGGCGGACGAGCAGGCCGAGCCCGGTGAGTGGCTGGAGGCCCCGTTCGAGGGGGTCGAACCGCAGCGGGTCGTGTGCCGGTTCGACGTCAGCGCGGTGTTCGACGACGAGGACGGCGACGACGGCGAGCACACCGGGCGCAGCGAGGACGCGGACGAGCTGGACGACGTCCTCGACCTCGACGAGGACGAGGACCTGGAGCCGTTGGACGCCGAACGCTGACCCGCCGGTGACCGGCGGTGCCGTGCGGGCCTTCGGGCCGGTCGGGCACCGCCGGCTCACGGGACACGGCGGGAACGGCGGGGAAGAGGGGTGGGGCCGGGTCAGGCTTCGGCGGGCGCCGGTGCCTGTGCCTTGAGGAGGAGTGGCAGGCGGGTCGTCCGGGGCTTCGGCAGGGTCTCGGCCACCGCCTTCGGCAGGGCCTGTTCCACGCCGTGGACCACCGACAGATGCCGCTCCGCCCGGCTGAACGCCGTGTACACCCAGGGGCGGCTGAGGGACTGGGCCGCGTCCCCGGGCAGCACCACGACCGCGGCGGGCCAGTGGCCGGCCACCGCCTGGTGGGCGGTCAGCGCCCAGCCGTGGCGTACGGCCTGCTCCACCCGCTCCTTCGGTACGACGACGGGCGTGCCCGCGCACGACAGGTGCAGTCCGTCGGCGTCGGCGTTCACCACCTGGCCCGGGACCGTACGGCCCGGCGCGGGGGAGTAGACGATCCGGTCGCCCGGGTCGAAGCCGCCGAAGCGGCCGGGGCCCGGATTGAGCCGTTCCTTGAGCGCCGCGTTGAGGGCGCGGGTGCCGGCCGCGCCGCCGTGGCCCGGGGTGATCACCACGGTCTGTTCGGCGGGGACGCCGATGGCGCGCGGGACGGAGTCGGCGACCAGCTGCACCGTCCGGTGCACCGCCTCGCCCGCGTCCCGCACCGGCACGATCACGATCTCCTTGCCTGGCGCCTCAACCTGGTTCAGCTCGCCGGCGCCGATCCCGGAGACCAGTTCGCCGAGCGGGCCGGGGTCGGGCGTGCGCGAGGCGATCGCCGGGCACACCCGGGCCGCCAGCAGGTCGGCGAAGACCCGCCCGGGGCCCGCCGACCACAGCACCGCCGGATCCCCGCTCAGCACCAGCCGGGCCCCGTCGGGCAGCGCCTCCACGAGCATCGCGGCGCTCTCCACGTCCAGCTGGGGCGCGTCCAGCACGATCAGCAGGTCGAGGTCCAGGGCACCCTCGGCGTCCCGGCCCGGCCCCTCGGCACCGGAGAGCAGACCGGCGACCGTGCCGACGGGCGCCTCGCCGTCCGCCGCCTCGCCGTCCGCCGGCGCGGCCAGGCGGCGGTGTCCCTCCGGGGTGTGGGTGACGGCGAAGGCACGCAGTCCGGCGCTCCGGGCCGCGCTGAGCAGGGCCGCCGGTTCGGCGCGCGCCGCCTCGCCGCCCGTATGCAGCACCAGGCCGTGTCCGGCGACCGCCGCCGCCAGCTCGGCCGCGCCGCCGGTGGCCGCCGTGGCGGCCGCCTCCCAGCGCTCCGCGGCGTCCTTGGACAGGGAGTTGACCAGCCGGGCCAGTCCGTCGGCGAGGCTCTCCTCGGCCAGCGCGTACCGCTCCAGAGCGACCAGGACCCGCACCGGCCGCTCCTCCTCGTCGTCCTCGGGCTCGGGAGCGCCCGGATCCAGGGGGTCCTGGAAGACCAGCGCGTCTCCCTCGGCGATCGCGCTCTGCACGGCAGCCTCGGGGTCGGGTACCGCCCGCTGGGCCAGCGCGGCGGTGAGCGCCGGCATCTCCAGCGCGGTGTGCCCGGCCAGGGCGGCCTGTTCCAGGAGCCAGCCGGTGACCGCCCGGCCACGCCGCTCGTCGTCCGGACCGCACTCCGCGCCCAGCAGCGCCCGCGCGAACCCGTCCGCCTGGTCCGGCCGTACACCGGTGACCCGGAGCAGTTGCCAGGGGTCCTCCCGCAGCAGGGCGTCCGCGCCCTCACCGAGGGCGGCGGCGATCTGGGGGGCGAGCGACTCGGGCGCACCGCCTTCGGTCAGCAACGCCCGTACCGCCGCGACCGTCTCCGCGGCGGGTGCCGCAGGCGCGGCGGCGACAGGTGCGGGCCGGGGCCGGTGAGCCGGCTCCGGTACGGACGCCTGCCGCGGGGCGGGCTCCGGGGCGGCGAACACGGTGGCCGTGGGCTTCTCGCCGCTCTCCACCGCCCGGATCGCCGCGAGCAGGTCGGCCGCCTTGCCACTGAGCTTGGTCCCGGCCTCGACCGGCCCCGCCTTCTCGGCCTTCCGCCGCTCGATCCGCTCCCGCTCGACCCGCTGTGCGGCCAGCTCGGCCTCGGCCTCGGACAGCCGCGCGGCACCCACCGAACCGCCGTCGCCCGCGCCGCCCTCCGGGCCACCGGCCGCGCCCGCGACACCGCCGTCGGCCCGGTCGCCGCCAGCGCCCTCGCCGGCCTCCGGGCCACCGCCCGCGCCTGCGGTGTCGTCGATCTCGGCCAGGCGGCTGCCGTTGCCCGCGTCGCCCTCTCCGCCTGCATTGGCCTCCGGGGCACCGCCCGTGTCCGTGATGCCGCCGTCGGCCCGATCGCTGCCGTCGCCCGCGTCGTCCGTGCCGGTCCCGCCCGCATCGCCCGCATCGCCCGCGTCGTCCGTGCCCGTCGCCCGGGAGTCGGCGGGTTGCGTGTCGCTTGCCGTGTCGCCTGCCGCGGCGGTGGTGGTGGCGAGGGCGTCGGTCTCCGTCGTCCCCCCGGCCGTCGTGCCCTCGTCGGCCTCGGGCGTGGCGCCCAGCCCCGGCTCCGTGCTCACAGGGTGCTCCAGTCGTGATCGGGATAGCGGTGCACGGGCGCCGACACGTCGTCGAGGGCCCGGCAGATCTCGTCAGGAAGAGTAAGCGCCTCCACTGACAATGCCCCCGTGAGCTGCTGCGCGTTGCGCGCACCGACGATCGGCGCGGCCACGCCCGGCCGGTCCCGGACCCAGGCGAGCGCCACCTGGAGCGGTGTTACGGCGAGTCCGTCCGCCGCCGTCTGCACCGCGTCCACGATCCGGGTCGCGGTGTCGTCGAGATACGGCGCGACGAACGGCGCCAGATGCTCGGAGGCGCCTCTGGAGTCCGGGGGAGTGGAGTGGCGGTACTTCGCGGTCAGCACCCCCCGGCCCAGCGGGGAGGACGGCAGCAGGCCGATGCCGAGGTCGAGGGCGGCGGGCAGCACCTCGCGTTCCACGCCCCGCTGGAGCAGCGAGTACTCCAGCTGCGTGCTGGCCAGCCGGGTGCGGATGCCCGGCGCCGCGAGCTGCCAGGTCGCCGCCTTCGCGAGCTGCCAGCCGCAGAAGTTGGAGACCCCGGCGTACCGGGCGCGGCCGCTGCTCACGGCCAGGTCGAGGGCCTGGAGGGTCTCCTCCAGCGGGGTGTCCGGGTCGTAGGCGTGCACGTGCCAGACGTCGACGTAGTCGGTGCCCAGGCGGGACAGGGAGGCGTCGAGCGCGGCGAGCAGATGGCCGCGGGAGCCGTCGAAACGGCGGTCGGGGTCGGGGACGCTGCCCGCCTTCGTCGAGATGACCAGGTCCCGGCGCGGCACCAGCCCTTCTATGAGCTGTCCGAGGAGGTACTCGGCCTCTCCGTCGCCGTACACGTCCGCGGTGTCCACGAGGGTTCCGCCGGCCTCCCAGAACGCCTTCAGCATGTCCGCGGCGTCGTGCTCGTCGACGTCCCGGCCCCAGGTGAGGGTGCCGAGCCCGATCCGGGACACGCGCAGGCCGGTACGGCCGAGATGCCTCTGCTCCATGCCCGCGAGATTACTGGCCAGAGTTGGTGCGTTGGGTTGCCTGTGGATAACCGATTTCACGAGGCAGCGGTACGTTTGCAGGAGGCGGGAGCCGCCCTGCCCAGGGGCGCGGGGCAGTACCGATACGCGGCTCCGCCGCGTGGGTGCGACCAGTCCCCACGACGCGCGGCCGGGCCACGACCGATCCCCCACCCGCCCATGACCGCGCTAAGGTCTCCGCAACAGCGACGTTACTGATCGGTAAGGGGATCGGCCATGAAGCTCGGGATCAACCTCGGCTACTGGGGTGCCGGGATGGACGGGGACAATCTGGCCGTGGCGCAGGAGGCCGAGCGGCTCGGGTACGCCGTCTGCTGGGCCGCCGAGGCCTACGGCTCCGACGCCGCCACCGTACTCAGCTGGGTCGCCGCCCAGACCGAGCGGATCGACGTCGGCTCGGCCATCTTCCAGATCCCGGCCCGGCAGCCCGCGATGACCGCGATGACCGCCGCGACGCTCGACTCGTTGTCCAAGGGCCGCTTCCGGCTCGGCCTCGGCGTCTCCGGCCCACAGGTCTCCGAGGGCTGGTACGGCGTCAAGTTCGACAAGCCGCTCTCCCGCACCCGCGAGTACGTGGAGATCGTGCGCAGGGCGATGAGCCGCGAGCGGCTGTCGTACGAGGGCGAGCACTGGACGCTGCCGCTGCCGGGCGGTCCCGGCAAGCCGATCAAGCTGACCGTGCACCCGGAGCGCGAGCACATCCCGGTCTACATCGCCGCCATCGGGCCGAAGAACCTGGAGCAGACCGGTGAGATCGCCGACGGCGCCCTGCTGATCTTCCCCTCCGCCGAGCACCTGGAGGAGACGGCCGTGAAGTACCTGCGCGCGGGGCGGGAGAAGGCCGGCGAGACCCTCGACGGGTTCGACATCTGCCCGACGCTGCCGCTCGCCGTCGGCGAGGACAAGGACGTGGCCACGCTCGCCGACACCTTCCGGCCGTACACCGCCCTGTACGTCGGCGGCATGGGCAGCCGCAAGCAGAACTTCTACAACCATCTCGCCCAGCGCATGGGGTACGAGCAGGAGGCCGCCGAGATCCAGGACAAGTACCTGTCCGGGGACAAGAACGGGGCCGCGGCCGCCGTTCCGCACGACCTGATCGACAAGACCACGCTGCTGGGTTCCGTGGACCGGATCGCCGACCGGATGAAGGCCTACGCGGCCGCCGGGGTCACCACGCTGTCCCTGGCGCCCGCCGGATTCGCCCTGGACGAGCGGCTCGCCTCGCTGCGGGCCGGCGCCGAGGCCCTGGAGCGCGCCGGGCTCGCGTAAGCGCCTCGGCGAGAGAGAAGTCCCCGGCCGTGGTGGGGGCTCGGGGGTCTTCCCCGCCACGGCCGTCACGGAGAACAACGCGCCCGCGCCCGCCCGGTTACGCCCCCGGTGTGACCCCGGTGCTCCTCCTTTCGGCCGAAGTTCGTCCGCACAGCTGTTGGGGCTGTCCGGATGCGGCATTCGACTCGATCTCTGCGGGTCTGGTGAGTCCTCCGGAGGGGTGCCCACGACGCTTTCGGCCAAGAGACTGTCCGCATGGGCCGCGTCCTCGGCTGGCCGAAGGGCAGGTCCGCGCTCCTCGCGTGCGGCATCCACGCCGTCTACGCCTGGGAGCGCGCCGTCGGCCGGCGCCGGATGGTGTCGCTGCGGATGCCGGAGCACAGGAACGCCCTGGGCGGCCCGCCACCCCCGCCAGCCGCGCCCCCGAACTCGCCTGAGCGGGGGGAGGCGGGCGCCCGGCCGCCGCGCGCCTCACATCCAGCCGCGGCGCTTGAACAGCCGGTACAGCGTCAGCTCCAGGGAGGCCATGACCAGGATCACCGCCGGGTATCCCCAGAACCAGTGCAGCTCGGGCATGTGGTCGAAGTTCATTCCGTAGATCCCCGCGATCAGTGTGGGGACCGCCGCCATGGCCGCCCACGCGGAGATCTTCCGCATGTCGTCGTTCTGCCGCACGCTCATCTGCGCGAGATGGGCGCTGAGGACGTCGGAGACCAGCCGGTCCAGGCCCTCCACGCCCTCGTTCACGCGCAGCAGGTGGTCGTTGACGTCCCGGAAGAAGGGGCGGGCGTCCTCGCGCACGAAGGGCACCGTCAGGCCGCTGCTGTAAGAGCCCACCCCCGCCAGCTTGGTCATCGGCACGGCCAGCGGCACGGTGGCCCGGCGGAACTCCAGGATCTGCCGCTTGAACGTGTAGATCCGCGACGCGGTGTGCCGGGAGCCGCCGCCGCTCGGCGAGAACACCTCGGTCTCCAGCTCCTCCAGGTCGGTCTGCAGCTCGGTCGCGACCTCCAGGTAGTTGTCGACGACCGCGTCGGAGATCGAGTACAGCACCCCCGTCGGCCCGTGCTTGAGCAGCTCGTGCTGCTCTTCCAGATGGCGCCGGATGTCCCCGAGCGGCGAGGGGGTCCCGTGGCGCACAGTGACCACGAAGGAGTCCCCGATAAAGATCATCAGCTCGCCGGAGGTCACCGTGTCGCTCTGCGGCTCGTACGTCACCGGCTTCAGGACGACGAACAGCGAGTCGTCGTACACCTCCAGCTTGGGCCGCTGGTGAGCCGTCAGGGCGTCCTCCACGGCCAGCGGATGCAGCCCGAACTCGTCGGTGACCAGGTCGAACTCGTGCTCCGTCGGCTCGTACAGGCCGATCCAGAGAAAACTGTCGCCACGCGCGCGTGCCTCCGCGAGGGCGTCGGAGAAGTCCTGCGGGGTCTCCGTCCGCTCCCCGTTCCGGTAGATGGCACAGTCGACGATCACGGAGAGTATTCTCCCGTCGCTCGGTCCACACCGCACTCCGTGACGTTTTCCGCCTCCGGGCCGCACCCGTCGGCGTCGAGGTGTCGAGCGAACGGAGACCCGAAGCGGCGAGCGCGTTCGGCCCCTCGGCACCGGCGCACTCCTCGGGCGGGCGAACGCCTACCCTGGGCCGCATGCCCACGCTGATCCTCGTAAGGCACGGACGGTCCACCGCCAACACCTCCGGGCTGCTCGCCGGCTGGACCTCCGGCGTCGCCCTCGACGACCGCGGAGCCGCCCAGGCCGCCGCGCTGCCCGGCCGGCTCGCCGGTCTGCCGATCTCGGAGGTCGTCGCCAGTCCCCTGCAGCGCTGCCAGGAGACGATCCGCCCCCTGCTGGACGCCCGCCCGGAGCTCACCGCCCACACCGACGAGCGGATCGGGGAGGCCCACTACGGCGACTGGTCCGGCCGCAAGCTCGCCGAGCTCAAGGACGACCCGCTGATGGAGGTGGTGCAGGCGCACCCCTCGGCGGCCGCCTTCCCGGGCGGGGAGTCCATGCGCGCCATGCAGACGCGCGCCGCCGAGGCCGTACGCGAGTGGAACGCGCGCGTGGAGCGCGACCACGGCTCGGACGCCGTCTACCTGATGTGCTCGCACGGCGACATCATCAAGTCGCTCGTCGCGGACGCGCTCGGTCTGCATCTCGACCTCTTCCAACGGATCTCCGTCGAACCGTGTTCCATCACCGCGATCCGCTACACCCGTCTGCGGCCGTTTCTCGTTCGTCTCGGGGACACCGGGGATTTCGCGTCCCTTGCCCCCCGCGAGGAACCTCCCGGGGAAGACGCCCCGGTCGGTGGCGGTGCCGGCGCGCCGTGATCGTCAGCCGCAGTAGGGTGAAGCGATCCACGTAGTCGCCGACCGGCAACCCGCACGGTCAGTCGCCCTTCCGAGCCCACGCACTTTCGATTCCCATGGAGACAGGACGTGTCCCGTCAGGTGTTCCTCTACGATCCGCCGGACCGCTTCGTCGCGGGCACCGTCGGACTGCCCGGACGCCGTACGTTCTTCCTCCAGGCCACGGCCGGCCCCCGGACGACCAGCGTGGCCTTGGAGAAGACCCAGGTCGCCGCGCTCGCCGAACGCATGGACGAACTCCTCGACGAGGTCGTCCGGCGCAGCGGCGGAAACGCGGCCGTCCCCGCCGTCGCACCCACCGAGATCGCCGACAGCGCCCCGCTGGACACCCCCATCGAGGAGGAGTTCCGCGTCGGCACCATGGCGCTCGCCTGGGACGGCGAGGAAGAGCGCATGATCGTCGAGGCGCAGGCGCTCGTGGAACTGGACGCCGACTCCGACGAGGACCTCGCCGAGGCCGAGGAGCGGCTTCTGCAGGACGAGGAGAACGGGCCCCCGATGCTGCGGGTCCGGCTGTCCGGCGCGCAGGCCAGGGCCTTCGCCAAGCGCGCCCTGGACGTCGTCAACGCCGGGCGGCCGCCGTGCCCGCTGTGCAGCCTCCCGCTCGACCCGGAAGGACACGTATGTCCGCGCCAGAACGGATACCGCCGCGGAGCGTGACCCCCGCCGAACTGCTCGTCCACGGTGAGCTGAAGGTACGCGGCCGCATCCGCGACGCCTCCAACGCCGCGCTGTTCTGCACGGTCGCGCACGACGGCGCGGAAGCGTCCTGCGTCTACAAGCCGGTCGCCGGGGAACGCCCGCTGTGGGACTTCCCCGACGGCACCCTCGCCCAGCGCGAGGTCGCCGCCTACGAGGTCGCCGCGGCCACCGGCTGGGACCTGGTCCCGCCCACCGTCCTGCGCGACGGGCCCTACGGCGAGGGCATGTGCCAGCTCTGGATCGACATCGACCCCGAGAGCGCCGACCTGCTCGCCCTGGTCGACGCCGAGGAGCCGGAGCCGGGCTGGAAGGCGATCGGGTTCGCCGAGGTCGGCGAGGGGAGGACCGCGCTGCTGGTGCACGCCGACGACGAGCGGCTGCGCCGGCTCGCCGTCCTCGACGCCGTGATCAACAACGCCGACCGCAAGGGCGGCCATCTGCTGCCCACCGCCGACGGGCGCCTGTACGGCATCGACCACGGGGTCACCTTCAACGTCGACAACAAGCTGCGCACCCTGCTGTGGGGCTGGGCGGGGGAGTCGCTCACCGGAGAGGCCGTCGAGGCCCTCACGAAGCTCCGTGAGGCCCTCGACGGGGCACTGGGGGCCCGGCTGACCGAGCTGATCACCGCCGTCGAACTCGACGCCACGCGCGCGCGTGTCGACGCGCTGCTGACCACCGGAAAGCACCCGGAACCGAGCGGAGAGTGGCCGGCCATCCCCTGGCCGCCCGTGTGATTGGCCCGCAGCACATCGCGGACGCAAGATCAAGGGTGCCTTCCCGGTCATCTGGCCCGGTCCGGTTCGTATACCGAACTCGGGTCCGGTTACGCTCATGTACATGCATGCCTGGCCCGCTTCCGAGGTCCCCGCCCTGCCTGGTCAGGGCCGCGACCTGAGGATCCACGACACCGCGACCGGCGGTCCTGTCACCCTCGACCCCGGTCCCGTCGCCCGTATCTATGTCTGCGGCATCACCCCGTACGACGCGACCCACATGGGACACGCGGCGACCTACAACGCGTTCGACCTGGTTCAGCGTGTGTGGCTCGACACCAAGCGGCAGGTGCACTACGTCCAGAACGTGACGGACGTCGACGACCCGCTCCTGGAGCGCGCGGAGCGCGACGGCGTCGACTGGGTCGCCCTCGCCGAGAAGGAGACGACCCTCTTCCGCGAGGACATGACCGCCCTGCGGATGCTGCCGCCGCGGCACTACATAGGCGCGGTCGAGGCGATACCCGGCATCGTGCCGCTGGTCGAGCGGCTGCGCGACCTCGGCGCGGCCTACGAACTCGAAGGCGACATCTACTTCTCCGTCGAGTCCGACCCGCACTTCGGCAAGGTCTCCAACCTCGACGCAGCCGCCATGCGGCTGCTGTCCGCCGAGCGCGGCGGCGACCCCGACCGCCCCGGCAAGAAGAACCCGCTCGACCCGATGCTGTGGATGGCCGCCCGCGAGGGCGAACCCAGCTGGGACGGCGGCTCCCTCGGCCTCGGCCGCCCGGGCTGGCACATCGAGTGCGTGGCCATCGCCCTCGACCACCTCGGCATGACCTTCGACGTCCAGGGCGGCGGCTCGGACCTCGCCTTCCCGCACCACGAGATGGGCGCCTCGCACGCCCAGGTGCTCACCGGCGAGTTCCCGATGGCCAAGGCGTACGTCCACGCCGGCATGGTCGGCCTCGACGGCGAGAAGATGTCCAAGTCCAAGGGCAACCTGGTCTTCGTCTCCCAGCTGCGCCGTGACGGCGTCGACCCGGCCGCCATCCGCCTCGCCCTGCTCTCCCACCACTACCGCGCGGACTGGGAGTGGACCGACCAGGTCCTGGCGGACGCGGTCACCCGCCTCGGCCGCTGGCGAGCAGCGGTCTCCCGCCCGGACGGCCCGCCGGCCGAAGCCCTGGTGGAGGAGGTCCGCGAGGCCCTGAGCAACGACCTGGACGCGCCGGCGGCACTGGCGGCGGTGGACCGCTGGGCGGCACGACAGCAGACGGAGGGCGGCACGGACCCGGGCGCCCCGGGCGTCGTGTCGCGGGCCGTGGACGCCCTGCTCGGCGTGGCCCTCTGACGAAGCGCCGGCCTCCCCGTGCCCCCAAGGGCCGCGGGGATGCCGGCAATGTGCGGCTCCGCCGCGTGGGCGCGCTCAACCCCCCCGGCGGGCACGCGGTACACGACGCCTCGACCACGTCGCCGCGTACGGCGGCAGGCTCTATCGGCCCAACGCCCGCTTCACGACCGCGCCGACGCCCGGCACGACGTACTCCGCCACCGTGGTCGACGCCTGAGGCGTGACAGGAAGAAGGGGCGGTACGCGTCACGCGTACCGCCCCTCGTCCGGCCTTCGTTCAGTCCTCGGAGGTGTCCTCGCCCTCCGGGCCCAGGTCCTCGTCGGAGTCCGCGGAGTCGTCCGTGTCCGCGGGATTCCCCGTGGTCCCGGGCGTGTCGGGCTTCGGCGCTCTGGGCGGCCGGGTCTTGCCGCTGGGGTTGTCCCGCAGGTACGACGCGCTGTCGGTGCCGTCCGCCGTGGCGTGCCCGCCGGACGGCGGGTTCACATCCCGGCGCCGGAGATAGCGCTCGAACTCACGAGCGATCGCCTCGCCCGACGCCTCCGGCAGCTCGGCGGTGTCCCGGGCCTCCTCCAGCGTCTGCACGTACTCCGCGACCTCGGTGTCCTCGGCGGCCAGTTGGTCCACCCCGACCTGCCAGGCGCGCGCGTCCTCGGGCAGCTCGCCCAGCGGGATCCGCAGGTCGAGCAGGTCCTCCAGACGGTTCAGCAGCGCCAGCGTGGCCTTCGGGTTGGGCGGCTGGGAGACGTAGTGCGGGACGGCCGCCCAGAGCGAGACCGCCGGGACGCCCGCGTGCGTGCAGGCCTCCTGGAGGACGCCGACGATGCCCGTCGGACCCTCGTACTTGGTCTCCTCCAGGTCCATCCGCTGGGCCAGGTCCGAGTCGGACGTGACCCCGCTGACCGGCACGGGACGCGTGTGCGGGGTGTCACCGAGCAGGGCGCCCAGGACGACCACCAGCTCCACGCCCAGCTCATGGGCGAAGCCGAGCAGCTCGTTGCAGAACGAGCGCCAGCGCATGGACGGTTCGATGCCCCGCACCAGCACCAGGTCGCGCGGCTTGTCGCCGCCGACCCGGACCACCGACAGTCGTGTGGTCGGCCAGGTGATCTTGCGCACGCCGGCGTCCATCCACACCGTGGGGCGGTTCACCTGGAAGTCGTAGTAGTCCTCGGCGTCCAGGGCCGCGAACACCTCGCCCTTCCATTCCCGCTCCAGATGCGCGACCGCGGTGGAGGCGGCGTCGCCGGCATCGTTCCAGCCTTCGAACGCGGCCACCATGACTGGGTCGATCAGCTCGGGAACCCCCTCCAGCTCGATCACCCAGCGCCTCCTTCCGACGTACCCTCGCGTACGCCCCAACCTTACGGCGTCCGGCGGGGGCGCCCGCAGCCCCCTTGCACGGGGGAGTGAACGGATCACTGCCCCGTTCGCCACCCTCGAACACCCCGATTCGGCGAGGAACCGCTCACGGGTAGTAAGCGCTTCACAAACTGCTGCGCAGCCACTGCTCCACGCTTGCGATGTGCACGGTCGCCCAGGAGCGGGCCGCCTCCGCGTCCCGGTCGCGCAGCGCGGCCAGGATCGCCCGGTGCTCCCGCAGGGTCCGGGCGACCGCGTCCTCCTGGGTCAGGCCCCGCCAGATCCGGGCCCGCGTGGTCGGCCCGGACAGCCCGTCGAGCAGCGAGCAGAGCACCGAGTTCCCGGAGCTCTGCACGATGCCCCGGTGGAACTCCAGGTCGCAGGCGACCAGCTCCTCCACCGAGGGTTCAGCACCCAGCGCGTCCAACTGGGCCGCCAGCGCGTCCAGTTGCTGCTCGCTGATCCGGGAGGCGGCCATCGCGGTCGCGGCCGGCTCCAGGATCCGGCGCACCGCGAGGAACTCCAGGACCGTGTCGTCGCGGTGGAAGTCGACGACGAAGCTCATCGCCTCCAGGAGCAGTTGCGGGTCCAGGCTGGTGACATAGGTGCCGTCGCCCTGCCGGACGTCGAGGATCCGGATCAGCGACAGGGCGCGCACCGCCTCCCGCAACGAGTTGCGTGACAGGCCGAGTTCGGCGGCGAGTTCGCTCTCCTTCGGCAACCGGTCACCGGGGCGCAGCGCACCGGAGACGATCATGTCCTTGATCTTCTCGATCGCCTCATCGGTGACTGCCATACCGGCCTCCTCGTCGCTGAGACATCCGATGTCTCAGCCACATTATGCGACCTGGTCAGGCACAGCCGCAGCGCCTGCCGGTGGCCTGCGGGCGGCGGGCTCACTCCGCGTCGAACCACTCCTTGCCGGGCGCCGCGTGCCGCACCCGGCCGGTGAGGCCCGGCTCGGCCGTGGTGAACCCGAACTCCGCGCCGAACGGCATCGCCCCCTCGCCGGTGATCAGCCATATGCGGCCCCGGTGCGCGCCGTTGACGACCGGCTGCCAGTGCACGCCGCAGCCGTCGGTGCCCGACGACGGGCGCGCGAAGGGGGCGGCTCCCTAGGGGAGAGGGGCCGCCCCCTTCGCAGACCCGACCCCGGTACGGCGGGGCCGGGACTCCAGCGGCTGCCGGACCGGTCAGGGGACCCGGCGCACCGCCCGTATCTCGTCCGCCTCGCGGCGGGTCACTTCTTGTCGAGCAGGTCCTGGACCTTGGCCTTGACGTCGTCCGTGGCCAGGCCGCGGATCGTCAGGGTGGTACGCCGGCGCAGCACGTCGTCCGTCGTCTCGGCCCACTCGTGGTCGCGGGCCCAGACGACCTGGGCCCAGATCTCCGGGGCGTCCGGGTGGACCCGCTCGGCCAGCTCCGGGTGCTCGTTGGCGAGCCGGGCTATGTCGAAGGCCAGCGAACCGTAGTGGGTGGCCAGGTGCTTGGCCGTGTCGGCGGCCATGCGCGGGCCGGGGGCCGGGTTGTCCACCAGCAGCCGGTGGGCGACCGCACGGGGGTTGGCGACGCCGGGCAGCGGCAGCTTCTTCGGCAGCGACGCGATCGGCTCGAAGTCGTCGCCCAGGGGGTGCCCCGGCAGCGCCTCCAGCTTCTCCATCACCGTTCGGCCGATGTGCCGGAACGTGGTCCACTTGCCGCCCGCGACGGACAGCATGCCGCCCTTGCCCTCGGTGACCACGGTCTCCCGCTTGGCCTTGGCGGTGTCGCCGGGGCCGCCCGGCAGCACCCGCAGGCCCGCGAAGGCGTAGGTGATCAGGTCGCGCCGGAGCTGCTGGTCCCGGACCGAGAACGCGGCCTCGTCCAGGATCTGGGCGATGTCCTTCTCGGTGACGGAGACGTCCGCCGGGTCGCCCTCGTACTCCTCGTCGGTGGTGCCGAGCAGGAGCATGTCCTCCCAGGGGAGGGCGAAGGTGATCCGGTACTTGTCGATGGGGGTCGCGAGGGCGGCCTTCCACGGGGCCGTCCGCTTCAGGACCAGGTGCGCGCCCTTCGACAGACGGATGGACGGGGCCGCGTTCGGGTCCTCCAGCCGGCGCAGGTGGTCGACCCAGGGGCCGGTCGCGTTGAGCACCAGCCGGGCGTTGACGCCGAACTCCTCGCCGGAGACCCCGTCCTTGAGATCGGCGCCGGTCACCCGGCCCTTGGTGAAGCGCAAGCCGGTGACCTGGGCGTGGTTGAGGACGACCGCGCCCGCCTCGACGGCCGCGCGGACCGTCATCAGCGCCATGCGCGCGTCGTTCATCTGGTCGTCGCCGTACACGGCCACGGCCTTCAGGTTCTCGGTGCGCAGCTCCGGCACGTCCCGCTGCGCCCGCGCGGGCGAGAGCAGGTGGCCTACACCGTCACCGAACGCGGAGAGCGCGGAGTAGGCGAACACGCCCGCTCCGAGCTTCGCCGCGCCGTGCGGACCGCCCTTGTACACGGGGAGGTAGAACGTGAGCGGGTTCGCCAGGTGGGGGGCCACCTGGCGGGAGACCGCACGGCGTTCGAAGTGGTTCTCCGCCACCAGCTTCACCGCGCCGGTCTGCAGGTAGCGCAGACCGCCGTGGAGGAGCTTGGAGGAGGCGGAGGAGGTGGCGCCGGCGAAGTCGCCGGCGTCGACCAGTGCCACCCTGAGCCCGGACTGCGCGGCGTGCCAGGCGGTGGAGATGCCCAGGATGCCGCCGCCGATCACGAGAAGGTCGTACGACGCCTTGGAGAGCTGCTCCCTGGTCTCGGCCCGGCTCGGGTTCGAGCCGGAGGCCGGGTGCGTCCCCAGGGCAGGTACGGACTGCAGGGTGGACTGACTGGTCATGTCGGGTTCTTACTCCTCGTCAGAGCTCGATCGTGAGAGCGGTGCGCGCTCTCGTCAGCTCTCGTCGTCGATCCAGCCCATGGTCCGCTCGACGGCCTTGAGCCAGTTCTTGTACTCACGGTCGCGGGTCTCCGCGTCCATGCGGGGGGTCCACTCGGCGGCCCGGCGCCAGTTGGCGCGCAGTTCGTCGGTGCTGGACCAGAAGCCGACGGCGAGGCCGGCGGCGTAGGCGGCGCCGAGGCAGGTGGTCTCGGCGACCATCGGGCGCACCACGGGCGCGTCCAGGACGTCGGCGAGGGTCTGCATCAGCAGGTTGTTGGCGGTCATGCCACCGTCGACCTTGAGCGCGATCAGCTCGTCGCCGGAGTCCTTGACCATGGCGTCGGCGATCTCGCGGGTCTGCCAGGCGGTGGCCTCCAGGACCGCGCGGGCCAGGTGCGCCTTGGTGACGTACCGGGTGAGACCGGCGATCACACCGCGGGCGTCGGAGCGCCAGTGCGGGGCGAACAGGCCGGAGAAGGCCGGTACGAAGTAGGCGCCGCCGTTGTCCTCGACCGAGAGCGCGAGCGTCTCGATCTCGGCCGCGGTGGAGATCAGGCCCATCTGGTCGCGCATCCACTGCACCAGCGAGCCGGTGACGGCGATCGAGCCCTCCAGCGCGTACACCGTCGGCTGGTCGCCGATCTTGTAGCCGACCGTGGTCAGCAGGCCCGCGTAGGAGTTGATGATCTTGTCACCGGTGTTCATCACCATGAAGGTGCCGGTGCCGTAGGTGGACTTGGTCTCGCCCTCGGAGAAGCAGGTCTGGCCGAACAGGGCGGCCTGCTGGTCGCCGAGCGCGGAGGCCACCGGGATGCCGCCGAGCAGCTCGCCCAGGGGTCCGCCGGTGACCTCGCCGTAGACCTCGGCGGAGGAGCGGATCTCGGGCAGGATCTGCAGCGGCACGCCGATGGACTCGGCGATCTTCTCGTCCCACTGCGTGGTGTGCAGGTTCATGAGCAGGGTGCGGGAGGCGTTGGTCACGTCGGTGACGTGCTTGCCGCCGTTGACACCGCCGGTCAGGTTCCAGATGACCCAGGTGTCCATGGTGCCGAAGAGGATGTCGCCCGCCTCGGCGCGCTCCTTGAGGCCGTCGACGTTGTCGAGCAGCCAGCGGGCCTTGGGACCGGCGAAGTAGGAGGCCAGCGGGAGGCCGGTCTCGCGGCGGAAGCGGTCCTGGCCGACGTTGCGGCCGAGCTCCCGGCAGAGGGCGTCGGTGCGGGTGTCCTGCCAGACGATGGCGTGGTAGACGGGCTCACCGGTGTTCTTGTCCCACAGCACGGTGGTCTCGCGCTGGTTGGTGATGCCGATGGCCTTGATGTCGTCGCGGGTGATGCCGGCCTTCTGGATGGCTCCGGCGACGACTTCCTGGACGTTGGTCCAGATCTCGTTGGCGTTGTGTTCGACCCAGCCCGGCTTGGGGAAGATCTGCTCGTGCTCCTTCTGGTCGACCGAGACGATACGGCCGTCCTTGTCGAAGACGATGCAGCGGCTGGAGGTCGTGCCCTGGTCGATCGCGGCGATGAAGGGGCCTGCGGTGTGGGCGTCGGTCACTGTGTGCTCCTCGAAGATCCGTGGTGTGTGGCGGTACGTCTGCTGCTTCAGCGGAGGTCTGCCGGTAGCGGAGGTCTGCTTCTAAGCAAAAGCGACGTTGTAGATGCCTGCGGCTATCGCTCCGCCGATCAGCGGACCGACCACCGGGATCCAGGCGTAGCTCCAGTCGGAACCGCCCTTGTTGGGCAGGGGGAGCAGCGCGTGCACGATACGCGGGCCGAGGTCACGGGCCGGGTTGATGGCGTAGCCCGTCGGACCGCCGAGCGAGAGACCGATGGAGACGACCACCAGCGCGGTGATCAGGCCGCCCAGCACACCGAGGCCGTTGCCCTTGTCGTTGAGGCCCTGCGTGAGGACCGCCAGGATCAGCACGACGGTGCCGATGATCTCCGTGGCGAGGTTCTGCACCACGTTCCGGATCTCGGGACCGGTGGAGAAGATGCCGAGGACCGGGCCGGCGCCCTTCTCCTGCGCCTCGACGGCCTTGGCCGTGGTGGCCTGGGCGCCCGGGCCACCGACGATCTCCTTGTCGGTCAGGTGCGCGTGGAACTGGCCGTAGTAGGCGACCCACACCAGGGTCGCGCCGATCATCGCGCCGAGCAGCTGGCCGGCGAAGTAGACCGGAACGTTGCTCCAGTCGCTGTTCTTGATCGCGAGGGCGACGGTGACGGCCGGGTTGAGATGGGCGCCGGACAGAGGTCCGGAGATGTAGACCGCCGTCATGACGGCGAAGCCCCAACCGAAGGCGATGGCGAGCCAGCCGGCGTTACGGGCCTTGGAGGCCTTGAGCGTGACGGCGGCGCACACGCCACCGCCGAGCAGGATGAGTATGGCGGTACCGATGGTCTCGCCGATGAAGATGTCGGAGCTGGACACCCGCGACTCCTTTGTCCTTCGTCCAGGGAAGCCGAACCCCGAGTCCCGTCGGGGTGTTGGCGCCCTCGTGGGTGAGAGCGAATCCGGCCCTTGGCGTTGTCACACTCTAGCGCGTATTGCCGGTAGGTGTTCGACAATGCCGACCGATGGACGGGAGTCTCGCCCCGGCGTTACGCGTGCGTCAAGAGTTCTGTTACCGAAAGCGCGATCGTTATTGATTGCCGTGAGTTGTCGATCTTTGTCGGGATCGCGGGCCGGATGTGCTGCGGCAGCCCCGCTGAACTCCCCTTTTGTTCTGTTTTGTCCACATCAGAGTACGACTGAGGCCGGTCCGCCGACAGGCGGACCGGCCTCAGTGATGATCAGCGGAGGGTGGTCAGAACCGTCCCGCGCCCAGGTCGCGGGAGACCGCCCGGGCGCAGTCCCGCACCGCCGCGATCAGCTCGGGCTGCAGCTCCCCGTCCTTGCGCAGCCGCTCCACCGCGCCCGTGATGCCCACCGCGCCCACCGGCATGCGCCGCCGGTCGTGGATCGGGGCCGCGACCGAGGCCACACCCTCCCAGGTCTCCTCCACGTCCGCCGCGTACCCCCGTGCGCGCGTGATGTCGAGGATGTGTTCGAAAGCGTCCAGGTCGCAGGTCGTACGGTCGGTGAACGGCTTGCGGTCGGCCTCCAGGGCCTCGCTGTGCGCCACCGGGTCGTAGGCCGACAGCACCTTGCCGAGGGCTGTGGAGTGCAGCGGCTGCATCGCCCCGATCTCCAGCACCTGCCGGCTGTCGTCGGGCCGGAACACGTGGTGCACGATCAGCACGCCCTGCTGATGGAGAACGCCCAGGTAGACGCTCTCCCCGCTGGACCGGGCCAGGTCGTCCGTCCACACCAGCGCCCGGGCGCGCAGCTCGTGCACGTCCAGATAGGTGGTGCCGAGCCGCAGCAGCTCGGCGCCCAGCTGGTAGCGCCCCGAGGTCTCCTCCTGCTCGACGAACCCCTCCTGCTGCAGGGTGCGCAATATGCCGTGCGCGGTGCCCTTGGCCAGACCCAGTGACGAGGCGATGTCGGACAGGCCGAGCCGTCGCTCGCCGCCCGCGAGCAGCCGCAGCATCGCGGCCGCCCGTTCGAGCGACTGGATGTTCCGTGCCATCGCAGTCCTGCCTCCGTCCCCTACGACCCTCGCCGTAAGACTGCCGTAACCGTCGTTCGGCAATGTCGAACACTACCGGTCCATGTCGACTCTCCGCTAATGGTCGGTCGACACCTGTTACACCTGGCGTGGTCCCTGCCCATCGCAGGTGTGGTCCCCATGGCTCACCTCACCCGCGGTGCCCGGGCGCGGCGCGGACGCCATGGTGGGCGACATACTCGCCCATCCGGCCGCCCCACCGGTGCCCCCTCACTCGTCCGCCACATGGACGCCCTGCCCATCCAAGCCCACACCCGGTTAGGCTGGCGCAGTGCGTCCACGCCCGGGCCCGGCCCGACGGACCGCATAGCCGACAGCCGTCGCATCCAAGGGAGCCCTTCATGGCCTCGTCGCCACCGTCCCCTTCCGCCGACAGCCGGACCCGTGTGTCCGCGCTCCGAGAGGCGCTCGCCACCCGTGTGGTGGTCGCCGACGGAGCCATGGGCACCATGCTCCAGGCTCAGGACCCCACCCTCGACGACTTCCAGCAGCTGGAGGGCTGCAACGAGATCCTGAACCTGACCCGCCCCGACATCGTCCGCTCGGTCCACGAGGCGTACTTCGACGTGGGCGTGGACTGCGTCGAGACCAACACCTTCGGCGCCAACTACGCGGCGATGGCCGAGTACGACATCCCCGAGCGCGTCTACGAACTCTCCGAGGCGGGCGCCCGGATCGCCCGCGAGACCGCCGACGGCTATCTCGCCCGCGACGGCCGCCCGCGCTGGGTGCTCGGCTCCATCGGCCCCGGCACCAAGCTGCCCACCCTCGGCCACATCGGGTACACCACGATCCGCGACGCCTTCCAGCAGAACGCCGAGGGCCTGATCGCGGGCGGCGCGGACGCGCTGATCGTGGAGACCACCCAGGACCTGCTCCAGACCAAGGCCGCCGTGATCGGCGCCCACCGCGCCCGCGAGATCGCCGGCCTGGACGTCCCGATCATCGTCTCCGTCACCGTCGAGACGACCGGCACCATGCTGCTGGGCTCCGAGATCGGCGCCGCGCTCACCGCGCTGGAGCCGCTCGGCATCGACATGATCGGCATGAACTGCGCCACCGGCCCCGCCGAGATGAGCGAGCACCTGCGCTACCTCTCCCGGCACTCCCGTATCGCGCTGTCGTGCATGCCGAACGCCGGCCTGCCCGTCCTCGGCAAGGACGGCGCCAGCTACCCGCTCACCCCCTCGGAGCTGGCCGACGCCCACGAGACCTTCGTACGGGACTACGGCCTCTCCCTCATCGGCGGCTGCTGCGGCACCACCCCCGAGCACCTGCGCCAGGTCGTCGAGCGGGTCCGGGGCGTCACCCCGCCCGAGCGCAGCCCGCGCCCCGAGCCCGGCGCCGCCTCCCTCTACCAGACCGTCCCGTTCCGCCAGGACACCTCGTACCTGGCCATCGGTGAGCGCACCAACGCCAACGGTTCCAAGAAGTTCCGCGAGGCCATGCTGGACGCCCGCTGGGACGACTGTGTGGAGATGGCCCGCGAGCAGATCCGCGAGGGCGCCCACATGCTGGACCTCTGCGTGGACTACGTCGGCCGGGACGGCGTCGCCGACATGCGGGAGCTGGCCGGCCGTTTCGCCACCGCCTCCACGCTGCCGATCGTCCTTGACTCCACCGAGGTCCCCGTCATCCAGGCCGGACTGGAGAAGCTCGGCGGCCGCGCCGTCATCAACTCCGTCAACTACGAGGACGGCGACGGCCCGGAGTCCCGCTTCGCCAAGGTCACCGCGCTGGCGCGCGAGCACGGTGCCGCGCTGATCGCGCTGACCATCGACGAGGAGGGCCAGGCCCGCACCCCCGAGAAGAAGGTCGAGATCGCCGAGCGGCTGATCGAGGACCTGACCGGGAACTGGGGCATCCACGAGTCGGACATCCTCATCGACACCCTGACCTTCACCATCTGCACCGGTCAGGAGGAGTCCCGGGGCGACGGCATCGCCACCATCGAGGCGATCCGCGAGCTCAAGCGCCGCCACCCGGACGTCCAGACCACGCTCGGCCTGTCCAACATCTCCTTCGGCCTCAACCCGGCCGCCCGCATCCTGCTGAACTCCGTCTTCCTCGACGAGTGCGTCAAGGCGGGCCTGGACTCGGCCATCGTGCACGCGAGCAAGATCCTGCCGATCGCCCGGTTCTCCGAGGAGGAGGTGCAGACCGCCCTCGACCTCGTCTACGACCGCCGCACCGAGGGCTACGACCCGCTCCAGAAGCTGATGGCCCTCTTCGAGGGCGCCACCGCCAAGTCCCTCAAGGCCGGCAAGGCCGAGGAACTGGCCGCCCTCCCGCTGGAGGAGCGCCTCAAGCGCCGCATCATCGACGGCGAGAAGAACGGCCTGGAGGCCGACCTGGACGCCGCGCTCCAGGACCGCCCCGCCCTCGACATCGTCAACGAGACCCTGCTGGACGGCATGAAGGTCGTCGGCGAGCTGTTCGGCTCCGGCCAGATGCAGCTGCCGTTCGTCCTCCAGTCCGCCGAGGTCATGAAGTCCGCGGTCGCCTACCTGGAACCGCACATGGAGAAGTCGGACGCCGAGGGCAAGGGCACCATCGTGCTCGCCACCGTGCGCGGCGACGTCCACGACATCGGCAAGAACCTCGTCGACATCATCCTGTCCAACAACGGCTACAACGTCGTCAACCTCGGCATCAAGCAGCCCGTCTCCGCGATCCTGGAGGCCGCCGACGAGCACCGGGCCGACGTCATCGGCATGTCAGGCCTGCTGGTCAAGTCCACGGTGATCATGAAGGAGAACCTGGAGGAGCTCAACCAGCGAGGCCTGGCGGCCAGTTACCCGGTGATCCTGGGCGGCGCCGCCCTCACCCGCTCCTACGTCGAGCAGGACCTGTACGAGATCTACGAGGGCGAGGTCCGCTACGCCCGCGACGCCTTCGAGGGCCTGCGCCTGATGGACGCGCTCATCGGCGTCAAGCGCGGAGTGCCCGGCGCCAGCCTGCCGGAACTCAAGCAGCGCCGGGTGCGGCCGACCGCCACCGTCGAGGCCGAGGAGCGGCCCGAGGAGGGCCACGTCCGCTCCGACGTCGCCGTCGACAACCCGGTGCCCACCCCGCCGTTCTGGGACACCCGCGTCATCAAGGGCATCCAGCTCAAGGAGTACGCGAGCTGGCTCGACGAGGGCGCCCTCTTCAAGGGCCAGTGGGGTCTCAAGCAGGCCCGCACCGGCGAGGGCCCGTCGTACGAGGAACTCGTCGAGACCGACGGCCGCCCCCGGCTGCGCGGACTGCTGGACCAGCTCCAGACCGAGAACCTCCTGGAAGCGGCCGTGGTCTACGGCTACTTCCCGTGCGTCTCCAAGGACGACGACCTGATCATCCTGGACGAACGCGGCAACGAGCGCACCCGGTTCACCTTCCCCCGCCAGCGCCGCGGCCGCCGGCTGTGCCTCGCCGACTTCTTCCGCCCGGAGGAGTCGGGGGAGACGGACGTGGTCGGCCTCCAGGTCGTCACCGTCGGCTCCCGCATCGGCGAGCGGACCGCCGAGCTCTTCGAGGCCAACTCCTACCGCGACTACCTCGAACTGCACGGCCTGTCCGTCCAGTTGGCGGAGGCACTCGCCGAGTACTGGCACGCGCGCGTCCGTGCGGAGCTGGGCTTCGCCGGCGAGGACCCGAGCGACGTCGAGGACATGTTCGCCCTGAAGTACCGGGGCGCCCGCTTCTCCCTCGGCTACGGCGCCTGCCCGAATTTGGAGGACCGCGCCAAGATCGCCGACCTGCTCCAGCCCGAGCGGATCGGCGTCCAGCTGTCCGAGGAGTTCCAGCTCCACCCCGAGCAGTCCACGGACGCCATCGTGATCCACCACCCGGAGGCGAAGTACTTCAACGCACGGTGAGCGGTACGGCGACACGGAGACGTGTCCCACACAGCACACTGATCCGATAAGTCGTACACTGGTCGGTCCACAGCAGGCCGGTTCCCCGCATGGGAACCGGCCTGGTCGTCCCTCAAGGAGGTGCGCCCGGATGACCAGTACGGTCCCCGCGCTCGGAACCCGTACGGCGGAAGGCTCGGCACTTCAGGCGGTGCTCCTCGACATGGACGGCACCCTGGTGGACACCGAGGGCTTCTGGTGGGACGTCGAGGTCGAGGTCTTCGCCCACCTCGGCCACCCCCTCGACGAGTCCTGGCGCCATGTCGTGGTCGGCGGCCCCATGACCCGCAGCGCCGGGTTCCTCATCGAGGCCACCGGAGCGGCCATCACGCTCGCCGAACTCAGCGTGCTGCTCAACGACGGCTTCGAGCAGCGCATCGGCACCGCCCTGCCGCTGATGCCGGGCGCCAAGCGGCTGCTCGCCGAACTCTACGAGCAGCAGATTCCCACCGCCCTGGTCTCCGCCTCGCACCGGCGCATCATCGACCGTGTCCTGACCTCGCTGGGCCCCGAGCACTTCACCCTGTCCGTCGCCGGCGACGAGGTCTCCCGCACCAAGCCCTATCCGGACCCGTATCTGCTCGCCGCCGCCGGCCTCGGGGTCGATCCGGCCAGATGCGCGGTCGTCGAGGACACCGCGACCGGTGTCGCCGCGGCCGAGGCCGCCGGGTGCCAGGTGGTGGCCGTACCGTCGGTCGCGCCCATCGCCCCGGCCGAGCGGCGCACCGTGGTCACTTCCCTGGAAGAGGTCGACCTGGCATTCCTGCGCGGGCTGATGACGGAAATGCGCTAGCCGTTCACCCAGCGTGCGAAGAGCATTGGGTGAAATCCCGGCGTAGGTCATTCAACGAAATTCGCAACTGTTCAACCGGCTGAATTCCGATCCCCACCCCTCGGCTTGCGCGTGTGACGTTCCCCACGTGCACGGGGGTCGACAACGTTGCCCGGGTGTGCCGCTTCCCCCCTGATC
Organism: Streptomyces sp. NPDC051105; assembly: GCF_040682795.1. NCBI lineage: Bacteria > Bacillati > Actinomycetota > Actinomycetes > Kitasatosporales > Streptomycetaceae > Streptomyces > Streptomyces sp. NPDC051105. The sequence goes on along the minus strand of NZ_JBFBBR010000005.1, from coordinate 393,622 downwards.
GGGAGGAATTCAGGCACCCTTGTGTCCCGATTGGGGGGAGGCTGCACTAATCCTGCCGCCGTCGGGTTTTCGGTCTGTCCGCAGCCGGTTCCACTGCGTGATGGGACCTCAACTCATGCGCCCGTGAACCCTCCTGCGGGCGCGGACTAATCTCATCGCGAGAACATCGCCGTTACCCCCGTGGTCCGCTTCGACACCCCTGCATGCCGGATACACGGACTCGAACAGCTCTGGAGAACTTCGAGCATGAACCGCAAGACTTTGGTGCTGCCGGCTGTGATCGGCCTGCTCACTCCGGTTCTCGCCGCGTGCGGTGGATCCGGCAGTGGCAGCGCGAGTGACGGCGCGATCGTCGTCGGCACCACCGACCGGTTCACCGCCACGAAGGACGCCCCGGCGCCGGTCGACCCCGCCTACTCCTACGACGTCGGCGGCTGGAACATCCTGCGTCAGACGGTGCAGACCCTGATGAGCCAGCCCAAGGGCGAGGGCGACCCGGTCCCCGACGCGGCCGAGAGCTGCTCCTTCACCGACAGCGGCAGTGAGCGCTACGCCTGCAAGCTGCGCGAGGGCCTGGAGTTCTCCGACGGCAACGCCGTCACCGCCGAGGACGTCAAGTGGTCCATGCAGCGCGCCCTGCGAATCAAGTCCGACACCGGCGTCTACGCCCTCCTCTCGAACATCGACACCATCGAGACCCAGGGCGACCGCGAGGTCATCTTCCACCTCAAGACCCCCGACGCCACCTTCCCGTACAAGCTGTCCACTCCGGTCGCGGGCATCGTGAACCCGAAGGACTACGAGAAGGGCAAGCTCCGCGACGGCTTCGACATCGACGGCTCCGGGCCCTACACCTTCAAGGCCGACGTCAAGAACGACGAGATCGTCTCCGCCACCTTCACCAAGAACCCCAACTACAAGGGCAGCGTGAAGGTGAACAACGAGCAGGTCGTCATGCGCTCGTACAAGGACGCCGACGCCATGGGCGAGGCCATCGACAAGGGCGACATCGACCTGATGACCCGCACCATGTCGCCGTCCCAGATCAAGAAGCTCGACACCGGCGACGACGCCAACGTCGACCTCGTCGAGATGTCCGGCCTGGAGATCCGCTACCTCGGCTTCAACACCGACGCGCCCACGGTCAAGTCCAAGGCCGTCCGCCAGGCCATGGCCCAGGTCATCAACCGTGACGAACTCGTCGCCAAGGTGTACGGCACCCAGGCCGAGCCGCTGTACTCGCTGGTCCCGGCCTCCGTGACCGGGCACTCCAACTCCTTCTTCAACAAGTACGGCGACCCGAACGTCTCCAAGGCCAAGAGCCTGCTGACGGCGGCGAACATCACCACCCCGGTGAAGCTCACGCTGCACTACACGACCGACCACTACGGTCCGGCCACCAAGCAGGAGTTCGAGGTCCTCAAGCAGCAGCTCAACGACAGCGGCCTGTTCGACGTCAGCATCGAGGGCACCCCCTGGTCGAAGTACCAGACGGCCGAACGCAAGGGCGACTACGACGTCTACGGCATGGGTTGGTTCCCCGACTTCCCGGACGCCGACAACTTCCTCGCGCCGTTCCTCGACAAGGACAACTTCCTCAAGTCGCCCTACACCAACAACCGGATCATCAACACGCTGATCCCGGAGTCCCGCCGCACGGCCGACCGGGCCAGCGCCTCCGGCAGCCTGACCGAGATCCAGGACGACGTCGCCGACGACGTCCCGGTGCTGCCGCTGTGGCAGGGCAAGCAGTTCGTCGCCGCCCGCGACGACATCACGGGCGTCGCCTACGCCCTCAACTCCTCCGCCAGCCTCCAGCTGTGGGAGCTCGGCCGCGGCTCCAGCAGCTGACGACCGGTCACACGACGCGAAGGGCGCCCCCTCTCCACGGAGAGGGGGCGCCCTTGCCGTTTCCTCGGCCTACTGCGCGCCGGGCCGCACCAGACCGCTCTCGTACGCGTACACCGCGGCCTGCACCCGGTCCCGCAGCCCCAGCTTGGTCAGCACATGCCCCACATGGGTCTTCACCGTGGTCTCGCTGACGAACAGATCGGCGGCGATCTCCGCGTTCGACAGACCCCGCGCGACCAGCTTCAGTACCTCCACCTCACGGTCGGTGAGCGTGTGCAGGGTGTCCGGCACCGGCTCCTCGCCGGACGGCAGATGCGTGGCGTACTTGTCCAGCAGCCGGCGCGTGATGCTCGGCGCCAGCATCGCCTCGCCGCCCGCCACCACCCGGATCGCCTGCACCAGCTCGTTGGCCGGGGCGTCCTTCAGCAGGAAGCCGCTGGCGCCCGCGCGCAGCGCCTCCACCACGTACTCGTCGAGATCGAACGTGGTCAGCACCAGCACCTTCGCCGGGCCGTCCCGGCCGGGACCGGTGATCTGCCGCGTCGCCTCCACGCCGTCCATCCGGGGCATACGGATGTCCATCAGCACCACATCCGGCTGGAGGGCGCGCACCTGGTCGAGAGCCTGGAGGCCGTCTCCGGCCTCGCCCACGACCGCGATGTCCTGCTCGGCCTCCAGGATCATCCGGAATCCGGTTCGCAGCAGTGGCTGGTCGTCGACCAGTAGGACGCGGATGGCCACGGTGAGTCTCCTTCGCTAGTCCGCGCCCATTCTGCCCTGCGGAAGGTCCCCGGACTCCGCCGACCTGACCGGCAGCGGGTACGGCGGGGGAGTGCCACCGAACTCCGGGCAGTGCGCCTGGTGGTCGCACCAGCCGCACAGCTTCGTCGGACGCGGCCGCCACTCCCCGGACTCCGTCGCCTGCCGGATCGCCTCCCACAGCGCGAGCAGCTTGCGCTCCACCCGCTCCAGATCGGCGAGCACCGGGTCGTACGTCAGCACGTCACCGCTGCCGAGGTAGACCAGCTGCAGCCGCCTCGGCACCACGTTCTTCAGCCGCCACACCACCAGGGCGTAGAACTTCATCTGGAACAGCGCGCCCTCGGCGTACTCCGGTCGCGGCGCCTTGCCGGTCTTGTAGTCGACGATCCGCACCTCACCCGTCGGCGCGACGTCGACCCGGTCGATGATCCCGCGCAGCCGCAGCCCCGACTCCAGCTCCGTCTCGACGAACAGCTCCCGCTCCACCGGCTCCAGCCGCGACGGATCCTCCAGCGTGAACCAGCGCTCGACGAGCTGCTCCGCCTCACCCAGCCAGCGGGCCAGCCGCTCGCCCTCGGGATCGTCCGCGAACAGCTCACCGACCTCCGGCCTGCTCTCCCGCAGCCGGTCCCACTGCCCCGGAACCAGCGACTTGGCCCGCGGCACCGTCCGCTCCGTGGCCGGCGCGTCGAAGAGCCGCTCCAGGACCGCGTGCACCAGCGTCCCCCGGGTCGCCGCCTCGCTCGGCTTCTCCGGCAGCCGGTCGATGACCCGGAACCGGTACAGCAACGGACACTGCATGAAGTCACTGGCCCGCGACGGCGACAGCGAGGCCGGCGGACCGGCCGCCGCCGCCCGCACCGCCGTGACCGGCCCTTCCCCCTGAGCGACGGCTGCGTCCTGAGCCGGCGAGGCGTCCTCGATGCTGCTCTCCATGACCACAGACCATACGGCCCGCCACTGACAGTCACCCAACCCGCGCGACGCCCCGGCCAACACAAGGGGTGCCGGGGCGAAACGCGTCACGACGGCCGCATACCATCGACCGGAGACGATGCTTCTAACGAGGGGACACCGTGGACGTGAGCGGCGGGAGCGGGCAGCCCCGGTCGGACGACGCCGAACCGACCGAGCGGCCCGCAGGTCCTACGGCCCCGACCAACGACGGAGGCCCGGACCCCACCGACGCCCCGACGGCTCCGCCACGGGCCGGGACACCCGCCGACACCGGGAAACCGGAGTCGGAGCCCGCACCGCCCGCCGAGACGCCCACCCCGGAGAACAAGAACCCGAAGACGCCTTCCGAACCACCGGCCTCCGCCACCGACGAAACCCCCACCCCCGGCACCTCCGGCCCCGGCCCGTCCGACCCTGACGAGTCCGGTGCCTCCGGCGTCTCCGGCCCGGACGAGTCCGGTGCCTCCGGCGTCTCCGGCCCCGGCGTCTCCGGCCCCGAGGAGTCCGGCCCCGACGAGTCCGGCGCCACCGGCGACGACGAGTTCGGCGGCCATGGTCACGAGCACTCCGGTATGGCGAAGGGGCAGCCGCCGCGGCGGCCCAGGGAACCGGGCGGCGGGCTGCTCATGGGGCGGCCCTTCGGCGTACCCGTGTACGTCGCCCCCAGCTGGTTCATCGTCGCCGCGCTGATCACCTGGGTCTTCGGCGGCCAGCTCGACCGCGTGCTGCCCGAACTCGGCGCCGCCCGCTACCTCGTCTCTCTCTTCTTCGCCATCGCCTTCTACGCCTCCGTCCTGGTCCACGAACTCGCCCACACGGTCGCCGCGATCCGCTTCAAACTCCCCGTCCGCCGCATCCAGCTGCAGTTCTTCGGCGGCGTCTCCGAGATCGAGAAGGAGGCGGAGACCCCCGGGCGGGAGTTCGTGCTGGCCTTCGTCGGCCCCCTGCTCTCCCTCGCCCTCTCCGGCCTCTTCTACCTCGCCATGCAACCCGTCGAGCCCGGCACGGTCCCCGGCGTCCTGCTGGCCGGCCTGATGGTCTCCAACCTCATCGTGGCCATCTTCAACCTCCTGCCCGGCCTGCCCCTCGACGGCGGCCGGATGCTCCGCGCCGTCGTCTGGAAGATCACCGGCAGGCCCATGAGCGGCACCGTCGCCGCCGCCTGGGTCGGCCGCGCCCTCGCCGTCGCCGTCCTGATCGGCCTCCCGCTGCTCAACTACTCGGGCGCCTTCGGCGGCGGCGCCGAGGACGCCAACGGGATGGACGCCCTCACCGACGGCCTGCTCGCCGCCGTCCTGGCGGCGATCATCTGGACCGGCGCCGGCAACAGCCTGCGCATGGCGAGGCTGCGCGAGCACCTCCCGGAGCTGCGCGCCCGCACCCTCACCCGCCGCGCCGTCCCCGTGGAGACCGAGACCCCCCTCTCCGAGGCCCTGCGCCGCGCCAACGCCGCCGGGGCCCGCGCCCTGGTCGTCGTCGACGCCGACGGCAACCCCCTCTCCCTGGTCCGCGAGGCCGCCATCGTCGGCGTGCCCGAGCACCGCCGCCCCTGGGTCGCCGTCAGCGGCCTCGCCCAGGACCTCACCGACGGCATGCGCGTCTCCGCGGAACTGGCGGGAGAGGACCTCCTCGACGTGCTGCGCGCCACCCCCGCCACCGAGTACCTGGTGGTCGAGGAGACCGGCGAGATCTACGGAGTCCTGTCGGCGGCCGACGTCGAGCGCGCCTTCGTCCGGGCCATGGCCCGCCCCAGCTGAGCGCCGCTCCGCCCAGGCGGTGCGCGTTCCCCGTGGTCGGTGGCCTCCACAAACCCCGGTAGGCTGTTCACATGTCCGAACCGACCGGTGCCGCCCGCAGGCGCGGGCCCTTCAAGGTCGGGGACCAGGTTCAGCTGACCGACCCCAAGGGCCGCCACTACACGTTCACGCTCGAAGCCGGGAAGAACTTCCACACCCACAAGGGCTCCTTCCCGCACGACGAACTGATCGGCGCTCCCGAGGGCAGCGTTGTCCGCACCACCGGCAACGTCGCCTACCTCGCGCTGCGCCCCCTGCTCCCCGACTACGTCCTGTCCATGCCCCGCGGGGCCGCCGTCGTCTACCCCAAGGACGCGGGGCAGATCCTCTCCTTCGCCGACATCTTCCCCGGCGCCCGCGTCGTCGAAGCCGGCGTCGGCTCCGGCTCGCTCAGCAGCTTCCTGCTGCGCGCCATCGGCGACCAGGGCATGCTGCACAGCTACGAGCGCCGCGAGGACTTCGCCGAGATCGCCCAGCAGAACGTGGAGCGCTACTTCGGCGGTCCGCACCCCGCCTGGCAGCTCACCGTCGGCGACCTCCAGGACAACCTCTCGGACACCGACGTCGACCGTGTCATCCTCGACATGCTCGCGCCCTGGGAGTGCCTGGAAGCCGTCTCCAAGGCACTCGTGCCCGGCGGCATCCTGTGCTGCTACGTCGCCACCACCACCCAGCTCGCGCGGACCGTCGAGTCCATCCGCGAGATCGGCTGCTTCAACGAGCCGACCTCCTGGGAGACGATGATCCGCAACTGGCACGTGGAGGGCCTGGCCGTCCGTCCCGACCACCGGATGATCGGCCACACCGGTTTCCTGCTCACCGCCCGCCGCCTCGCCGACGGCGTCGAGCCGCCCATGCGCCGTCGCCGCCCCGCCAAGGGCGCCTACGGCGAGGACTACGACGGCCCCAACGCCGACGGCGGCACCGGCCGCTGAGCCGTCCGTCACCGCGTCGCAGCGTCAACGTACGAGCGCCGCTGCCGAGTTCCCCCGACCCGACCGGAACGCGGCAGCGGCGCTCACGCGTTGACACGACAGCACCCGACGCGACGCAGGCCCCCGGAACCCCACACCCCAACCCCACGGTCACGGACCCCCACCCCCACCGTCGCGGAAGCGAGCCCTGCCACCGCGGCGGCAGGGCGTCACGGAAGCCCACCTTGCCGTCGCCGCGGCTCACCGCCGGCACCAAAGCCTCCCC